>CAYPKP010000014.1:27054-42892 GCA_964411345.1 uncultured Rikenella sp. | reverse complement strand
CTGCTGCTGCTGCCGCTGCTTCTGGAGACCGTTCCGCTGCTCCTGCTGCTGCTGCCGCTGCTTCTGGAGACCGTTCCGCTGCTCCTGCTGCTGCTGCTGCTCCTTGAGACCGTTCCGCTGCTGCTGCCCTGTGACCTGCGGTTCATATCTCCGCTCTGCGAGGCGGCCGACCCGGAGGTGCTTCTGTTCTGCACTGCCGTTGATGACCTGCGGCTTGCGTCACCGCCCTGGGAGGCTCCTGTCCTGGTGGTACTCCTGCTCTGTACTGCCGTTGATGACCTGCGGGATTCGCCGTTCTGTCCTGCTGCCTGGCTGGCGGAGCTGCGGGAGCTGGTGGCAGACGAACTTCTCCTCTGGCTGTCCGACGATGCTGCAGGACGGGCTGTGCTGCTTCGCGATCCGTGGGTGCTGGCGTAGAGAGCCTCACCGTCACGCCTCATCTCGGGCCGGGAGTAGGTTTTCCTGTAGTGCCCTTCCGTTATCCTGTGTGAGACGTTGGGAGAGTATGCCCTGACACTCTTGTAGTAATAGTCGTGGTAGCGGTGGTACCTCGGACGGTCCCAGTAACGGTAGTGTGCGTAGTAGTGAGGGTACCAGTGCGAGTGATATCCGTAGTAGAAGTGCCAGTAGTAGGGTCTCCAGGGCCTCCAGTAGACCGGGTAGTAACCCCAGTACCACGAGGAGCGCCAGCTGACGTAGTAAGGATTGTATATGAACCTGATCACCGGCCAGGCAGCGACTTCATAATATGTGGTAGTTACCACGGTGACATTGTCTCTGTAGACGGTCCTGCCACGGTAGCCGGGATTAGGTGTTTCAGCATATATGGGTTCAACGATGTAGTTTCTTCCGTAAAGCGCCTCATCGCCGATGAGCTGTATCTGTACCGATCCGTTGCGGAGCTTCTCCACGGTGAAGACTGCCACATCCTGGTATTCGTTGCGGTCGAGGGCTGCACGCAGCACTATGTTGTGAACATTGCCGTCGACATAGTCGGAGACAGTCAGGTAATCAACCATGTTGTCGCCGTTGAGGTCGAGGTTGTTGATCCGGGAGTTCTCGTCGTTGAGATTTCTCTCGAAGGCTTCGAGAGTCTCAGACTCCTGGAAAAGCTTCATCACTGCGTAGAGATTCAGATTGTCACCCGGGAGACCCAGGTATTCCTCCGGATAGTCCTGTGCCCTGACTGTCGTCACTGAGGCCATCAGGATTGCGAGGATCGATGTGTAGATTAAGTTTTTCATCTCTTTGAACTTTTTGGAAGAACTGTCTCTTCGGTTTAATGAAATTCAAACATTATGCCAAAGTTTTTTTTGGAGGCAGTGGAGAATAGGCAGTTGGCAGTAGTGTGCTGTTACAGACCGTGCATAAACAACGACACCCCATGCATTATATTGTTGCAGAGCTGTGCCAGGAAAGTAATTGAATATCAGAAAATCTTCAGAAAGGCCGAAAACATGACAACAAAACCCTTCGGACCAGGGTAGAGTGGATCAGAGTACATCGGAAGCACATAGCTGACATCAGCCTCCAGCGACATGAAGGGCAGGTTAAATGAGACCGGCAGCCCGAACTCCATCTCTATCAGGTCGAACTTATCCGAATAGACGGTGGTGGTGGTCGGTACTTCAGTGGTGGTTGTGGTTGTAGTTGTGGTAGTGGTAGTGGTAGTGGTGCCTGTTCCGGTTGAACCCTGGCCCTGACCCTGCCCCTGACCCTGTCCCATGCCTGTTCCTGAAGAGACCGGAACAGTGACCGGGGTGACCAGCGTCTGAGTTGTGGTTATCAGTTCTGTCCCCTCCATAATGCTGGCTGTAGTGAGGTCACCGAAAAGAAGGTTGGCATAGGGGCCGAATGAGAATGTAGCCTTACCCCTAAAGAAAGAGGGGGTCTCGAAATACCTTGAGTTCTTCACCTGCAGGTAGGCAGGCGGTTCTCTCATCACGAAAGCACCGTACGATATTTCTGTGTAGAGTATCCTCCAGTCGATGCCCAGTGTCAGGTCGGCATAGTTGAAATTGCTGAAGAGAGTATCGGTAAGTTCAGGTTTGACCATGTATCTGTAAACACCTGCAGAGATGTCGAACCACGAATTGAAATCATGACTGTAAGCCATGGAGGCACTGTAAAAGGAGGGAGCTGACTGCTCCAGTCCCGGCAGATAGAAGGCCGCACCCGTCAGGCTGAGCTCACCACCGATAATGTATGACAGTGCACCGTATCCGAAAGGCAGGTCACGTGAGATGGTCGAACCGAGATATATCATATTGTTGCCGTATCCCGTACCGGTATAAAGGGAATGAATATCCTCTCCGGCAGCAGACTTTGCGGTGTCGGCCTGTGCAACTGCGTTCAGCGGCAGCAACAGAAGCAACAAACCGGAAGATATCAGGCGGACAACTTGCATCTTTTCAATTTGCCACAAAAATACTATTCAAAGATGAACAAATAATGAAGAAAGATAAAAAGGAGACTCATGGAGGAGCGTCAGAGTGCCGGGTGGGGAGCATTTATTTCTTAACTTTGGGGGCATGCACCACAGGTTTTCCCCATAAGATCTCCGGTACATTCCCGGGATTATCGCTTAGTATGTTCACCTGCTCTGCAGTAAAAGCATTAATCACAGTAAGAATAAACATCTTGATTATGAGAACCATTGCTATAATATCATCTAGCGTCAGGAGCGGCCGCAAAAGTCACAGGGTGGCGCTCTACTTCAGTAATTACCTTGAGGAGAATAAGATAGCGAAAGCAGACATTATTGATCTTCAGGAATATAACTTCCCGTTATTTGATGAGCGGCTGCGTCTGCAGGAGGAGCCTTCTCCCGGGGCTTTGGAGTTTGCGGAGCGGATCCGCAGTGCTGCCGGGGTGATAATCGTAGTGCCGGAGTACAACGGCGGCTATCCTGCCAGCCTGAAGAATGTTGTTGACCTTCTCTATGATGAGTGGCGCCGGAAACCTGTCGCCATTTCCACCGTCTCCGACGGTCCTTTTGGCGGCACGCAGGTGATCACGTCTATTCAGTTTTCTCTGTGGAAGACAGGTGCCTGGACTGTTCCGGCAATGTTCCCCGTGCCACGGGTTTCGGAGAGCTTTGATGAACAGGGGAGACCTTCGGACAGGCCGGCAGCGGATAAACGTGCTGCTAGGTTCATCAATGAACTGCTATGGTGCATTGAAGCTGCAGAGCTGATGGCAGCCCGCACTTCCGATTAGTCGTTCGCCTTACCTTCCGGCTGCTCTTCCATCTCAGTCTCCGGCTGTTCTTCCGGCGGTTCGGATGTGATGTTGCCGAACTTGTCAACGTAGGCGATCATGTTTTCCAACCCTCCGCCCGGAGAATTCTCCTTGCGTTGCTGCTTCTTCTTCTCCTTCTCTTTTCTCTTCTTCAGACGCTTCTCCGTCTTCTGCTTCTTGATGTAACTGTTGTTCGGTCCTGCCATATAATGTCTGTGTTTATTATTGAAAATAAGAGTCTTGCCGCTGTTCCTTGCCGGAGGTTATCTTCTTCCTGCATTAAGCTACTCAGCGTACGGCATCGACTATAGAAAGAACTCCTCGAGATCTGAAAATGAAGGAGATATGCTGACTGTGCAGCTGCAGCTTAAGCTTAAATCAATGCAAATGTACTCATTATTATCCGGACCTGCAACCGGAGTGGCGGCAGGGGATTGTCTGACAGTGCACACGGTTGCCAAATGGCCATCACCCCGCACGCAAGGCAGGACCAGCGATCGAAGAAGGAGTGGCGAAGCAGGTTCAGGGAAAAATTCGGTGCTCACGCCGAAGAGGCTACAGAGTGCTAACCCTTTTTCCACTTGATGGTGCAGCCGATGGCCCGGGTGCCTGCCACGGCAACCTCTTCACCCCTGATAAGGCTGTTGAGGGCCTCCTCTGCATATTTTTTGTCCGCTGCCGAGGGGTCATCGGCGTTGTTGTCGATGGCACCCACATATTCAACAACCAGTTTGCCATCCTTCCATGCGAGGATGTAAATATGCGGTGTGTTGGTGGCGCCGTATTTGCGGGCTACCTCCTGTGTCTCATCAAAGAGGTACTCGAAGGCATAGTTTTTTGCTGCTGCCGTCTCCTTCATCTTCTCCCATGAGTCACCGGGCGAAACTGCAGGATCGTTGGGGTTTACCGCAATGACAGGGTACCCTTTGGGAGCATACTTCGCGTGCAGATCCTGCAGCCTCTGGTCGTATTTCTTTACTACCGGGCAGGTGTTGCACCAGAAGGCAACAATAAATCCGTCGGCATCACTGTACTGCGACATCGATATCATCTTGCCCTCAACGTTTTTCAGGCTGAAATCCGAGGCAATGTCACCGGCCTTGTACTGCGACTGGCCGGTTGCAAGTGCGGCCATAAGAAGGCCGGCAAGTGAAAGGAACAGGTATTTTTTCATGACTTCTGTTGGATTTTAATGTTTAGTTACTTTAAGTATTTCATTATCAGTTCTCTCAGTTTGCTTTCCTCCAGCTCCTCCGGGTGGAAGTATCTTAACTCTCTCGCATTGTTGAAGAAGAGGGTCACGGGAATATTTCCCTGCCAGCTTTCGTCTACCTTTTCTATCCAGCTGTTGTAGTCGATGTTGGTCATAACCCTCACATCAGCCGTAATTTTGTTGGTATCAAGGAATGGAATGAGCCGGCTCTCCACCTGGCTCGGGAAGTCGAGACTTATCAGGATAAATTTTATCCCCTTGCCCTCATACTCTTTGGAGAGTTTCTCAAAGTACGGCAACTCGTTGACGCACGGCGGGCACCAGGTAGCCCAGAAGTTAATGACATGCAGTTCATTGCCGGGGCTGGCGAGTATCTCTTCCAGCTCCGCAACGCCGATCTTCTCAACCTTCTGAGCTGTCAGAGAAGTTGTGCCAGCCGCCAGTAAGGTGAATATTACAATAAGATTCCGCATCCCGCAAGCAGTTGTCTTTCACAGTTAACACACCGCGGGAGGAGTTGTTCACGGTCTAAGCCGGCAATATCAATTGAATATGCCTGCCAGAGCAGGGCATTCAGCGGCTCAGACTGGCAGGCGGAGCAATACTTGCCTAATTCAATATTAAATCGGCACTGCGGTAGTATCTATCGGAATGGGAACTTTTTCAGATTCATGTCCTGTGAAGAGCTTCCATCCCTCATCATGTTTGCGGAAACAGTATGTGACCAGGTAATCTTCCATCATGATCTCTTCGCCTGTCTTCATTATCATGCCGTTTTTCCCATGCCATGTATAGATGAAACATTCAGGGCTGACAATCACATATTGTTCAAATTTGGTATCGAATGTCTGTCTTTCAACCATTGGGATGTACTGGTTTGCCATCTCGACCATACGGTCATAGTTGTAGACATCACCTCCAACGATGAAATTGTAATCCGGACTGTTTTCCAACATATTGGTCATCCTCTCCAGGTCACTTTTGACCAGTGCGTCGAAGAATTCTTTTACCACGCTTGATCCCTCTTCTTTTACCGCGGCTATCTGCTCATCGGTCATGGGTTTGTTTGTGGTACATGCTGTCATCAACAGCAGCAGGAGGACAAGAAGTTTTGTTTTCATAGGTACAATGTTTTGTTAATAATCAGATATCGCTGATAATACATACGGTATACAAGATACACCATATGTTGCTCGAAGTCAAATATTTTTCCCGACACTTAGTAAACATTCCATTACCGGATATGCAGGTCAGGGCACCGGATTTGAATCTTAAACAATACCGCTGTTGTCTTCGCTCAGATGAATTTTTAATGTTACTTTGATGACTGATTGCCGCACAGATGTCAAATTTCCGTCTTTATTGAGTATCACCATAAAACCATGATCATGAAAAAAGCAGGAATCTTAATAACAGTAATACTGTCAGCAGTAGCTCTTAGTCTTGCCGTTCCGCTTGCAGCACAGCCCCTTAATCTTAAAAAGCTGGCCGTGGAATATGACAAAATTCTTCTTGAACAATTCAAGCCTGACGGAACCGGTTGTGCCGCATTGGTGGCGAAAGACGGACAGGTGATCTACAGGAAGGCTTTTGGCATGGCCGACCTTGAGCTGAATGTGCCGATGGAACCCGATATGGTCTTCAGGATAGGCTCCATCACCAAACAGTTCACCGCTGTGGCCATACTGCAGCTGATGGAGCAGGGCAAGCTGTCACTGCAGGATGAGATAACCAAATACCTGCCCGATTATCCCATGCACGGGCACTCGATAACGATAGAGCACCTGCTGACTCACACTTCAGGGATAAAGAGTTACACCAACGTGTCTGAGTTTGGAAACATGATAAGAACTGACATGACCCCGGAGGAAGTTGTAGAGAAGATCAAACCCCTTCCTATGGAGTTTGCCCCCGGCACAAAGTGGAACTACAACAACTCCGGATACTTCCTGCTTGGATGTATCATAGAGAAAGTGTCCGGCAAGAAATACGCTGAATACCTGAAGGAAAACTTCTTCATACCCCTGGGTATGACCTCAACTCTTTACGGAGATGACACGAAGATCGTGAAAAAGCGAGCATCAGGGTACCAGCCGGGAGAAGAAGGCACTGTCAATGCCGATTTCATGAGCATGACCCTGCCGTATGCTGCAGGTTCGATAATGTCAACAGTTGATGACCTGTACAAATGGAACAGGGCTCTGCTGGATTACAAACTGGTTAAGAAGGAGAGTCTTGACAGGGCATGGACATCATATAAGCTCACTGACGGCAAGGATACCCGTTACGGTTATGGCTGGTCGCTGAGCGAGGTCCAAGGCAGCCCTACAATAGAACATGGCGGAGGGATAAACGGTTACCTGACCTCTTCGATTTACCTGCCGGAGGAGGATGTTTTTGTTGCACTCTTTTCCAATAACACAGGAAAAGCACCTGAATTCTCTGCCCTTAAACTTGCGGCAGCCACTATAGGCAAGCCTGTGAAAATGTCAGAAATCAAACTTGATGAATCAAGCCTGAAGGAGTATGAAGGTGTTTATGCCAACAAGGAAGGTACTGAAACATCCATGGTTGTTGAAGAAGGAAAGCTGACAGTCATCAGGCCGGGCGGATCAAGAAGGAAGTTGATACCTGTTGAAAAGGACAGGTTTATCTTTGAGAACTCACTGATGTACTTTACGTTCAACAGGGATGACTCCGGCAAGATTACTTCAGTTGTGAGCGACGACAGGGGAGAGGTAATGACTTGGAACCTCACGGACAAAAAGGTGGAGGCGAGGAAAGAGATGAAAGTTGCTGAAGAAATTCTTGAGAGATATGCGGGGGAGTACCAGATAGAGCCCGGATTCACTATTACATTCACCCGTGAAGGAGACAGGTTCTTCACCCAGGCAACGGGACAGTCGAAGTTTGAGATCTTCGCAGAAAACGAAACGAAATTCTTCCTGAAGGTGGTTGATGCACAGGTTGAATTCGTGGCTGATCCTGACGGAAAGGTCAATAAGATGATACTTTACCAGGGAGGGCAGAAGATAGAGGGGAAGAGGATAAGATAGTCGGCAGTCAGCAGTCCGCAGTCTGCAATACGTCGGGACGGCAGTCGGCCACCTTCGCCAGTTCCTGGCTGACTTGAAGCACTCTTCACTCGGCAACCGGCAGTTGACGACAGCCGGCACTCTGCAGCAGCAGGCCGCGCCAGAGCCGGCGGCGTTACTCCGGGCAAGGTTAAAAAACCTTAATGAAAAAGCCTCCGGGCAGGGATGGGTTAAAAAAAACATAACTTTATCCAAACTTTTTAACCCCTATGAAGAAACTGACACTATCTGTGCTCCTGCTGCTGCTTGCCGGTGCCACCGCAGAGGTGTGGTCATGCACCACCTTCATCATGTCTGGCAAACATACTCCTGACGGCAGGCCGCTGCTCTACAAAAACCGCGATACCGGAACCCTCGACAATGCGCTGGCATTCTTCACCGACGGCAAATACCCCTATATAGGGCTCGTCGATTCCAAAGCGTCATGGAAGGAGGAGGTTTGGGGAGGATTCAACTCTGCAGGCTTCGCCATCATGAACTCGGCAGCCTATAACAACAACGAGGGCGACACCACCAGACTATCCGACCGCGAGGGGGTGGTGATGAAAATGGCGCTGGCCTCCTGCGCCACCCTGGCCGACTTTGAGCAGATGCTCAGCGATATGCCGAAGCCGCTCGGTGTGGATGCCAACTTCGGAGTCATCGATGCAGAGGGCGGTGCCGCCTATTATGAGACCGGCAATTTCGGTTACAGAAAGATAGATGCCAACGACCCGGCCCTGGCTTCCTACGGACTCATCATTCGTACAAACCATTCCTTCACCGGCACCGTGGGCGAGGGAGGTGGCTACATCAGGTATGCCGCTGCCAGCGATGCCCTTAACATGGCACTGGCACAGGGCAGGCTCGACCCGCAGTACCTCCTCAACAGCCTGTCGCGCAACCTGACCCACGGCCTCACCGGCGTCAACCTGAGGGCAGATATGCCGGCCGACGCCAGCAGCAGGGCTTTCGTGAACTTCGACGACTTTATCCCGCGCACCTCGACAGCCGCCGCAATAATGGTGGTGGGAGCAGCAAGGGGCGAAGACCCCTCACAGGCCATGATGTGGACACTGATGGGATTCCCGCTTACCACCGTGGCGGTGCCGGTATGGATTACAGCCGACAGAAATCTGCCACGCGTGCTGAGCATGAAGGAGGATATGCACTCACCGTTATGCGATGCAGCCATGGCCCTCAAGCACAGGCTCTTTCCTATAACCAGGGGCTCGGGTGGCAAATACATGAACGTGGCCCTGCTGCTTAACAAAGAGAAGACAGGCTTTATCCAGAGGCTTGCTCCTGTCGAGGAGGAGATATTTGCCAGGGCCGCCACGCTGGCCTTCTCGATGCCGGAACGAAAGGCTCAGCGCAGTGAGGCTGTCACGGAGTTCTACAGATGGGTTGACAGCTATATTTTTCAGTCCTACAATGGGCTGTTTGGACTGCAGGCAGAATAGTGCCACGATTGATGAATCAGTCGTTGCGCAACAAACCATATCACCCATATTACTATTCGGATTTGAAGTTAAATAAAGTTACCCTGAGATGAGAAAAACAGTTAAACCTGCAATGAGAGGCTTTCTTCTTCTCATTGCATTTCTGGTGATCAGTCACGGCATCGTGTCAGCAGTTGACAGGTACAGTGATCCGGTCACAGTGAACAAAAGGATTGAACAGATACGGCAGAGCTCTCCGGCCCTGGTGAAGGTGCACAGCATGGCCGTCACCCCGGGTGGCAGGGAGATGCTGATGCTCGAGATAGGCAAGGCCGGCAGTGCCATGCCGGCGGTGCTGGTAACAGCCAACATGTCGGGCACCACCCCGCTGGCCACTGAGGCAGCTCTCTCGCTGGCCTCACGCATCGTGGCTGACCCGAAGATGCAGGAGGGACACACATGGTACATACTGCCCCTGGGTAATCCTGATGCCTACGCACGCTATTTTCAGAAGCCTCTCTACCTTGACGCTGCCAACGGCACCCCGTTCAATGATGATACCGACGAGCTGACCGACGAGGACGGGTACAACGATCTCAACGGAGACGGCATCATCACCCGTATGAGGGTGAAGGCTAATGACGGCACCTGGATTCCCGTGGAGGGCGAGCCGCGCCTGATGCGCAAGGCTGATGCCGTCAAGGGGGAGAAGGGCATATACAAGCTCTATACGGAGGGCATTGACGACGACGGTGACGGAGAATACAACGAGGACGCGCCCGGCGGAACGGATGTGAACATCAACTTCCCGCACCTGTTCAAGAACTTCGGCAGGCGCAGCGGCCTTTTCCCGGGATCGACGCCCGAGGCTGATGCCCTTATCAGATTTGCCTTCAAGCATCCGGAGCTGGCCATGGTAATAACCTTCGGCAAGACCAACTTCCTCCTCTCGCCTCCGCAGGGCGGCAGGCAGGGCAGTTACGACGCCGAGAACATACGCATACCCGAGGAGATAGGGAAGCAGATGGGATTTGATGCCTCCCGCAGGTACAAGATGAGCGAGATCATTGAGCTGGTCCAGCCTATGATGCCGCCCGGCATGACTGCCGATGAGAGCATGATCGCCAGCTTCCTCGGGCTGGGTGCCGTGATCAACCCCATGAAGGAGGACCTGGACTTTTACAATGAGATATCCTCCGATTACAAGGAGTACCTCAAGAAGAAGGGAGTAACAGGGGAACGGTTTGATCCTGCACAGCCGGAAGACGGTTCGTTCGAACTGTGGGCATACTATCATCTCGGAGTCCCGGTATTCACCATGGATCTCTGGGGTGTGCCGAAGCCGAAGGAGGAGAAGAAGGAGGGCAGCGGCATAACCGTGGAGGCCCTTGAGAAAATGTCATCATCCGAGTTCCTGGAGCTGGGAGAGGAGAAGATCACCGCCTTCCTGAAGGAGAGAGGTGCCCCGGAACAGTACAACGCCAAGATGGCCATGACTATGGTCCAAAACGGGCAGGTGTCGCCGGCACAGATGGCCGGCATGATAAAGCAGATGCCTGCACCGAAGAGCGACGGTAAGAAAGGTGATCCGAAGGAGACAGCTCTGCTGGCTTTCCTCGACAGTCACACCCCCGGAGAGGGATTCGTGCAGTGGAAGCCTTTTACCCATCCTGACCTGGGTGAGGTGGAGATAGGAGGGTTTGTACCCTTTGCTGACAACACTCCTCCGGCAGCCATGGCTGACTCGCTGCTTGACCTTCATCTCCCGTACATTGCCGAGCTTGTAAGCCGGCTGCCCGTGCTTGAGATAACCGGGATGAAGGCAACGGAGAAGGGCGGCGGAGTCTATGAGATAGAAGCCTGGGTGACCAACAGCGGTTACCTCCCCTGGCCTACGGCCATGGGTAAGAGGAACAAGGCCCCCGCACCCGCCATACTCATCCTGGAGGGGGAGGATTTCACGTTACTCTCCGGATACAAAAGAACGCCGGTGAATGCCGTCGGCGGCATGAAATCGGAAAAGCATACCTGGCTGATCATGGCACCGAAAAAGTCATCGGTAACGCTGAAGCTTGAGTCGAGCCAGGCAGGGAGAGATACAAAACGGATTAATATCGGAGGTTAATCATGGAAAGGAAAAGATTTTTTTCGACAATAATTCTCACGGCCATAACCGTGATGATGATACAGGCCCAGGAGGTGAAGGTGCCCCTGCGGTTCGATTTCTACTACAGCTATGAGCAGGTGGTTGATGCCCTCAAGGCACTCAACAAGGCTTACCCTGAGCTCACCTCCCTTGACCAGGTGGGTAAGAGCGAAGAGGGAAGGATCATCTGGGCGCTGACGATAAACAATCCTAAGACCGGCGACCCGATGTCGAAGCCCGGAGTATATGCCGACGGCAACATTCACGGCAACGAGATACAGGCCGGGGAGGTGTGCCTCTATCTTGCCAACAGGCTGCTGACAAATTACGGAAAGCTGAAGGAGATCACTGAAGTGGTGGACCGCAATGCATTCTATATCATTCCTGTTGTCAACGTTGACGGCAGAGCCCATTTCTTTGAGGATGCAAACACACCCAGCACCAACCGGGGACTGAGGATACCCGTTGACGATGACCGCGACGGGCTCTTCGACGAGGACGGTCCCGATGATCTTGACGGCGACGGCAACATATCAACGATGAGGATCAGGGATACTCTCGGCAGGTACCGCAGTGACCCGCAGGATCCGCGCCTGATGGTGGCTGTCAAGCCGGGTGAGAAGGGTGAGTGGACCAGGCTGGGCCAGGAGGGTATTGACAACGACGGTGACGGGCAGGTGAACGAGGACGCAGAGGGGTATGTCGACGGCAACCGCAACTGGGGATTCAACTGGCAGCCACCCTACGTACAGAACGGGGCTGGCAACTATCCCTTTGAGGGCTCCGGCATCAGGGCCGTTGCCGAGTGGATGCTGGCAAGGAAGAACATCATCCTGGTATTTGCCTTTCACAACAACGGAGGGATGTATCTTCGCGGACCCTCATTCAAGTCAGCCGGCGAGTTGCCCCAGGGCGACATTGCCGTCTATGACTACC
This sequence comes from uncultured Rikenella sp., assembly GCA_964411345.1. Classification (GTDB taxonomy): domain Bacteria; phylum Bacteroidota; class Bacteroidia; order Bacteroidales; family VadinHA17; genus SR-FBR-E99. The sequence continues at coordinate 30,841 of CAYPKP010000014.1, read as the reverse complement.
TCGGCAAAAATATTGAGAAAATCGTTCCGGGCTATGAATACCTGATAAGCTGGAAGGACCTTTACTCTACATACGGCGACTTCACCGACTTCACCAACAACCTTGTCGGTTCATACTCAATGGTGGGTGAGCTCTTCCAGCCGGAGACGGAGACATACGACGGCTCATTCAGGATGAAAGAGGAGGAGAGGTCAAGATTTGGAGAGGCATCCGAGTCGGAGAGACAAAGGCTCAAGTTCAACGACAGGGTGACGCAGGGCGAGCTCTACAGCGAATGGAAACCCTATAAACACCCGCTTTATGGCGACATAGAGCTGGGCGGGTGGGTGAAGCTGAGCTCACGGTTGCCGCATCCCTTCATGCTGCAGGATCTTGTGCACAGGAACGCCTCAGCAGTGATCTTCGCTGCCGGCAATACCCCGAAGATAACCATGGATGTGTTCGAGGTGAAAAAGCTCAGCGGCGATCTGTGGAGTGTCAGGGTTAGGCTGGTGAATGAAGGAGCCATGCCGTCAGTGACCCACGAGACAATGAAGAACAAGCTCTATCCTCCGGATGTGCTGAGCGTTGCCGGACGCAATGCAAAGGTGGTCAGCGGAGGCCGGCTCACCGATATCTATACCGGTAAGGTAGACTACAAGGAGCATAAGCCGGAAGTGCAACTATGCCAGGTGCCGGGGTTCGGCAAGATCGAATACCAGTTCCTGGTGAGCGGCAGGGGCGATGTGGAGGTGAAATTTGAATCGCGCAAAGCCGGTACTGTAAGCAAGACGGTGGCACTGAAGTAGGCAATAGGCAATAGGCAACAGTGTTGGCATAATCCATGCAGAATTTGCGTATCATGCAGTAAATCACACTACTGCCTACTGCCCACTCCCTACTGCCTGCTTAAACCTTTCCGAGACCAGCGGCGGCCACTGCAGGGCAAGCGCCTTCAGCGTCTTCAGCACCACGGTGGCAGTGGCATAGAGCTTCTGCCAGTTTTTGTCGGCCGGCACTACGGTCCACGGTACATCATTGCACCGGTTGAGGATCTTTTCGTAAACCTCAAGATACTCGTCGAACTGCTCCCTGGTCTCCCAGTCGCCGTCCTTGTGCTTCCAGTGCTTCTCCTCCATCTCAATGCGTTCCATAAGGCGCTCCTTCTGCGTATCCTTTGATACATTCAAAAAGAACTTGAGTACCTTCGTGCCGTGATCCTCAAGCATCTTCTCGAAGGTGTTGATTGTCTCATAACGCTTTTCGACAATATCTTCAGGTATGTATTTTCCAACCGTGGGTACCAGTATATCCTCATAATGCGACCGGATGAACACCTGCATCACCCCTTTCGCGGGACAGACCTGGTGGACCCTCCAGAGAAAATCATGCGAATACTCGAGATCGGTGGGCTTCTTGAAGCTGTGCACCTCTATGCCGACAGGATTGCAGTATCTGAGCAGTCCCTTGGTGATACCGTCCTTGCCTGAAGCATCAGTGCCCTGAAGAACCACAATCATGCTGTACTTTCCCTGGGCGTACATCTTATGCTGAAGCTCGCCTATCTCTTTCAGCATCTTCTTTGTCTTCTTCTCTGTCTCTTTTTTGTCCCATTTCGGGTTAAAGGTCGGGTAATCAGATATTTTCATCATAATTCAGTTTGATTGGCATGATTGTAAAATTAAGAATTAAGAGTTAAGAATTATGAATTTAGGCAGGAGAGATGCTGACTTCTTCATTTGAATCAGTTATCAAATGCTGCTGCCGCATACGAAAGATGAGCCTTTGAACGTTTTATATGCCACATTGAAAAATCCCTGATAAAAGACTTACATGAGGGGCAACTCGCAGCAAGATATGATTTCTTCTCATGTAAGTTCCATTTGTCCAATGAAATAAAAAATCGAATGAAAAGGAGTCTCATTTTTCCCCTGTTCCTTGCTATGATCCTGTCACTTCAGGTCAGATCGCAGCAGCTGAAGATAGCCGAGACGGCCAGGTATGACGGAGTAATCACGGTGCAGGACCTGCAGCCGGATCAGCAGTCCGTACACCCTGCCGCTGCCCGTGCCATGGCCCGTGGTGAAAAACCCGGTAATTTCAAAAATGTCACCTACAAATTTGCCGGCAATGTAAGGGCGCTGACACCTGCACAGAAGAGTGGCATCAGGCTGAAGCAGGATGGCATCCTGGACCTGTCGGCCGGAGCCTTCAGACCCCATCCCGATTCGGTCTATATCGATCCGCAGAGCGACCTTGTCATGCAGGCAGAGCCGGTGGATGACAACCAGATGATAGCCCTCAGGCCACCGCTGTCGGCCGTCTTTGAGGATATCGAGGTGCCCGAGCAGGAGGTACCCGTCACACTGGCAAACACGGTTTCGCTGGCTCAGGGTGTAGTGGAGAGCTCACTGCAGCTGAACAACAAATACGCGGTGAATCTTCAGTTCGACAGTGTGACCTTCCTCATTGACAAGGTCGATAATGACTCCCTGACGGTTACACTGGACGGGCAGATAGTGATCGCCAACCCGCGGGTAGAAGGCAAATACTCCAAAAACAACGGCTACCGCCTTGTTTTCCTGGCTTCGGAGCAGGTCGACATGAAGATATATACCAGCATGAAGCTTCATGAGGAGGTTAAGACTCCCATCTGGGGTACGGAGATAGAGATGTCAGATCTGGGCAAGTGCGAGATAGGGCTCTTCATTCTCGGCACACTGGAGGGTCATGTCACCCTTGCAGTGGAGATCCATCAGGGGATAGAGATGGCGATGGGAGCCAGGGGCGGCACCTTCTGGTACATACCGACAAGCATTCATAATGTCTCGACACTCGATTACTGGTGCGATGTTGATTATGAGATAACTTCGCAGATGAAGGCTTTCATGGGGTTTCAGTGTACCGCCAACCTCAAGGTCAAGGGGTATAACGCCCTCGATGTGTATGTAAACGGCGGCATGGAGGGGACGGTAGCTACCGACGGCATGACGCTCGACGCCGATGTGGGTCTGAGACTCAAGGCCGGCGGAAAGATAGTGTCGAAGAAGTTCACTCTGCTTGACAGTTATTATTCACTGTGGAAATACCAGAAGCCCGATTATCACGGATATGATATGGTGATCCACGAGGCATGTGCCTGGGGCGACTATGTCGCTGGTGAGGTTCACAGCCTTGTTCCGGGCAGCAGGCCGGGAGTATTGGACACTGTCCCTTACAGCGGGTCGCTGACGGTGATCGTTGACCATCCGGCGGGCAGCAACAGTGAATACACCGTTAATACTGACGGTGACGGGGTCTTCATTGCCAGGGATGTTCCCCTGAAGAATGGAGACAGGGTAATGGTCAGGCTGGCAGGTGTTCCCAATGCCAGTCCTGCCGTTGAAGCAACCATACCCTTCAAGGAGATCAGGCTCTGGTCAGCCGATTACTTTGCGGGTCTGGCAGAAGGTTCGGTAGCCGGATCCCGGAGCAAATGGGCCAGGCTTGCCGCCTCTCCGCAGGGAGTTACATCAGGTGCGGCAGCAGCGCTTGCGGGCGGCTCTCCGGCAGACAGGTTCATGGATGTGATACCGCAGCAGGAGGCAGTGAAGCGTATCAATGAGTTCAGGAACAGCCTCACCGTTTACCGCGGCCCTATTGAGTTCATCACCCAGACAGGCCATACCGCCGTTCTCCGCGGCAATGCACCGCTGGGCACTGTACCCCAGAGCTCCGGCTCTCAGGGCACCGCCCCGCAGGGAACGAAGACCCAGGGGGCCACCGCCACCCGCACCGGCACAACACAGGCTGCTGCCACCCGCACCGG
>CAYPKP010000014.1:6975-26954 GCA_964411345.1 uncultured Rikenella sp. | reverse complement strand
CGCAGGCCACTGCCCCGCGGTCCACTGTGCCACAGGCAGCCAGGGCCCAGGCTACGGCACCGCAGGCATCCAGGGTGCAGTCTCTTAATGACAAGCCTATGCCCAACCGCGGGACCGTGAACTCACCCCTGGGCACCTTCTCAATAACAGGGCTGGCCTTTGAGCCCGGGCAGAAGGTGAAGGCACGTGCCGTAATAGAAGGGTTTACCATTGAGTCTGACTGGGTAGAGACGGAGGGAGTTCTGGTATCAGCCATTGAGCATGAGGGCCTCGCCTTCTCGTCAAGGCCGGGCCTGGAAACGGTCTCTGCCGGCAACAGCTTCGTGGTGGTCAGCGCCATCCACGGCGAGACGGCCCCGGCAGGCAACGTCAGAATGGTAAAGGGTGCCGATGCCCCCCATGCTTCGCTCACCGCCGCTGAGCCGGTGCCTGAGTTCCCTGAGGCAAAAAAGGCTAAGATATGGTTCAGCAAGAGCATCCCGCTGGAACCCCTGGAGGGTCATCCGGGAGCTGCCATAGCCTCAACGGGACCGTGGAGTGCGGCATACAGCTACATGTCTCCGGGAGATGCCCTCATACCGGACAAGAACCGCAAGCACCCGTTTGAAATGGTCACCTATGTTTACAAGAACAAGAACCTGGGTTACAGCAGCTTCATCGACGAATGTGCATCATGCACCTCGCCGACGAATGTGGTGGATAGGATAGGCAAGGAGATGAATCCGGGCATGTTCGAAAAACCTGCAGGACCTGTGATGCAGCCAAAGATGACAGTGCCGGCAAAACAGCAGCGGGTGACACAACCGAGGATTATCAGGTAATGGCTGTGGAGGATCACTCCTCAAGCACCACCTTGATTTATTCGGTTTTGAGCCTGGCTGCCAGCCATCTGTGGATCTGCTCCCTCTCCTGGTCTTTCAGCCCCTTCTTATTCAGGGCACTGACGACCAGTGCCATGGTGTCGGGAGACTCCTTCCCCTGTGCGTAACTCAGGACCTCTGAAACAGAGACGATTATGATCTGAGGATACAGAATGGTCAGCTCCGACAGCAGCCGACCACCTATTTATCTTCCAGCGACGATATTGCCCGTGGTGGTATCTCTCTGCCTGATTACCATGTTCAGATTATGAGATTTTTGTATATTGGTCATGCAATGATCAATAGATCAAATATTTAATATTAACAAAAAGAGGCGGTCATGAAGGCTTTTTTATTCATCATCTTTCTTTCATTGGCAAATGCAGGATGTAACCGGAGTTCTCCATATAATTATAATTATGAGCCACCTGAGTACATAAATGACGGACTGGAGACAGGCAGCCTGGAGGAAGCAGGCATGGATGCCGCAAAAATCGCCGGGGCTGTCGGCCGGATTATCGAAGGAAAATACGGCGAGGTACATTCAATGTTAATATATAAAGGCGGCAGGCTTGTACTGGAAGAGTATTTCGAAGGTCACAGGTATGTATGGGATGCACCAATGTACCGCGGAGAATTTGTCAAATGGGACCGGAATATGTTCCATCAGATAATGTCATGTACAAAAAGCGTCACATCAGCCTGTATCGATATTGCCATACAAAGAGGATTCATACAGAGCGTCAGCCAGCCTGTCTTCGACTACCTCCCGCATCATCAGCAATTCAATACGGGCAAAAAGTCAGCTATCACTATCGAACACCTGCTGACAATGACATCAGGACTGGAATGGGATGAGTGGCACGCTCCTCACGGAACAGCAGCAAATGATATTGACCGCCTCTATATCGAATGCTATGAAGACCCGCTGTCATGCGTGCTGGAAAAACCAGTTGTCAGCACCCCGGGAGAGTCATTCACATACAACGGAGGAGGGTTGATCACCCTGGGAGAGATACTTGAAAATGCCACAGGCATGAATATTGAGGAGTTTTCCAAACAGTACCTGTTCACCCCGTTAGGTATTGACTCAATTAAGTGGGATGTTTTCCCGGAAGGGGAGTATGAAACAGCCGGCGGACTCCACCTCAGGCCCAGGGACATGTTGAAATTCGGAGTCACATATTTAAATAGTGGCGCCTGGAACGGGGAACAGATCGTTTCTTCGGACTGGGTAAAGAGTAGTGCTACCATATATAAGAACAACTCCGGCATAAACCTGCCGATAGAAGATTCAGGAAGAAACGGCTATGGATATACATGGTGGATAAGCGAGGTCGGGAGGGGAGGCAATAAGACCCACATGTTCAGAGCCAACGGCTGGGGAGGCCAGGTGATCATGGTACTGCCGGAAAAAGAGATGGTGGTGGTGTTCACAGGCGGAAACTATACCTCACGGTCCAGTCTTTTCAAGGTACTGGAACATTATATCCTTCCGGCATCAGGATAAACCTGTTCTGCAGGGCAGGTGGATTATGGCATCAGAACAGGCTACAGATCTGAAATACGATTATCTTTATTTCATGAAAAGGATACTTCTTCTGTTGACTCTTGCTGTTATGCAACTGACCTGTTATCCGCAGGACACCCTCAGGATCTGTCCTGATCTGGACCTGATAAGAATATCCGATAATGCCTTTGTCCATGTTTCTTATGCGAAACTCCCCGGCTACGGGAGGGTAAGTGCCAATGGACTTATTTTTATTGACGGGGATGAAGCATTTCTGTTTGATACTCCGTGGAATGATTCCCTGACCTGTATCCTGGTCTCATATCTGGAAGAGAAGATGAAACTGAAGATAACCGGGTTTATTCCCAATCACTGGCATGACGACTGCATGGGAGGTTTGGGCTGTATCAAGAGCAAGAATATCAGGTCATATGCAAACAGGCTCACTCTTGACATTGCCAGGAGCAAAGGATTGCCGGTACCGGATGTGGGATTTACTGATTCCCTGACACTCAGGCTCGGAGACAAGATGATTTGCTGCTGGTTCCCGGGACCAGCTCATTCCATGGACAATATCGTTGTCTGGATACCTTCAGGGAAAATACTATTCCCGGGCTGTATCTGCAAGAGCCTTGACTCGAACAATCTGGGAAACATTGCTGATGGTGATGTCACCAGCTACTGCGAAACAGTTGAGCGGATAATTGGCAGATTCGATGAAGCAGAGATTGTAATTCCCGGACACGGGGCATCCGGCGGCCGTGAACTGCTGGTTCACACAAGAACATTATCCAATTCACAACAGGCTGAAAAATAAAGGTATACTCTCAATGAGGGCAAGAAGTGTACCGTCAGCAGTACTCTGCATATGAACTCACACCCGACATTTTGCGGAACCGGCCATGCCACACTGATGATGTGGCTAATTATCATGATCCTGCAGTCACTGTCCGAATACCGCAGGTGACGGAACCGAAGACAATAAGGTGACGGAGGGTTACTGACCGAACACCACCCTGAGGCTGTCGGCCTCAAGCCTTGTTAAAAGCCATTTCTTCACCTGTTCCTTCTCCTGCTCCTTCAGCCCCTTCCTGTCAAGGGCAAGCACCACCAGGGCCAGGGTGTCAGGAGACTCCTTCCCCTGTGCGTAACTCAGGATCTCTGAAACAGAGACGCTTTTGATCTGAGGATACAGAATAGTCAGCTCCGACAGCAGCTGGCTCCCTCTTTGCTGTTTTGTTGCGATACTGCTCAGGGCGGCCTCTCTGTCCCTTATGACAAGGTTCAGACGGTTGATCTCCCCCTTAAGGGTTTCCACCTCACTGTTCTTCAGAGCCATGTCAGCATAGGAGAAACCTTGCCGGAACTCCACGTTCACATCTTCAAGCGAGAAATCATCTGCCCTTGCAGTGATCTCCTCCTTCTGCTGGTCTGTCAGCGAAGTGCCTCCGTAAACAAGCCTGATGGTTCTCGTCTTGGGTTCGATGTCATGTCTGAGCAGGTAGTTGCCCTCAACGACATTGATATTCTCAATGTATCTCCCGGCTCTCTCCATGAAGTTCTCCTTCTGTACAAGGTTGTAGCCGAAGTAAATGCTTGGGATGAGCACCAGTGCAAGAACGAAGGAGATCATCCGGTTAATCCTCTTCTTCTGTCCATCATCAACCAGGCTTCTGATGGGAAGCCTTAGTATCTGTGAAATGATAAGCGCCGAGAGGGCAATGAAGACGGTGTTGATGGTGAAGAGATAGAGCGCTCCGAAAAAGTAGGGGAACTGTCCTGTCGCCAGCCCGTAGCCTGCCGTGCAGAGAGGAGGCATCAGGGCTGTGGCGATGGCAACACCCGGGATGACATTGCCTTTCTTCGTGCTGGTAATGGCCACAATGCCTGCCATGCCACCGAAAAATGCTATGAGGACATCATATATTGTAGGGCTGGTGCGTGCCAGCAGCTCCGAGTGCGCAGTCGATATCGGGGTGATGGCAAAATAGGCTGTGGAGGCAACGAGACCAGCACCCACGGCGAAGGTGTAGTTCTTGACTGCCTGCCGGAAGAGGGGGAAGTCGTAGGTGGCAATACTGTACCCGATCCCGTTGATGGGCCCCATCAGGGGTGAGATGAGCATCGCACCGATGATCACCGCCGTGGAGTTCATGTTGAGACCCACGGAGGCTACCAGGATGGCAAAGACCAGTATCCATAGGTTGGTACCCTTGAAGACAAGCTCCTTCTCTATGGTCTCATGGATGTTTTCATATTCGTCAAGATCGCTCTCAAGATTGATCAGTTGCAAAAACCGGCGGAGGGTTTTGTTGTATTTCATATGATGCTGATTGGTGCTGCAAATATATTAAAAAGGCAATAGGCAATAGGCAGTAGGCAGTGACCAGTCAGCAGCCCACAGTCTTCAGTCAGCAGTAGAGACTGCCGACTGCCGAGTGAGGACTGCAGACTGAACCGACAGTGTTTGGAAGCGTTATGCAAAAGATGTACATTTGCCGGACACTCTTAATAATCGTGGTTATGGCCGGACATAAGGGGCAGCCCTATTACGATATCTTCCTCAGCTACGAGATGTGGCTCGAGACGGTGAGGAAGGAGAGGATACTCGACGGCGAGGGCTTTGCCCTGCTGCTAGACCTTGACAGGACGGGATCGCTGACAGCCTCGGCACGCAACCAGGGCATGAGCTACCGCAAGGCCTGGGGCATACTGCATGATGTGGAGCAGCACCTGGGCTTCAGGCTGGTGGACAAGCGTCGCGGCGGAGCCTCCGGAGGGCGCACCCTGCTGTCTTCTGACGGCAGGCAGCTGGTGAGCGCCTATAACAGCCTCCGCCATGAGACTGATATTGCCATGAAGAGTATCGCAAAGGTGTTCTTCAACCGTATTAACGAGATAAATGACAAAAAATGAGGATATTGCAGGCGACAGTGCTCTCATTGCTCATTGTGCTGACAGGTTGTGGCGGACGCAGCAGTGTTCAGACTCTTACAATATTTCATGCCGGCAGCCTCTCGGTACCGGTGAGGGAGCTGAGCAAGGCTTTTGAAGAGGCGAACAGCGGTGTCAGGGTTCTCTCCGAGGCGGCCGGCAGCCTCCATTCGGCGAGGAAGATCACCGAGCTCGGGAGGAGCTGTGACATCATGCTCTCCGCCGACCACTATGTAGTAAGCACTATGCTGATACCCCGTTATGCATCGTGGAACATTCACTTTGCCACCAACGAGCTGGTGATTGCCTATCGTGACGGATCTGCATATGACTCTCTCATCAGCGCAGAGAACTGGCCATCGATACTTCTCAGGGATGATGTCATTGTCGGCCGCAGTGACCCTGACGCTGACCCCTGCGGATACCGTACCGTCTTCGCCGCCAGGCTGGCGGAAGAGTTTTACGGCAGGCCAGGACTGGCCGACTCACTGCTGGAAAAGGATACCGAATACATCAGGCCCAAGGAGGTTGATCTGGTGGCACTGGCAGAGACGGGGGTCATTGATTACATGTTCCAGTACAGGTCGGTAGCCATTCAGCACGGTCTCAGGTTCCTCGAGCTGCCCGACGAGATCAACCTGTCGGCGCCCGGCATGGCCGACCGTTATGCCAGCGTATCCTACATGGTGCCCGGTGAGTCTCCCGGGCAGCGCACGGAGGTCAAGGGCAGTTACATAAGCTACTCGGGCACCGTCACCGACGATGCACCGCAGAAAGAGCTGGCGGTGAAGTTCTTTGCCTTCATGCTAAGCGACGAGGGTGCTGCGATCTTCCGTGCGGCAGGACAGGAGCCGCTGCTTCCTGCCGTTGCTGACAATCCTGATGCTGTCCCGGCCCCGCTGCAAAAGTATCTCTCCCTATCCTCTGAATGAACCTCTGTCCATGAAAGGTCATACGCTCTTCAACTGGATATTTATGATACTTGCCTCGCTGGTGCTGCTCTTCATCATCGCACCGCTGGCAGGAATGTTTTTCGACTCTTCATTCAGTGAGGTGCGGACCACGGCTGCCGACCCCGACGTCCGCCGCAGCGTATGGTTTACCCTTGCCATAGCCTTCGCATCCACACTCTTCTTTGCCGTCGGCGCCGTGCCCCTGGCATGGATCATGGCCAGGAAGAGCTTTCCCCTCAAGCGTGTGGTGCAGGGTATCATTGACCTGCCCGTGGTGCTTCCTCATACCGCCGCCGGCATTGCACTGCTGGGATTCATATCACGTGAGGGAGTGCTGGGAGGTGCTGCTCAGAAAGCCGGAATACTGCTGGTGAACAACGGTGCCGGCATAGCTCTCGCCATGGCCTTCGTCAGCCTCCCCTTCCTCATCAACGCCGCCCGCGATGGCTTTGCAGCCGTGCCGGAGAGGACGGAGAAGGCAGCCCTGACGCTGGGCGCCGGCCAGACACGCATATTCTTCACCGTATCGCTGCCGCAGGCATGGCGTTCCGTGGTCTCAGGCTTCATCATGATGTTCGCCAGGGGCATGAGCGAGTTCGGTGCCGTGGTCATCATTGCATACCATCCCATGATAGCTCCGGTGCTGATCTATGACCGTTTCAATACCTACGGCCTCAGCGCGGCACGGCCGGCATCAATAATATTCATACTTGTGGCCCTCCTCTTCTTTGTGCTCTTCAGGGTGCTGGCGACGGAGAGGCGCGTGTTGTTCAAAAGGGAGGACGATGCTTCGGACTGAGAGACTGAGCAAACGGATTGACGCCTTCTCACTGAAGGATATCTCCATCGAGGTGGGAAAGGGCGACTATTATGTCCTCCTCGGCCGCTCCGGGGCGGGGAAAACACAGCTGCTGGAGCTGATATGCGGACTGATGAACCCCGACAGGGGAAGGATATACCTTGAAGGTGAGGATATCACCTATAAGAGGGTGCAGGACCGGGGTATAGGCATGGTCTTCCAGGATCTTAGCCTCTTTCCCCACTACTCGGTAAAGGATAACATCATGTATCCTCTCAGGGTGAGGAAGATGAATCTGAAGGAGAGGGTAGAGAGGGTGCAGCGTGCCGCCGCCGGGATGAACATCACCGACCTGCTGCTGCGCCGACCCGGAACCCTCTCGGGAGGAGAGAAGCAGAGGGTGGCGCTGGCACGCACCCTGGTGACAGACCCGAAGATACTGCTCCTCGATGAACCGATGGCCTCTGTTGATGCCAGCCTCAAGGACAACATAAGAAGATTGCTGCGACGCCTGAACAGGAACGGACAGACCATCATCCATGTCACGCACGACTTCGGTGAGGCGATCAGCCTTGCCAGCAGGGTGGGAGTGATACATAACGGCAGGATAATACAGGAGGGGACACCGATGGATGTCTTCAACCATCCGGTCAGCAGGTTTGTGGCACGCTATGCGGGGATAAAGAACTTCTTCAGGGTCACCTTCATCACCTCGTACAAGAGTGCCTCCGCCATATCCGAAAAGAGGACAAGGTTCAGACTGACGCGGGGTGAGTATCCTTCATCAGGACTGCTCATCATTGGCAGCAGCGAGGTGCTGCTCTCCCGGCAGGGAGCCTCCGGGTTCGGGATCAATAACATACGAGGCGTCATCGATGACATCGTGCCTTCACCGACAGGCTTCGAGATCACCGTCAACGCCGGGGATTACTTCTATGCTGACATCACTCACCGCGAGATGGAGGAGAGCCGCTTCGTAACCGGGGAGAAGGTATATGTATCATTTCGCCCTGAATCACTTCGTATAGTGGGCAACGGCGAAGACACCAAAGAATACTGAACAGTCATGATAACATTCGAGGAAGCTTACAACACAGTAATGGCGCATGTTTTCCGCACCGGCACGGAGCAGGTGAAGGCGAGTGATGCCGTCGGCCGCGCCCTGGCAGCGCCGGTGAAGAGCGACATGGACATGCCGCCGTGGAACAAGAGTGCCGTTGACGGCTATGCCTGCAGGCATGAGGATCTCGGCAGTGAGCTGAGGGTCCTGGAGACAATAGCCGCGGGGGTCATGCCCCTGAAGGAGGTTACCCCCGGCACATGCTCGCGCATAATGACTGGCGCTGCCGTACCGGCAGGTGCCGACTATGTCTTTATGCTGGAGGATACCGAGGAGAAGGAGGGAGGCACGGTGCGCTTTACGGGCCGGGCCGGCAACACCAACATAGCAAGGGCAGCGGAGGATCTCAGAAGGGGGCAGACAGCCCTCAGGGAGGGACAGTATGTAAGAGCGCAGCACGCAGCCGTGCTGGCTGTCGTAGGTGCAACGGAGGTGACCGTTAGCTGCAGACCCACTGTGGGCATCATCAGCACCGGCGACGAGCTGGTGGAGCCCGACGTGATGCCGGCAGGGGCGCAGATACGCAACAGCAATGCCAGCCAGCTGATGGCACAGGTGAGCAGGGCAGGGGCAACGGGAAGGTATTACGGCATCGCCCGCGACGAGGAGGCAGCCATAGAAGCGCTGCTTACCAGGGCACTGAAGGAGAACGATGTGGTGCTTATCTCCGGCGGCGTCTCCTTCGGCGACTTCGACCTGGTGCCCGGGGTGATGCGCAAGCTGGGGCTGTCGGTCCATTTTGACCAGGTGGCCATGCAGCCCGGCAAACCTCTTACCTTCTGCACCGGAGAGAAGAAGGCGGTATTTGGCCTCCCCGGAAATCCCGTTTCCGTCTTCGTGCAGTTCGAGGTGATGGTGAGACCTTACCTTGACAGAATGGTTGGTGTGACAGCCGGGACACCCCGCATCTTCATGCCGCTGGCAGCAGACTACTCGCGAAAGAGGGCTGAACGGCTGGCATGGATACCCTTCACCGTCACACCTGCGGGTGAGGCCATGCCGGTGGAGTATCACGGGTCAGGACATATATCTGCACTGCCGGAAGCGTGGGGACTGATCACCATACCCCGCGGACAGAGCTGGATACAGAAAGGAGAGATGGTAAGTGTTAGACAGATTTGACAGAACAATAAACTACCTGCGCATCTCGGTCACCGACCGGTGCAACCTGCGCTGTCGCTACTGCATGCCGGCGGAGGGGGTGAAACTCATCAGGCATGAGGATATACTGACCTATGATGAGATCACTGAATTCACCAGGCTGGCCGTGGCTGCAGGGATCAATAAAGTGAGGGTCACCGGCGGAGAGCCGCTGGTAAGAAAGGGAGTAACAAACCTGATAGCAATGCTCTCTGCCATTGAGGGCATCACCGACCTCTCGATGTCGACCAACGGGGTCCTGCTGGCAGACTATGCCGACAGGCTGGCGGAGGCAGGACTGATGAGAGTGAACATCAGCCTCGACACCCTGGATGCGGAGAAATACAGGTATGCCACCCGCGGCGGTGATATAAACGGCGTCTTCAGGGGCATTGAGGCGGCGCAGAGGGCAGGACTGAGGCCGGTGAAGATAAACTGTGTCATCAAGACCACCCCCGAAGAGGAGGATGCGCGCGCTGTCGCCGGCTTCTGCGTGGAAAAGGGACTGGAGGTACGTTTCATAAGGCAGATGGACCTGGCCGTGGGTACCTTCTCCGTCGTCCACGGAGGCACCGGCGGACACTGCGCACTTTGCAACAGGCTGCGTCTTACCCCCGAAGGACTGGTCAAACCATGCCTCTTCAGCGATATAGGATACAGTGTACGCGGGATGGGGGCAGAGGAGGCCCTGAAACTGGCATTGGATAACAAACCGGAAAAGGGTACGGCAAACCACCTTAACGGATTCTACAACATAGGAGGATGAACAATGAAAGAACTGACACACACGGACGACAGCGGCAGGGCGCACATGGTTGACACCGGCGGCAAGACGGTGCAGCACCGTACGGCTGTAGCTTCGGGAAGGATAAACATGCAGCCGGAGACACTGCGCCTGGTGACTGAGAACATGATGAAGAAGGGCGATGTCATCACAGTAGCGGAGATAGCAGGCATACAGGCCGCCAAACAGTGCGGCACCCTGGTACCGCTTTGCCATAACATTCCCCTTGACCAGGTTAAGGTCTCGCTCGAGGCTGATGATAATGGTATTGCCGCCGTGAGCACGGTACACTGTACAGGCCGCACGGGGGTGGAGATGGAGGCCTTGACGGCGGTGAGCGTAGCGCTGCTGACAGTCTATGACATGTGCAAGGCTGTCGATAAGACGATGACTATTACAGATATCCGGCTTGATAAAAAAGAGAAACATGACATTACCTGAGAAATTCAAGGTTCATGTGATAACCCTCAGCGACAGGGCTCACGCAGGCAGCTACCGCGATCTCAGCGGTCCGGCTGTGGTCAAGTATGTCAAGTATGCCCTCACCGCCGCGGGCTGGAAGTATGAGATCACCACCACGGTCATTCCAGACGACGAGGTGGCGCTGCGCGCTGCTCTCACGGCGGCACCGCAGTTTGACCTGATCATTACCACTGGCGGCACGGGCATAGGCCCGCGCGATATCACACCCGACGTAGTCAGGCCATTACTCACCAAAGAGCTGCCGGGAATAATGGAACAGATAAGGGTGAAGTACGGCATGAAAAACCCGAAGGCGCTGCTCAGCAGGGCGGTGGCCGGCACCATAGGCACCACGCTCGTATATACCCTGCCCGGCTCAGTGAAGGCGGTGCATGAATATATGGCGGAGATCGTCAGGTCAATGGAGCATACCTTCTATATGCTATACGGGATTGATAAACATTGACGGGGAATAGGCAATAGGGAATAGGCAATAGTGTTGACAATTAAACACGTATAATCAAAACAGATTGCCTTAGGCTTGATACTCCACTGCCTGCTTCCTACTGCCCGGATCGGGTATTTGCCAAAGTGATTCCCGTGAGGCGGTCATACCGCTGTGTGGGGTCACGGAAGTAGGTTAGTATCAGGTAGTCGTTCTCCGTCTCCCAGTGACTGCCCTCAAAGGCAAAGCCCTCCGGCCTGTCTGACCCTGAGGGTACAAAGACAAATTCATAGTTGTACCATCCCTGCTTCAGCAGCATCGAGGCCTCATAGCATCCCCGTGAAGCGTTCCATCTCATCATGTTCTCCGGGCCGTATCTCCAGCCGGTGAAAGCCCCGGCGACATATACCGAGCCTCCCTGCAGCTCACGGTGTGCCGGCAGGGTGAAGTATACCCATATATAATCGGCATCCCTGTCCGGCTCGTCGCTCTCCTCCATCGCCACCCAGTATTTGCCGTTGAAGTCCTCATTGTAGAAATACTGCCTGAACTCCCTGTCGTCAGAGGGTATGAGGTATGCGTGGTAGACGCCGTTGACGTACTCTGTTGCCCGCACGTTCTGCCGGGTCTGCCTTATGGTCTTTATATCGAAGTACCTGAACTCGTTTCCCCCGGGCATCAGCGTCTTGTCTGAAAGGGTGTTGAACTCCACCCTGCCGCTGCCTACGAAATCAGGGGTGAGGCTGCTGCGGGCCCTGTCCCACCTGCCGTTCTGCATCACGGTGACGGTGACCTGCCTGTAGGGGTCAGTAACCGGCAGCGCTCCCAGGGAGACGGTGATCTCAGCCTGCTGGTGCGTCTCAGTGGTGCCGGGCTTCATCGGCCTCCTGAAGGTCACGGCCGCTGAGGTGCTGCCCTCGCTTACAAAAAAGCGCCTGGTGAGAAGGGGTGCATCGGGCTCCCCGTATGCCCACACCGTAATGACATAGTTGCCGGAGACCAGGAACCTGATGTCATCATTGGGGAGACTGAGAGAGTAGTGAGCGTAGCTGACCTTCGTATTGAAGGAAGGGAGATAATCAGTGATCTGGTTCTCCTCAAAACCTTCAAGATAATCGCTGGTGAAAAGGTCACTGCTGTTCCAGTCGCGGTCACAGTGGGTGATGCGGTACCAGAGCGTGCCACCGTCACCGTCAATGACGTCAAAGTGAAGTGTCATCTCATCACCGGCCCCGGGTTGCACGAAGGGGTAGGCGAGCCTCCACCCCTCCTTTTCGAACCAGATGCTCTTCACATTCGGAGCACAATACTCGCCGGAAGAAAAATCCTGCGAAAGGGAAGAAAAGGTACCTGCAAGAAGACAGGTTATTGATAAACTTAATATTTTTATGGTGCTGAATTTTCCGGTCATAACTAACAATTCAGGCCTAAAGTACAAATATCCTGCCGCACCGCAAAGCGGCCTTCAAAATAATGCTCATTTGTGATTTATATTATCTCTGCCTGTGAATTATTTAACATTGTATTATTATTGTAGTCTCAATCGAACCAAGTTGTATATCTCTATATGTCAACAGTCATCAGATTACGTAAAGGACTGAATATCAAGCTTGCGGGTAAGGCCGAGAAGATTCTTCTTCCGGAGACAGCCGTTGACCGTTTCGGTGTCAGGTTTGCCGATTTCGCCGGTCTGACAGCCAGGCTTGAGGTCAGGGAGGGTGACAGGGTCATGGCGGGCACAGCCCTCTTTCATGACAAGTCTTACCCTGAAGTAAAGTATGTATCACCTGTCAGCGGGGTGGTCAGGGAGATTATCCGCGGTGAAAAGCGGGTGCTGACCGAGGTTGTCATTGACCGTGACGGGAATAGCCGCGTTGATTTTGGCGTTGCCGATCCTCTGAAGCTTACCCGTGAGAAGGTGACGGAGAGGCTTCTCACCTCAGGCATGTGGCCTGTGTTGCGGCAGAGACCCTATCACATCGTCGCCCGTCCCGGCACTGTCCCCAGGGCAGTTTTCATCTCCGCCTTTGACACTGCACCGCTGGCTCCTGATATTGATTTCATAATGGCCAACGTGCATGGCAACCATCTTCAGACCGGCATCAACGTGCTCTCGCGCCTTACTGACGGGAAGATACATCTCTCGCAGGAGGCCGGCGGATCGAGGGTGGCTGAGGTGAAGAACCTCACCGGCGTTGAGTTTCACGAGTTTTCCGGGCCTCACCCAGCAGGTAATGTCGGCATCCAGATACATCATATTGAGCCGGTATCCAGGGGCGAGGTGGTCTGGACCGTTGACCTCCAGGATGTGGTGGCCCTAGGCCGCCTTTTCGACACCGGTTTTTACAGTCGTGAGCGTATCATAGCCCTGGCGGGAACAGGCGTGTTGCATCCCAAGTATCACCGCATCACACCCGGAGCCTCGGTGAGCGGCATCCTGAAGGCCAACCTCGGGGAGGGCAACCACAGGGTCATCAGCGGCAATGTGCTTACCGGCAGGAGAATCAGTGCCGACGGCTATTTCGGCTTCTATGACAACATGGTCACCGTGCTGCCCGAGGGCAACTACCACGAGCTGTTCGGATGGGCCACGCCGGGACTGAAGAAATTCAGCTACTGGAGGAGCTTCCTCTCCAAACTGCTTCCGCGGAAGGAGTATGAGATGGACACCAACTTTCACGGCGGCCACAGGGCCTTCGTCGTCACCGGTCACTATGAGAACGTGCTGCCGATGGATATCTATCCTATCTACCTCATCAAGGCAATAATGGCCGGAGACGTTGAACAGATGGAGAACCTGGGCATATACGAGGTGGCGGAGGAGGACTTTGCCCTGTGTGAGTACATCGATCCTTCCAAGAGCGAGTTACAGGAGCTCATCCGCAGCGGGATCAACCTGATGATAAAAGAGATGAACTAATTAAAGCAATGAGTCTGCAATGAGTTTCCTGCTAGATAAAATGAAGAAGATGGAGCCCCTCTTTGAAAAGGGAGGGCGTCTCGAGAAGCTGCGTTCCGTCTATGACGGCTTTGCAACCTTCCTGTACGTTCCGGACAAGGTGACCACCAGGGGCGCACACATAAGAGACTATATGGATATGAAGCGCACAATGATCATCGTGGTCATAGCGCTGATCCCTGCCCTGCTGTTCGGGTCATACAACACCGGACTGCAGCACACCAGGGCCTTCGGCATCGTCGACTGGTCGGTTATGCAGATGTTCTGGTTCGGCTTCCTGAAGATCCTTCCGCTGATAATTGTGAGCTACGTGACCGGCCTGGGCATTGAGTTCATTGCTGCGCAGATACGCGGACATGAGATCAATGAGGGCTACCTCGTCACAGGCATGCTGATACCTCTCATCATGCCGATAGATGTGCCGTTATGGATGCTTGCCGTCTCTGTGGCCTTTGCCGTCATCATCGGCAAGGAGATATTCGGCGGCACCGGGATGAACATACTCAACCCTGCTCTCACCGCCCGCGCCTTCCTCTTTTTCAGTTACCCGGCGTGGATGAGCGGCGACACTGTCTGGATCGAAGGACTGACAAAGGGAGGAGCAATAGACGCCTTCTCCGGCGCCACTCCGCTGGCGGTGGCCAAGCTCGACGGTATAGCCCGGATGCCTTCGGCGATGGAGATGTTCATCGGGACCATCCCCGGGTCCGTTGGCGAGACATCGGTCATCGCCATACTGATAGGTGCCCTGATACTGCTGGTGACAGGAGTGGGCAGCTGGCGCATCATGCTGAGCATGACCCTGGGAGCACTGGGCATGGGACTGCTGCTCAATCTTACGGGAGGTAATGAGTACACACAGATACCGGCATACTACCATCTGATAATGGGAGGCTTTGCCTTTGGCACCGTCTTCATGGCCACCGACCCGGTCTCTGCGGCACAGACCAACACCGGCAAATATATCTACGGAGCCCTGACGGGAATCCTGGTAGTGGTCATCAGGGTCTTTAACCCGGCATACCCCGAAGGGACCATGCTGGCGATACTGCTGATGAACGTGATGGCTCCGCTGATTGACCATTATGTGGTGCAGGCCAATATCAGGAGAAGGGTAAAACGAGTAAGGACAGCTTAACAAACCGCGAGATGAAAGATTTCAGCAACAGATATATAATGGTCTTCTCGGTGGTGATGATCGTCTCCGTCGCCATCCTCCTCTCCCTGACGGCGCTGCTGCTGCAGCCCAGGCAGGAGAAGAATGTTGAAGTAGAGAAGAAGATAAACATCCTCTCATCGATCAATGTCACCTCAACAAAGGCGGACGCTGTTGAGCTCTATGACAAATATATCAGGGAGAGCTACGTGATCAATACCGAGGGCGAGCACCTGGAGGGCGTTGATGCCTTTACCGTCGGCCTTCGTGCTGAGCAGAAGAAGCCGCTGGCAGAGCAGTACCTGCCGGTCTTCATAGCTGTGGACGACAGGGGCGACACCCTTCACATACTGCCGCTTGAGGGCAAGGGCCTCTGGGGTCCGATATGGGGATACGTCGCACTGAAGGAGGACCTCTCCACCATTGACGGGGTCACCTTCGACCACAAGGGGGAGACGCCGGGACTGGGCGCCGAGATCAACACCACCGCCTTCGAGAGCCAGTTCCTGAACAAAAGCCTCTTCCGCGACGGCAGTTTCTACGGGATAAAGGTGGTCAAGGGCGGAGCTGACCCGGAGAGCAGTCACGAGGTGGATGCCATCTCCGGAGGCACCATCACCAGCAAGGGGCTGGAGGCGATGGTTTATGACGGACTGATAAAATATGAGAAATACCTCAGCCAAAACAGGAAGTAGATATGGAAAACGTTGAAAAGGAGCCGCTCTTCTCGGCAAAGAACAGGAAGCTGCTGACCAACCCGCTGGGGCAGGATAACCCGATAACCGTTCAGGTGCTGGGCATATGCTCGGCGCTGGCGGTCACGGTCAAGATGAACCCGGCAATAGTGATGTCCATCTCGGTCATGGTGGTGCTGGCAGTGTCAAACGTTGTGATAGCCTCACTAAGAAAGATGATACCAGGCCGTATCAGGATCATAGTGCAGCTGGTGGTGATAGCCACCATGGTCATCATCGTTGACCAGTTCCTGAAGGCCTTCGCCTTTGATATCAGCAAACAGCTCTCGGTGTTCGTGGGACTGATAATAACCAACTGTATCATCATGGGCCGCCTCGAGGCCTTCGCCATGGCCAACAAACCGTGGCCCGCCTTCCTCGACGGACTTGGCAATGCATGGGGATACGGATGGATACTGATTGTGGTATCATTCTTTCGTGAGTTCCTCGGCAGCGGGAGCATCATGGGCTTCCCGGTGATGGAGAAAATCGGTGTATACAACTGGGGCTATGAGGATAATGGCATGATGATACTGCCGCCAATGGCACTCATCACCGTCGGACTGATAATCTGGGTGCAGCGGAGCCGTAACAAATCACTGGTAGAAGAAAACAAGTAGCATAAAGGGTCATGGAAAACTTAATCAACATATTCGTCAAGTCGGTCTTCATCGACAACATGATCTTTGCCTACTTCCTGGGTATGTGCTCATACCTGGCGGTGTCAAAGACAGTCAAGACCTCAATGGGGCTGGGAATAGCCGTTATCTTCGTGCTGGTGATAACGGTGCCGGTGAACTTCCTGCTGGAGCAGTATATCCTGAAAAAGGGAGCGCTGGTATGGCTCAGCGACAGCTTTGCGGATCTCGACCTCAGCTTCCTCTCCTTCATCATGTTCATTGCGGTGATAGCCTCAATAGTACAGCTGGTGGAGATGATCATCGAGAAATTCAGTCCCGCCCTCTATAACTCGCTGGGCATTTTCCTGCCGCTGATAGCAGTCAACTGCGCCATACTGGGTGCGTCACTCTTCATGCAGGAGAGGGAGTATGCCAACATTGGCGAGGCCGCAGTATTCGGACTGGGGTCAGGCGTTGGCTGGCTGCTGGCCATCGTGGCACTGGCCGCCATCAGGGAGAAGATGCGCTATTCAAATGTGCCTGCTCCGCTGAGAGGACTTGGCATAACGTTCATTCTTACCGGACTGATGGGCATAGCATTCATGAGCTTCCTGGGAATCACCCTTTAACGCAGTACCCATGTGTCAGGAAGAAATAACGAATTGTCAACCAAAGAAAGGGACGGGTGCAGCGTCACTCCATACATCTCACTTTTTTGTCATGACGAAATCTGAAAGGAAATGATATTAGGTTTATCAATAGCAGGCACCGTTCTCATAAGCGTGGCAGTATTCGTGCTGGTAATGATACTGCTGGTGGTGCTGCTTCTCTATGCCAGGCAGAAACTAACCCCGCAGGGCGATGTCACACTGAAGATCAATGACCGTGAGATGGTGGTATCTCCCGGCTCCAACCTGCTCTCGACACTCTCGAACAACGGTATCTTCCTGCCGTCAGCCTGCGGAGGAGGAGGCACCTGCGGCATGTGCAAGTGCCAGATCACCGAGGGCGGCGGGTCAATACTTCCCACCGAAACCGGATTCTTCACCCGGCGGGAACAGCATGACAACTGGCGACTTGGATGCCAGGTAAAGGTGCGCGAGGATATGACCATCCTGGTGCCGGAGGCTGTCCTCGGCATCAAGAAATGGGAGTGCGAAGTGGTCTCCAACAGGAACGTGGCCACCTTCATCAAGGAGTTCGTTGTCAAACTTCCTGAAGGAGAGGATCTTAATTTTAAATCAGGAGAATATATACAGATAGACATACCTCGCTATGAGGTCGACTTCAGCAAGGATATCGAGGTGGAGGAGGAGTACCGTCCCGACTGGGATAAGTTTGACCTCTGGAGTCTCAAAACAAAGAACGGTGAGGAGACCTTCAGGGCCTACTCCATGGCCAACTATCCTGCCGAGAAGAACCTGATAATACTCAATATCAGGATAGCCACCCCGCCGATGGACAGGAACCGCAAGTGGCTGAATGTGCCGCCGGGGATAAGCTCATCCTTCATCTTCTCACGGAAGCCGGGAGACAAGGTGACCATCTCCGGACCCTTCGGTGAATTCCATATCAAGAATACCGATGCCGAGATGGTATATATAGGCGGCGGGGCCGGCATGGCGCCCCTGCGGTCGCATATCTTCCACCTTCTCAAGACAGAGAAGTCATCAAGAAAGATATCCTACTGGTACGGGGCCAGGTCGAAGAGAGAGGTCTTCTACGAGGATGAGTTCAGGGAGCTTGAAGAGAAGTTTCCTAATTTCACCTTCAATATAGCCCTCTCGGAGCCGCTGCCGGAAGATAACTGGACCGGATACACCGGGTTCATACACCAGGTGCTGCTCGACAACTACCTGGGCAAAATGGAGCTGCCGGAGGAGATAGAGTATTACCTCTGCGGACCCCCGATGATGAACTCCGCCGTGCTCAACATGCTTGACAACCTGGGCGTGCCGGAGGAGAACATTGCGTTTGATGATTTTGGAGGTTAGGCAGTAGGGAGCAGGCATTAGGCAGTAGTGGATTCTCGATTTCTGCCATTGCAAATCGTACATCGCACATTTGATATTATGCGCATTATACTTTTTTTAGCTGCCATAACGCTGTGCCTGTCATCCTGCACCCCGCCGGCTGAATATGCAGCTATCGACGGGATGACCCAGGGAACCACCTATCACATAGTTGTTGAGAAGAGCCCCGGGCTTGATGTGATGAAGCTCCGGCAGGATATCGAGACTCTCTTTTCCGTGGTTGACAACTCCCTTTCCATATATAATGACTCCTCGGTCATCTCCCTGATCAACGGCAACCGCAGCAACATCACAGATTCGCTCTTACGCGAGGTGTTCCGCCTTTCATCGCGGGTATCGGAACAGAGCGGAGGGCTTTTTGACATCACCGTCGGCCCGCTGGTGAGAGCATGGGGGTTTGGTCCCGATGCCATGAAACGGTTTGATGAATCAATGCTCGATTCGCTGCTGGCTCTGGTGGGAATGGATAAGGTGCGCCTGGAGGGCGGCCGGATCATTAAAGCTGACCCGGACATGTTCATCGATGTCAACGCCATAGCCCAGGGCTATACCGTAGACCTGGTCATTGACCTGCTTCTCCGGAATGGAATCAGCGAGTGTCTTGCCGAAGTAGGAGGTGAGGTTCGCACGGTGGGCGACAAAAGAGGAGACGGTTGGCGCGTGGGTATTGACACCCCTGCCGACGGCAACTACCTTCCGGGGGATGATATGAGGGCAACGGTGAGGCTCGACGACAGGGCGCTGGCCACCTCGGGGAACTACAGGAAGTTTTACGTTGAGGATGGAGTAAAATATTCGCATACCATCGACCCGCGTACCGGATATCCGGTACGGCATACCCTGCTCAGTGCCACGGTGACGGCACCAACGGCCGCCGAAGCCGATGCATGGGCCACCGTCTGCATGGTGGCAGGCCGCGAGGAGGCAGCTGCCTTCATTGAGAGATATGACTCCCTGGAAGGTTACCTTATATTTTCCGATGAGAACGGAGAGATGAGAAGCTGGATCTCCGAAGGACTGAGAAGGGATATCAGAGAGAAATGATCATTGTGTTTACCTGCGGGCGCGGGAGGGAACTGTTTCACGGCAAAGCAGGGGTATGAGACTGCCTGCTGAATAAGCGAAGCTAATCTTCATTCATGGCGCAGCCGCAACAGCCGGCGCCGTCGACAGGAGTGCATCCTGTGTCGGTGGCCTGGGCGCAGGTGATGCCACGCTTGCGCATCTCCCTGTTGTGGCCTACATGTGTCTCGGGGAAGCGACCCTTTGGCTTGACGATGATGGTTATCGCCATGCCTGCCAGGGCTATCGCCACAAGCACTGCCGACAATATTATAAGCTTCAGTAGCATCAGTTACCTTTTATTACGGTGCAAATATAATTTATATATTAAACATCTGCAGAAACGGTTTGTTCGCAGGGATGTCAGGATCCTTCCTCCCTGAGGAGTTCCCTGTTCAACGGTGCAGG
>CAYPKP010000014.1:0-6875 GCA_964411345.1 uncultured Rikenella sp. | reverse complement strand
CTTCCTCCCTGAGGAGTTCCCTGTTCAACGGTGCAGGGGTGTCAGGATTCTTCCTCCCTGAGAAGCTCCCTGTCAACAATGTCTGCGGCTTCCTGCACCTTCGCCAGCTCTTCGGGCGTGTAACGCCTCAGCTTAATCTTTGCCGCAGCCATGAAGATGGTCATGAACGGGCTGATGATGTTGAAGAAGCAGTAGGGTGCGTATGCCCATGTGGATACACCCAGCACGCTCGACTGGGTGGCGCCGCAGGTGTTCCATGGCACCAGTACCGACGTCACCGTGCCGGAGTCCTCAAGCGTGCGGCTCAGCAGCTCAGGCTTGAAGCCCATGTCGCGGAATTTCTTTGCATACATCCGTCCCGGTATCACAATGGAGAGATACTGGTCGGAGGCGGTGACGTTGAAGAAGAGGCATGTTGCCACCGTTGATCCTACGAGGGTGCCGGCGTTGTGCACGAACTGCATCAGGCGGCCGGTGATGGTGCGAAGCATACCGGAGGCCTCCATCACTCCTCCGAAGAACATCGCACAGATGATGAGCCAGACGGTATTCAGCATGCCCGCCATGCCCTTTGTCTTCAGGAGCTCGTCGACGGAGTGGTCGCCGGTAACGATCGTAACCGGACCGAACATAGCCTTCGACACCGAGATATAGGCCTGCTTGATGTACGAACCCTCCGTGCCGGCAATCTCCCTGAGGAGGTCGGGCTGGAAGATGATGGCACAGACGGCGCCGAGGAGGGTGCCGGCCAGCAGTGACGGCAACGGCGGCACCTTCTTTACTATGATGAAGATCAGAAAAGCAGGAACGATGAGAAGTACCGGACTGATATTGAACCTGGCCCTTATAGCCTCCTGCACCGCGGTGGTTGTGGCGCCGGTCTCGCTGTAGTCACCGGAAAAGCCTATGACCAGGAAGATTATCAGGGTGATGATCCATGAGGGGCCGGTGGTGATCACCATATACCTGATATGGGTAAAGAGGTCAGTGCCTGCCACCGCCGGAGCCAGGTTGGTGGTGTCAGAGAGGGGCGACATCTTGTCGCCGAAGTAGGCTCCCGAGATGATGGCGCCGGCAACCATTGCCTCACCGAAGCCGAGGGTGGTGCCTATCCCCAGCAGGGCTACACCGATGGTGGCTACAGTCGACCAGGAGCTGCCGGTGGAGACGGAGACCAGGGAGCAGATGAAGACGGTGGCAAAGAGGAATATTACCGGGCTGAGTATCTCCAGTCCGTAATAGATAAGCATCGGTATGACGCCGCTGATCATCCATGTTCCTGCCAGCGACCCGATTAGGAAAAGTATAAGCATGGCCGGCATGGCCGTCATGATGGTGTGGGTGACTCTCTTGAGAAGGTAATTCCACCTGAATCCCAGCAGGACGGAGATAACCCCTGCCACCGCAGCTGCCAGTATGAGGGCTATCTGGTTGGCACCTGAGAGGGTGTCGTCACGGAAATATTTTACGTTGAGGGCAAGCAGGACGATCAGGACTGCCAGGGGCAGGAGCGACTGCAGCATCGAAGGGTTTCTGCTCTGTTTTGCGGACATTGAATAGATCTGATGTTGCGATGTGCAATTTACTATTTTCCGCGCTTTTTCTTGATTCTGACCTTAAAAGTTCTTACTTTGTCTCATCCTTTCGTTGTCAAATGGGCCAGTATCCTGACATATTCAGCATCAATCCCGAGGACAAGATACCGGGGAAGGGGAGAGTTCTCATATCCGAACCTTTTCTCACTGACCGCTTTTTCAACCGCACCATTGTATTTCTCACAGAGCACACGGCAGAGGGCACGGTAGGCTTCATCCTCAACCGCGTCATTGACCTGATGGTCAGCAGTGCCGTGGAGGGGTTTGACGGGTGGGATGAGCACCTCAGCGTCGGCGGTCCCGTGGCTCCCGATACACTTCATTACCTGCACACGCTGGGGACAAAGGTGCCGGGCAGCCTGCCGGTGATCCCGGGCATCTGGTGGGGAGGAGAGCTGGACACGCTGCGCAACCTTATAGCCACCGGCACCGTAACACGTGACCAGGTACGCTTTTTTCTCGGTTATTCAGGATGGGAGAAGGGACAGCTTAAGAGAGAGCTGAATGAGAACTCATGGGTCATTGCCAGGGTTCCGCCGGAGGTGATCATGAAAAGCCGCGGCGATGTCTGGCGCGATGTCCTGAGATCACTCAACAACAAATACCGCATCTGGGCCGAGTTTCCAGAATCGCCCGAGATGAACTGAAGTCCTCCTCCCGCCTTTCTCAGGGGGAATAAGCACTACTTTTCGGCGGGCAGTAACCCTGTCCAAGACAGGATCAGCAATATGGATCTGTGCGGAAACTATTGACCCTGTCCGGGCAATAGCAGAGGATTTCAATGCATTATCTTGAAGACCAGCTCGCGCAGCAGATCACCGGTATCACTGCCCGCCTCGCCGAAGCCCTTGGCCTTGAGATCGTATGACCTTATCAGGCTGATGATGTTCATGGCAGCCCCTATATTGTAGATAGACGCAGCCGCACGGAAATCCCTGACATACCCCGGATAGGTCCTGAGCGTGGCCACCACGTTGCCGTCGCTCTTGTCTTTAAGCGTATGATAGATGAGCACCCTGGTGAAGCTGTTGAACAACACAGGGAACATGAGGGGTATGATCTCCTTTTTCGAGTGGCTGGCATAGTAATTTACCACGCGCGCTGCCTTCAGCGGATCACGGTAGACGATCGCTTTCCACAGCTCGTTGGGAGAATAGTCCTTGCTGATGCCTATGCTCTTCTCTATCAGCTCTGTGGTGATACGCGGGTTATCCTTCGGGAGGGAGATGATGAGCTTGTCAAGCTCGTTGGCTATCTTGCCCAGATCATTGCCAAGAAACTCGGCGAGGAGCCTCGATGCATCCGTGCCTGCCATGATCCCCCTGTCAGTCAGATACCTGTCTATCCACCCGGGAATCTGGTACTCCGGAACCTTCTCCGACTCGAAGTACCATCCTTTTTTTGACAGTGACTTGTGCAGCGAGCGTCTCTTGTCAAGGCTGTCGTACTTATATGCCACGACGAGGATGGTTGAGTTCAGGGGGTTGTCAACATATACCAGGAGGTCATCGATCTTCTTGAGCTTCTGAGCCTCACGCACAATCACAACCTGCTGGTTGGCCATCATCGGGAAACGCCTGCAGGTCTCAATTACCTGCGTGACTGTCACATCCAGCCCGTACAGAACCGTCTGGTTGAAATCCTTCTCCGACTCATCCAGCACGTTCTCTTCGATGAAGTCGGTGATGAGGTCAATGTAATACGGCTCCTTTCCGGCCAGGAAATATACCGGCTTGTAGATCTTGTTTCTGAGGTCCCTGATGATCTCTTTGTAGTCGGCTGCCATCAGAAGCGCAGATGTTTTACCGATATTCCGTTCTCCTTGATCTCAGTAAGTGCCTCGATACCTATGCGCAGGTGTTTCTCGGTGAAGAGGCTCGTAACCTTCTGGTCACTCTCCCCGGTCTTGATGCCTGTGGATATCATCGGCTGGTCTGAGACCAGCAGGAGCGCACCGGTGGGTATCTCGTTGGCGAAACCGACTGTAAAGATGGTGGCCGTCTCCATGTCGATGGCCATCGCGCGGGTTTTGACGAGGTACTTCTTGAACCTGTCATCATACTCCCATACCCGCCTGTTGGTGGTATATACCGTACCGGTATAGTATTCGAGATTGTTCCTTACAATGGCGGCGGAGACGGCACTTTGCAGCTTGAATGCCGGCAGGGCGGGTATCTCCTGTGGAAGGTAGTCATTGGATGTACCGTCACTGCGGATGGCAGCTATCGGCAGTATGAGGTCGCCAAGCTTGTTCTTCTTTTTCAGCCCTCCGCACTTGCCAAGGAAGAGCACTGCCTTGGGCTGAATGGCACTCAGCAGGTCCATGATGGTGGCTGCATTGGGAGAACCCATGCCGAAGTTGACGATGGTGATGCCATCAGCAGTGGCACTGGGCCAGTTCTTGTCCTTGCCCTCAACCGCGACATTGTTCCACTTTGCAAACATCTCCACATAGAGAGTGAAGTTGGTGAGGAGTATGAACTCCCCGAAGGAGGCAAGGTCCTTGCCCGTGTACCGGGGCAGCCAGTTGCTGACTATATCTTCTTTCGTTCTCATGATCTCCGGTGCTGTTTGTTTATATTTGCCCTTCCAAGGGTTATCAAAAATACAAATTAAGTTGAAACCGCTGAAACTGCCGCCGTGTTCATTGCGCATAAAAGAGGGTCCGGGGGAAAATACCATATATGACCCCCTGCGGAAGAAGTATGTGACACTCACTCCCGAGGAGTGGGTGAGGCAGCATTTTGTCAACTACCTGGTAGAGCACCTGGGCTATCCTCCGGGACTGATAGGCATTGAGGTGGGTTTCAGACTTAACTCTATGCTCCGCCGGGCCGACATACTGGTTCATGACCGCTCCGGCGCACCGGTGATGATAGTCGAATGCAAGGCCCCGCAGGTGAAGATAACACAGGAGGTGTTTGACCAGATCATAAACTACAACTTCAGCTACGGGGTCAGGTACCTGGTGGTCACCAACGGGATAACCCACTTTGTCGGGAAGACAGATACTGCCGCACGCAGGTTTGACCTGCTGGATCATATTCCGGATTATGAGACCTTAACAGAGCAGGAGCCATGACTGATGTGACATGTGCCCTTATCCGCAATGATGAAGGACTCGTGCTGGTGATGCGACGCGGTCAGGGAATGAGCAATGCCGGCAAGTGGGAGTTTCCGGGGGGAAAGACCCGTGAAGGGGAGGATCATGAAGATTGTATTATCAGGGAGATAGACGAGGAGCTGGGCATCTCTGTTATTATTACCGGAACGCTGGATCCTGTGGAGCACGATTACGGCGACAGGGAGATCAGGCTGATACCTTTTCTCTGCGAGACCCTGGCTTCAAAGCCTGAGTTGCGGGAACATGATGCCTACCGCTGGCTGGTACCCGGAGAGCTTGCCTCCCTTGACATGACGGCAGCGGATGTCTCTGTTGCACGGCAGTTTGCGGTTCAGTTTACTGCAGATGCCGGTAGTGCGAGCCCGGGCGAGGATGCGGTTGTCACGGAAGAACCCGGCGACGAGCTGGCAGATATGCTGAGCCGTATCTTCACTGTGGAGGAGATAACCATGGTGGCACACTCGGCAGCCCGCGATTCCTCGTTGCTGTCGCAACTGGTGGCTCTGTCGTCAAGCAGGCAGAAGAGGGTGGGTTTCATGGCCTCCTGGGCCCTGTCAAAGGTAGCCGATACGGATCCTGCAAAGCTCGCACCCTTCCTCGCGCTAATGATAGATGCCCTGCCATCTGTGCCCAACGAGAGTGTGCAGCGGTCGTTCCTGAGGATTGTCTGTAAGAGCAGCCCGGCGGACATCCCTGTGTCGCATCATTCAAGGCTAATCGACTATTGTATGACTATCATGCGTCAGGAGAATACCCCTGTGGCACCCAAAGCTTACGGGATGGAGATTCTCGCATCCTTCTGCACCCTCTACCCGGAGATGGTCAATGAGGTTACCGGTGTGGTACAGCTGGCCATCACCGACGCTTCAGGAGGTATGAAAGCTGCCGGCCGCAAGGTGATTCACAGATTAGGCAGTAGGGAGTAGGCAGTAGGCAGTAGAAGAAATTTCGATTTTAGATTTTCGATTGTCGATTTCACAAAACTCGCAATTCGCAAATTCGTAAATCGCGAATTCGCCAATCGCAAATCGCCAATCCTCAAGACTTATCTCATTCTCATCGTCTTCCTGATCCAGGAAGTCATTATCTCCAGCGCCTCCGGAGCAAAGGTCTCTTCGATTTTGATATATTCTTCAGGTGAGCCTGTCTCAGAATGCTGAAACAGATGGTTGAGACCGGGCAGGAGTACCGTCTTTACCTTGCGGTTGCCGCCCTTCTTCAGAGCCTGCTTAATGGCCGGCAGGTTCTGTTCATGGTTTACCTGGAGATCCTTCTCTCCGTTGAGTGCCAGCACCGGGCATTTTACCCGTGACCAGAACGGAGCCGGGTCAGCCGCAATGAAGTATCTCATCCACGGATTATTGAGAGAGACCAGTCCCTGCGTGAAGGCTGCCATCTTCTCCTTGCGTTCTTCGGGTCCCACACCCTTTTTATCCAGCTCACCGCTGTACCAAGCCATGGCATCCCTGGCAAACTGGCGCTGGTCAGGTTCCTCCACGGCCATCTTGAAAAGATGGCTGTTTACGGCAACGGTCTCCTCGATCTCAGCCTGTTCCATACCGGTGGCAGCATAGATGTCGCGTGCCTGCTGCAGCATAATCTCAGATCCCCGTACACCGGGTCCTGCCAGCGAGACAATAAAGGCAATGTTACTGTTGCGCGATGCCACTATTGGGGCTATCAATCCTCCTTCGCTGTGCCCTGCCAGGCCTGTCTTTGCGTGGTCGATCTCAGGGCGCTGCAGCAGGTATGTCACTGCAGCCTCTGCATCGTCGGCCAGGGTCATGGTGGTTGCATTGTTCATCATGCCCTTTGATTTGCCGGTCCCCCTGTCATCATACCTGAGCACTGCTATGCCGTGACGCGTCAGGTGGTCGGCGATCACATGAAACGGTTTGTGGTAGAAGATGCTCTCATCACGGTCCTGTGCTCCCGAGCCTGTAATGAGAACCACAGCCGGGAAAGGACCTTCCCCTTCCGGCAGCGTCAGTGTGCCTGCCAGTTCGAAGTTTTCCACGGGATTACGGAAGGTGACCTCCTCCTCCCTGTACGGATATGGGGGCCGGGGTGTCTGCGGACGCCGGTATTCAACCACCGGGGCGGCCTCCCGCCTTAGGTTGAGATCTATGCTGGCACCCAGCTGTATCAGCCTGCCT
>CAYPKP010000013.1:13236-70245 GCA_964411345.1 uncultured Rikenella sp. | reverse complement strand
GAGATGCTGCACTGACATTAATCGTAGAGGAGATATCTGCCCGCCTGTTTCCGCCAGGCGGGTATGTCATCATTCCACAGGGCGCTGATGTCGCTGACCCTGAACGATTTTGTGAATTCCTTCCTGATCTCGTCGGTTCCGCATACCTTATCGAACATCGAGTGGCGCGACGGATTGCATATCTCAAACAGGTTCTTGTCGGGCCATAGGCGGTGAGCTTCCTGCATGATGTAGAACTGCAGCAGTGAGAGAGGTGCTGCTGAGGGATCCGTAAGGTGGATCTGCACACCGTGTACCAGCTTGCCCTGCAGGGTGCTGTAGTAGGGTTTGTAATGAGTGGGCCTGAAGATCACCCCGGGGAGCCCGAGGGCGTTGAGGCTGGCTGCCAGTGAGTCGGCATTTATCCATTCGGCGGCAAAAGTCTGGAAAGGGATGGTGTACCCCACACCGATGCTGACGGCGTACAGCTCACCGGCTATGCCTGTGGCAGGGTAGAAGAGAGGTGAGTCTTTATGGGGCACATGCGGAGAGGAGGGCACCCACGGCAATCCGGTCTCTTCAAATAGCATACCCCGCGTCCAGCCGGTCATCTTCACCACCTCAAGGTCACACTTGATGCCATCGGCAAGCATCCCTTCACCGTTGAGTAACAGTGCCAGCTCGCCAACGGTGAGCCCATGCAGATAAGGTATGGCAAACTGGCTCACGAAAGAGAAGAAGCCGGGACGGGTGAGAGCACCTTCCATGCGGATGCCTCCCAGCGGGTTGGGACGATCGAGCACGACAACCTTCTTGCCGTTCTCAGCCGCGGCCTCCATCAGGAGTCCGAGAGTGCTTATGTATGTGTAAGAACGTGAGCCTATATCCTGGATGTCATACACTATGATGTCAACATCACTGAGCATTTCAGGCGTCGGCTTGCGGGTTTTGCCGTAGAGGCTCCATACGGTGAGTCCCGTTGCCGGATCCTTTTCAGAGGCCACATGCTCGCCGGCGGTGAACTCTCCCCTGACGCCGTGCTCGGGGCCGTACAGAGCCACCAGGTTGACATCCGGTGCGTTGAAGAGAATGTCAACCGTTGACCTGAGCCAGCGGTCAACCCCGGTTGGGTTTGTTGCAAGGCCTATTCTCTTACCCTTCAGCAGATCAAAGTTGCTCCTGACAAGGTTCTCCAGCCCGGTCTCAACTGCCTGGCTGCTTATTGATCCGGACAGGGTGAAAAGGAGGATCACCGCCATCCAGGTCTGTCTTAAAATAGTACTTGATGCTTTCATATTCAGATAATTTATAAAATTCCAGCTCCGGTTGCCTCAGGCACTCCGGTCACTCCAATCCCTCCGGTTAACTTCGAACTTAAAAAAAATGTATGACAAATTAAATAAAATTCATTTGTCTCTTGACTTGAATACTATAAATATTTATTTTTGAAGTTGTAAGATGTAATACAAATTTCATGAAACTCCCAAACTATCTTTCCCTGTTGTTTGTCCTGGTCCTGCTTGCAGGATGCAATCCCAAGGAGGTTCCTGCAGATCTGCAGGAACAGCTTGATGCCATTGCTGCCGCGATGGTACCCCAGCCGGCCGAGTCGCTCTGCGACGTTGCGATGGTCATGGAGAAGGACGGCAGCCTCACCGTCAAGGGTTCAACCAACCTGCCTGAGGCGAAGGAGGAGATCCTTGCGATGCTTGGCAAATCGGGTCACAGCTATAATGACAGCATCACACTCCTGCCTGATCCTGAGGTTGTTATAAAACCATGGGGTCTGATAACAGTCAGTGTTTGCAACGTGAGATCCGTACCTGCACACGATGCTGAGATGGTGACACAGGCCCTGATGGGCACTCCGGTCAGGATACTGGACAACAGGGGCGGCTGGTACCTGGTGCAGATGCCCGACTCCTATATCGGGTGGGTAAGGAGTACTGTTGCCGAGCTGACCGATGACGAGATGGCAGCATGGAAGGGAAGTGACAGGATTATCTATCTCGGGAACACCGGGGTGATAACGGACAGCAGGGGGGAGACCGTGTCAGACATAGTCTTTGGCGGAGTTCTTGTCAGGAGCGGATCACGGGCAGACAAATGGAGTGTGGTTTTGCCTGACGGCAGGACCGGTGAGGTTAAGAAGGGGGAGACGGCAGAATTCAGCGAATGGGCCGGTAGTGCCAGCATTGAACCTCAGGGACTGGTCAGTTTTGCCAGGTCATTCATGGGCACTCCCTATCTCTGGGGAGGCACATCATCCAAAGGTCTTGACTGCAGCGGCTTTACCAAGACGATTTATCTCAGCGGGGGTGTCATTATGACCCGCGATGCATCAGGGCAGTACAAGTATGGTGATGAGGTGAGCATCGAGAAGCCGTGTGAGTCCCTGGCTCCCGGCGACCTTCTCTATTTCGGCAGCGTGAAAGGCAGGATCACTCACACAGGCATGTTCATCGGAGACACTGAGTTCATCCATGCATCAGGGTCAGGGATGGTGATAGTCAACAGCTTTGATTCCACCAGGACCAACTACAGTGCCAATTTGCTGGAGATTCTCCAGGGCGCCAGAAGGGTGACGGGTTTCACAGAGGGCAAGGGACTGGAACGGGTTTCACGGCACGGCTGGTATTTCTGAGATGAGAGGGAACTTGCCTGAATGACAATACAGTTCTGAATTAAAATTTATTCTTCAGGCGAGTTTCATGCAACCAATCTGATAACTGTTTCAAGTACGAATGAAACTTACATGAACAGAAACTCACAGGAAGGAACGATATGTTTTCTGTAAGTTCCGTCAGGTCAGGGAGATAATAATTAATCAAGCTAATGAAAAAAAGAGATTTTATCAAGATAGGGGGCCTCGCAGCAGGGGCGCTGATGGTTGGATGCACCCCGGCTGCATCCGATGGCACAGCCCGAAAAGGAGGAGCCGCAAGGAAGGGTGGCGGGACCCTGAAACTGAGCTACAGACCCTATGAACTGCAGCTGAAGCATGTATTTACCGTCGCAACAAACTCCAGGACAACTACTCCGGTGGTACTCACCTCGATAGAATACGACGGTGTCACAGGCTTTGGCGAGGCATCAATGCCTCCCTACCTCGGTGAGAGTCATGAGTCAGTGCTGAATTTCCTTTCGAAGGTCGATCTTGAACAGTTCAGCGATCCCTTCCTGATGGAGGACATTCTTGAATATATAGAAGGTGTCATGCCCGGCAACCATGCAGCCAAGGCTTCGCTTGACATTGCCCTGCACGACCTCACAGGCAAGCTTCTGGGTCAGCCCTGGTTCAGGCTGTGGGGACTCAACCCGGCAAAGACGCCGCTTACAAGTTTTACCATAGGCATTGACACGGCTGACGTCGTCAGGGAGAAGACACTGGAAGCCAGTGCCTTCAAGCTGCTGAAGATAAAGCTTGGCCGCGACAATGACAGAGAGATGATCGAGACGGTGAGGTCGGTGACCGACGTGCCGGTCTTCGTTGACGTCAACCAGGGCTGGAAGGACAGGAATTACGCCCTGGAGATGGCTCATTTTCTGAATGAAAACAATGCTGAGTTCATTGAGCAGCCGATGCCAAAGGAGCAGATCGATGACATCGCATGGCTGACAGAGAGAAGTCCGTTACCGATTGTTGCTGATGAGGCTCTTCAGACCGTTGCCGATTTGCTGCCAATGAAGGGCATTTATTCAGGCATCAACATAAAGCTGATGAAGTGCGGGGGTATGCATGCCGCCTACAAGATGATCACCATGGCCAGGCAGATGGGAATGAAGGTACTGATAGGGTGTATGACCGAAACGTCATGTGCTGTCTCAGCTGCGGCACAGCTCTCTCCGCTGGTCGACTGGGCTGATCTTGATGGAAACCTCCTGATAGCCAATGATATATATGAGGGAATGACTGTGGTTGACGGCAGGGTGACACTGCCTGACAGGCCGGGGATAGGAATAGTAGAAATTTAATACAGAAGATACCAAATGGATATTAAAGCGCGTCAGGAAGCTGAACACTTTCTGAAAAATGAGACTCAGTTTCACCTGGGTATTTTGCCTACAGAGCAGGCAAATCCAAAGACACGAAACCTTGATGTGATTTTTGCAAAGAGTAAGGCAGAGGGTGTTAAAACTCTACTTTCAGTAGATCTGGATATCTATCCGATGGCTCAGAAAATCCTTGAGGGAAAGGAGTTTGAGAAACTGGTTCAGGCCGGCTTGAAGGTGATTAGCGAAGGTAATAAGATTGTGTTTTCGGGATGCGGCTCCACGGGGCGGCTGAGTATTCTTCTGGAATCCATGTGGAGATGCTTCTTCAGAAACCTGAAGGAAGATCATCCTGCCATATATGAAAAGGCGAAGCAAATTGAAAACAGTGTTTTCAGCATCATGACCGGGGGTGATTATGCTCTTATCCGTGCAGTGGAAAATTTTGAAGATTTCCAGGAGTTTGGAAGACAGCAGGCCAGGGAGCTTGACATTACAAGGGGTGATATGCTCGTTGCCATCACGGAGGGAGGGGAGACATCCTCTGTACTGGGCACACTTGCAGAAGCTGCTGACCGTGGTGCTGAGGTGTTCCTGCTGTTCAACAATCCGACGGATATCCTGGTAAAAAACATTGAACGTTCCAGGAAGGCAATAGAGGATCCGAGGGTTACAGTCCTTGACCTTTACTGCGGCCCGATGGCCATCGCCGGTTCTACAAGAATGCAGGCCACAACCTCGGAGCAGCTTATTGCCGGTGCAGCCCTTGAAAAGATGCTGGGTCACTATTTCAGGGGGATCCTTAATGAGAAGGAGCTGGAGGCCCTGAATATCAGGGATATAAAGTATGCCGAATCATATCTCTCCATGCTTGAGGAGCTTATGTCTGATGAGAATGCCGGGATTATCGGTGATTACATCCTGTTGGAGAAAGAGATATATGAGGCCAAAGGACTGGTAACCTATTTCGGGAAGGATCTGATGATGGATGTGTTTACCGACACCACAGAGCGCTCTCCGACTTTCATGCTGCCGCCCTTCAAAAAATTTGATGACACTGTTTCGCCCTCATCATGGGCTTTTGTCAAAAATCCCCTGGTATCTACGCCGGAGGCATGGGAGGAGGTGCTTGGTCGCCAGCCGAGATGCCTGGAATGGGACAGCAGCCTTTACAAAAAAATGAATGCCCCCGGGGTTCTGGTATCGGATCCGCCACTGTTGGACAAATCACAGATATTGAAATTTCACATCGGTAATGAAACAGACACTACCCGCGTCTCCAGGACACCCAATGCAGCCATAAGCATAGTAAGCCGCCTGGAGGCTGCCAGGCCGGATTACAGTAATTTCAAGGAGGCATACTCGAATGCCACGGGAAAGTTCGAAAGGAGATCATGCCTGATGATTGGAGAGTGCAATGAACCTGCTGATTTTAAGATCTCCTTCTCTCCGGAACCTTCAGTGCTGAACCTGATGGACCGGCTCGCGGCCAAGCTTGTCCTGAACACCATTTCAACCGGTACAATGGTGCTGATGGACAGGGTAATGGGCAACTGGATGAGCTGGGTTGACGTTACCAACAAGAAGCTTAAAGACAGGGGTATAAGGTTGATTTCAGATATCTGCAGTATGAGTTACACAGAGGCGTGTTATGCTCTTCATGAGTCTCTTGAAGAATTGAAATCGATCAATTTTTCAGAGAAGGAGAAACCTTCGCCGGTTCAGTACACCATTGGTAAGATTAAAGCTTCCCGGAATGTTTAATTCTTGTTTTATTAAGGTGAATAATTTAATAATTTGTAATACATATTATCAAAAATTCATTTAAATTGCTAAGGATTAAAACCAAATATTCTATCTATATAACCCAATCAAAACTATTTAACCCTAAATCCAATCACATGAGAACAAAGCTATTAATGTTGTTTGCGGTTTTGGGATTTATGCTTTCACAAAGCATATATGCTCAACCCAAAACCGTGACAGGGACTGTCACTGACGCCACGACGAATGAGACTTTGCCGGGTGTCAATGTGATAATCAAGAACACCACCACCGGTACCAGCACTGATCTGAACGGTTTATTCTCGATCAGCGTTGCTCCCGGGCAGGTGCTCGTCTTTACATCTCTGGGGTATGCATCACAGGAGGTGACTGTGGGCGCATCCAACAGGATCGATGTGAAAATGAGTCCTGATGTTGAATTTATCGAAGAAGTTGTTGTTGTCGGGTATGGCACACAGAGAAGAGCCAACCTGACGGGTTCGGTTTCTACGGTAAACGTTGAGAAGACTCTTGAGGCAAGGCCGATCGCTGATGCTGGCCGTGGCCTTCAGGGTACTATGCCCGGCCTCAGTGTTGTAATCCCCAGCGGTGAGATAGGATCGGATCCTATCATGAAGATCCGCGGTCAGATCGGTTCACTCCAGGGTGGATCATCACCTCTGATACTGGTCGACAACGTTGAGATACCATCGATACAGATGCTTAACCCTGATGACATCGAGTCGATCTCGGTGCTTAAGGATGCAGCATCATCCTCAATCTACGGAGCCAAGGCAGCCTTTGGCGTGATCCTGATAACCACAAAGAAGGGAGCCCTGAATCAGGGGGTCAACGTATCCTACAATGGAAATCTTTCATTCCAGAACATCTCAAAGAAGATGGAGATGGCGGGACTTGACGCACTGGAATACGCCCTGCTCGCATTTGAACGCCGCGGTGCTACTGTGGCGGGTGCCTTCTGGATGGTAACCCGCGAAGGTTATGAAAGGGCAGTTGAGTGGCAGGATAAATGGGGTGATGTTGTCAAACCTGACGACCCGATGCTCTATGGCCGCGACTGGTATGTCGATGCCAACAACCGTAAGATCGGACTGAGGACTTATGATCCTTATGATTATATGATAAAAGAGTGGGCCCCGACACACCTGCACAACTTCTCAGTAAGCGGTAAGACAGGGAAAACTGATTACAATATCGGCCTGGGTTATCTCGATCAGTCAGGCATCATCAAGCCGTCAAAGATAGATGATTTCAAGCGCTATAACGGGTCGATTCGCATAGGTACTGATGTGAATGACTGGCTCAGGGTAACCGCTGGAGCCATGTACTCAAAACGAAATAAGAGATATGCCTATACTACCAGTTCAACATCGGTAGACCCGTGGCTCTATCTGTACCGGTGGGCTCCGACCTACCCGATGACCACGGAAGACGGCGACCCGATCCGAAGTCCGGCCTACGAAATGAGTGCTGCAAACACTGCCTTTCTCGAGCATAATTATACGAGTGTGAACGGTGGGATTGTTATTACTCCGGTCAAGGACTGGGAAATCAATTTCGATTACACCCATGCCAACATGGAACAGATTGCAAATAGACCGGGTACAAGGTATACTGCACGAAACAGCTGGACATCAGCTCTGCCAAAGTATGATGATAACGGTGACAGAATCTATGTGGATAATACCGGTCAGGTTGTATCCTCTTCCGCTACGGGAGCGATGCCTGCCTATGAGCTGAGCATGGATACCTACACGGCACCCGGCTCCAATCCTGATCATATGTACCGTCGTTCGGAGAATGATCAGAGAAATACGTTGAACCTGTATACCACCTACGACTGGAAGCTGATGGATGATCATCAGTTCAGATTCATGGCGGGGATGAACAGGGTGGCCTATGAAGAAGCATACAACTGGTCGCAGACAACCCAGCTGATAGACTACAACAATCCTCAGTTTGACCTGGCATACGGCACGCAGACAACCAGCGGAGGCGAATACTGGGAGTCACAGCTGGGCTTCTACGGACGTGTGAACTACAATTTCAGGGAGAAGTACCTGCTTGAAGCCAACCTGAGGTATGACGGAACCTCCAAATTCCCGACTGATCTTCAGTGGCGCTGGTTCCCCTCATTCTCTGCAGGCTGGATAGCCACGGAGGAGCAGTTTATGGACTGGGCAAGGCCGGCACTCAGCCTGCTGAAGCTTCGCGGTTCCTGGGGTACCATTGGCGACCAGACTGTCTCCAACTCACTCTATATCCCAACCATGTCAGGTTCACAGAACATGTGGCTGCTCGGCGGAGCCAAGCTTTACCAGTTCGCCACTCCGGGAGCTGTCTCTGCTTCAGTTACATGGCAGGATATCACAACCCTCAACCTGGGCTTCGATGCACGTTTCCTGAGCAACAAGCTTGGGGTTACCTTCGACTGGTTCAGGCGTGACACAAGGAATATGATAGTGCCTCAGGAGGGTCTCCCGACGACATTCGGCACCGGAGCTCCTCAGAGCAACTTTGGTTCACTGCGTACGCACGGGATAGAACTTCAGGTAGATTACAATCACAGGTTCGAAAATGGTCTTGGAATCACCCTTACCGCAACGGTTGCCGATGCTGTATCAAAGATCACCGAATATGGCTCAACCAAGAGTATAGATTCATGGTATGTCGGTAAAACCTACGGTGAGATATGGGGTTATGAGACTGACCGACTCTTCCAGGCCGATGACTTTGCCTACGACAATGAAGGCAACCTGATCCAGATCCAGGTACCCAATGAAACCGGAACTGCCAATTATACTATCTATCAGCTTGCCGATCCCGCCAATGTTGCAATACAGGGAAGACTGCAGGCAGGTAACTTCTATTTCATGCCCGGCGATGTGAAGTTCGTGGATCAGAACGGTGACGGATATATCAATCCGGGCAACAGGCTTATAGAAGATGCTGACGGGAATCCCGATTACGGTGATCTGAAGGTCATTGGCAATTCGACTCCCCGCTGGATGTACGGATTCCGGGCCGACCTTGACTTCAGGGGAGTGGATCTCTCACTATTCATTCAGGGTGTCGGCAAACGTGATATCTGGGGTGACGGCTTCCTGGCTATCCCGGGCTACTACTCTGCAAACGGAGCCATGCCGCAGGCTTTCGCCGGTGATTTCTGGAGAGAAGACAGAACTGACGCCTTCTACCCTCGTCCCTATGACCAGTCCGGAAGCAGCACTACACTCAATATGCAGCCCCAGACCAGGTACCTGCTGAATATGGCATACACGAGACTGAAGAACATAACACTTGGTTATACACTGCCGGCCAACCTGACCAAAAAGGTAATGATCAGCAGATTACGTGTTTATGTGGCCCTCGAGAACTTCTTCACGTTTGACCATCTGGGAACCATTCCTATTGACCCTGAAGAGATATCTGGATACTCGATGTGGAGAAGCTCATACTATAATATGGATAGGACAGGTGTTGGAGTGCCAACCTTCAAGAGCGCATCGGTCGGTATTCAGGTAAAATTCTAAAACTTAAGAACTATGAAAAGTAAATTGATCATAATCATAGCTGTGGTAGCCCTGATAGCCGGAGGATGCGAAGATTTCCTCGACAGGCCTTCACGAACTACCATGAATGACCAGAACTACTGGACATCAGAAAATAACCTTCGCCTTTTCTCTCATGGGTTCTACCTCAACTACTTCGTAGGTTACAGCAATACATGGGGTGTTGATTATACTCCCCTGAGGGGATACTACCTTGCCGACGACTTTACCTCTACCGGGAAACAGTGGGGCTTTGAAACCCAGCCTCCTTCTTCAAGGTCATCAACGAGTGAGACTCCTGCCTGGCTGAGCACATACTGCGGTCCGACATGGAATTTTGCCTATGTCAGGAAATCAAACCTCTTCCTTGAGAGAATAGATGCAATGAAAGACGGTATCCTGTCGGATGAAGCCTATAATCACTGGAGTGCCGTTGCACGTTTCTTCAGGGGATATGAGTACAGCCGGCTTGTCAGTGTCTTCGGTGACATCCCTTATTATGACAGGGTGATTCTTGATACGGAAACTGACCTGCTTTACAAGGACAGGGACGACCGTACCATGGTAATGGATAAGGTATATGATGATTTTGTATACACGCTGGCCAACATGCGTCTTTCTGACGGGAATGCCCAGTATCTGAACAGGTATATCGCTGCCGGATTTATTTCACGTTTAATGCTTTTTGAGGGCACCTGGCAGAAGTATCACCTTAACAATACGGAAAAAGCCGTGAAGTACCTTCAGCTGGCTGTTGACGCTGCGGATATTGTAATGGAGTCAGGCAAGTTTTCATTCACCAGCGATTTCCGTTCCCTCTTCGGATCAATGGATCTGGCAGGCAACAAGGAGGTGATCATGTACAGGCATTACGATGCAGCACTGGGTGTTACACACCATATTGCCTCCTATGCCAATACAACGGAAAGTCAGCCTAATTCAGCCAACCTGGGGCTTGCCAAGTCATTCATCTGTGCCGACGGCCAGGTCTATCAGTCGTCGACGCTGCCAGATGCTGACAAGCTTGATTTTGCAAGTATGATCGCAACGCGTGACCCGCGCTTTGAGGCCACCTTCTGGGATACACCCATGAAGGAGGCTGCCACCCTGCTTCTCTCTGACAAGTTCATTGACAGGATAGGCCCGACTTATTACGGGAGCTCTTATCCACCCCAGTACGGTTCGAACACCAATACCAATGATGCCCCTGTAATGAGGCTGGGAGAGGTGGTACTTAACTGGATTGAGGCTAAGGCGGAGCTTGCCACCATGGGTGGGCCGGCTGTTAGCCAGGCAGATATTGACGCATCGATCAACGCAATACGCGACAGGCCTCTTGATGCAGTTGCCACAGACAAAGGGATACAGAAGACCGCTCACATGTCACTGGCAAGTCTTCCCGATGATCCCGCCCGTGATGCTGATGTATCAGCATTGATTTGGGAGATACGTCGTGAGCGCAGAATGGAGTTTGTCTATGAACATTCAAGACTTCTGGATATCAAACGGTGGAAGAAGCTCAGCTACCTGGATGTTACCACAAATCCCGATCTGCACCTGGGATTATGGATTGACTTTCCGGTTGAGTATCCAGAGTGGCTGATAGCAGCCAAGGTTGGCAAGCTCAAGGTCCAGAACGCGGTTGGAACTGTGATTACCTACGACGGCACCAATGCCGCAGAGATGGTGGGATATTACATTCCTGAAAACATTTCTGCAAGGGATGCCTTCACTGACAGAGTCTATCTCGCACCTGTTGGAATTGCCCAGATTAACCAGTATGCAGAGAAGGGTTACACACTCACTCAGACACCTGGATGGCAATAATATTTGATTGCCCCGTGACGGGGTAGAATTTGGGTTGGTTGTTTATGATTGCGGAGACGCGCACAGCGCGTCTCCGCTTCATTTACGGAGTGAGGAAAAGAGTTCTGCCAATCCTTATCCGTGGCCTGCCTGCTCCCCCGCAAGAGATTCTATCTTAGGATGTATGACAGAAACCGCATTCATGATCTCCCGGATTGCTCCAGGTCCCTGTTTGGGCAATGGAGATCATGGTGAATTTAATGTGTTGTAAGATAGATATATAAGCAATGGAGTTGCAAATCCTGAGGATATGCTTCAGGATAGAGAGGAATCGCAGCGGATTTTTTTTCAATAATTATCAATTTGTCATACATCATATCTGAAAAACATTTATCTTGGCCTGCATAAGTAAGCATAAGCAAACCCCGGGTCATGGCATTATGTAATGCTATATGGTTACCGGGATGAGGTAATTTGAATAATTGTTATAACTTGCCAAATTGAATGATATCTGGTGGTGCTCGCCAGCTTATTACTTAATAAAA
The DNA here is from genome assembly GCA_964411345.1 of uncultured Rikenella sp. GTDB lineage: Bacteria > Bacteroidota > Bacteroidia > Bacteroidales > VadinHA17 > SR-FBR-E99. Next base: position 58,586 of record CAYPKP010000013.1, on the reverse strand, counting down.
CCCTAAATACTAACTTAAAACATTGATTTATGTTAATGTCAAAAAGAATGACCGAATGGTGTAAGCACTTTATACTTTCGGTGTTTGCCATGCTTCTTGTTTCGGGGACATTGCTGGCCCAGAATACAAGAGTGACCGGCAAGGTTACAGACAACGCCGGTCTGCCAATACCGGGGGTGACGGTACTTATTGAAGGTACTACCACAGGTGTGGCAACGGACTATGATGGCACATACTCGATTGAGGTTCCCTCAAACGGTGTGCTTCTCTTCTCTGCTATCGGAATGGAGAGCCAGATGGTGCCTGTTAACGGCAGGTCAGTCATAAACCTTACAATGGCTGAATCATCCGTGTTGGTCGAGGAGGTTGTGGTCACAGCCCTCGGTATCGAAAAGGAGAAGAAAGCCCTGGGCTATGCCGTTCAGGATCTCAAGAGCGATGAGATCATGAGGAACAAGCAGACGAACGTTATCAACTCTCTCGCCGGAAAGGTTGCCGGGGTAAATATCACACAGTCAAGCGGTTCAGCCGGTGCGGGGTCTACCATTATCATCCGCGGAGGCAACTCAGCCAGTGAGTCACGTGACAACCAGCCGTTGTTTGTGGTAGACGGCATTATTTACGACAACTCCACAGTGAACAGCGGAAACTCGGGAACGGATGGTGTGACAAAGACTGCAACATCATTCGGCAACCGCGTGATGGACATCAACCCGGATGATATTGAAAGCATGTCAATCCTTAAGGGTGCTGCAGCCTCTGCCCTGTACGGTTCACGTGCGGCTGACGGAGTGGTTATCATTACCACCAAGAGAGGAAGTGAAGGCCCGGTCAAAATTGACTTCAATTCAAAATACTCATATTCCTGGACCGGAATTCGTCCCGAGCTTCAGGGTGTCTACGGCAGAGGGTTCTATAACCAGGCCGGTGTTTTCAGTGACTTCACCACCCAGTCGTGGGGCAACCCGATCACCGGCACTGTCTATGACAATGTCAACAACTTCTTCCAGGGAGGTAATGTATTTGACAACAGTCTTGGCATTTCCGGCGGCAGCAAGAACAACAGCTTCTATCTGTCAGTCTCCAATTTCAATCAGACTGGTGTGGTTCCGATGACAAGCTATGAAAAAACGACATTCCGCTTCAACGGTGAGCAGAAGTATGGCATACTGACCGTAGGAGCCAATGCTGCATACTCAATCTCCAATACCCTGAAGACACTGACAACAGCCGGTCTTTATGAAGGTGGCGGCAACGGAACCATGACAGCCCTCTACGGATGGGCCCGCAGTGATGATATGTCAAAATACCTGAACGATGACGGGACCAAATACAGGAGATTCGAAGGCCTTCTGGAACTCGCTGAAGAGGTGGAGAACCCATACTGGATACTGAATAAAAACAAGCTGACCGATGGAGTCGACAGATTTACAGGCGGCATCAATGCCACACTTGACGTGACCGAGTGGTTTAATGTTCTCTATCGCATTGGCTACGACACCTACAATAGCGGGGCATATACCTATATCGCTCCCGGCGGATCCGTGGTGGAGAGATACCAGAATGGCCGGTTGAGCAAGAGCAGTTCTGATTATAAGTTTATTACATCAAACCTGATGCTCAATTTCAACAAGACCTTTGGAGATTTTGATCTGAACCTCCTCCTGGGTCATACGGCTGAGAGCACAAACAGGGTGTTGCGGACTATCTGGGGATACGATTTTTCCACCGCCGGCACCATTAGCTTCTCAAATATTGTTGACGACACCAAGTTCTTCACTGAAAGAAACGTAACCAAACGACTGGTGGGTGCTTTCGGTGAATTCAGGGCTTCATACAAGAGTATTGCATACCTGACGGTAACAGGACGAAACGACTGGTCATCAACTCTGCCAATAGAGAACAGGTCCTATTTCTATCCGTCAGTATCGGGTAGCCTCGTGTTTACTGAGTTGCTTCCGAAGAATGACATACTCTCATTTGGTAAGATACGCGCATCGTGGGCACAAGTTGGCAAGGACGCCGATGCCTATGCCACCAACACGTATCTCTGGGCACCCCAGGTGGTCAGCGCTCAGTTCGTGGGTGTGGGCAACAGCTGGACCGGAGGAAGCCCGAACCTTGTGCCGGAGATACAGACATCAACCGAATTTGGAGCTGAACTGCAGTTTCTCCAGGGAAGGTTTGGTTTGGATTTCACATACTATACCAGCGTAACTGAAAACCAGCTGGCAAGTCCCCGTCTCGCTCAGTCGACCGGTTATATCTTCCTGACGCTTAACAGCGGTTCGGTTCACAACAAGGGCATGGAGCTCTCCATTAACGCTGCTCCTGTCAGGACCAGGGATTTCAGATGGGATCTTACCCTCAACCTTTCCGGTAACCGTGGTACCCTGGGTGATTTCCTCCCGGGTGTAGGGTTATTCTATGTGACCGATGTTCAGATCGGAGGAGTGAAAGCTGCTTCGATCCCCAACGGAGGATATTTCCTTGGTCTGACGGGCGATTACTGGTTGCGGGAGACAGACGAGGAAGGCAATGAGATACCTGACGGCAGATACCAGATAGACGAAGTTACCGGACTTTATAAGAATACAAAGGTCACGACCAACGTGATTGGCAACCGTGAACCGGATTTTATCGGTGGATTGAATAACAACCTCCGCTATAAGAACCTTAACTTTTCATTCCTGTTTGACATAAGGAAAGGCGGTGACATTTACAACGGCACAGAGTATTTCCTGACAGTTAACGGATTGAGCATGAGGACTCTTGACCGTGAGTCCGTGACAGTCTCAGGTGTCTCCTCTTCAACCGGTGAACCGCTTTCCTATACCTATAATGCCGGACAGACTTACACTATAGGCGGCGCCTCATATTCAGGTGAGTATATGATACAGCAGTATTGGTCGAACTATGCAAACAATGCATACAATTTCATGACCAGTACAAACTGGCTTAGGCTTCGCTCAATGTCGCTGTCATATGACTTTGGAGGTCTGCTTGGGAACAACAAGTACATCAAAGGCCTCTCTGCCTCGGTAGCAGGTTATAACCTCTGGTTATGGACCAACTATAAAGGAATGGATCCCGAGGTCAGCGTTTCCGGTTCAGGAACGGGAGGCTCCGGCTCAATGGGAATCGACTATTGCGGTGTTCCTGCAACAAGGAATATCACATTCGGCCTCAATGTCACATTTTAATAACGGAATAAACAGTACACGATTATGAAAAAGATATTGTATATAACATTAAGTCTGATCTTCCTTTTAGGGTCATCCTCCTGTGAGAAGTGGCTGGATGTCAATGTTGACCCTGACAATCCAAATGATCAGAGTGCCACCCCGGAAATAAGACTTCCGTGGATACAGCACTATTACATGTATGCGTGGGGAACGGCAAATACCCGGTCAAGTTTTATTGCCGGTATATTGACCTATAATTTTTCTGCCTCAAACTCCAACAGCAGGCTTGCTGCATGGAATCCGATTCAGGCAAGCGGTACGACCATCTACCAGAACTGGTTCCTGGGTGCGGCAGTAAACCTGAAGCCCATGATCGAAAGAGCTGAAGAGGTCGGTGCTTATCATTATATGGGGGCTGCCCACTGCATAAAGGCCATGGGTTTTCTGATGATGCTCGATATTTACGGAGAGATGCCCTACACGGAAGCAATGACAGGGAAGTACAATCCTGTTTACGACCAGGGAGATGTCATCTATAACGGCTGCATGGCAGATCTGGACAAGGCCATAGAATATTTCAGCATGACCCAGGAAGCAGGTGCTCCGGCTCTGGCCGAGGGAGACTCATGGAATAACGGCGATGTCAGCAAATGGATCAAACTGTGCTATGGGCTTAAGGCCAGGTATCTCCTTCAGGTTTCAAAGAAGTCCTCATATGACCCGGCTGCAGTTCTGGCTGCTCTTCAGAATGCTCCACAGTCAAATGATGAGAACATTATCATGAAGCATTATAATGTGGAAGGTGATGCCACCAACTTTACCATCGGTGACCCTTACCAGGCTAACTCAACATGGAACTCCGCCGCATACGGAACCAGTCAGCGTATCACAAGATGGTTTGTCAACTTGTTGACTAACAATTATACAGGCGGTTCTGGCGTAATAGACCCCCGTATGTCCAAGATTCTTCCCGCCATGATGACCAACATTCAGCTGAGCTCCTCGGGTGATATTGTGAGCTACGAGTGGGCCAGGGATATAGGTGTGGATATGATGTATTCCGATATTCGCCAGAACAGCGGTCCGACAACCGCCTCGTATGCCACTGCGGAAAGAAAGATGACCTATTCCATCACCGATGATACCGAAAGGGCTGCATTCATCGCCGCCGTGCCTCATCCTTACACTGTCACCGGGACATCTGTTGAGGTAACATATCCGAAAGGTGCATTCTACATCAACAGTACCAACTATAAAAGGGCTGGTGATACCGCATATGTGAACCTGAGGACCAACAGTATGTCAACCAGCGGCAGGTCTGTCACTGATATGTACTGGTATCCGTCAAGCGATGCCAATGCTGTCGGGGGCACAGGCAGCTTCTTTGTCAGGCCTGACTCCGACTCTGATATTCTCACCTATGCCGAGATGTGCTTTATCAAGGCCGAGGTATACCTGAGGCAGGGTAATGCCCCAGAGGCCTATACGGCATACAGGGCTGGCGTTCAGGCCAGCTTCGACCGCATGCAGAGAAAGCTGAATGAATGGCAGGCGTCCGGCACCAACAACCCGGATCAGATGCCGATGGATCCGGCGGATATTGCAGCCTATATGTCTAGCGGAGCTGTCGTTCAGGGTGCCGCTTCACTCACAATGGCTGATATCATCCAGCAGAAGATCATCGCACTGGGATTCAACATGCAGAACTGGAATGACATGCGCCGGTTCAACTACAGTGCCGGGAACATAGGTAGCCTTGGAGTTGTCTACAGGGACTACGTGAGACCCTATGAGTTCACCGCAACCAATATTATGACCGGGACCAGTCCTTCAGATCCGACATACTGGTTCCGCCGTTTCAACCACAGCACACATGAGAGCAACTATAACAATGAGCAGCTGCTGGCTTCCAACCCGCTGGCCATGCAGGATGCCATATGGAGCGATCCTGTCTGGTGGGATAAGGAGTAATCCGAAAGTATAAACACAATTTAAGGGTGCCGGGATTTTCCGGCACTCTTTTTTGTGGATACAACAGTCAGAATTAGCTGGTAAGGTATATCTGGAATAGAGAAGAGATGAGGATTCCGGGAAAGGGAATATCAACCGTATGATTTCTCCGGTCATCTAAGGGATGAAACCCTCGACGTGATGCTCAGCTGCTTTTTTACACCTTCTTGAATCCGCTTCTCTCAATCAGCGGTTCAGGCGAAGGCTCACGTCCGCGGAAGGCCCGGTAGAGCTCGTCAGGTTCCCTGCTGCCTCCCTTCTCCAGGATGTTGTGTCTGAAGGCCATTGCTGTCTCCCTGTCAAAGATGCCTCTCTCGCGGAAAAGGCTGAAGGCATCGGCATCCAGCACCTCGGCCCACTTGTAGCCGTAGTATCCTGCCGCATAACCGCCGGAGAAGAGGTGGGCAAAGGAGACGCTGATACATGATCCTTCGGCATGCGGCAGCAGCAGGGCAGGGGCCATGGCTGCTCTTTCAAATGTCACTATGTCACCGTCAAAAGGTTCCCTGAGGGTGTGCCAGGCCATGTCAAGAAGGCCGAAGCTGAGCTGCCGCATGCATGCATACCCCTCGTTATATGTCAACGACTGCTTCAGCTTAATCAGTATGTCGTCAGGTATCTTCTCTCCGGTCTGCCAGTGCGCCGCCCAGGTGTCGAGCCACTCCTTCTCCCATGCCCAGTTCTCCATAATCTGCGATGGCAGCTCCACGAAATCGCGCTTCACGTTGGTACCCGCCAGGCTCTCATAGGTGCAGTCCGACAGCATGCCGTGAAGTGCATGACCGAACTCGTGAAGGAAGGTGTTCATCTCACTGTGAGAGAGCAGTGAGGGTCTGGCAGGGGTTGGCCGGGTGAAGTTCATCACCAGCGACACTACAGGAATGTTCCGCTTGCCTTGGAATGTCCCCCGCCCATCTGCTTGCCCATCTGCTTGCCCGTTTGCTAGCCTATCTGCTTGCCCGACTGCCTGCTCTCCGTCGTGCTCCCGACTCTGTTCACGGAAGCCTGTCATCCATGCGCCACCGCTCTTCCCTGGCCGGGGATGGAAGTCGAGCATGAGTATGGCTGTGATGCCCCTGTCACCGTCATGGACCTCCCAGGCGGTCACTTCATTACTGTAGACTGGTATTTCGCCGTTCTCCCTGAAGGTGAGACCGTATAGCCTTGTGGCCAATCCCAGTACTGCCTCCTTCACCTTTTCCAGGGGCATATAAGGCCGTAAGGCCTCATCATCAATCTGAAATCGCTCCATCCGCAGCTTCTCGGAATAATAGGCCCAGTCCCACCGCTCAATTTCGCCCTCATGGCCGATGTTCAGGGCATACTGCTCCATATCATGAAGATCCCGTTTCCCCGCGGGTGCTGATGCTTCAAGCAGCTTTTGCAGAAAGCCGTTCACCTCTTCAGGAGTGGATGCCATGCGTTCTTCGAGAGCATAGGAGGCGTAGTCGCTGAAGCCCAGCAGCTGTGCCAGCTCCAGCCTGAGTTCAACTATCCGTTTCATGATGGTGCTGTTATCATGCTCATTGCCACGGAAGGCACGTACGGAATAGGCCCGGAAGAGCTTCTCCCTCAGGTCACGACGGTCGGCATACTGCATGAAGGGCACAAAGCTTGGAGCATGCAGTGTAAAGAGCCACCCCTTCAGCCCTTTCTCTTTTGCAAGGGCTGCCGCTGCCTCGCGGATGCCGGAGGGCAACCCTGCCAGTTCCTCTTCCGATGTGAGAAGAAGGGTGAAATCATTTGTCTCTGCCAGAACATTCTCTTCAAACTTCAGAGAGAGGGTTGAGAGCTCCACGGTTATCTCCCTGAACTTTTCCTTGTCGTTGTCAGAGAGCGCTGCTCCGCCCCTGACAAACCCCTTGTACTTACGGTCGAGGAGTATTCGCTGCTCAGCGTTCAGACCGAACTTGTCAATGTTGTCGTAAACCCTTCTGATTTTCCGGAAGAGTTCCGGGTTCAGAGTGATATCATTGGCAAAGCCGGTCAGCAGGGGTGAAACCTCCATGGCCGCTGCCTGAAGCTCAGGTGTAGTGTCAGCGCTGTTCAGGTTGAAGAGCAATGCGGTGATCTGGTTAAGCCGGCTGCCTGCCCTCTCCAGCGCCTCAACGCAATTCCGGAAGTCAGGCTCAGCCGGATCAGAAATGATGGTGTCAATCTCCCGGCGTGCTGCCTCTATAGCCTGCTCCACGGCAGGCTTGTAGTGTTCAGGCCTGATCAGCTCAAAGGGGGCAATCTCAAAGGGGGTGTTCCACTCCTGAAGGAGGGGGTTGGGTTTCGGGTCGTCAGAGCTCATGGTTGATGGTTGAGATATGGGCAAATATAGGGGGAATTTGTGATTTGCGTCCCGATCCGCCAGATGGCGGATCGGGATTTCGCCTGCGTCGCAGGCTCAAATTTACGATTTCGTGCATCACTAATGCACAGTCAAAATCCCCCCTGCAGGCTGGCTCCTCGCTAAAATTGACCACAGGGCAATTTTTTGCGGTCGGCCCTCTGCTGCCTTAAAACAAATGCCACACCCCTTTCGGGATGTGGCATCATATTGGTTTGATGGCTGGAGATCAGAAGGGCAGGTCGTCGAGCTCGGGATCGGGTGGGGGAGCATCCTCCAGTCCGGGCAGGGGAGCGGTCTGCTCTCCGCCATCAGTGACGGTGGCACCGCGGACGACGCTCAGGGCGTTGAGGTTGGTGATGTAATTCACCATCCCGTTCTTTTCCCAGCGGTTGCCTTTCAGGTTGAAGGTGACAGTCACCTCCTGCCTCAGCCATGACTCATCAATGAGGTCACACCTCTCCTGTGTCAGCTGGAACTTGAGGAAGTCGACGAATGCCTGGCCGCTGCTGCTGTCCTTGTGCTCGATCACGAACTCGCGCTTGCGGAAGCGTTCACTGACCCTGTTGACAGGATAGACCTCGGCAACCTTGCCTGCGATCTGGTATTCCATGGTTGTGTTATTCCTTCACAATCTCGAGCAGCTCAACCTCAAAGAGGAGAGTCGAGTAGGGTGGGATAGGGCCGGTGCCCTGTTCGCCGTAGCCCAGTTCATAGGGAATATAGAACTTGAACTTCGATCCGACGGGCATCAGCTGTATGCCTTCCTGCCATCCGGGAATAACCTGGTTCACACCGAACTGTGCGGGCTCACCACGGTCGACCGATGAGTCGAACTTGGTGCTGTCCATGAGCATGCCGGTGTAGTGTACCTTAACGACATCCTGTGGACCCGGTTTGTCACCAGTACCCATGGTGATGACCTCATACTGAAGTCCGCTGCTTGTCTCCTGGATGCCGTCACGCTTTTTGTTCTCCGCAAGGAATTTTTCACCATCGTCTATGTTCTTGCCGTAAGCCTTTTTCATCTTGTCTGCCTGTCTCTTTTGCATATAGGTCATAACATAACCCTGTGCACTTTGTTCATCAAGCGTATTCTTTTCATTCTCAGCATCGATCATGCCCTTGGCAAAAAGGACGGGGTCAATTACCAGGCTGTCGCTCATGAAATAGAAATAATTGGCAATGCCTATGGCATATGCAACAGAGTCGTCTGCACTCTTAAGCTTCTTGGAGGTGATGCCTGACCTTGTATTGCATGATGATGCAATCATGGCTGCTGCCACGGCGAGGATTACTAAACCTTTGATCTTCATTGTATCTGTTTTTATTAAAATTTTGGCAAAGATAATGTTTTGGTCGTCAACTTGATGTTATTCCTCTTCTTTTATCACCTCCAGAAGTTCAACTTCGAAGATCAGGGTTTCAAACGGTTTGATGATGTTGCCTGCCCCTCTCTCCCCATAGGCCAGGTCATAGGGAATGTAGAGCATCATTTTTGACCCTTCCTGCATCAGCTGGAGTCCTTCAACCCATCCTTTTATGACGTTGCTGACCCTGAACTGAGCCGGTTCACCGCGGTCGTACGAGGAGTCAAACTTTGTTCCGTTGACGGTGGTGCCGGTATAATGAACCCTGACAACATCATCAGGACCCGGTGTTGCTCCCGTGCCCCGGGTGACCACCCTGTACTGGAGTCCGCTGGGCAGTATGACCACGCCCTCTTTCTTGCCGTTCTCGTCGAGAAACGCTTTGGCCCCTTCTATCTGGGCGCTGTACTCGGCCGTCAGCCGCTCTCTCTCACGCCTCTGCATATAGCTGACTATGAAAGCACTGGCCGTAGTGTCATTCATGGCCGCCTTCTCCTTTTCGGCATCCTTCATCCCTTTGTAGAACAGTTTAGTGCTGATATCGATGCTGTCGGCCACATAGTATTTATAGTTGGCAACGCCGAGAGCATAAGAGAGTGAGTCTTCAGAGCTGGTCAGTTTGGATTTCTGCGCCGTGGCGGCGAATGTTGTCACTGCACAGATCGCAATGACGGTTAAGATCTTGACGTTTCTCATAATTTCTTTCAGGTAAATAAACAATTAATATCTCATCAGATTAATCATCCCACTGTTTCATTGGTCGAATGGAACTTGCACGAACCATGATAATCAATCCCTTCTGTGAGCTTCTGACTATGCAAGTAACACTCTTCAATCATGTGCAGAAAGCAGGTGTGCTGCATCTCTGCCTGTTGAAAATCACGCAAACATACATAAAAAGAGCCTATTTTTCACGGGCAGATGAAAATCATGCGTACAGTCCTGATATAATGGCGAAGCCGCACGGCTTACAGCTTCACCGCCCTTGTGAACACCCTTTTCCCGGGAGGGCCGGGCAGGAGAGTCACCTCCATATCCAGTGCCCGGAGCATTCTTTTCAGGCTTCCCTTTGCCGAGTATGTCACAAAAACAGATCCGGCATGCATTACGGCTGCTATCTTACGCATCACCTCCATGCTCCACATCTCAGGCTGTTTGTCAGGGCCGAAGGCATCGTAGAAGACAATGTCGAAAAGGCCTTCAGGCTGATCTCTGGTCAGGTCGGAGACAGTTTTGTGTAGCGTGAACCATTCTGTTATTAAGGTTGGGGTGTTCCACGGTGCTCCGTGAATTGCCCCGAAGAGCTCCTTCCCGCCTTCGCCGGCCAGCGATCCGTAGTTGAGTTCTGAAATTATTATAGCATCGAGAGGGTACTTCTCGAGGGAGGTATAGTTCACTTTTACGCTGTGCTCAGAAGCATAGAGTGCCGTCAGAAGTGCATTCAGTCCTGTGCCGAATCCCACCTCCAGAATGGTGACGGTGTCACTGTGGATTGTTGCCAGGCCTGCACTGATGAATATATGGTTCGACTCGGTGACCGCGCCAAAACGGGAGTGATAATGCTCATCCAATGACGGCACATAGAGCGTGTGGGAGCCATCTTGCGTTATGATTAGCTTGGTATTCATTGATCAGTTAAAGAGGCAATAGGCAATAGGCAATAGGCAGTAGTGAATAGAATTAAGAATTATGAATTAAGAATTGATAATCAGGTGGTTAATTTATGAGGTTATCACTGTTTTCGACTTTCGACCCTCCTCCTCCGCTATGCGGATATGGAGGGCAAAGCTTTACAGACTTTCGAGTCTACTGCCAGTTCGATTCATACCATGTGCGCACATCCGTAGCTATCATGCCTGCCCTTCGGGCGGCCTCGATACCCAGGTCACCGTCCTCGAAGACCTCGCATTCTGACGGGTGGACCTTCATCAGTTCGGCACACCTGAGGAAGGTCTCCGGGTGAGGCTTGTGGTTCTTCACATCATTGGCAGTAACAATGATGTCAAAGTACTCTCTTATGCCAATTATCTCGAGTGTCTTTTCCACTGCCTCGCGGTGACCGCCTGTGCCTACTGCTATTGGCAGCCTGCCGTGGTATTTCTGCACCAGGGCGGTGACAGGCTCAATGGGTGTCACGTTGTGCTGGATCGTATAGAACTCTTGCAGCTTGACCTGCATGATCTCTTCGGGTGAGACCTTGCCGGTCATGCCGTTCTTTTCAATTATCTCCTCTGCTATCTTCCATCCCGGGGCGCCGGTGTGTGCCTGGAGGAACGCCGTGTCCATATGAATGCCAAAGTGAAGGCAGGCCTTTTGCCACGCCTGGTAGTGCCATGGCATGGTATTGGCAAGTGTGCCGTCGAGATCGAAGATGAGTCCCTTGACTCCCGGGGTGATGTCGTATTCATGCATAAGGCAGTAGTCCAGTCTTCAGTCTTCAGTCGGCAGCCGGCAGTCCACAGTTGGCAGTCCATGGTCGGCAATCAGTGCTGACATTAATGATTACTGATTGTTGGGTGCAAAAATACAATAAAAGGTATAAACCTTCATAAAAACCGCGAGTTGCCGCAGGGTGCCTTCCTGATTGGGTTCTGCCTGTTATTTGCCAAGGAATTTTTTTACTTCGTTTGCGATGTTCTCTCCGGTGAAGCCCAGTTTTTCGTCAAGCACCTTGTATGAAGCCGAGAAGCCGAAGCTTTCGAGTCCGAACACCTTTCCGTCAGAGCCGGCAAGGCCCAGCATGGTGACGGGCAGTCCTGCCGTCAGGCAGAAGACCGGGATGCCGGGGGTGATGACACTCTCACGGTACACTTTGTCCTGCATGCGAAACAGGCCTTCCGACGGTGCCGAGACAATCCTGGTTCTGATGCCCTCTGATGCCAGCAGCGTGTCAGCCTCAACGAGGGTAGCCACCTCTGATCCGCTGGCTACGAGTATCACGTCAGGTGCAGCGGATGTTCCCGAGACGATATAGGCGCCTTTTGCGGCCATCGCCGCGGCCTCAGCCCTTGTTGTGCCCGTTGCAGGAAGTGTCTTGATGTTCTGGCGTGAGAGAATCAGGGCCGTGGGAGTAGTCCTGTTCCCGAGCGCAAGCTTCCATGCGATATTGGTCTCGATGGCGTCGGCAGGACGCAGCACCAGCATACTGTTTTCTCCGTGATGGTTCTTCAGGTGCTCCATGAGCCTTATCTGCGCCTCCTGCTCCACGGGCTGGTGTGTAGGACCGTCCTCACCCACGCGGAAGGCGTCATGAGTCCAGACATACCTGACAGGCAGTCCCATCAAAGCTGCCAGCCTGACGGCCGGTTTCATGTAGTCGGAGAAGACGAAGAAGGTGCCGCAGACTGGTATTACACCGCCGTGCAGCGCCATGCCGTTCATCAGTGCTGCCATGGTCAGCTCTGAGACTCCGGCATGAAGGAAGGCGCCGGAGAAGTCGCCCCTGGTCAGGGGCTTGCTCTTCCTGAGGAAGCCGTCGGTCTTGTCGGAGTTGGCGAGGTCGGCAGAGGCCACTATCATGTTGGGCACTGTCGCAGCGAAATGTGCGAGCAGGGCGGCCGAAGCATTGCGGGTGGCATCGTTCTCCTTCTGCACTATGGCGTTGAAGTCGATGTCCGGCAGGAGCCCGGCATAGAATCCTTCAAGCATCCTGGCTGCTTCGGGCTCCGAGGCGGCCCACTCATCCTTCTTCAGTCTCCACTCCGCTGCTGCAGCGCTCTTGCCTTCCAGCACCTCCCGGTAGAGGTCCTTCACGTCAGGGAATATCTCAAAGGGTTTGTCGGGCTCACCGCCCAGAGCTGCAACCGTTTTTCTGAAAGAGGCACCTGCGTGTGACACAGGCTGGCCGTGCGTCGAGGTTTTGCCCTCAAAGCTGTTTCCCTCTTCATCGATGAGGCCCTTGCCCATCACCGTTTTACCGATGATCAGCACTGGCTTCTCGTTTTCATCTGACGCCATGCGGAGGGCGCCGCGTATCTGGTTGTGGCTGTCGCCGTCGATCTCCATCACCCGCCAGCCCCATGCCCGGTATTTGGCAGCTGTATCCTCCGAGGTCACGACTGCGGTCTCAGTAGAGAGCTGTATATCGTTTGAGTCGTAGAACATCACAAGGTTGGATAGGCCGAGGTGCCCTGCCAGGCGTCCGGCGCCCTGTGATATCTCCTCCTGTATGCCGCCGTCGGAGATATAGGTATAGATCTTATGTTCAAACAGCCGTCCGAACCGTGCCGCCAGGAACCTTTCGGCTATGGCGGCACCAATGGCCATAGTATGGCCCTGCCCAAGAGGTCCGGAGGTGTTCTCGATACCATGCATGAGGTCGAGCTCGGGGTGGCCGGGGGTCACGCTTCCCCACTGACGGAACTGCATCAGGTCATCAATGGTGAAAAGGCCTGTCAGCGTCAGTACCGAATAGAGCATGGGCGACATGTGGCCGGGGTCAAGGAAGAAGCGGTCCCTGTTTATCCATGCGGGGTCGGCAGGGTCAAAACGGAGAAACTCCGAGAAGAGTATATGGATAAAGTCAGCGCCGCCCATGGCGCCGCCGGGATGCCCCGAGTTGGCCTTTTCGACCATCGCCATGGAGAGGATGCGTATATTGTCTGCTGCGCGTTCGTTTACATTTTTTGTCATGACTGTCAGTCTTTTTGGTTAATGTGAAAATGGGGAAGAATCAGGCGTTGTATGTTGATGAGGCGGTGTCTCCCCCGCGGCCTGTCCAGTTGGTGTGGAAGAACTCTCCCTCAGGCCTGTCTGTACGCTGGTAGGTATGTGCACCGAAGTAATCGCGCTGTGCCTGCAGCAGGCTGGCCGGCAGCCAGGCAGAGCGGTAGCTGTCAAACCAGGCCAGGGCAGCGCTCATGGCAGGCACGGGCACCCCATCCCTGACAGCCCCGGCGATGACCCTTCTCCAGCTCTCACTGTTCTCCGTGATGACGGAGGTGAAATAGCTGTCGACGATCAGGTTTGACAGCTGCGGGTTACGCCTGAAGGCTTCGTATATCTTGTTAAGGAAGGCTGACCGGATGATACATCCTCCCCTCCAGATCATGGCTATCTCACCGTAGTTGAGATCCCAGCCGTACTCCACGGCAGCCTCTCTCAGCAGGTTGAAGCCCTGGGCATAGGATACAATCTTGGAGGCATAGAGTGCCCTGCGAATGTCCTCCACATACTGCTTCCTGTCAATGACAGGCCCGCGGGCGGGAGTGCGGAAGAGGGGTGAAGCCTCCACTCTCTCCTTCTTCATTGAGGATATGAACCTGGCGAAGACTGACTCCCCGATAAGGCTCAGGGGCACGCCGTGGTCGAGGGCGCTGACAACGGTCCACTTGCCCGTTCCCTTCTGGCCTGCGGAGTCAAGTATCTTTTTTACAATGGGCTCTCCGTCGGAGTCTTTGAACCTCAGTATCTCACCGGTGATCTCTATAAGGTAGGAGTCAAGCTCTCCCCTGTTCCACTCATCAAAGATGTCAGCCATCTCGTCATAGCTGAATGATCCGGTATTAAGCATCAGGTGATAAGCTTCGCAGATGAGCTGCATGTCGCCGTACTCTATGCCGTTGTGGGCCATCTTGACGAAGTGCCCCGCACCGTTGTCGCCTATCCAGGTGACGCAGGGGGCACCGTCAGAAGCCCTGGCGGCTATGGAATGAAAAATATCCTTGACAAGAGGCCATGCCTCCTTCGATCCGCCGGGCATGAGCGACGGGCCCAGCAGGGCACCCTCCTCGCCGCCGGAGACGCCGGTGCCGATGTAAAGCAGCCCCTTGCTTTCAACATATTTTGTTCTTCTGATGGTATCCGGAAAGTGGGAGTTGCCACCCTCGATGATGACATCACCCTCATCGAGGAGCGGTATGATCATCTCAATGAAGTCGTCAACCGGTTTTCCAGCCTTGACCATCAGCATCACCCTGCGTGGCCGGCTGAGTCCGGAGATCAGCTCCTCAAGCGAGTAGGCAGGAATGATCCTTTTATCTTTTCCGCGTCCGTTAACAAAACTGGTCACCTTTTCCGTCGTACGGTTGTAGACGGCGACAGTGAAGCCCCTGCTTTCAATGTTAAGCACCAGGTTTTCTCCCATCACGGCGAGACCTATCAATCCAATGTCTGCTTTCATTCTGATCTGTTAAGTTGTTTAATTATTTTGCAGTCAACATATGTTGCCGGATGAACAGAACCCGCATGAAACATGCTGGTCTGAAACAATTGTGAGTACCTGTTCATTCAATTTCAATCACTTTAAAACCGAGGTCTGAAAGGATCCGTCCTGTTTCAGGGTCAGCACCCCTGACCGTATAGGATCCGAACTCCCGTCTGGTCCGGTAGTTATCGCGAAGATACTCGAATTTTTCCGGGTTTCCGCGAAAGAGACTGTCATCCTCCTCTATGTTGTAAGTGTGCCTGACGGCCGCCCATGCCGTCTCAGCGGGGTTGGTGACATGGTGATGGAGTGACAGGTCTATCACCGGTTCAGCCGGCAGGGGCAATGAATCGGGAGTCCATGCAAGCAGCGGAATGCTGAGAGCTGCTGACACCTCCCTCACGGAGCTGACGGTGGCGTTGGCCTTTCCGTCTACGGAGTAACCGGCAATATGCGGAGTGGCGATATCCGTCAGTGCCAGCAGGCCTCTGTCGGCCTCAGGTTCGCCCTCCCAGACATCGAGGACGGCACCATGCAGCATTTTATTTTCCAGTGCATTCAGCAGCGCAGCGTTGTCGACCACCTCACCGCGGGATGTGTTGATCAGTATGCAGTTTTCTCTCAGTTTTTCCAGGGTCCTGCCGTTTATGAGGTGCCACGTGCTGTCTTCTCCCTCCAATGTCAGGGGCACGTGAAGTGTCAATATGTCCGATTCTTCCAGCAGCCGGTCCAGCGGGGAGAACGCTGCTGTTCCCTCACGTCTCTCCCTGGGAGGGTCGTTTTGCAGCACCCTCATGCCCAGTGCCCGGGCTGCGGCGACCACCTTTGATCCTACATGGCCAACGCCTACCACTCCCAGTGTTGTGGAGCGGAGGTCAAGCGAGTGCCTGGAGGCCAGAAAGAGAAGTGCGGCCGTCACATACTGCATCACCGATCCGGAGTTGCACCCTGGTGCGTTGACCCATTTGATACCTGCCTGTTCCAGCCATTTCGTGTCGAGGTGATCAAATCCTATGGTGGCTGAGGCGATGATACGGACCCTGCTCTTTGCCAGAAGCCGGCTGTCGCACCTGGTGCGGGTGCGCACAATGAGCGCATCGGCATCGGCAACCATTGCGTCATCAATGGCCCTGCCGGGAGAGTAGACAACATCTGCCCAGGGTTCGAACAGACCCCTGATAAAAGGTATCTTTTCGTCGATAATGATCTTCATGGTATTACTCAACCGCTTTCCAGAGACCGGTGGCCGGATTGGAGATGAAGTAGAACTCTTCACCGTCGGCAGCAGTATGGAACCCGGTCTGCAGGCCGAGGGGATTGTACCTGTTGATGAGCGCCTTTATCTCCCCGAACCCATAACCGACGGACTCAATCTCATCGCGCGTCAGGTGGCCGGGGGCATAGGTAACCCTGAAGCGGTTCTCCGTTGAGCCGTGGATGAGATGAGCGGCTGCGCTCAGGTTCTCATTCAGGTCATCGTTCTCCTCAACGAGGGTGAGTATCTCCGGTGTGGTGCGGTACCCGTATCTCCTTATGAGCCTGTCGATGGCCGGGTCTTCGCCGAAGGTCTTCACTCCAGGTGCCAGCACAAGAAGCTCACCGCCGTCGGCAATGGCCATGCGGGTACGGTAGATGCTCTTGTTGCCGAGCCATGTACTCTTATATTCCTCGGGGTCAAGCCATACAACCACTTTGCGAAGTCTCCCGGGAAGGGTCGTAAAGTTGACCATTGCTGAAAGGGTCGCAGACTGCCTGAAGCATTCAATATCATCGCCCACATAAAGCCCCCTTATCTTCAGCGATCCTTCACTGTCCGGGGAGACCACTGTCAGCACATACAACAGGGGAAGTCTATGGGCTGCCAAATCGGAGGCTGCGTTCAGTACCGCCCTGACGGGATTGTCAACCGTCCCGAGGATATTCTCGATGCCGTGGACGGCGCCGATGAAGTGGCTCTTGTTTATGGCTTCGCTGCCGCCGCATCCCACGAAGATGTTCTTATTGTAATTGGCCATGCCCGTCACCTCGTGGGGAACCACCTGTCCGACAGAAATGATAAGGTCATGGCCTCCTGCTGTCAGAAGCCTGTTAACCTGCACGGGGTAGTCAAAGTCAAGCTTGCCGTCCGTCACCTCCGAAATGAATGACGAGGGTATCCTTCCAAGTTCGTCTATGTCAGTGCGCCACCGGTGTTCCCTGAAGAGAGAGAGAGGGACGGTTCCGAACATCTTTGTCAGCTCCTTCTTCTCCATGGGCATATGTGTGCCGAGGGCCGGAAGGATGTTCTTTACTTTTTTGCCCAGCTGTTCCCAGAGCAGTTCGGTTATCATTCCCGCGCCCGAGTGCATTCGGGTGATATCGGGCGGGATTATCAGGATCCTCTTTTTTGTAATGAAGGCTGAGAGTGCATTTGCGAGAGCCTCCCTTATGTCATCTTTTGTCAGTTCCCTTTCAGGACCTGCAGCTGCGTAGTATATCATAATATTTGCATTTTTACCATGGGGGTGTTTCCGGCAGTGATTTCCGGAACTCTCTTATCAGCTCCTCCTCGTAATGGCCCCGGTAGGTACCCTCAATGAATCTGCCGAGGGCCTCATCATGAAACAGTTTCCATGACCGGTTCTCCTGTCCGGGTATTACCGGAAAGAAGAGGGCGCCGTTGCCTGTGGCTGCCTTATGGTCACCCGGGGCATCGCCTATCATAAGTATTTTTTCAGGAGGATATTTGCCTCCAGCGGCCATGGTGATGTGTTCGGTCTTGGTGCCCAGCTCCTGTCCGGCGATAGCCTTTACATATTTGTCGATGGAGTGTTCACTCCACTCCCTGGTGAGAGCATCGAGTGGTGTCTGGGACACCACCACAGCGTCTGCCACGGTACTCAGTTTCTCTATTGATCTGCGTGCATAGGGAAAGGGAGGGGTGTTGCGCAGCCAGGCCGAGATATCCTCGTTGACGGCCAGAGTCCATGCCAGGACCTGTTTCAGGGCCGGGTGCGGCTTCCTTTCCACATACTCCGCCAGGGCGGGGTTGCCCAGCCGGGTCTCCCCGGCAATCCACGCCTTCAGCGGTTCCATATCGGGCAACGTTATGTCCAGCTCTCTGATCTCTGGTCGTTCAGCAAGCAGCTCCATCACCTTCACCAGCGCGGGAAAACGGTTGACGCCCCGGGTGACGGAATAGAGATTGACGAACTCCCATGTCTGGCGCACATACTTTGATATGGCAAAGAGACCAAAATATTTGACCACATTGGGAGTGAAGAACTCCTTGTGCTTTACCTCCATAGTGTCAAAGACACATCCGTCTGAGTCGATGCCGATAAAAAAATCCTTCTCCGGTGTTATTTTTTCAAGGATGTTCATTCTCAAATCATAAGCCAGTCTCTGATCCTGCACGTAATCCAATGTCCCCGCGAAAGGGGCATTGACATCAGGATCCCATCATAAACAATGTCTTCAGGTCCATTTTGTTCAATTACACTCCGCTGTAGGCGCTGAAGCCTCCGTCGACAGGTATGACCACGCCTGTGACGAAAGATGATGTCTCCGAGAGCAGGTAGAGCATTGTTCCCACCAGCTCTTCGGGCTCCGCATACCGGCCCATGGGTGTGGCATTGATGATCTTTCTCCCACGGGGAGTCATCTCGCCGGTCTGCTCGTCGGTGAGCAGAAAGCGGTTCTGGTTTGTCAGCAGGAATCCTGGCGCGATGGCGTTTACCCTCACGCCTGCCGGGGCAAAGTGCACTGCCAGCCACTGG
Organism: uncultured Rikenella sp.; assembly: GCA_964411345.1. Taxonomy (GTDB): domain Bacteria; phylum Bacteroidota; class Bacteroidia; order Bacteroidales; family VadinHA17; genus SR-FBR-E99. The sequence continues at coordinate 39,783 of CAYPKP010000013.1, read as the reverse complement.
GTAAAGTTATTGATGGCAGCCTTGGCGGCCGAGTAGGCAGGTATCTTTGTCAGAGGCCGGTACGCGTTCATGGAGGATATGTTCAGGATCGTCCCGCTGCCTTTTCTGACCATATCCTCGCTGAGGATCATGGTGGGCAGCACCGTGCCCTTGAAGTTAAGGTCGATGACACCGTCAAATCCTTCTATGTCAAGGTCAAAGAAGCTTCCGTCGAGGTTCTTGTCATCACGGCTGATGAACTCTCTTGCGGTAGTCGCAGAGGCTTTATTGCCTCCGGCGCAGTTAATGAGTATGTCGAGTGAGCCAAACGCTGACCTTATCTCCTCGCGTGCCCTTAGCAGAGACTCCCTGTCGGTGACGCTGGCGCCGATGGCTGCGGCCACGCTGCAGTCGGGTCTTTTGACCATCTCGGCGGCCGTGACGGCTCCCCGGGCAGGGTTGATGTCAAGTATTATCACCGTTACCCCGGCACTGCAGAGTCCTTTCACCAGTGTCTGTCCTATCACACCGCTGCCGCCGGTGACAGCGGCCACCTTTCCTTTGAGATCGCTGAAATCATTCATAGCTGCTTCTGGTTCTAATCAACTATTAAGGGTTTAACGCATATCATTCAAATTGAAGAAATCTTTTAATCAACTACTATTGGCTTATACTTTGGGACTAGCATTTTCATTACCAGCCATCCTATCAGGTAAGCCACTGCGCAGATGCAGAATATGATGAAATAGCCTGCCCTTATTCCTTCAAACCCCAACAGGTTCATGGGTTCAGTGATATACTGAGCGCCGCCGGCCAGCATCTCCTTGGTCATCACACCCACCGTTCCGTCAGGCATGGCTGTGCTTCCTGATGCGAAGTCGAAGAGGGCGCCGGAACCCTTGTTGATGATGAATGCACCGAGGCCTCCGGCCATGCCGCCTATGCCTGTTATGGTTGCTATGGCTGACTTTGGGAACATGTCGCCGATGGTGGAGAAGAGGTTGGCTGACCACGCCTGATGTGCTGCAGCTGCTATGCCTATGATGATTACCGGGAACCAGTAGGAGAGATGTCCCATCGGCTGTGCCAGCAGGGCAAGCAGGGGGAAGAAGGCAAAGATCAGCATTGCGCGCATACGTCCGGCATAGGGGTTCATGCCGAGCCTGTCAACAAAGTACCTTGGAAGCCAGCCGCCGATAATCGACAGCATTACTATTGCATAAAGAACAAATATAAGAAGTTTGGCCGTTGTTGTGTCAGAGGTAAGTCCGTATACATCACTGAGATATGCCGGTGTCCAGAAGAGATAGAACCACCAGACACCGTCAGTCATAAACTTCCCGAAGGCAAAAGCCCATGTCTGCCGGTATCTGAAGCACTGCAGAAACGGCATCTTCTTCTCCTTTTTTTCCACATTGTTGTTGGCAATCGTCTCCGCAATCGTATCCTGGTTGATATAATCCAGTTCAGCCTTATTCACAAGAGGATGTTCATGGGGTTTCTTGTACATGAAGACCCAGAATCCCATCCATATGAATCCTATGGCACCGATAGCTACGAAGGCCATTTCCCAACCCCACTTCACAGCTATCACGGGTATGGTGATAGGGGCCACGAGGGCTCCCACCTGTGCTCCTGAGTTGAAGATGCTGGTTGAGAAGGCCCTGTCTTTCTTCGGGAAGAACTCAGCGGTGGTTTTTATTGCGGCCGGGAAGTTGCCAGCCTCACCCAGGGCCAGCACGAACCGCGCGAAGATAAAGAGGGTAACGCTGACGCTGGTTACCAGGCCAATGTCATCCACTGTGCCGATTATTTTTCGTGCCTCTTCAAAACCCACCAGCCATCTGCCGGCGGTGATCCCTGAGGTGGCTATGCCGCAGAAAGCATGGAGCACGGCTCCCGCCGACCATACACCTATGGCCCAGAGAAATCCCTTCTTCGTATCTATCCAGTCGATGAACCTGCCTGCCACCAGGAGGCAGACGGCATAGAAGATCGAAAAGAGGCCGGTGATGGTTCCGTAATCATTGTTTGTCCAGTGAAACTCGGGTGCAATGAAGTCCTTCCATGTGAGTGACAGGACCTGCCGGTCCATATAATTGATGGCAACGGAGAAAAACAACAGACCGGTGATAACCCACCTGTAGTTAGTCATTTTCGCATCAGTGGTATGTGAAGACATAGCTTTGCTTTGAAGTGTATTTGTTTGTTTTTGACCTTATATTTACATTCTTCTTCAGGCTTCTGCAGCCCGGAGGTTTCTGATTATCTCAAGTGTCTCCCTGACTTTTGCTGTGATCTCATTCCAGGCAGCCTTTTTCACATGGCTGGCAGTTATGAGCCCGGATCCCATTCCCACGCAGGTCACGCCGGCATCGAACCACTCCTTCAGGTTCTTTTCAGTGGGTTCAACGCCTCCGGTAGGCATGATGCTGGTCCAGGGTGACGGTCCTCTGACGGCTTTGACAAAGGAGGGGCCACCGGCAGCGTTGCCCGGAAAAATCTTCACTATCTCGGCACCCAGCTCCTCAGCCTGGGAGATCTCGGTCAGGGTTGCGCATCCGGGTATCCACAGCACCTTTCTCCTGTTGCATATCCTGGCCACATCGGGATTCAGGATGGGGGAGACAATGAAGTCGGCACCCATCTGCATGAAAATTGCAGCTGTGGGGGCATCAGCCACTGAGCCTGCACCGATGATCATAGCGGGGCAGTGCTCCGCAGCCCATTTTTTAACCTCGGCAAATACCTCATGGGCAAAGTCGCCCCTGTTTGTAAATTCGAACAGTCGTGCACCGCCGGCATGACATGCCGAGATAACCTCCCTGCATTTTTCAGGATCGCTGTGGTAAAAGAGGGGGACAAGCCCTGTCTCCTGCATCGCGATAACTGTCTGAATACGTGTGAATCTGGCCATCAGCTGTGTTTTGAATGATGATTAGAAACCGAAAAAGTCTCTTGCGTTGTAGTAGGAAATATCTTCAACCATCTTGCCTATTGTGTCAAGTTCTGATTCAGGCAATTTGCCTTTGACGACATCGTCCCCGAGCATGTTGCAGAGTATCCTGCGAAAATACTCATGGCGCGGATAGGAGATAAAGCTGCGCGAGTCGGTGAGCATGCCGACGAACCTGCTGAGCAGTCCCATCAGGGAGAGGGCATTGAGCTGGTTGATCATGCCGTTCTCCTGGTCAAGGAACCACCACCCGGCGCCGAACTGTATCTTTCCGGGGATGGTGCCGTCCTGGAAGTTGCCGGTCATGGAGGCAATCAGTTCGTTGTCGCAGGGATTGAGGTTGTAGAGGATAGTCCTGGTGAGATTGCCTCCGGCATCGAGCCGGTCGAGCAGCCTGGCGAGATCTTTAGCCACGGTGAAGTCACCCATGGAGTCATAGCCGGTGTCAGGACCAAGGATGGCAAACATACGGCTGTTGTTGTTGCGTATCGCACCGTAGTGAAACTGCTGTGTCCAGCCCTTTTCCGCATCCATGACGGCCAGCTCATAGAGCATGGCAGATTTGAATTTCGATATCTCCGCCGGGTTCAGCCGGGTTCCCGAAAGGATTCTCCCGAGAATGGCATCTATCTCACTGTCAGTATAGTCATCTGCATAGAACTGTTCAATGCCGTGGTCACTGAGGCGGCATCCTTCACGGGCAAAGAAGTGGTGGCGCTTACGCAGGGCATCGAGAAGGGTGGAGAAGCTTTTGATCTCGGTGTCTGACACCTCCGAGAGGCGGGCCATGTAATCATTGAATTTACCGGGCTCTTCTACCGCCATGGCTTTGTCGGGCCGCCATGCAGGCAGCACTTTTATCCCGAATCCGTCCTCACGTATCTTTCTGTGGTACTCCAGGGAGTCGACCGGGTCGTCGGTGGTACAGACTGTCTCCACGTTGAATTTTTTCATCAGTCCTCGTGCCGAATATTCCGGTTGCCGGAGGAGTTCAGAACACTCTTCCCATATCCCGGCCGCGGTCTCAGGTTTGAGTATCCGGCTCACGCCGAAGACTCTCTTCAGCTCGAGGTGGGTCCAGGCATAGAGCGGATTGCGCATGGTGAACGGCACCGTCTCTGCCCAGCGGTCATACTTTTCACGGAAGGAGGTCTCCTTTCCCGTTATGAATTTTTCATCGACACCGTTGGCCCTCATGGCCCTCCACTTGTAGTGGTCGCCCTCAAGCCACAGCTGGCCGAGGTCTTCAAACCGTCTGTCGTTTGCTATGGCTTCCGGGCTGAGATGGCAGTGATAGTCGATTATCGGCATGCCGGAGGAGTGTTCATGATAGAGCGCCCTTGCCACATCATTCTGCAGAAGAAAATCTTCACTGATAAATTCTTTCATGCTGTATAAAAGTTTACATCATTGAACGGATGGAACCTGCAAGGTATGTTTTAATGTGATCCCTGACTGATCCTTTTCTCATACAGGTCTGTTTTTCCAACGGGGTGCAGAGATTATGCTGAGATGTCATCTTTTGTCTGAGGTTAAGCTATGCATGCGGTTTTCGTTGCCGTCAGCGAATGGGGCGGCATCTATTCACCAAATAGCGGGATGACGTGTCTCACGTATATGTTTTCAGTAACGCAGCCGGCTATTACACTGGCGTTTGCTTCCAGTGCGCCGGTGTATTTCTCTCCCATTTCGGATGCAACCTTGTAGCCCACATGAATGAGCTGGCGGAAGCTCGGGTTGTAGTCGGGGCAGCCTGGCACATGTCTCAGGGTATCAGCATACTTGCGGCTGTCCCATGTTTCAACCTCATCGGGATCGGGAAGTTTTCCGGGGTCAATGTCGATGACAGTGGCATACGGTGCACAGAGCTCTTCCCGTCTTTCGATGGCCTTGCGGTAGATGAGTTTTGCCAGGTCGAGTCCCGCGCCTCCGGAGAGGGCCAGGCCGATCACCTCCTCAAGCCAGGTTGTGCCGGCAGTCTTGAGGTGCAGTCCGCAGTCATGTTTTCTGATCAGGGATCCGATGACCGGGTAGATGGAGAACTTATCGCTGCCCGAGTGGACGCTGAGCTTGAGGTCAGCGGGCAGCCCGAACATCCTGACGGCATACCTGATGACGAGGATGTCCTCTTCGAACTCCTTGCCGAAGCGGACGGGGTCACCCTCATAATCGACTCCCTTGTTGAAGCGTCCGGTAAATTTGGGAGCAATGGTTTGCAGGGGCACTTCGAGGTCAGCCAGTCCCTTGAGTATGAAGAGCATATCCAGGGGTTGCTGTGGCTGATCGACCTCATCCATGGAGACCTCCGTCACGAAGGTTCCGGCGCCCCTGACCGAGGCTATATGCCTGTAGATGGCCGCTGCCTCATTGAGGGCAAAGAGAAACTTCCCGGCAAACTGCCTCAGATAATCTTCAGTTATGCTGAACCGGTCTGTTATGCCCGGTATGCTGAGGTCACCGATGAATGAACGGTGGGCTTCGACGAATCCCTCGATATCAGTATCCGATGCCTTTTTCCCGATATAATCGGCCACATCCAGGGTAAAGAAATCGGAGTGATCGATGAAGCGTCCCACGGTGGTCAGGTTGATATGGTCAGCGTCGACAAAGTAGGGACCTGCATATCCGAGTGCCTGAACGGCGGCATCGGCCTCGGCGCGCGTGTCCGAGGGATTGGAATGCACGATATTGTGTTCCCTGTTTGATTTGTTCCAGACAGGTGTGATCTGGATACCCAGCTCGGCTGATGCCTTCATCAGGGCCTGCAGCTGTGCTTTTCCCTGGTGTGAGAACCTGTCTCCGATCCCAAAGGAGTATTTGCCGGTCTCTTTCATGTATATGCCCGTTAAGAGGTTTAAGCGATTTCGAAAAATAGTAATAAAAAACTAAATTGGGGTCTGGATTTCTTAATAATGCAGCATCCATGAAGAGGATCACAATAATAGTGACAATAGTGATGCAATCGGTTGCCCTTTTCGGTGAGCCGAGGCATATTACAGTGGCTGCCGACGGTTCCGGCGAATTCAGCTCGGTGCAGGAGGCGGTCAATTCGATAAGGGCGTATATGTCTGACACCACATATATGTTCATCAGGAACGGCACCTACCGTGAAAAGATAGTAATCCCCTCGTGGGTTACAAATCTTTACATGAAGGGGGAGAGCGCAGACGGTACTGTCATTACCTGGAAGGACCACGCCGGGATACGCAACATGGGAACCTTCAGGACATACACTGTCTGGGTTCTTGGATCAGGGTTTACCGCTGAGGATATCACCTTTGAAAACAATGCTGAGCAGCTGGGGCAGGCGGTGGCGGTCCATGCCGATGCCGACAGGGTAGTCTTCCGCCGCTGCAGGTTCCTGGGCAACCAGGATACGCTGCTTACGGCCAACCAGGAGAGCAGGCAGTATTATGAGGAGTGTTACATAGAGGGCACCACCGACTTCATCTTCGGGCCGGCCACTGCCTGGTTTGAGAGATGTCACATTCACAGCAAGAAAAACTCATATGTCACTGCCGCCTCAACGGTGGCCGACCATGAATACGGTTACATCTTCAACCGCTGCAGGCTCACTGCCGCGGACAGCATTACGCGGGTCTATCTGGGACGGCCCTGGCGACCGTTTGCGGCGACGGTGTTCATCAGGTGTGATCTGGGAGAGCATATCAGGCCTGAGGGATGGCATAACTGGGATAATCCTGACAATGAGAATACGGCACGTTATGCCGAGTACCGCAGCAGCGGCCCGGGGGCAAACCCGGAGTCGAGGGTTTCATGGAGCCGTCAGCTGAGCAGGAAGGAGGTCAGGAGATACACGGTGGAGAGGGTCTTCGGCCGTCATGACGGCTGGATTCCCGCACGCTAGATGCCTTTTTCCTCCCGGCATTCGGAAAGATATCCGTTTTCGCCGCGGTGCACATTGTATGTGAAACTCAGGGACGAATACGGCGGACAGGAGTGTTCAGCCAGTCTATTCAGCAGACTTTCGGCCCCTCAGGCCTATTTCGGAAGAGTTTCGTATTCAAGGCTGGCCATGATAAAGGGTCCGACTCCCTTGGGGTCATTGTCGCGTATCACCTCACCGATATAATACTCATACGAGCCGTCGCGGTAAGGGTCGCCTCCGAGTCCTGCCACACCGCAAATGTTTGTCATTGTCACCAGCCCGTTTTCCTCTGCCACAATGAAATTTTCAATGAGCCCTTCATAGGCTTTTACGGCTGTTTCAAGGCGGTCACTGCCGAGGTATCCTTTTCTCACCCCTTTGAAGATGGAATAAGCGAACATGGCTGTGCAGGATGTTTCGATGTAGTTGCCCGGATCGCCCGGCCGGTCGGGCACCTGGTGCCAGCCTCCGGTCCGGGGGTCCTGTATCTTTGCCAGCGTGTCGACCATTGTCCGGAAAATGGCAATCAGTTCATCCCGCCCGGGCTGATCTTCCGGCAGGAAATCCAGCACGTCAACAATTGCCATTGAGAACCATCCCATGGCCCGTCCCCATGCATGAGGTGCCTGTCCTGTCACAGGGTCCGCCCAGGCCATCTTCCGGGATGCATCATAGGCGTGCCTGTAGAGTCCTGTTGCCGGATCACGGGTGTTGGCTGCGACGATCAGAAACTGGTTGACCACGTCCCGAAAATCCTCCGGCCGGTCATACCTGAGAGCATATTCGGCATAAAAGGGAGCTCCCATGTAGAGGCCGTCGAGCCACATCTGGTCAGGGTAGACCTTCTTGTGCCAGAAACCGCCCTCAGGAGTTCTGGGCTGCGACTCGAGCTGCTCCCGGAGTGTATGGATCACCTTCTCATATACCGGATCCCCCGTCAGGTCGTGGAGCAGGAAGATCATCTTGCCGGGGTTTACATGGTCAAGGTTGTAGTTCTCCTTTTTGTATGTGGATATCACTCCGTTTTCGTCGATGAGTGAGTCGGCATAACCCTTTGCATATTCGAAATACCTGCTGTCGCCTGTGGCCTCATGGAGTCTCAGAAAAGCGAGGCCCATAAGCCCGTGAGTGTAGTTCCACTTCTTTTCCTTAACGAAGTCAACCATCCAGAGGGATGGGTTGCGTATCATCTCCGATTCGGCCATGCGAACCGACCATCGGGGAGATTTGAGTCCTGCCTCGCTGGTGCTGCGGTTGCTGTTGCGGTTCAGGCATGAGGGGAGGAGTGATGCCAGCGTGAGGCTGGCCAATATCAGTAAAACGGCTCTGGTTTTCATTGCTGGAGGCGGTAGTTATTGATCTTTCCGACGGTCACTTCAGTGACACCCTGACCGGGTTGTTCAGTCTCTGTGAGAATTTGTCAACATAATCTTTCCAGGCATCGTCCGTCTCAAATCCCCACTTGCTCCAGCCTGCTCCGGTATAGTAAACCAGCGGAGTGTCCGGGATGTACCTGGTGATGATCATCAGGTGCTCGCTGTTTTCCTGTACGGCTGTGGCGGAGGTTGTCAGCACTGTTCCTACGTATGTGACGCCTCCCTCGCCGCCGTCAAGGCGGTAGGCGATGGCATTTTTTTCAGGAGGGAAGAGCATGGCTGAGCCTTCCTCCCTTTTCACAATGCCTGCGGCCACGGTGAAGACCTTGTCCAGCCCTGAGTACTCTTCCGTCACCCGGTTCATCTGGCTGCCGGCATCGAGTGAGAAGGTTCGGGTCTCGGTCATCATCACTCCGCGTACCTCAAATGGAGGATATGTCAGTCTGAAGGATGTTCTCAGCGGGCCGTTGTCGAGTGTCTCCCATGTTTCGAAGTTGATCCCCAGCCAGAGGGAGTCGTCAACGAAGGGGGCCATCGCCCCGGCTCCAAGGGTGCGTCCTACCTTGTAGGAGTCGCACCCCTCACCGTTATCATCATGATAGCTGTTCTTCCCGGCAAGGTATTCGGAGTACCATCTGTCTATAACCATCCTGTCAGTCCTTTTAACCCATACGTCGAGGCCGTTGCTGGGACCGTCCTTGGCAATGAGGGCAGGACCGTAGATGCGGAAGGCGATGCGGTCATTCTCCCAGGTGTAGTCGTCCATTCTCTCCGGAACAAACCGCCCGTAGGCTCTGGGCTCATATTCAGAAGGGGTTCCTTTTTCAATGAAGTATACCAATGACGAGGTGGCCTTCAGGTCAGACTGAAAGATCAGTGACTGCGGTTCAGCATTCCCTGCATGGATGAGCTGTGAGGGGATCTCATTCCCCCTGGCGTCAGTTACCAGCAGTTCGGATGGGGAGAAATCGGGCAGCTTCTCAGCAATCGAGGCCAGGGGTATCTCAACGGTCTCTGCACTCCTGTCAAAGGGGAGGGAGTTTTCTATTTTTACTTTTATGCGGTTGTGGGCACAACTGGCTAAGATTATGGCTGAGATCAGCAGAATGAGTGTTTTTTTCATTTGACATTGGGTTATCGGGCAGATGGCTCCTGCATTTAATCAGATGTCAGATCCGTTTTTCAGTCTCTGGATGATGCAGGTGCCGGTCTGTGGTCTGTTTTTCATTTGGGTTGCTTGCCGAGATAGGCGAGTATGCCGCCGTCGACGTAGAGTATATGTCCGTTCACAAAGTCAGAGGCCCCGGAGGCAAGGAACACTGCCGGTCCCTCCAGGTCCTGTGGTCTTCCCCACCTGGCGGCGGGTGTACGTCCGATTATGAAGGTGTTGAAGGGATGGCCGTCCTCACGCAGTGGTGCGGTTTGCGGGGTGGCTATATACCCCGGGCCTATGCCGTTGACCTGGATGTTGAACTCTGCCCATTCGCAGGCCAGGTTGCGTGTCAGCATCTTCAAGCCGCCTTTTGCGGCGGCATAGGCGGAGACCGTCTCCCGGCCGAGCTCGCTCATCATGGAACATATGTTGATTATCTTGCCGCCGCCCTTTTTTATCATGCCGGGAGCTACGGCCCTTGACATTATAAAGGGGCCCGTAAGGTCTATGTCGATGACCTCACGGAACTCGGCAGCATTCATCTCGAGGGCGGGGATCCTTTTGATGATGCCCGCGTTGTTGACGAGGATATCTATCACCCCCACTTCTGAACTTATCCTGTCAATATGTTTCCTGACCGCCTTCTCGTCGGTCACATCAAAAAGATAGCCCCTGGCTTCGATGCCTGAATCCCTGTACTCCCTGAGTGCCGTTTTTATTTTTTCCTGATTGCGGTCGTTGAACACTATGGTGGCTCCTGCCTGGGCAAGAGCTTTTGCCATTGCCATGCCTATGCCGTAGGATGCGCCGGTGACCAGTGCCACCTTTCCGTCGAGTCTGAATAAGTCACTGTACATTGCCTGGTCTGTATTTTGGTGGGTAAGGTAACTATCGCAGGTCAGTCTGTTTGAGGAAGTCCTGGTCTCCGTAATCGAGGTTCTCCCCGGCCATGCCCCATATGAAGGTGTAGTTTGAGGTTGCCGTGGCAGCATGGATAGACCACTGAGGTGATATCACTGCCTCGTTGTTCTTCATCCAGAGATGTCTTGTCTCGGTTGGTTCTCCCATGAAGTGGCATACGGTTCCGCCTTCAGGCACCTCGAAATAGAAATAGACCTCCATACGCCGGCCGTGAGTATGAGGTGGCATGGTGTTCCATACGCTGCCGGGCATCAGTTCCGTCATGCCCATCTGCAACTGGCAGGTCTCAAGCACCTCCCTGACGATCATCTTGTTTATTACCCTGTGGTTGGCAGCTTCCATCGAGCCCATCTCAGCGGTTATGCAGTCACTCTTTGTCACTTTCCGGTCGGGACAGGTGCGGTGGGCCGGGGCGGAGTTGAAGTAGAAGAGTGCGGGCCTGGCGGGGTCAGCGCTTTCGAAGATCACTTCCCTGTCGCCGCTGCCGAGGTAGAGGGCCTCCTTGAAGTCAAGGTCAAAGAGCGTGTCGCCTGCCCGAATCTTTCCCGGACCGCCGACGTTGAAGATACCCAGTTCCCGCCTGTGGAGGAACCATGCCGCCTTGACCTCATCCACCGGCTCGAGCTTTAGTGCCTCGCCTGCAGGCATTGCTCCTCCGGCAACCATGCGGTCATAGAGTGAATAGACCATGTTAACGGTATTCTCTTCAAAGAGGTTGCTGACAAGATGCTCTTGCCGGAGCTGCCGGGTGCCCCAGTTTTTCACATCTGCAGGATGGGCGGCATACCTGAGTTCAATATTTGTCTTCATCCGTCATTTAATTGGTTAATGCATTACGCCGGTTAAAATTAACCAAAAAAACAGGAAACAACGAGAAGACATGGCTACAAAATAAGGGATACACTCCGGCATGATGCCGGATGCGGCGTAAACAAAAGGACCGTCACAATACAATAAGACCTGCAGCCCGCCTGCAATACCTGAAGATTACCGTCCCGACACTCCCGATATCATCGGGACAGGTTCGTGTACGGGATTGAGGCTCCTCGTTCGCCGGCGCCTCAAACTGCCGGCTGCTGACTACCGGCTGCTGACTGCCGGCTGCTGACTTAAGACTGCCTGCTGGACTACTGCCTATTGCCTATTGCCTATTCCCTCCTAAAGATACTTCCTGTCCTCCCTGGGGACATCGAAGTACTTGTCGTAGAGACTGGCGTCGGGACCGCTCTTTTCCACCCCGGTCTCACTGATCTTGTAGGTGCAGTTTTCTCCGACGATACCCGAGAAGTAGATGTCAAACTCCTTACCGTTTTCATCAACCATGATAATCCTGACCAGGTGAGGATACTTCATGCTGTTGAGCTGTGAGTGGCAGATGGGACAGTTTATCAGGTATTCGGAACCCTTCTCCATTTCAAACGACGGGTGGGTCGTTTTCGTGTAGTTTCCCAGCTCAGGATTCAGGAATACAAGCCCTCTTGTTGAGCTGTTGATCTTAGTGGCAGAGAGCACTATTGATGACTTTACCTTAAGGTGTCCTCTGCAGGCTTTGCATAAATATTCAACCGCCATTTAATACCTCCTTTTCGTTAATCAGTCCGACAATTTTGTTACATGCTTCATGTACAATATACGATAAATTTTCTCCGAAAGCAACAGATTCCGGTTGAATTGCGAGTATCATCACTTCTTTTGCAAAGAATTCAGAGAGTCGTTTCAGTGATATGTTATGGGTATTGAAGGTGAGGTCCCTGATCTGTTCCAGGGGTATCAGTTCCCATGTTCCGGGCGGCTTTTTTATGTCGGCACAGTCGATCAGCACGAGGGTGTCATGATCAATGGAGTTGATTTTCCCGATATAGTTTTCGATGCTGACCTCCGGAGTCAGTACTCTGATGTTTCCCGTTTCGTTTATTCGTGTGCTGACATAAACGCCTGCCCCGTCATCCTGCCTCAGGATATTTCCTATACCGGCGAAGAGGATTTTCCGGTTCTTGTCAGCAAGAAGGTCTGTCAGATTCTCAGGCACCTCTGAAAAGATACTTGACGGTTACCTGCCTCAGGCAGTTGGGGCAGATGACATTGAACATATCCTTTCTCTGGAGTGTCCCTTCAATCTCTGCCGACAGATCCTGATCCTCAGCCAGTTTTAGTTTGCGGTTCAGTATGTTGAGGTTGAGTATTGATGCAAAGGCTTTTGGTCCCAGCTTGCGGTGCATATAGCTGAGGTGCTCGACTGTCGTTATTATTGCTCCGCAGTTCTCGCACACCAGCAGCTCTTTTTCCTGGTATTCCACGACTGCCGACCTGTCGAAGGCAGCCATATCGTAGATGGTGTCTGACAGTCTCACTCCCTTGCCCGTGATGCAATGCTCCTGGCACTGACCGCAGAAGATGCATTTGCCGTAATCCCGCCTGATGGTGCGGATCTTCTTCTCCCTGTCGTCAGTGAAGGTGATGGCCAGAGGGGGGCATACGTTGGCACACGTCTCACATCCGACGCAGTTGGCATCATCAACAACAGGCTTGCCCCGGAAATCCTTGAAGGGCACATGGCCCCCGACAGGAAATTTTGAGGTATAGGCCGGTGTCACCAGTGATGTCACTGCCTCTTTCAGCTCTCTCAGTTTAGGGTACTTCATTTTACTGTCTCACTATAATCATCTTTCACACTCCTTTTGTCCATTTTCGTTCCGAAATGGTATGCGCCCCTGACCAGGGCGTGTGCAGCCACGGTAGCTGTGAAGAAGAGCACCGGGATGGCCACCAGGGCACGGAAGCCTGCACTGCCGATGCCGAAGTGAAACAAGACGCCGAGGAGGATGCTGCAGCATCCCAGGGTCACGCACTTTGTCGCTGCCTGCAGCCTGTTGTACATATCAGGCAGCCTCAGGAGGCCAAGACACCCGAAGAGATTAAAGAGGACTCCTACCGATATTAAAATCACAGCTGCCATATCACTCGTTCAGTTTTTTTCCGCTGAGGTATTTTGCCAGCGTAAGGGTTCCGATAAAACTCAGTATTACCCAGGCAATGCCTATATCGAGGATGAAGGCCTTGTCTGTCAGCACCGAGATGATTCCACAGATTCCCACCACAAGTATCCCGAAGATGTCTATGCCTACCATCCGGTCTGGTATGGTAGGCCCCCTGACAATACGGTAGAGGCAGGCCGCGCACATCGCAATCTGTATGTAAAGCAGGATATTCAGGAAAGTGGTCATTCCGCAAATTTTTTAATGTACTCTTCAAATCTCCCGGTCACCATCCTGGAATATACCGCCGGGTCTTCGGACCGTATATAGATCCAGTGGATATACATTTCATCGCCGATAATGTCAACGGTGATCGTTCCCGGCGTCATGGTAATCGAATTGGCAAGCAGTGTCCGGGCGAAGTCGGACCGCAGGGTGGTCTTCACCTTCACTATTCCAGGTCTGATAGGCATGGCCGGATGGAGCACACGGTAGGCTACATCGAAGTTGGCCTTTATACATGCCCAGATGAATGTGACAAGGTATACCAGGAACCAGAACCAGCGCCGCGGCTGGAGGAATTTGCCCACATTGTGGAAGTAGTACCTGCCGAAGATGGCTGATGTCAGCGCCGCGACGGCGGCTCCTGCAGCAATATTCGGCACCGTGAACCTGAAGGTGATCAGGAGCCAGAAGATCATGGATAATATAAAAACTGTCACGTATCTCATGTCACATGCCTGTTATCTGTGAGGAGTATTTGAGCTGGTCCATCAGGATGTCCGTTGCGGGAGAGAGCACCGTCTCCCTGAGGCCCGGCAATGCAAGCAGGCTCAGCAGCAGGCAGACGACAGCCAGGGTGATCATGCTCAGCAGCATAGGCCCGGGCACCTCTTTTATGTCGTTCCTGATTTTTCCCGGCTCCATGTTGTAAAAGGCATAGCGCTGGAACTTCATGAAAGAGGCCAGTGTAATGATGCTTACTATAACCGCAAGAAGAGCCAGGAGGTAAAAGCGGCCCATCACTGCTGCCACTATGATTATCAGTTTGCTGAAGAAGCCGTTGAAGGGTGGTATGCCGGATATGGAGAGTGATGCGGCCAGCGAAGTGGCGGAGGTTACCGGCATCCCCTTTGCCAGTCCGCCCATCTCTCTGAGGTCCCGGGTGCCCATTGAATACTCTATGGCCCCTGCGTTGAGGAAGAGCAGTCCCTTGAAGGCAGCATGGTTGAGCATATGAAAGATGCCCCCGGTGATGGCGAGTGCGGCTACCTCGCTGCGGATGCCCCTGGCCATCAGTATCATTCCGATTCCCACCGACATGACCACGTAACCCATCTGGCTGATGCTGTGATAGGCCAGAAGTCTCTTGATGTCCCACTGGCCGATGGCCAGGAAGACGCCGACAGCCATTGAGAGAGCACCGAGGGTGGTGATGACTATTGACATGCCCTCTGTAACCTCGAACATGTTAAAGAAGAGGCGAATGATCACATAGATGCCCACCGCCTTGATCAGCACTCCGGAGAGCATGGCCGAGATGGGAGAGGGGGCCGATGAGTGGGCGTCGGGCAGCCAGGCATGGAAAGGTATGATGGCAGCCTTGAGACCAAATCCGGTGAGAAGAAGTATCTGTATCAGCAGGTAGTGACTGTTGTCATACCCGGCGCTGAAGACGGTCCTGATATCTGCAATATTCAGTGTCTTTGCACCCCAGTAGATGAATCCGATGGCAAAGAGTATCATGAATGAGGCGACAACCCCCAGGACCTGGTATTTGAGTGTGGCCTCAAGTTCATTCTTCTCAACCCCGAAGGCGACGAGTGCATAGGATGAGATGGCCGATATCTCCAGGAAGACGTAGATATTGAAGATGTCACCGCTGAGCACCACTCCGTTCATGCCTGCTATCATCAGGCAGAAGAGTGAGTAGAAGTAGTTTTCGGAGGTGTACCTGGCCATGTATGAGACCGAGTAGGTGACTGACAGGAGACCGACAAGGCTTATGAGGCAGAGCAGCAGTGCCGAGAATCCGTCATGGATCAGGTAGAGCCCTATGGGAACCCCATCAACAGGTTCCCATCCGCCCAGGGTGTACACCGAAGATCCGTCCCCGCCCGTGACCAGTGACCAGAAGCTGATGAAGGCCAAGAAGAGCAGCACGGCCAGCGCCATATACCTGGAGATGGCTGTAATGAACCTGCCCAGTATCATTGTCAGGAAAGCCCCGGCAAGAGGTACGGCTACAAAAAGCGGTATCAGCGGATTCATCATTTACCCTCTTAAGTTTTTTATCTCTCGTATGTCAAAGGTCCCGTATTTTCTGTATATCCGGATGATAACAGCCATCAGCATGGCCGTGGTGGCCAGTCCGATCACTATTGCCGTCAGCACCATTGCCTGTGGCAACGGGTCAACATAAGTCTTTACCGGGTCGGCGGTATCAACAATAGGGGCGACCCCTCCCTCAGTATATCCAATCAGGGCCAGGAAGAGAAAGCAGCTGAACTCCATGATGGATAGCGAGATCGCTATCTTTATAAGGTTTCTCCTGGTTATCACTCCGTAAAGTCCGACCAGGAACAGTATAAAGCAGAGCCAATAGACTGTCATTTCAGCACCTCCTCTTTAAAGATTATCAGGGCCAGGAATATTGTAAGTATTGAAGCGGCGACCTCGATCCCCACGAAAATATTGTACAGCGGCAGCAAGCCCGCGCTGACAAGCTTGCCGGGGGTACCGTGCGGCAGCCAGTTGGCGAAGAAGATCCCGGCGCCTGCAAGCATTCCGGAAAGCCCGAGGAAAAGAAAGACAAGGATGGCGAGGTTTTCATAAGTGGTTGACCCTCTCTCCTCCCTGACCAGGTTCAGGAAATCACTTCCGTAAGCCAGGATCAGCAGTATGAACGACCCTGCTACGATGACCCCTCCGGCGAAGCCCCCGCCGGGGGTAAGATGACCGTGCAGTATGATATAGATGCCGTAGAGAAAAACAATCCCGGCTATCAGCTGCGTCGTCTTCTTTACTATGACTGTCATTCCTTTCATGTGGCCCAATTCTTATTTCTCAACTCCCGGTTTTCGCCTCCTGCCTGTTCCTTTCAATTCTTATTCAAAACCAGCGACTCTTAATTCTTACATTAACTCAGTTCTTTCCTCTTATTCTGAGAATAGTCAGCACGCCGAGCACTGCGGTGACCAGCACTGTGGCCTCGCCGAGGGTATCGTATCCCCTGAAATCAAAGAGCACTCCGGTGACAAGGTTGACACTTCCTGTCTTATCGACGGCTCCGTTTACATAGGCATCAGCCATCCTCATTGTGTTCTCACCGAAGGGGGCCAGGGGCGCTGAAGCCTCCTTCAGGAACCAGAAGAGGATTGCCAGTATTACCACTGCCGTTGCGGCGGTGACCCACGCCTGGGTGTCAAACTTGCCGTAGGCCTCCTTTCGTGAGCTGTCAAGCACCACTGCCACCATTATGATCAGGATTATGGTCTCCACCACTATCTGTACTATTGCCAGGTCAGGCGCCTTCAGGAGGAGGAAACAGATTACGAGGCTGTAGCCCACTATGCCCCCTGCTATCACTGCTGAAAGAATATCCCCGGCATGAATGGCATAGATGGCACCCAGTATCATGAAAATTACTATTACCGATATTGCCAGTTCCATAGTCTTTTTGTGTCAGATCATTATCAGCAACATGAGTATCAGTCCGGCGCATACCCAGATGACATATCCGGGAAGCACACCGGTATGAGCACTGCTCAACCTTCCGCTGAGCCACAGCACAGCCCCTTTTGAGAGGTCATAGATGTCGAAGGCCTTCTCCTCGGCTCTTTTATAGATTTTAGAGAAAAGACCGAATTCGGTAAAGGTCTTGTAGAACTCGGGCGCCGGGTATGAAGCTCCCAGCTTCTCCACCGTTTCACCGCCGATGAAGCTCTCTTCTGTCCGGTATTTTTTCTTTCCAAGAGCGAGGTAGATGAGCAGGCCAAGGACAAGTGATATCAGGACCAGCAGGGAGACGAAGGATGAACTCCAGAGTCCGTTGAAGGCAAAAGCACCTACTACCGGGGTAAAGAGCCGGGGTATGACGATCTCTGTGGCGAAGACGCCGAAGAAGACGCAGAAGAGTGCAAGGACCGCCATCGGGGCCCACATCAGGAAGGGCACCTCCCTGATTTTGTCGAGCCATGGTTCTCTTCTTCCGAGGAAGATCCCCCCGATGAATTTTATGAAGCTGGCCAGCGTCAGTGCTGAGCCCAGCACTGCCAGTCCCAGCCACACCATCCAGAGGCTTGAGGCTATGCCGTCACCGGCACCAAAATCAATTATCCCCTGGTAGATCATCCACTTGGAGGCAAAGCCGTTGAAGGGCGGGACGCCTGAGATTGACATGGCGAAGATCAGTGATGCTACGAATGTAACGGGCATGGCCCTGGAGAGTCCTCCCAGGTCACTGATGTCACTCTTTCCCGTTCGTTGCTCCACTGCGCCGGCAGCCAGGAAGAGGCCACTCTTGTAAAGGGCGTTGTTTATCATGTGGAAGAGTCCTGCCGCTATTCCCACAAGCGATCCGAGGCCAAAGCCGACGATCATGTAACCCACCTGGGAGACGGCATGATAACCAAGCAGCCGCTTATAGTCGTGCTGCATCAATGCCATGAGCACCGCTGCGATGATTGTTATCACACCGATGATCAGCATTGTGAGTTTGATGCCCTGGGTCATTATGAACAGGTCGTTTGTTATCCTGGCCAGGAAATATATTCCCAGCAGCTTGTCGAGCGAGGCGGGCAGCAGTGCTGAGGAGGATGCCGGTGCATTGGTGGCATAATCCGGCACCCACGTATGGAACGGGAAGGCGCCGGCCTTGGTGAAGCTGCCGACAAGCAGGGCAAGGAATGCCGTGACAGTCAGGATGTTATTGGTCTCCAGGGATATGCCGTTGATGCTCAGGGTGTCAGTCAGTCTCCAGAGGAGTGCAATGCCCAGGAGCATGATGGTATCAGATGCCCCGATGAGTATCATGGTCTTCTTGGCAGCAGCGGAGCTCTCCTCATCCTTCCCTGGTATCAGCTTGTAGAGTGTGATGCCGAGGACGCCCCAGAACATGATGAAGAGGATCAGGTTATCAGAGAGTACGGCACCGTAAGTGCAACCCAGGGTGATCAGGAACCACTGGTAATACCCGGGCACCTTTGCAGTCTTGTTGAAGGCAATGGTATACAGCAGTATCAGTATTGCCACGATGCTGACAAAGAGAACGATCAGCTTGCTTAGGCCGTCAATGGTGAATGTAAGGTATTCTCCTGCCTTCCGGAGAAGGTCGAAGTCAAAGAGGGTGAGGCAGCCCTGTCTGACCGTCTCCCCCTGCATGATCATCTGTCCGGCAGAGGAGTACAGGCCCAGAGAGAGGTACCCTGCGTAGAGGGTCACGGCCAATGCCAGTATCCCTTTGGCCATCCGGAACCTTTCGGGGAGCAGGAAAAGCAGCAGTCCTGCAGCCAGAGGTATCAATATCAGCATCTGGAGCATCCAGCATGCAGACGGTTCAGCTAATATGGCAAGAGGCTCATTCATGACCTGCTTCTGATTTCCTTAATTCTTCTGTTCTCTTCATTGAAATCTCAATGAGCTCATTGGCATTGAGTATCTTCTCTCCTGAAGAGCGGTCATAGGCTGCTGCCATTCTCTCGGTGCAGCAGTAGCACGGATCAACTGCCGCGAGTGAGATGGTGGCGTCGGCGATAGTCTGTCCGACGCATGATTTCTTGAACGTTGCTATGTTGGTATAGCTCGGGGCCCTTATCTTATGCCTTGCCGGAGAGTTGGAGCCGTCGGAGACGACGAAGTGGAATACCTCTCCCCTGGGCGCTTCGGCCCTCCCGGTTCCTATTCCGGCAGGTATCTCTTTAATTTTAAGGGCAATATTGCCCTCTTCCAGTTTTTCCAGTGCATCGAGGCACTGTTCAATTATTGAGGCCGACTCATACATCTCGAGAAGCCTCACCTCAGTCTTCGCAAAGACATCACCGGCCTCGGCTGTTATCACCTTCCAGTTTACAAGCGGGTATGCGGCATAGGGGTCATCCCTGCGCACATCGATGTCAACGCCTGATGCCCTGGCCGTGGGCCCCACTGCAGCGTAATCCACTATGTCCTGCCGTGTCAGTATCCCCACGCCTTTGGTTCTGGCATGTATGACAGGGTCATCCATGACGGCTCCCGTGAGGAGGTCCAGCTTTTTGCGTATGACGCCCATCTCCTTCCTGATGGCCGGTATCTTGCTCTTCTCTATGTCGCGTCTTACTCCGCCGACCTTGAACATGGCATAGCTGTTCCTGTTGCCTGTTATCATCTCGAAGAGGTCAAGTATGGGCTCGCGGTATTTCCAGGCCCACATGAAGACGGTGTTGTAACCGAGGAAATGACCTGCCAGACCCAGCCAGAGAAGGTGACTGTGTATTCGTTCAAGCTCACCGATGACAGACCTGATGTATTTGGTTCTGTCAGTGATCTCGGCCCCTACTATCTCTTCCACGGCGTTGGCGAAGGCAAAGGGGTGTGAGGTGGAGCAGATGCCGCAGATACGTTCAACAAGAAAGAAGACCTGGTCATAGCTCTTTGACTCACTCAGTTTCTCTATTCCGCGGTGGTTGTAGCCGGTCTCCCACTTGATGTCCCTGACTATCTCTCCGTCGCAGTACAGTTTGAAGAGTTCAGGTTCTTCCTGGAGCGGGTGGTAGGGTCCTATCGGTATGAGTGTTTTTCTGCTCATGGTGGTCAGGGTGTTATTTGAACTCTTTACGGTAGGGGTAGACGCCCTCAGCCCAGTTGCCCTCGGAGAGCAGTTTCTCCTGGTTGGGATGGTGGAGGAAGTCAATGCCGAAGAGCTCATGCATCTCTCTCTCTATCCAGTTGGATGCGCTGAACATGTTGGAGAGGGATTCAATGTGCGGTTTCTCTTTGTCAAGAATGACATGGAGGCTCAGTATCATTCCGTCAGCATCGAAGCTGAAGTGGTAGAATATCTCAAAGCCACGCCGGGTATGCATGGCTGAGGCGATTATAAACCTGAAGCCTTCGCTCTTAAAGAGGTATTCGGACAGGGTGAGAAGGGCTGTGTGCCTGATGGTGACGATTGCGCGTCTGCCCTTCTGGAGGGACACTTCGGAAATGTCACCGCTGAATTTACCTGTCAGTTTATTGATGGCTGCCTCTGTATCCATGCCTCTGTCGCTATTTTTTTCCTGCCAGTTTTACTATTCCTGAAATTATTGCCTCGGGTTTCGGGGGGCACCCGGGGATGTAGGCATCTACCGGGATGATCTTGTCGACGGGTCCGGCGAAGGTGTTGCCTTCGGCAAAGATCCCTCCGGTGCATCCGCAGGCGCCGATGGCTACCACCAGGATCGGTTTTGGTGCCTGCCTGTAGAGCTCCAGCAGACGGTCCTTGTCGCGGCGGTTGATAGAGCCGTTGACCAGCAGCACGTCGGCGTGCCTTATGCTTCCCACCAGCAGAATGCCGAACCGTTCAAGGTCATGCCTCGGGGTCAGGCAGTCAAGGATCTCTATATCGCAGTTGTTGCATGATGCTCCCCCGAAGTGAAAGACCCAGAGTGATTTCCTGAAACAATAATCCTTGAAGCCCACGGTCTCTGTTTTTATAATCCGAATGCAATCAGCACAATGGCAATGACAACAAGCAGGTTCATCCATATGAGAAAGAAGCCGGATGCCTGTTTTATCTTGAGTCTCGGGTTGGTGTTTCTGATGAGTGTGAGGAGAAGCACCACTCCGAGGATCTTCAGTATGAACCAGATGATGTTTATTCCCGGGTTCATGCCGTTCATGAGTATTGCGACAAGGAAAGCCGGCAAAATGAAGAACATTATGTACTTGGCCAGTTTTATCATCGCATATGGAGGACCTGAATACTCTATATAGATGCCTGAGGCCAGTTCAGTCTCGGCCTCGGGCATGTCAAAAGGCACCAGTGCGAGTTTTGCCTGTATGCAGAACAGTGCTGCGACAAAGAGGAGCACGCCGGAGATGCTTCCGATAAACGGGGTGCCCGTCTGCTGCGTCTCAATGATGCTGTTCATGTCAAACTGCTGTCCGCTCTTCATTATCACGGCCGCTACCACGAGCAGGAAGGTGAGTTCATAACTGATAATAAGTTTCATCTCACGTGAGGCCCCCACTGCTGCCAGGGGATTTCCGGAGGCCAGGGAGCCGA
This sequence comes from uncultured Rikenella sp., assembly GCA_964411345.1. Taxonomy (GTDB): domain Bacteria; phylum Bacteroidota; class Bacteroidia; order Bacteroidales; family VadinHA17; genus SR-FBR-E99. The sequence continues at coordinate 18,289 of CAYPKP010000013.1, read as the reverse complement.
TAATATATGAGAAGGAGGGCAGGGTGAGCAGGTAGAAGATGACGATTATGTCTCCCCTGAATCCGGTCTCTATCCCGAAGAGAGGAAGAAGGACAAAGAGGCCGGCCATCGCCGCCCCGAATACTCCCAGCAGCGGGGCGAGCAGGAAGATGGAGCGGGAACCGTGCTTCGGCAGGATAGTCTCCTTGACCAGCAGAAGCTTGAAGAAGTCATAAAAGGGCTGAAGCAGGGGCGGTCCTTTGCGGAACTGTACCCTGGCGGTGATCTTCCTGTCATACCATGATAGCAATGCCCCCGCAACCGCCATGAAGAGCAATCCCGGGAAGATAAGGAAATAGAAGAGATATACCGCCATATTACTGCTCGTTACTCTTTTTCAGTTTCATAAATGTAATCCCTGATGAGCACCTTCTCATTCAGCTTGTAGATATGCTCTTCGGGGTTTTCCTTTCTGTCGGTGAGCATCGCCGTTCCGGGCGGGCATGCTTCAATAAACTTACGGGCCTCTTCATGATCACAGAGATCATACAGCAGATCCTTGTTCCGGTGATGCCTGAAGAAATCGGTCATCATGGTGCCAAAGGGACAGATCGTGACGCACGACTTGCATGAGACACAGAGGTTTGTATGGCGCATGATCACACCCTCCTCATCCTTCTCAAGTGCATCGGCGGGGCATACGGCAATGCACGGGGCATCTTCGCACCTGCGGCATGTAAACCTGAAGGTGGCCAGCTCACGTATGGTCTTGAGGCCGTTGGTGCTGGCTGAGCTATAGCAGAGAGCCTCAGGCAGCATGAGAGACGGGTTCTCCGTCATGGCAGCCCTCAGTTTTATCATGTCTATTAACACCATCATGCCAGTTGCGTGTTATGTCCAGATTTCAGGATTATGTTTTATCTCGTTGTAGGTAAAGACAGGGCCATCCTTGCAAACGAAAAATTCACCCATCATGCAGTGTCCGCATTTGCCGAGGCCGCACGACATGTTTTTCTCCATGGAGAGGTAGATCTGCTCGTCACGGTAGCCCATCTCCAGGAGCTTGAAGGTGCCGTATTTCATCATTATGGGAGGACCGCAGACCACGGCAACGGAGTTGTCAATCTTTACCTTCACGTCATTAAGCAGGGTGGTGGCCACACCCACCGGCCCGTCCCAGTCGTCATCCGTAATGTCCACCGTGCGGTGGGCTTCAAATTTCTCTATGCTGTTAAGCCTGCTGAACAGCGGCTTGTAGATACAGTCGGCCGGCGTTTTGGATCCGTAGCAGAGTATCACCTTTTCGAGGTCATCCTTCATGTGCTCGAGGGTGTAGAGCAGCGACCGTATCGGGGCAAGGCCGCAGCCTCCGCCGAGGATCAGCACCTCTTTGCCTTCAAAGTCACTGACAGGGTAACCGCGTCCGTAAGGGCCCCTGATGCCCATCACGGCTCCCGGCTTCAGTTCATGCATGATGCCGGTCACATATCCTGTCTTCATCACGGTGACCTCGAGCCTGTCAGTCACCAGGGGTGATGATGACGGGGTGAAGGGGGCCTCACCGACACCGTCAACGGAGAGCTCGATGAACTGGCCCGTTTTGAACGCGAATTCTTCATCGGGTATCAGGACGAAGGTCTTGATGAGGGGCGATTCTTCAATCACCTCCTCAAGAGTTGCCCGCAGGGGCTTATATATATTAAAGGTGTGGCTGTCCATAACGGTTGTCAGGTGAGTTCCATGAACAGTTCGTTCTTACTGATCTTTCCGATACATGCCTCGATGCACCTGCCGCAGCCGGTGCATGCCAGGGAATTGAATTTCTGCGGTCTCCAGACATACTTGCACATATACCTGTTCCTGAAGCGCCGGGGAAGTTCAAAGAGAGCATCCTCACCTCCCGCTACCCTTTCAAACCCGGGGTACTGGCAGGCATCCATCTGCTTCACCTTTTCAAAGTCAGGCTTGTCAATCAGCAGAAAGCAGCTGCATGTGGGGCAGATTGTGGTACATGCACCGCAGGAGACACACCTGGCAGCATATTTTTTCCAGATCTGATCCCCTGCCTTCTGTATGATCTCTCCCGTAGTTTTGTAGTCAGGGAGCCCTGCATTCAGGGCGGTGAGAAGCTTCTCGGTCTCACTGTGCCTCTGTTCGGCAAAAGAGAGAGCAGCGGCTTCGTCCACACTGAATATGGCCGCAAGCTGCTCTGCAATCTCCTTTCCCTTATCTGACATTACCCTGAGGAAGATCTGCTCTCCCTCGGCGAGGATCGCCATGTCAGCATGGTCCGTGGACCAGGGTTTGACACCATAGGAGAGGCAGTGGCAGTGATCATTCACCGTATAGCAGTCTGACGCCACCAGGATGGTGCTGTTCCTCCTGTTCCGGTACCAGGGATCAGTGAATGCTTCATCGAGATATATCTCGTCAAGCAGCATCAGCGCCTCAATGTCACAGTTGGGTGCACCGATGATGATCCTGGGCTTGCTGACATCTCTTGATGAAGTTACATTCTCCCTGACAGGGAGAAAGAAATTCTTCAGCGGAGTGGCAGGCTTGGGAGTGTTGTATGCTATTTTTTCCGCCTGATCCGGCCTGAACGGCTCGTAGTCAAGGCTGAACTCATCTTTCACCGGAACAAAAATGTCATAAGTGGTGAGCAGTTTTTCCAGTGAACGATGCCAATCTTCTTTCCTGATACCTGTGTAGAACATTTTATGTGAGAAGATTCACATAATAAATTTAAGTGTGCAATAAACTCAAGTCAAGTTTTTTTTGCGTGTTTATGGGCAGATCAGAGGCTTTCGCAAATAAAATACTCATAATCAATTAAATATTTTTCTATGCGCTGTTTAAAAAAGTTAGTTTAACTTGCATAAGGCAATCGTATGACAGTGATCTGTTGTGAAACAATTCACAAAATACAGTGTCAGGAACAGCCTGAGGAGAATATTGCTCTATCATGGGTTATTGATGAGGCTGAAGGCAATGGGTGTAACCCGGTTATATTCCTATACTCTTGCCGGCAAGGCAGGAGTGACTCCCGAGCAGGTGAGAAAGGATTTTTCAGAATATGGAATCAAGGGGAACAGAAGGGGCGGCTATCTTACGGAGTCACTCATCCGGGAGATTGAGGTTATCTTCAGCCGCGACAGGAAGAGCAATGTGGTGGTGGTCGGCATGGGTAATCTCGGTCAGGCACTGTCGCGGTATGAAAGGTTTGCAGGGCGCGGAATAAATATCGTTGCCACCTTTGACATAGATCCTTACAAGCATAAGAGCAGGAGTGACATGAACGTCTACTCCATGGAGCGTCTGGAGGAGATAGCAGAGCGGTTCGGTGTCATCGTTGCAATACTTGCCGTACCGGAGATTTCAGCACAGGAAGTGTGTGATGAACTTGTCAGCCTGGGGATAAGGGGTATAGTGAATTTCTCTCCCGTAATACTCAAGGTGCCTCAATACGTGGTTGTCAACAATGTCAACCTGAGTGATGAGATAGAGAGTGTGATCCTCTCAGTCAGGCGAATGAAGGAAGAGCAGACTTTATTTCTATAGATGTCATAGAAACGGCGTACGAGATATTGGTCACGGGGTTGGTTCAGGGTGTGGGGTTTCGTCCTTTCATCCGCAGGCTTGCCATGAAGCACAACCTCACGGGCGAGGTGGTGAACCGTACCGGTGGTGTCACTGTGGTGATAGAGTGTGACCGGGAGAGAGCCGACAGGTTTGTCCGTGACATCCGTGACCTTGCTCCTCCGGCGGCTGTTGTAAGGTCAGTGCAGCTCAGGAGAACCGGCAGTGCCGGGTTTACAGGATTCACCATAAGGCCCAGCCTCGACGCGGATGAGACCATCACCGAGGTTAGTCCTGACATTGCGGTCTGCCGCGAGTGCCTTGAGGACCTGGAGACTGATCCCGGACGGAGAGGTTATCCTTTCATCAATTGCACGAATTGCGGTCCCCGCTTCACCATCATCAGGGCTTTGCCGTATGACAGGATCAATACAACCATGGCTGCCTTTGAGATGTGTCCGCGGTGTGCTGCCGAGTACAGTGACATTTCAGACCGCAGGTTTCATGCCCAGCCCGTGGCATGCAACAGCTGCGGGCCCGTTTATACTCTGCGTGCAGGTGATCTGCTCATCACCTCAATAAATGACATTCTGGAGGAGATAGCCCTGCGGCTGGCTTCCGGGGGCAGTGTCGCCATAAAATCGACAGGTGGCTACAACTTAATGTGCGATGCGCTGAATGAGTCAGCCGTGGCAGGCCTCAGGCAGCGAAAGCAGCGTGACAGCAAACCCTTTGCAGTTATGTTCAGGGATATGGATGCCGCGCATGAGTACTGCCACATTGAGCCGGAGGAGGAGACTGTGCTGGAGTCGTGGAGGAGGCCTGTTGTCATACTGCAGCAGAAGAGGGCGCTGGCGCCGTCGGTGAGCAGCGGGCTGAACACAACAGGTGCGATGCTGCCCCACATGCCGGTTCATTACATGCTGTTCCGGGTGATTGCAACCCCTGCGCTGGTACTCACCAGCGGCAACCTCAGCGATGAACCGATAATAACCGTTGACAGCCAGGCTGAACAGGATCTGTTGCCCGTCACCGGATGCATGGTGAGTTATAACAGGGAGATACAGAACAGGGCTGATGACTCCGTGGTCAGAGTTATCGGCGGAAATGTCAGTCTGATAAGGAGGTCGAGGGGCTTTGCTCCGGCACCGGTTGATGTGAGCTGCTCTGTTGAGGGCATTTTCGCATCGGGGGCTGAGCAGAAAAACAGCTTCTGCATCGGAAGGGGTTGCCAGGCATTTATGAGTCAGTATATAGGTGATCTCAAGAACCTCTCCACATACGATTTCTATACCGATTCACTGAGCCTCTTTTCTTCACTCTTCAGGTTCACCCCGTCTCATGTGGCATGTGACATGCACCCTGACTATCTCTCCGGAAGGTTTGCCGCGGAGCTGGCTGAACAGAACGGAGTGCCGCTGGTGATGGTTCAGCACCATCATGCCCATGCGGCATCGGTGATGGCTGAGCACAGGCTGGAAGGGAAGGTCATAGG
>CAYPKP010000013.1:0-13136 GCA_964411345.1 uncultured Rikenella sp. | reverse complement strand
TTCGATGCCGTCTCGGCACTTCTGCTGCTCTGCACGGAGAGTTCCTTCGATTCTGAGGCTCCTATGCGACTCGAATCAGCTGCCTCTGCAAAGACAGATGATCATTATCCCTATTCCCTCAGTGAGACGGTCGGGCTGGGGCCCATGTTCGAAGCATTGCTGGCCGAGCTGGATCATGAGGATATCCCGGTCATCGCTGCCAGATTTCACAATACCGTGGCTCATATTATCCTGGACGTCTGCAAGAGTATCAGGAGCGATACCGGATTGAAAAGGGTGGTCCTCTCGGGAGGCGTTTTTCAGAACAGGTATCTGCTTGAGAAATCTTTGTATCTTTTAAGCATGAACAAATTCAGGGTTTACACCAATCACCTTGTGCCTGCCAACGACGGCGGTGTCTCACTGGGGCAGCTTCTTGTCGCTGCGGAAAGGAGGGAAAAATGTGTCTGAGTCTTCCTGCCCGCATCATATCCATTGAGGGTGACATGGGACAGGTCTCCGTCGGGGGAGTGCTCTTCCGGGCAGGCCTGCAGATGGTTGAAGGGGTGAAGGTCGGAGATTACGTTCTTCTTCATGCAGGATTTGCCATCGAGAAGATGAAGGAGGAGGAGGCCATGGAGACACTGCGTATCCTGAAGGAGATGGAAGACTCAATAAGCGAAAGTGGCGGCGATGAAGTTTGTTGATGAGTTCAGGCAGAGGAGCCACGCGGCGAGCCTTGCCAGGCTGATTGCTGAAGCTGCCACGCGCGACTACACCTTCATGGAGGTATGCGGAGGGCACACCGCTGCCATCCACAGGTTTGGAATACCGTCGCTGCTCCCTGACAACGTCAGGCTTCTCTCCGGTCCGGGATGCCCGGTCTGCGTCACCGCTGCGGAGTACATTGACAGGCTGATAGCCCTGGCATCACTCAAGGATGTAACCGTTGCCCTCTTCGGTGACCTCATGCGGGTGCCGGGCACTCTTCTCTCTCCTGCCGCCGCCGCTGCGGAGGGTGCTGACCTGAGGGTGGTGCTATCGGCACATGAGGCTCTGCAGATGGCACGCTCCGACCCGCAGAGGAAGATTGTCTTTTCCGCCGTCGGTTTCGAGACCACGGCACCGGGGAGTGCTGTGACGGTCATGCAGGCTGACAGCGAGGGGATAGACAATTTCTATGTACTGAGCGCACACAAGGTGATGCCTCCGGCCATGGAGGCCATACTTAAGGACGGAACCCGCATAGACGGCTTCATCTGCCCGGGGCATGTGGCTGTCATTACGGGAGCATCAGCATTTGACTTCATCCCGGAGAGGCATGGTCTTGCCTGCGTGGTATCCGGCTTTGAACCTGCCGACCTGCTTATGTCCGTGCTGATGCTTATCAGGCAGGTTAACAGTTCTTCACCGTCAGTGGAGACAGAGTATTCCAGGGCGGTGTCACGCGGGGGAAACAGGAGGGCACAGGCTTACATGGAGAGGGTCTTTGAACCCTGTGATGTACAATGGCGCGGCCTGGGATCCATAGCTCTGTCGGGGCTCCGGCTGCGCGACCGCTACCGGCGTTTTGACGCCGGCACTGCCTTCACGGTCAGCCTGCCTGAGTCTGCCCGTGCCAGCGCATGCATCTGCGGAGAGATACTGAGAGGTGTACGGACTCCTCCGGAGTGTGCCCTCTATGCATCACAATGCACCCCTGAGCATCCGGAGGGGGCCTGCATGGTATCGGAAGAGGGTGCTTGCAATTCCTGGTTCAGATACAGCCATGATGAATGAGAAGATAACCCTTGGACACGGCAGCGGAGGAAGAGAGGCACAAAATCTTGTCCGTGACCATTTTGCCTCCCGGTTCGGGATGGAGGGGCCGATGACTGATTCTGCCCTGTTGTCAGTTGGCGATGGGATGATCGCCTTCACCACTGACTCCTTTGTAATCGACCCGCTTTTTTTCCCGGGCGGTGACATAGGCAAACTGGCAGTATGCGGTACGGTTAACGATCTTGCCGTATCAGGTGCCGTACCCAGGTTTCTCTCGGCAGCATTCATCATTGAGGAGGGATTTGATCTCCGCGAGCTTGACGCCATAGCAGCCTCCATGGCTGCGGAGGCTGAATCTGCCGGCGTAAGGATAATCACCGGTGATACCAAGGTTGTGGAGAAGGGGCAGTGCGACAGGATATTCATCAACACTGCCGGAGTAGGCATCCTCCCCCGGGAGCATATGCATATCAGCAGCGGTGCATCGGTGAAGGAGGGCGACAGGCTTATTGTCAGCGGGCCGCCGGGCGACCATGCCGTTGCCATACTTGCGTCACGAAGAGATCTCTCATTTGACCGGCCGCTGATATCCGACTGTGCATCACTCAACAGGTTGACAGCAAAGATACTGGAGAGGCCGGCGGCGGTGCATTTCATGCGAGACCTCACCAGGGGCGGACTGGCTGCCGTGCTCAATGAGCTTGCCTCCATGATTGGCTGCGGCATAAGCGTCAACGAAGAGAGTGTTCCGATAGCCGAACCTGTCAGGGGCTTATGTGAGATACTCGGGTTTGATCCGCTCACGCTAGCCAGCGAGGGGAGGATGGTTATCGTCGCCGCCGCTGAGGCAGCTGACAGGATAGTTGAGATACTGAGGTCCGATCCCCTAGGGAGAGAATCGGCGGTGATAGGAGAGATAACTGCCGGGCGCCGTGGCAGGGTCGTACTTAACAGTGCAACCGGCGGCAGGCGGTTCCTGGATATGCCTTCAGGACTGCTGCTGCCAAGAATATGCTGACAGGAGGGACGATGCACGAACTGAAAATAGCAGAAGAGCTGTCGGCAATGGTATCACACCATGCCGCGGAAGCAGGGCTCAGGGTAGTTGAGAAGGTGAATATCAGCGTCGGGCAGTTCGTGCAGGTGGTGCCTGATCTGCTGGAGGCGGCGTTCAGGATAGCTGCCGGGAATACCGTCGCCGAGGCAGCACAGCTGGATATTGAAATAATCGTTGCGGAGATGCGGTGCCGGAGGTGCGGCACGGAGTACAGGCCTGATGATGATCTGCATGCCTGCACGGCATGCGGCTCCAGAGACATAGATGTAATACACGGCAAAGAGTTGTTCATAAAAAGCATGGAAGGAGAATAGAGATGGAAATAAAGATCATGAAGGATATTCTGGACAGGAACCAGAACAAGGCTGAGGAGGTTCGTGCTCTCCTGAAGGAGAGAAAGGTGATGATGGTTAACATCATCAGTTCCCCGGGAGCCGGTAAGACCACACTGCTCGAGCGCACCTGTGAAGCTATGGCTGATAAGATAAGGATGGGTGTGATTGAGGGTGATGTTGCCACAGACCGTGATGCACGGCGCCTGCAAAAGTATGATATCCCGATAGTATGCATCAATACCGGGGGCGGCTGTCATCTCGACTCCCACAGCATCTCAAAGGTCCTCGGACATTTCGATCTTGATCAGACCGATCTTCTCTTCGTTGAGAATGTCGGCAACCTGATCTGTCCTTCACAGTTTGACCTTGGCGAAACCTTCAAGCTGGCTCTTGTCAGCACCACTGAAGGAGATGACAAACCGGCCAAATATCCGATGCTTTTTACGGGCGCAAGGGCGGTTATCCTCAATAAGACAGACCTCATACCCTATACCAATTTCAACATCGCATCCTTCGAATCTGATATGGCCTCCCTGAATCCCGGCATCACCATAATCAAGACCTCAGCCACCAAAGGAGAGGGCATTGACGAATGGCTGGAGTGGGTTGTCTTGCAACTTAACAAATTCAAGGCCAGCTGATTAGTCAGCAAATCCCCGGAAATATAACATATATCACCTCAACCTTAAATATTCTTAAACATGATTTATGTAAGGTTTTTGGTTGATTATTGTTATTAGTTTCACAGCCGAAATTGAGAACATAGGCTTACACATTTTCAAACACACTTAAAAACGTAATATATGTATCAAACTGGTAACCTGGTGAAGGATCTGGCAGAGAAGCACGGCCGAAAGAGAGAGAGCCTCATGCCGATACTTCAGGATATTGTTAAGAAGCACAACTACCTGACAGACGATGTCATGGTTTCAGTTGCAACAGAACTGGATATCTCTGCAGCAGAGGTTTACGGCACGGCATCGTTTTATACTTTCCTGGATACCGAGGAGCGTGGCAAGAATGTCATCAGGGTATGCAAGACCATTACCTGCTCGATGAAGGGCAAGAATGACATAGTAAGCACCATTGAGGATATGCTTAAGATCAGGGTAGGTGAGACAACCCCCGACAAGATGTTCACACTTCTTGAGACCAACTGCATAGGTTGGTGTCACAAGGCTCCCGCGATGCTTGTCAATGACATGCCGTACACTGATCTGACGCCGGAGACGGTTATTGACATTATTAAAGGTTACATGCGCTAAACAGAGGGAGGCACCGATATGAAAAACAAAGGACTGACAAAAGTTGACCTTATATTTGAGACCGTAGATGTCAGGAAGGTTATGAAGAAAGCCTTCGAGATGACAAGTGATGAGATTATTCAGCAGGTTCTGGAATCAGGTCTGAAAGGTCGTGGCGGGGCTGGTTTCCCCACGGGACTCAAATGGAAATACACTGCTGCCGAGAAGGATCCCGAGAAATACATAGTCTGTAATGCTGACGAAGGAGAGCCCGGCACCTTCAAGGACCGTGAGATTCTTGACAAGGTGGCTCCCAAGGTATATGCCGGGATGGCCATTGCCGGCAAGGCGATGGGTGCAAAGAAAGGATTCATATACCTGCGCGGTGAATACAGATTTCTGCTGCCTCAGCTTTTCGTTGAGCTGCATAAGTTTCACAAGATGATTGCCGAGATCGGGTATGACTTCAGCATCGAGTACCGTATGGGCAGTGGAGCATACATCTGCGGTGAGGAGAGTGCATTGTTCGAGTCAATAGAAGGCCGCAGGGGTGAGCCGCGCAACAAGCCGCCCTATCCGACCACATCCGGGCTCTTCTCCAAGCCGACCTCCATTAACAACGTGGAGACCCTGGTGACTGCCATGATGATCATAGAGAAGGGGCCGCTGGAGTATGTCAAGCTCGGCACCAAGGACTCGCGAGGGTCAAAGGTATTCTCCATCTCCGGGGACACTCCCGTGCCGGGGATCTTTGAGCTGGAGCTGGGGATGACGGTTCAGCAGTTTGTCAATGAATTCGGTGACGGAGACACCAAGGCTGTTCAGGTGGGAGGCGCCTCCGGCTTCTGCGTGCCGCGCAAGAGGTTTGCCGATACCATAATAGGTTTTGAAGGAGTTCCCACCGGCGGTTCGATGAAGCTTTTCAACAGCTCGCGCTCAATGTACAACGTGCTTCATAACTATCTTGAGTTCTTCTCGGAGGAGTCATGCGGTCAGTGTACACCCTGCCGCGTTGGCTGCCAGCAGCTGCTCAAGGGTATTGAAAAGGTCAAGAAGGGAGAAGCCAAGTCGACATACCTCAATGAACTCGTCAAGCTGGCCGATACCATGAAGGTGGCATCGAAGTGCGGCCTCGGACAGTCGGTAGGCAATGCCTTCAAGTCGATCGTTGAGAATTTCAGAGAAGAAGTAATTTACTAATCCTATCTATTGATAATTATGGTAACACTTAAGATAAACGAGCATGAGGTTAAGGTGGCGGAGGGAACAACTGTCCTGGCTGCTGCAAAAACTCTTGGCATAAACATACCCACACTGTGCAACCATCCCGACCTCTGTGTGGCTGGTAACTGCCGTGTATGCGTGGTTGAGCAGAAGGGTGCCCGCACGCTGGTGGCCTCGTGTGCCACCCCGGTGTCGGAGGGTATGGAGATACAGACCAACTCCCTGAAGGTAAGAAATGCACGCAAGCATATTGTAGAGCTGCTGCTGTCAGAGCACAGGGCAGACTGCACCAAGTGCTACAAGAACCAGAACTGTGAGCTTCAGACACTGGCAAACGAATACTCTTTTGGCGAGCACATCTTTTTCGACCTTGTGGAAGACCATAACTATGTCATTGACAGGTCGTCACCTGCCTTCATCAAGGATGACAGCAAGTGTATCAGGTGCCAGCGCTGCGTACGCACCTGTGCCCAGCTTCAGCATGTATCTGCCATAGCCGTTTCCCACAAGGGCTCGGAGATGAAGATAAGCTCATTCCATGACAGGCCCATGAGTCATGTCGTCTGCACCAACTGCGGACAGTGTGTCAACCGCTGCCCGACGGGAGCACTTACTGAGAAGACATATATAGACCAGGTGTGGGATGCCATTTATGATACTGACAGGCATGTGGTAGTTCAGACGGCCCCGGCAGTACGCGTTGCCCTGGGTGAAGATCTCGGGTATGACCCGGGCGAGAGGGTTACCGGCAAGCTGGTTACCGCCCTGAGGCAGCTGGGCTTTGATTCGGTACTTGATACCGATTTCACTGCTGACCTCACCATCATTGAGGAAGGAACGGAGCTCCTTACCAGGCTGAAGAAGGTGCTGGTGGAAGGCGACAAGACCCTGGCCCTTCCGATGTTCACCTCCTGCTCACCGGGATGGATCAAGTTCATTGAGCACAAGTATCCGCATATGCTTCCGAACCTGTCGACCTGCAAATCGCCACAGCAGATGTTCGGGGCGCTGGCAAAGACATTCTATGCCGACAAGCGCAAGCTTGACCCTGCCAAAGTGGTCTCCGTCTCCGTCATGCCCTGTACTGCCAAGAAATATGAGGCAGACAGGCCTGAGATGAGATCCAGCGGTTACAAGGACATCGACTTCGTGCTCACCACCCGTGAGCTCGCCGTCATGATCAAGCAGGCAGGCATTGATTTCCGCACGCTGGAAGAGAGTCACTATGACTCTGTTATGGGTGTCTCAACGGGTGCCGGGGTGATCTTCGGTGCCACCGGCGGGGTGATGGAAGCAGCACTGCGTACTGCCTACGAGATAGTGACCGGCAGGCCGGTGCCTTTCAAGAACCTCAACATCATGCCGGTACGTGGCATGGAAGGGGTCAAGGAGGCTACAATAAAGATAGAAGGAACCAAGGATGACTGGAAGTTCCTTGAGGGAGCTGAGCTTAAGGTGGCTATCGCTCACGGCCTGGTCAACGCAAACAAGATCGCCAAAGCAGTCAGTAAGGGCAAGGCACAGTATCATTTCATAGAGATCATGGCCTGTCCGGGAGGATGTCTCGGCGGTGGCGGTCAGCCCATACCCACCAATGCTGAGATAAGGCAGAAGCGTATGGAGGCCATCTATGCAGAGGATATGCACATGGACGTGAGGAAATCGCATGATAACCCGGAGATAATTGCAATCTACAATGAATTCCTTGAGAAGCCCAACGGCCACAAGGCTCATGAGCTTCTGCATACCCACTACACGGAAAGAGAATCATACTAGATTACACATCCGATAATACAGATGCAGAGACGTAGCGCGCTACGTCTCTGCCTGTTTTTATGCCTGCCGCGGCAGCAAGGGTCGGTGAATTGCTGTTTTTTAACAGCTACGTATTGCTGCTTTTAAGATTTTTGCCACCTTTAGGCTTTTAAAAATCGTCGCACTTTAATATGGGTTGAAGATGAGCGGATTTGACTTTTCCAAGAGGGATTCCTTTGGCAGCAGGTTGGGAGTGATCATGGCGGCAGCCGGCTCTGCCGTAGGACTGGGCAACATATGGAGGTTTCCCTATATCCTTGGGGAGAACGGTGGCGGTGCATTTCTGATAATATACCTTGTGATCATTTTTGCCATCGGCATCCCGGTGATGATGTCGGAGCTGGTGATCGGCCGTAGAACACAGCGCAATCCTGTCGGTGCATTCCGCATGCTCTCCTCGCGCCGGCCCTGGTACCTGGTTGGTATGATGGGCATTGTGGCGGCCTTTATGATACTGGCATTCTATACTGCCGTGGCCGGATGGACGCTGGAATACATTTACCAGATCCTTGCAGGCGGTATCCAGGGCAAGTCGTCAGCCGAACTGACGGTCATGTTTGACTCTTTCAGGAGCGAATCACTCCGGCCGGCATTGTGGTTCACGATCTTCCTGCTGGCCACCGCCGGTATTGTACTGGGAGGTGTCAGGAAAGGCATCGAGAAATCGACCAAGGTGCTGATGCCCCTGCTTCTGATACTGCTTATACTGATGTCCATAAAGTCACTGACGCTGCCCGGCGCAGGCAAAGGGGTGGAGTTCCTCTTCAGGCCTGACTTTTCAAAGATCACCGGGACCACCGTGCTGATGGCTCTGGGCCAGGCCTTCTTCTCACTCAGCATTGGCATGGGTACCCTGATAACATACGGCTCCTATATCCCCGCCGACAACAAGCTGGCAAGCACTGCAGTACAGGTCTCCATGGTGGACCTCTTCATAGCCGTCCTTGCCGGTCTGGCGATATTCCCGGCTGTATTCGCATTCGGCATCTCACCTGCATCGGGTGAGGCCCTCACATTCATCGTCCTGCCCGGCATCTTCCAGCAGGTGAGCGGAGGGATGATCTTCGCATTTGCCTTCTTCTTCCTCCTGGCCATTGCCGCACTGACGTCAACAATCTCGGTGATGGAGGTGATAGTGGCATATTTCTCGGAGCAGCTTAACATGAGCAGGCGCACTGCCATCATCATCGCAACGGCCTCGATGTTCATCCTTGGGATATCTGCATCGCTGTCGTGGGGAGTGATGAGGGATGTCAAACTCTTTAACCTTAATATCTTCGATCTCTTCAATTTTACCACGGCAAACATACTGTTGCCGCTCGGAGGTCTGCTGATCGTAGCGTTTCTCGGCTGGTTCTTCCCCGGTCATGCTGTCAGGGATGAGCTCTCCAACGGCGGCACCCTGAAGGTGAGGTACTATTCCCTGTACCGGTTCATCATAAGGTTCATCGCTCCTGTGGCTATTGCCATGGTGTTTCTCAACGGGCTCGGACTGCTTAAATTCTAACCGCTAACTGTTTCATGATGCACGGCTTAAATGATTTTCTTGTAAGGCTTGACGGGTACCTCGGCGGGCACTGGTGGTTCATGATCCTGCTGATAGGCACCGGCCTGTTCTTTACCATCTACCTGGGCTTCCCTCAGGTAAGATATTTCCGTCATGCCATCAGGATAACCAAAGGCACCTATGATCACTCACGTGACATCGGTGACACCTCCCATTTCCAGTCGCTTGCCACGGCACTGTCAGGAACGGTGGGTACGGGCAACATCGCCGGCGTGGCTCTTGCTCTTCACCTTGGAGGCCCTGCAGCCCTCTTCTGGATGCTGGTCACGGCGGCCATCGGGATGTGTACCAAGATGGTTGAGGTATCCATTTCCCACAAATACAGGGATATTTTGCCCGACGGAACGGTATCCGGAGGCCCCATGTACTACATGAAAAAACGTCTCAACTTCAAGACACGAGGCGGCAAGGTCATTAAAATAGGTGCTGTAATGGGTGCCTTCTTTGCGGGGGCAACCATCCTAAGCTCCTTTGGGACGGGCAGCCTGCCGCAGATAAACAGTATTTCCAATTCAGTCTTCACCTCCTTCGGCATCAAGCATATTATCACCGGGGCGGTGCTGGCCTTCTTCCTCGCCCTGGTAATCATCGGAGGAATCAAGAGGATCGCAAAAGTAACCTCCATCCTGGTGCCTTTTATGGCCATGCTCTACGTCGCCGGCGCTCTGCTGGTGATCTTCTCCCATCCGGGAAACATCATTCCCTCATTTGTCTCGATCTTTGCCGACGCCTTTACAGGGTCAGCAGCGGCGGGCGGTTTTCTGGGTGCCAGCTTTGCCTTTGCCATGAACAGGGGGGTGAACCGGGGTCTCTTCTCCAATGAGTCAGGACAGGGATCGGCGCCTATAGCTCACTCGGCGGCACGTGCCCCGGAGCCTGTCTCCGAGGGGATGGTAGCCCTGCTGGAGCCTTTCATTGACACTATCTGTATCTGTACCCTCACCGGGCTGGTGGTGCTGGCATCAGGGGCCTGGAATACAAAGACGGAGAACCAGTTTCAGACTACGGACATACAGATTCTTTCAGGCATATATGATGATGGCAACAGCGAAGACGTCAGGAAGCTGAGCAAACATCTCAGGGGGGATCAGTTTCTGGATCTATACAACGGCACCATGGTGATAGAGGATGGCAGGCTGGTTACCACAGGCCTCTCAATGATCCACGCCAGGTCGCTGGCAGAGAATGTTGAGTTTCTGTCAGGCAAGGAGCCTTATTCCGGCGAGCTGGAAGTTATTGCAGGCAAGCTGCCCGCCGTCTCCTCCGTGACCGTCAGGGGAGAATCACTCATCCACAGCGCCCCGCTGACAACATTTGCATTCAGTCAGAGCATACTGAAAGGCTTCGGATCGTATATCGTCACCTTCTCACTGTTGCTGTTCGCCTTCTCCACGGCCATATCATGGTCATATTACGGAGACAGGGCGACGACATTTCTTTTCGGTCAGAAGTATGTTATTTATTACAGGCTGGTCTTTGTTGCGGGCTTTTTCATTGCCTCCTTCACCGACACCACCATCATATGGTCGCTCTCCTACATTGCCATAGTGTTGATGGCCGTGCCCAACCTGCTGGGGATATTTATACTGAGGAAGGAGGTAAAACAGAATGTCAGGGAGTACTGGGAATCATTCTCGGCCCAGTATCCTGATGCGAAGATCTCCAAAAAAATGTTGCGGAGGTTTGGCGATAAAAGCCAGGGCTGACATCAGACAACCGTTCGGTTAATCAGAGAGCATACCCCTGCAGCCTCTTGCGGGGATGACAACAGAGACCATGTCTGTCATTTGCAGCCAGTCATGAACCAGGTATAGTCCGGCTGTGGCGGCCGGTGAACAGGGAGGCTTCGCCCGTCGATCTGGGGAGTATTGTTCCTGAGACCCTGCAGGAATCGGATCAGTCGTTCTCAGGCATTCGAGGGTAGAGGTCCTCCACTCTTACCGTTGCATCCGTGTCAGTTGTTATCTCCGTTTCCGCCAGCTCTTCACCCCTGTTTCTGAAGTAAAGCAGGAAGGCCAGTATGGGCATTAAAGGCCTCACCAGGGCTCCGGTCAGGGCGCTCAACCCGATATAGACAGGATTCCTGCTCATCTCAAGCATCGCCGCAGCCTCCTCGGGGTTGGCAATGGAACGAATGAAGGAGCCGGTAAACGGGAGCATTGTTATTGTGCTTAGAAGCATCGCCGTCACGACCATTATCAGTGCCAGAATAACAAACCATCCCATGTTGGGCCAGATGTTCCTGTGCATCAGTTTAAAGGAGCGGGTGATTATCTCAATTGGATTAAGGGACTCCACAAGAGTGACAGGCATGGCAAAGATCATCACGGTGGCCATGTACGCCAGGGCAAAAAGGCCGGGAAGCACCAGCAGAACTATACCTACAGAGGTCAGGATGACCGTCAGAACCATGAATATTATCATGGCAACCAGGTAGGGAAGCAGTGCCAGCAGTATCTTCCTGAGCAGCACTGAGCCGAATCCCGGCTCATTCGCAGGCCTGTCAAGGACCCAGGCATGGAGGACCACCATCAGGATCAGTGTCACAAGCATCGTGAGGGCATAGGGCCCTGCCATCGACTTCATCCTGTCAAGCATCAGCTGCGGATCGGCGGAGACATCCTGCAGGGAGGCCATGTCAATATCCGCCATGAAAATAAGGGAGAGCAGGGAGCCGGCGACTGAGATGATGTAAAGGCCAATGAAGTATTTCTTGTAAAAGGACCATAGCTTGTTGAAAGCACTGTCAAGGTCAGCGGCCCCGGCCAGCGGGTGGTTCTGATAGTTTTTCATTCCAGATTGTATTGTTACGGATTGTATGGAAAAATTCGCGTAAAACTAACAATAATTCAGTTCAGTATCTCAAGCATCTCCTTCACGTCGAGCTCCTCGAACGGATTGTCCATGCCGGCAAAGGTGCCGGCCAGCCTTGACTTTCTCTCCTGCAGTCTGAGTATCTTTTCCTCTATCGTCTCCTCCGAGATGTATCTTGAGACAAATACTCTTTTCTCCTGGCCTATTCTGTGAGCCCTGCTCAGGGCTTGTATCTCCGATGCCGGGTTCCACCATGGGTCCAGGATGAAGACATAATCTGCCTCAGTAAGGTTGAGCCCCACGCCACCTGCCTTGAGGGAGATCAGAAAGACCCTAATGTCATCATTCTTCCTGAAGCTTTCAATGACTCCCTCCCGGTTGCGTGTCGATCCTGTCAGCATCGCATATCCGATGCCGTTTGCGGTAAGCCAGTCAGGAAATAACTCGAGATGTTTGACGAAAGAGGAGAAGACGAGTATCTTATGTCCTTCAGCAACAACACTTTCAATGTTGTGTATAATGGTGTCATACTTGCCTGATCCCCCGCTGTATGAATCATCGGTCAGGATCGGATGGTTGGCTATCTGCCTTAGCCGCATCAGTCCCTGGAGCACCATGATGGCTGATTTTTCCATGCCGACGGATTCTATGTTCTCAAGTATGCTGTTGCGTACGGCAGATTTTTCTCTCTCATAGATGGCAGCCTGCTCATCTGACATGTCACAGTGTATCACCTGCTCGGTCACGGGGGGCAGCTCGGTAACTACCATCTCCTTGGTTCGTCGCATGATGAAGGGCTGGATGATCTTCCTGAGCCTGGTCTCCTTCTCCTCTTCAAAGCTTTTTTCTATGGGTCTGGCAAACTCTCTCCGGAAGAAGGTGAGGGAGCCGAGCAGGCCGGGATTGACGAAGCTGAGCTGTGTCCAGAGGTCTGTCAGGGAGTTCTCGACGGGGGTGCCGCTGAGGACCATCCTGTGGCTTGAGCGGAGACGCATGACGGACCTGTATATGTTGGAGGCGGGGTTCTTGATATGCTGGCTCTCGTCAAGTATCACGTAGAAGAAGTTTATTGCGGAAAGGATCTCTATGTCCTGGCGTACCGTATGATAGCTTGAGATAATTATGTCATAACCGTAGAAGTGCGATACCGATTTCTGTCTTCCGGCGCCGTGATGAATCACTGCCGTCAGCGACGGGCAAAACTTCGTTATTTCGTTGTACCAGTTGTGACAGAGCGATGCCGGAACGATGACCAGCGACGTGTCGGCGTCATCTCTGTCGCTGAAGAGGGTCATTTGCTGCGGTTGGCTGCTGCTGCAGTCGTCACGACTCGTCCGGGC
>CAYPKP010000012.1:67796-74269 GCA_964411345.1 uncultured Rikenella sp. | reverse complement strand
TGCCGACTGATCAATACTCATCCCACGCCTTTATCTCTATCTCCTTCTCGTCGAGGCTGCAGAAGGCATGGATGAAGGCGGAAGCCAGGCGCGCATTGGTAATCAGCGGAATGTTGTAATCGACCGCACTGCGCCGTATCTGGTAGTCGTTGTTCAGCTCGGTGGCCGACAGATCCTTGGGGATGTTTATTACCAGGTCAACCACCCTCTGCCGTATCAGCTCAACGGTATTGGGCGAATCCTTCTCGTCGGGCCAGAACGCCACCTCGGCCTCCACACCCGCGTTGGCAAGGAACTGCTGTGTGCCGCGTGTGGCATAGAGCCTGTAACCCCGGTCGCGCAGCATCCGCGTTGCCTCCAGCAGGTCGGCCTTCGCCTTGGCCGGTCCCGAAGAGATCAGTACAGCCTTCTCGGGCATACGGTAGCCAACAGAATACATCGCTTTCAGCAGTGCCTCGAAGAAGCTGTCGCCGATACAACCCACCTCACCGGTGGAGGCCATGTCGACACCAAGCACGGGGTCAGCCTTGGCCAGTCGAGAGAAGCTGAACTGCGATGCCTTTACACCCACATAGTCAAGGTCAAACACTGACTTGTGGGGCTTATCCCAGTGTACCCCGAGCATCACCTTTGTAGCCAGCTCTATGAGATTGGTCTTAAGCACCTTTGATACAAAAGGCATGCTGCGGCTGGCGCGCAGGTTGCACTCTATGACCTTGATATCATTCTCGCGCGCGAGGAACTGAATGTTGAAAGGACCTGATATATTGAGCTCGCTGGCTATCTCTCTCGATATTCTTTTTATCCGTCTGACCGTCTCAAAGTATATCTTCTGAGGAGGAAAGACGATGGTGGCGTCACCCGAATGGACACCTGCATACTCAACATGCTCGCTGATGGCATAGGCAATGATCTCACCGCCCGAGGCAACGGCATCGATCTCTATCTCCTTGGCGTACTCGATGAACTCCGACACCACCACAGGGTGCTCTTTGGAGACACTGGCAGCCAGCTCCAGGAAGTGAACAAGTTCGGAGCGGTTGGAGACGACGTTCATGGCTGCCCCGGAAAGCACGTACGACGGGCGTATCAGCACGGGGAATCCTATCTCCTCAATGAAGCTGTCTATCTCATCAATGGTGCGCAGCTCCTTCCACCGGGGCTGGTCTACCTCCAGCATGTCACACATCGATGAAAACTTGTGCCGATCCTCCGCCCTGTCAATTGACTCCGGGGGTGTGCCGAGAATGGGTACTCCCTGCCGGTGCAGCCGCATAGCCAGGTTGTTTGGTATCTGCCCGCCCATGGACAGTATCACCCCCCGGGGGGTCTCGAGGTCTATGATATCCATCACCCGTTCAAACGAGAGCTCGTCGAAATAGAGGCGGTCACACATGTCATAGTCGGTGCTGACAGTCTCGGGATTGTAGTTTATCATCACGCCACGCAGTCCCTCGCGCCTGATGGTGTTGATGGCATTGACCGAACACCAGTCGAACTCGACGCTTGATCCTATACGGTATGCTCCCGAACCAAGCACTATCACCGACCGTTTGTCGTTCTCATACCATATGTCGTGCTCCATCCCGCTGTAGGTGAGGTATAGATAGTTGGTCACTGCCGGGTACTCGGCAGCCAGGGTGTCTATCTGCTTGACATATGGCACGATACCCTTGCTCTTGCGATGGCGGCGCACTTTGAGCATGGCATCACTGATGGTACGGTTATCCGGCCGCAGGACATGCCGCGCAATCTGAAAATCGCTGAAGCCGTTTATCTTGGCATGAAGGATCAGCCTGTCAGGCAGGCTCTCCAGGGAGTCATATGCTTCAAGCTGCTTCCTGATGTTGCTTATGTTCTGAAGCTTGTAGAGAAACCATCTGTCGATCTTCGTAAGCTCATATATCCTGTCCACATCAAACCCCTGCTCAAGTGCTCCGGCAATGGAGAAGATACGCATGTCAGTGGGTTCAGACAGCTCCTTCTCAATATCGCTGAAGCTGACATTCCGGTTGCTGACAAAACCGTGCATACCCAGTCCGGTCATACGCAGTCCCTTCTGTATCGCCTCCTCGAAGGTGCGTCCTATTGCCATGATCTCACCCACGCTCTTCATGCTGCTGCCTATCTCGTGGGCCACTCCCTGGAACTTGTTCAGGTCCCAGCGAGGTATCTTGCATACGATATAGTCGAGGGCCGGCTCAAAACATGCCGTGGTTGTCCTGGTGACAGAGTTCTTCAGCTGGTGCAGGCCATGACCCAGAGCCAGCTTCGCCGCAACAAACGCCAGGGGATAGCCCGTCGCCTTGGAGGCCAGTGCGCTGGAGCGCGACAGTCGGGCGTTGACCTCAATGACGCGGTAGTCTTCGGAGTTGGGATCGAGAGCGTATTGCACGTTGCATTCGCCGATGATGCCCACGTGACGTATGATCTTTATGGAGAGCTCCCTGAGCTTGTGGTATTCGCTGTTGGTGAGCGTCTGTGACGGAGCCACCACGATGCTCTCGCCGGTGTGTATCCCCAGCGGGTCAAAGTTCTCCATGTTGCAGACGGTGATGCAGTTGTCATACCGGTCGCGCACCACTTCATACTCAACCTCCTTCCATCCCTTGAGCGACTCCTCCACCAGTATCTGCCCCGAATATGCGAAAGCACGGGCGGCCATGCTCCGGAGTTCGTCACTGTCGGAACAAAAGCCGCTACCCTGTCCGCCAAGGGTATATGCCGCACGTATTATGACCGGGAACCCCAGCCTGCCGGCAGCACCGAGGGCGCCATCAACGGTGGTCACTGCAATGCTGCGCGGTGTCCTGACATCTATCTCATCAAGCTTTCTGACAAAGAGCTCACGGTCCTCGGTGTTCATGATGGCCTCAACGGGAGTGCCAAGGACCTTGACGCCGTGCCTCTCCAGAACCCCGCTGCGAAACAGGGCGGTGCCGCAGTTGAGTGCCGTCTGCCCGCCGAACGACAAAAGTATCCCGTCAGGCTTCTCCCGTTCAATGACACGTTCGACAAATTTTGGAGTGACAGGAAGGAAATAGATTTTGTCAGCGATTTTTTCCGAGGTCTGGACAGTGGCTATGTTCGGGTTGATGAGCACAGTGAAAATACCCTCCTCACGCAGGGCCTTCAGCGCCTGTGACCCGGAGTAGTCGAACTCACCGGCCTCGCCGATCTTCAGAGCCCCTGAGCCCAGCAGCAGTACCTTCTTTATCTCTTCCTTCATTATGCCAGTTTGGAGGGTAAAAATACAACAAAAATGGAGCGCAGAGCCTGCAGGTGAACAACAAGCTTTCACAGCGCATCTGGAAGGCGCGAACCGGCTGCCGGAAATGCCTCCATTTTTATTTCTGCCGGCTAGTACAGCTTTACTGGTGTTCAGAACTTTGCGGTTCGTTGTTAAAAAATATACACTGGTCAATATTGATGTAACATTGCCTCTTTCGCTACGTTTACATATCATAATATTTGAAGAACTACTCACACACTCTAATCCAGGTTTTATGAAGCACGACATCCGGCATGCCATGAGATTGCTTGCATCCTTGTTTATGGTGACATCCCTGACCCTGCCCACTGCCCAGGGTCAGCCGTCGCAGGGAACACTCAAAGTCTTCTCGGACAACCCCCTCGTTGTCTATGTTGATGAGATTCACTATCCTCAATACGGTGAGATAAAGCTTGCACCCGGAACTCACTGGTTGAAAGCAATCAACCCGGAGGGGGAGAGGATTTACAGCCAGATCGTTTCCGTGAAGGTCAATGAAGTCACATCGGTTCTCATCGAAGCCCCCCAGGTACAGGCTCCGGCCATGCAGACAGGACAGGGGCAGACCCCAGCCGGACAGGCTCCCGCCGGACAGTCCCCCGCCGGGCAGGGCGAAGTGATATACGGCCATCAGGCAGCAACATCCGATGAAAATCAGGGAGCCGGCAATCCCGCCCCGGGAGAGGTACCGGCGGTGCCCCTTCAGACAATTGATATCGGCCAGATCGGAGGCAGGCTCCCCCGTGACATGAGCGGCGCATTCGGACTTGGGTTCGGGATGAGCGTCAGGGATGTGGATCAGATTATGTCGCCGAAGGCAGCCCAGGCCCAGAGGAACACGGGGTACAGCGTCTATGCCATACCTTATGAATCATCCCTTTACCTGGTGGAGTGCAGGTTCATGGACCAGAAGCTTTTCCAGATTATTGTCGGATACATTTCCACATCCAGCAATAACTCAAAACTCAAACTTGACAGGAAAGAGGTTCCCGTCCCCGAGTATAACAAGATGCTGAGCGACCTTACAGGAATCTACGGCAACCCCGACTCAACCGAAAAAATATTCATGAGCGGGTACACCGAGGATGACGGACGCATCCTTGAGGCCCTGAGACGGAAGAAGGCACTGATTTACCATACCTGGAGCGACGAGGATAGTGGCAACAACATCATCATGGGCCTGGGTTACACAACCGCGCCGCTGGCTGCAACGATATACACCAGCGGACCAATGAGCGCGGAAGCTGCCGCCCGTAAGCTCAGGATCCATGCCTACAGTTACAATAAATCATTCAAGGATAATTACTTCTCAAATTAGTCTTAAACCCGGAACTGCAAATGAAAACACATTTATTGATTTCCATTCTCCTTCTGTCTGGCATTTCTTCAGCATTTGCCCAGAATACAGGAACCCTGAAGGTCTTTTCGGAAGATCCGATCGTGGTATATGTCGATGAGACTCAGTATCCAACGTATGATGCCATTTCCCTTGCTCCCGGAACACACTTTGTCAAGGCCCTGAATAAGGACGGCGCAAAGATATACAGTAACATTGTGACCATTAATGCAGGAGAAGTGACCTCAGTTCTGATCGAAGCCACGGGCGGAGCAGGAGTGCCCGTTTCAGGTACAGGAAACCAGCCGCCAGCACAGGGTGCTGCAGCATCCCCGAAAGGGACCGGCACACTGAATATTTTCTCCGAATTTACCGGAACCACAATCTATCTTGACGATATAAAGCAGGGAGAGGATGTGAAGGTGGTAAATGCCGTACCTGCCGGCAACCACTACCTGAAGGTTATGAAAGACGGTGTCGGCATCTTCGGTGAGCTGATCGCCATCAATCCGGGACAGACTACCACCGTGCTCATTAAAAATGACGGACAGGTGGCAGAAAAAATTATGGAGAGCAAATCCAAGGAGCGCGAGGAATACCAGGCCAACAAGGTGGATGTTATCTTTTCGACAAACTCTGTCAGTACAACGCAGGGGGCAAGCACTCTCTTCCCCGGTTTTTACGGTTACTACGGCTACTCCTCATCAGTGACAAATACTACCCAGATTTCAGACTTCAAGGTCATCCAGGGTGGTGTGAAAGAGATAGGCGATCTCGGACTGGCCAGACTGGCCGGGAACCAGAATGTGATCAACAGACATGCCACCATACAAAAGTCGGTGACAAGACAGACATCCATAGGTCTTGGAATGTTCCTTGGCTCTCTATTCATCGGCGGACCAGTCCTGGTGGATATACTGATTGACAAACCTTTCCTGCATCCTGACGGAACAACCGCGCCGGATTGGGAAATAGGAGTAGCTACCGCCGGCCTTGTTGTAGGTACAATTGGCTACGCAATCACAATGGGAGCGGACAAGAAATACCCCAGACACTACTACAGAGTGGACGAAGCGGCTAAGGATTCACAGGAATATAACAGGAAACTGAAGGAAAAACTCGGACTTCCGGAGAGCTATGACGTAAAGTAACCGACAGTCTACATAAACAATACAGAGGGACACGCACTGGCGTGTCTCTTTTTTTTTACTTTTTTCTTTGATAAAGTAACTATGTTAAATAATAATGCATAAATTTGCATCACAAATGTATAAATATACAGCATGAAGAGAGAACAACGACTGTTCCTTATTGAGAGGCTGGTAAGGGAGAATGTCATCACCTCGCAGGAGGAGCTGCTCATGCTTATGGAGGGCACAGGGATGAAGTGTACGCAGGCGACACTCTCCCGCGATCTGAGGCAGATGGGCATAAGCAGGGGTTTTGACGGCAGGGGGGGATACCGTTACCTGGCACCGGAGAGGAAGGTGGAACCGGAAGAACTGGTTCCGGGACGCGAGACGGAAGCGATAACCGCTATGACGTGGGCCAGGGGGATGCTCATCATAAAGACTCCTCCGGGTTTTGCCCCGGCAGTTGCCATAAAAATAGACCGGACAGGCCGCTACGAGATAGCAGGCACCATTGCAGGTGACGACACCATCCTGCTCGTTCCCCGCGACGGTGTCAGCAACGAGGCGGTTGAGGAGTGCCTCAAAACCATCTTCGGATAAAGTTCAGTTTAAAACAGATCAGACAAAACAACGGTTTTCGCCATTCATCTCCTGACATCACAGGGTCATGTCGGGAGGAATTTTTCTTCCGCACCCCGGCAGGGATGTTTTCCGCACCCCGGCAGGGATGTTT
>CAYPKP010000012.1:31739-67696 GCA_964411345.1 uncultured Rikenella sp. | reverse complement strand
AATTTTTCTTCCGCACCCCGGCAGGGATGTTTTCCGCACCCCGGCAGGGATGTTTTCCGCACCCCGGCAGGGATGATTGGTGATCATGAATTTAAAAACAGTCACAGATGAAAAAAGTAATGCTTGCATATTCGGGAGGGCTTGACACCTCCGTGATACTTAAATGGTTAATAAACAAAGGGTACGAGGTCATAGCCTACGTGGCCGACGTGGGACAGAATGACGATTTTGAGGCAGTGCGTGAGAAGGCCCTTGCTATCGGTGCCTCATCGGTCATCATTGACGACCTCAAGAGGGAATTTGTAACTGACTTCATTTTTCAGGCGGTAAAGGCCAATGCGGTCTACGAGGACCGTTATCTCCTCGGCACTGCCCTGGCCCGGCCTCTGATTGCCAGGGGTCAGATTGAGGCCGCCTCTCAGTACGGTGCCGATTATGTGGCTCACGGTGCAACAGGGAAGGGAAATGACCAGGTGCGTTTCGAGCTGGCCTATTACGCACTCAAGCCTGACATCAAGGTGATCTCACCATGGAAGGACCCGGAGTTCCTGTCCCAGTTCCAGGGCAGGTCGGACATGATACGGTACGCCGCAGGACACCGCATCCCGGTTAAGGCCTCCATCTCAAAACCTTACAGTGAGGATGACAATCTGATGCATATCAGCCATGAAGCAGGCATCCTGGAGGATCCGCTCTACTTCGCCGGGAAGGATATCCTGGAGAAGATGGTCATGCCCATGGATGCGCCTGACAAGGAGACACATATTTCCATCACTTTCAAGGATGGAATCCCGGTAAAAGTGACCAACAAGGATGACGGCTCCGTTTACAGTGATCCGCTGGAGCTGTTCACCTACCTGAACAAGCTTGGAGGTACCAATGGTATTGGCCTGCTTGACATGGTCGAGAACCGGTATGTAGGCATTAAGTCGAGGGGCATATATGAGACCCCCGGTGCAACCATCCTCTATGCCGCGCACAAGGATATAGAGGGCATAGCCATGGACCGCGAGGTGATGCGACTGCGGAACATGCTGGCCCCTGTCTTTGCCGAGCTGGTCTACAACGGATTCTGGTTCTCACCCGAGATGGAGTTCCTGAAGGCAGCCATGGACAAGAGCCAGGAGGTGATTGACGGGGTGGTACATATGACCCTCTACAAGGGCAACATCATCATTGAAGGCCGCGAGTCACCGTCGTCTCTGTATAATAAGGAGCTGTCGAGCATGGATATCGAGGGAGGATTCAACCAGACTGACAGCCTCGGGTTCATACGTATCAATGCCATCCGTCTCATGGCCCATCATGCCATCATGGAGGCTACCAGGAAAAAAGTTACTGAAAATGTATCTCTGGGATAAGGGAGGCGCCACGCGGGAGTCGCTCATTACCTTCACCTGTGACCGCGACAGGGTGTATGATGCAAGGCTGGCTCCGTATGATATAGTCGGGTCAATGGCCCATGCCGTCATGCTGGAGCGGTGTGGGCTGATCACAGCCGGCGAGAGGGAGAGCCTTCTTGCCGGCCTGACCCGGCTCCTTGATGAAGTGGAGCAAAAAGACTTCTCTATAGGGAAGGAGTATGAGGACATCCATTCCTGGGTTGAGATCCGCCTCGGGGATTTGGCAAGGGAGACCGCAGTGAATCCGGATGAGGTTGGTCAGGGGAGCGGAACAGGCAGGGAGACCAGTGGTGCCAATCGTGACGGCTACCAGGGCAGTAAGACGGCTGTGGCAGCGGCAGGCAAGCTTCATACCGGTCGTTCACGAAACGACCAGGTGCTGACCGACCTTCATCTCTATACCAGGCACCGGTCGTTCCTGCTGGCACATGAGCTCAAGGCTCTGGCCGGGTACTTTCTGGATCTCAGCAGGGAGTATGAGGGGGTTCTCATGCCGGGCTTCACGCACATGCAGGCAGCCATGGTGACATCATTCGGGCTCTGGTTTGCCTCATATGCCGAGAGTCTCTGTGACGACCTGCATGTTCTGGCAGGTGCGGCCGCACTGGCCGATGCTTCACCGTTGGGAACCGCTGCCGGGTATGGCACATCGTTGCCTGTTGACCGGGAGCTGACAGCCTCACTGCTGGGTTTTCAGAGGATGATTGTAGCTTCACCCTATGCACAGATGAGCCGCGGCCGCACCGAACGGCAGGTGACAGGCGCCATTGCATCGGCCGCAAACACAATAGGCAGGTTTGCCTCGGATGTGATCCTGTTCATGTCACCGGGATACGGTTTCGTCTCACTGAACGATGCTCTTACAACCGGCTCTTCAATTATGCCACAAAAGAAGAATCCTGACCTCTTTGAGCTTGTCAGGGCCCGCTGCAGCAAGCTGCAGGCTGTCCCCGGCGAGGCGGCACTCATGACTGCCGGGCTGCCGCCGGGATACAACCGAGATTTCCAGGAGCTTAAGGCGGTGCTCTTTGATGCATTTGACGACATAACGGAGGTTGTGCAGGTTCTGCGGGGAGCGCTGGATGGACTGGTGATAGGAAGGGATATTCTAAGTGACGCCCGGTACAATGACATCTTCTCCGTAGAGGAGGCAAACCGACTGGTGCGCAAGGGCGTGCCATTCAGGAAGGCATACCGCGAGGTGGCAAAAAAGGCAGGGTCTGGGTCTTTCACCCCTCCCGCCGCAGCTGACTACTCTCATACAGGCAGCATAGGGAATGTCGGGCAGGAGATAATCGGGAGGCGACTGGAAGAGATTATGGAAGGGTTCGCAAAGGGATATTCACCGCGGGAACTGTATGACCGTATCCTGGGGCAAGTCTAAGATACCTCAACGCATACGGCGCAGAGGTGTTCATTATGCCTGCGGGGTCCACAATACCTCCATGCCTGCGGCGCAGGGGCTTTCATCATGCCCGCGGGACTGCAATACCTCAGCGCCTAAGCCGTAGCGGTATTCATCATGCCTGCGGAGGAGCCGCAGATTGCCCGCCGCCTGCTCCCTGCTTAACGCACCTCTCAATATTTTCAATAAAGAGGTCAAACAGGAAATCGGTATCCGTCGGCCCTCCGGAGGCCTCGGGGTGGAACTGGGTGGAGAAGAAGGGCTTGGAGACATGCTTCATCCCCTCGTTGGTATTGTCATTGACATTGACAAACAGGGGTTCCCAGCCAGCGGGCAGGGTATTGTTGTTCACGGCGAAACCGTGATTCTGCGATGTGATGTAAGCCCTGTCGGTACCCACCATAAGCACCGGCTGGTTGTGACTGCGATGGCCGTACCTCAGTTTATAGGTGTCGGCTCCCGCCGCCAGGGCCATCAGCTGGTTGCCCAGGCAGATGCCGAAGATGGGCCTGTCATCATCAAGGGACCGCCTGATGTTGTCAATGGCAACACGGCACATCTTGGGGTCGCCAGGACCGTTCGTGAGGAACAGTCCGTCATACTCCTCGCTGCTGTAGTCATAGTCCCACGGCACCCTGATGATAGTCGTATCACGTTTCAGGAGATTGCGTATGATATTGTACTTCACCCCACAGTCGACCAGCATGATCCGGTAGCGGCCGTTGCCGTATACCTTTCGGGCGGAAGTGCTGACCTCGGCCACCAGGTTGACCCTGTTGGGGTCATAGAATCCGGTAGTCGTACCCTCCGGCTCAACCTTGCCAAGCATGGCTCCCTTCTCCCGTATGCGTTTTGTCAGTGCACGGGTGTCGATACCGAACAGACCCGGCACGTTGCATCGCCGCAGCCACTCGTCGAGGCTCTCCATGGCATTCCAGTGGCTGTATTCAAAGGAGTAGTCGGAGACTATCAGGGCGGAGATATGAACCCCGGAGGATTCATAGAAGAGAAAGAGGTCATCCTGCTCATTCTTGCCCGGGGCACCGTAGTTGCCCACCAGCGGATAGGTGAGGCATAGAATCTGTCCCCTGTACGAGGGGTCTGTCAGGCTTTCGGGGTATCCTGTCATGGCGGTGTTGAAGACCACCTCTCCGGCAGCAGCCACAGGGGCGCCGAATGACCACCCACGGTAAACGGTGCCGTCCTCCAGCGTAAGCCTGACACCAACTCTCTGATCGTCCCTCATGTTAACTCTTTATTGCGTTTTCTATTTGCGACAGTGCCCTCTCCACCACTGACCGCGGGCAGGCCAGGTTCATTCTCATGAAACCCTCACCTCCCGGGCCGAAGGTGGAGCCTTCATTCATCCCCACTCCTGCCTTATCTACAAAGAAGCGCTGCAACTCCCTCCCTGAAAGTTGCATCTCCCGGCAGTCGAGCCATATCATATAGGTAGCCTCGGGCTTTACCGGCCTGATCTGCGGCAGGCGGTCACGGCAGAAACGGATGACGAGGTCAGCATTTCCCTGTACATAACTCATAAGTGCGTCCACCCACTCATGGCCGTGTGTCCAGGCTGCTTCAGCAGCCACGTTGCCGAAGATATTTCCGAGGTGAAGGTGCAGCCCGACGAGCGTCTTGCGGTATCTCTCCCTCAGGAGAGGATCGGGGATTATCATGGTTGAGGTAGAGAGTCCCGCAAGGTTGAAGGTTTTACTCGGTGCCGTGCATGTGACTGTGATTGATGCTGCCTTCTCCGAGAGAGAGGCCACGGGCAGATGGCTGTAGCCTGGCATCATCAGGTCACAGTGAATCTCATCGGAGAGGATTATTACACCCTTTTCGTGACATATGTCAACGAGCTCTTCCAGCTCCTCTCTCCTCCATGCTCTTCCGACAGGATTGTGGGGGCTGGAGAGAATGAGCATCCTTGTTGCCGGGGTAATCAGCTTACGCAGTCCTTCCGTATCCATAACCCACGCTCCATCTTTCTCAATCAGCCTGTTTGCCAGAAGCTTTCTGCCGTGGTCGTTGACAGCGGCATGAAACGGAGCATATACCGGAGGCTGTATGATAATCTCCTCGCCGGGCCGGGTGTAGGCCATGGTGCACATGTTGAGTGCCGGTACCACGCCCGGGCTGAACTCTGTCCATTCACGCTGCACCTCCCATCCGTGACGTTCGGCCAGCCATCGGATGAGAGCTGTAAAATATGAGTCCGGCCTGTATGAATAACCGAGAATCTCATGCTGCAGCCTGGCAGCGATAGCCTCCGTAATGAAGGGTGGTGTTCTGAAGTCCATATCTGCCACCCACATCGGGATGACATCGGCTCTTCCGAAGACCTCCTCTCTGAAATCGTATTTGATACAACTGGTCTTTTCCCGGTTGATTACCTCATCAAAGTTCCACATCAGGAATCTGTTTGTTGCTCCGGGATGCAAACTTACATAAAAACGAATGATTTCACACCTCCAAAATCCGGGCCGGGCCATGGCCGGATTATACCGGACAATTTCAAAACAGCTCCATCGTCGCTGACTGAACAGGAGAGAAAGGATGATGAGCTTGCGAACAATGACGGCACGGGAGCTGTTATGTATTGCATATGCACCTATTTTGCTTCCTGAAGAATTATTGTTTGAATATAGTTTACTCTGAATGGTAAAAGTTTTATTTTTACGAATCAAAACATATTACAAAAGAGAGTCCTATGAAAAAGATTTTCACGAAAATCCTGGTTGCTGTCATGATCCTGACAGTTGCAGGTGCTACCGCATGCAAAAACAGGGGTGAAGCCAAGAAGCAAAAGGAGATCAATATGGTTGAACTCGAAGCGCTTGAGCAGCAGATAGAGGAGAATGTATATCCTCTGCCGACTTCTGCCGAGGTGATCAAGCAGCTTACGGACATGGACCTGGGGTATATCCTGGGCGCAACAAATCCTGCCGGGAATGTCGGAAATTATGTTGAGAGTTACGGCCGTTCCGTAAACCTGGGTATCTACGGTGCCGACCTCAGCTATGCCACACTCTATAACATGCAGCAGGATGTCATTGACTACCTGTCTGCAATAAGAACCCTGACGCTGGAGCAGAATCTTACCAAGATCTATGACGAATCGCTATATGATGAGATCAAAGCCAACTTTGACAACAGGGATGCTCTTGTGACCATCCTGACCGATGCCTTTGACCGTACCTATTCATATATGGTTGATGCCGGTCAGGGTAACCTGGCACTGCTGATGGTCGGAGGAGCATGGGTCGAAGGCATGTATCTTACCCTGGCCGTATCCGAATCGGGAGCTCATCTCTCAGGCTTTGAGCCGGTGCTCCTGGAGCAGAAGAAGTCGTTTGAACTCTTCGAGGAGCTGGCCGGCACATATTCTGATGATCCCATGGTAGCAAGGATACTTGCAGCGGTGCAGCCGGTACGTGACATCTACAACGGATTGACCACCAGCCTTACCATGGAGGATATTGAGGCGCTGAAGAGAGCCGTGAATACGGTGAGGGCAGAGCTGGTAAAATAATAGAAATCAGATACCTGAAGACCGCAGACCACTCTCGCGGTCTTTTTTTAAGCTCATGAGGGAGTCAGTATTACATGCACTGATACATATTTTTGCCATTATCTCAACGGTAAACCCTGCCGGGGTGACCTCGAGAGGCAAGAAGATCCTGCGCGGTTACCTTCGGAGATACCTGAACCATGAGCTTGAGCAGGAGTATTTCAAGCTTTATGAGAACAATCTCCGCTTTTACGAACGTGAGCTTCGTGCGGTGGAGGAGGGGGAGCTGTCCGACGAGGACTCCCTGATCAGCTTCCAGATAACGAATATCTGCCGCCAGATCAAGAAGGGGCTGTTCATTGAGGAGAGGATGATCGTTTTTCTTCAGCTCCTGGAATTCGTCTTTGAAGACGGCACCATCTCGGACCAGGAGACCTCCATTGTCGGGATAGTAGCCCGCACCTTCAATATTCCGGAAAAGGAGAGGAAGAATGCCATGGCCTTCATGCTGGGTATGAGATTTGACAATATCACACCTGACTGTCTTCTGGCCATTGAGGGGGAAGAGAACATCGGCGATGCCGCCTCGAAATTTGCCAACTACCACGATTGGCACCACATGGTGGCAAAAGGACTCAGGGGCACTATATACGTTCTTTACATTCCCAGCACCGGGCACCTGCTATTTGAATACCAGGGAAAAGCGCCTCTGCATTTCAAGGGGCGCAGTGTGGTTCCCACACGGCCCTTTCTGCTCGAACCAGGGGTGAATATCAGGGGGCAGGGTATGGCCCCGCTCTATTACACAACCATATTCAGGAAGTTTATCAGTCCCGGTTTTACCGAGGAGATAGTATTTGAAGGCCATAACATCGAGTACCGTTTCAGGGGATCGGATAACGGCGTTCAGCCGATGAGCTTCAGGGTCAGCTCCGGAAACCTCGTAGGGATCATGGGCGGCAGCGGTGTGGGCAAAAGCACCCTTCTCAACATTCTGAACGGGAAGCTGAAGCCCGAGGGAGGCTCGGTATATATCAACGGGTATGACCTTCACAATGAGCCGGAGGAGCTTAACGGCCTGATAGGATATGTGCCGCAGGACGATCTCCTCATCGAGGAGCTGACGGTCTATCAGAACCTCTACTACAATGCCAGGCTCACCTTCGGTGACTATGACGAGGAGAAGCTTAATCAGACAGTACAGGAGGTACTCAGGCAGCTTGACCTGACAGAGATCAAGGACCTTATGGTAGGTGATCCGCTCAACAAAAAGATCAGCGGCGGGCAGAGGAAAAGGCTGAACATAGGCCTTGAGCTGATGCGGGAGCCTGCCGTCCTCTTTGCCGATGAGCCAATCTCAGGGCTTGCCTCCCATGACAGCACCAATGTCATGGAGCTGCTCAAGGACCAGGCCATAAACGGTAAGCTGGTCTTCGTCATCATTCATCAGCCCTCATCTGACATACTGAAGATGTTTGACAGGCTCTGGGTGATGGACAGGGGAGGTTATATGGTCTATGACGGTGACCCCGTTGAAGCCATCGTCTATTTCAAGACCGAGACCTCTCAGGCCAACGCGGCTGAAAGCGAATGTCCTACCTGCGGCAACGTGGAGACGGATGAGATCCTTGAGATTGTGGAGGCAAAGGTTGTTGACACTGACGGCAGGAGGGGGACTGACCGGCAGGTGTCGCCGGTGGAATGGTATCACCGCTACAGGCAGAAGATGGAACCCTCACTGAGCGGCAGGCCTGAGATGAAACCGCTGCCGGCAAGCAATTTCCGTATTCCCGAGTGGCTGAAGCAGGTGAGAACATTCGTGAAAAGGAACCTGATAAGGAAGTATACCGACAGGCAGTATATGGTCATCAACCTGCTTGAACCCCCGCTGCTTGCCTTCATCCTCGCCTATGTCTCAAAATACATGAATGACGGTGTTTACTACTTCTCAGACAACAAGAGTTACCCCGTGTTCCTCTTCATGAGTGTGGTAGTGGCCCTCTTCCTGGGCCTGACTGTGAGTGCCGAGGAGATATTCAGGGACAGGAGGATACTGGAGCGGGAAAAATACCTGAATATCAGCCGGTCCAGCTACCTTATTTCAAAGGTCACATTCCTCTTCGGCCTTTCGGCGGTACAGACATTCATGTATGTGATAGTCTCACACCTGATCCTGGACGTGGAGGGGATGATGTGGAGGCACTGGCTTATACTCTTTACCACCTCATGTTTCGGGAACATGGTGGGGCTCAATATCTCCGCAGGCATGAAATCGGTGATCAGCATTTACATCCTGGTACCGCTTGTGCTTGTGCCTCAGCTGCTGCTCAGCGGAGCCATGATCAGGTTTGACGACCTTCACCATTCACTGACCAGGAAGGTATATGTTCCCGTGCTGGGTGACGTCATGACCACCCGGTGGGCGTATGAAGCCATAGCCGTTGAGCAGTTCCGTTCCAACCGTTACATGAAGCCATACTTCGGCACTGAGATGATGATAAGTCACTACGACTGGGAGTCATCGTTCCTGATACCTGACCTGAAGAAGAAGAGCAGGGAATGTGTCTTTGCAGCCGGCAAGCCCGAATATTCAGAACTGTATGAGGGCAATATCAGTAAACTGACATACCATATAAATGACCTCAGCAGTGAGATGGGCATTGACCCGTGGCCTGCCATGAGGCTGCTGCAGGGAGAGCGCTTTACTTCTGACGCCTCGTATATGGTCATCGATTTCCTCGACTCCCTGCAGAAGAGCATCAGGTCGAAATACCTCGACTACATCGCAGTGAAGGATGCCATAACTGACAGCCTGGTGCGTACCATCGGGCAGGAGGGGCTTGTGCTGCTCCGGGAGGTGAACCACAACGAGGATCTTGCCGATATGGTGCTTAACCGTACCGTACAGCAAAAGCTGTATGAGACTGATAAGGTGATAATACAAAAATCAGATCCTGTCCTGATGGAGCCGGGTTCGCATCTCGGTCGGGCACATTTCTATGCCCCTGTCAAGGTGAT
This sequence comes from uncultured Rikenella sp., assembly GCA_964411345.1. Classification (GTDB taxonomy): domain Bacteria; phylum Bacteroidota; class Bacteroidia; order Bacteroidales; family VadinHA17; genus SR-FBR-E99. The sequence goes on along the minus strand of CAYPKP010000012.1, from coordinate 58,356 downwards.
CGGAAAGATGAAGATCAATACGCTCTGGTTCAATATGGCTTTCATCTGGATGATGAGCATGTTACTCTATGTGACCCTCTATTACAACCTGTTGAAGAGACTGCTGAATATTCTCGAGAGGATCCGCATTCCCGGTTTCGGATCAGACAGACTGGTGCCTCCATGGGAGCTGATAAAGTAACGCCGAAGAAGCATCTGGGGCAGCACTTCCTCAAAGACCGGAACATCGCTGCAGCAGTTGTAGATGCCCTCCGTGCTGACGGCTGTGATACGGTTATAGAGGTCGGTCCGGGCACGGGGGTCCTCACGCGGTTTCTTGCAGCGAGGAACTTCCCGTCGCTGAAGGTGGTTGAGATCGATTCCGAGGCGGTGGCTTATCTCAGGGCCAACGTCCCCGGGGCATATGAGATCATTGAGGGGGACTTTCTTGCACTCGACCTGCGGGGTATCGGCGCAAGGGTGGCTGTCATAGGCAACTTCCCGTACAACATCTCCAGCCAGCTCTTCTTCAGGATACTTGATGAGCGTGACAGGATCGGGGAGGTGGTCTGCATGGTTCAGAAGGAGGTGGCAGACCGCATATGTTCCGGGCCCGGCAGCAGGGTGTACGGCATCCTGAGTGTCCTGCTGGCGGCATGGTACGATATAGAGTACCTGTTCACAGTGAATGAAGCAGTCTTCTCACCTCCGCCGAAGGTCAAATCAGCCGTCATACGGCTGCAGCGCAACGGGAGAAAAAGGCTTGAGTGCGACGAGAGGCTCTTTGTGAGTATTGTCAAGCGATGCTTCAACCAGCGGCGCAAGATGATACGCAATCCTCTCCGGATGATGATCCCTGCTGATGCCGGCGAAATACCCTATCTTACAATGAGGGCCGAGCAGCTCTCCGTGGAGCAGTTTGCCGAACTCACCCGGTGGGTGGCCGGGAAGATGATCAATGACAGAGGGTCCGCCCCGGGAGGTCAGAACGAATAGCCAATTGCCTCTACCGGGTTCATCCTTGAGGCTGCGGAGGCAGGGGCAAAGCCGGCTATGATTCCTATAGCTCCCGAGATGGCAATGGCAAGAATGATGTTGCCCGCCGTCAGGAACATGCCAAGCTCGAAGAAGTAATTTACAAAGAGTGTCCCCGTAAAGACAAGAATGAGGCCCAGCAGACCGCCGGTGACCGACAGAAGTACTGATTCGGTCAGGAACTGCAGCAATATCCACCGTCGTTTTGCACCAAGTGCCATCTGTATGCCGATGATGCTGGTACGCTCCCTGACGGAGACGAACATGATGTTGGCTATGCCAAATCCTCCTACCAGAATTGCAAATCCGCCGATAATCCATCCGGCTATATTTATGCCCCTGAAGACCGGCTCCAGGGTGCTGGAGATCTGGCTGGCCTGATTGATTGAGAAGTTATTCTCCTCGCCCGGCCCAATGCGCCGTGCCGCACGCAGTATCATTGTCACCTCGTCGGAGAGCTGCTGAACGGAGACACCCTCTCTCCCCCTGATCATGATATCCGAGTTGAGGAACGGGTTCCTGAAGTTAACGAACTGCCGGCTGAAGTTGAGAGGCACGAGAGCGGCCTCGTCCATGCCGCTGTCGGAAAGGCCTCCGCTGCCCTCCTTCGTGAAGACACCCACAACCTGTGTTCTGTGCCGGCCTATCGTTATCTCCCGGCCGATGGGATCAATGTCACCGAACAGCTTGTCAGCCAGCTCTGCTCCCAGGACTGCTACAGGCTTTCCGGCAGCAGATTCGGAGTCAGTGAAATACCTGCCTCTGCTCAGCTCAAATGACCTTACATCCTGGAAGTCGTAGGTGGCACCCATAATATAGGCGTTGCTGACAGAGTTGCCCCGGTACTTTACAGCCTCACCGGAACCAACGGTATATGACATAGCCTCCGCGGAGACCGACCTCCTGATAAGAGCCTCGTAATCTTCGGTTGAAGGAGGCGGCCACTTGATCATGTCCCACCACTTTATGTCAGGATCAGGAGCCCAGGGCCATTTTTCGACATAGATGGTGTTGTCTCCAAGAGATTCTATGCTCTTTCTGATGCTGCTCTCCATCCAGTCAAAGACCGTGAATACGGAGATGATCGAGAGAATGCCTATAGTGATGCCGAAGAGCGACAGGAATGTGCGCAGCTTATTGACAGCCACTGAGCTGAAAGCGAAGATAAAACTCTCCTTGAACATTTTTAACCACATGGCAGGCCCGTTAATACCGGTCAAACTTACATAAAAACAGTCGATTTTGCACGGGCAAATTAAAATCTGAATGATTTTATCCCTGAAGGAGGGCCGGAGCAGAAACATCAAGAGATCCCCAATAAATCATCTATTCAATTATATCATGAACCCTTGGTTATAAAAAAAAATATCTATTTTTAACCGATCGCACCCACCTTGGCATCATTTATCTTACTAATTGATTATGAGTGATATAAAAATAAAGAGTGCCTTTATTTCGGTTTATTATAAAGAGGGGCTCGAAGCTATTGTAAAGAAGCTGGAAGATATCGGAGCAACCATTGTTTCCACGGGGGGCTCCTATGAATTCATTACGGCTGCAGGTGTTGCTGCCGTGAAGGTGGAAGATATCACCGGCTTTCCGTCCATCCTGGGCGGCAGGGTCAAGACACTTCACCCCGGCATCTTCGGAGGCATACTGGCCCGCAGAGGTAACGGGGATGACATGAGGCAGGTGGCAGAATATGGCATTACTCTCTTTGACCTGGTGATAGTTGATCTCTATCCTTTCGGGGAGACAGTGGCCTCAGGGGCATCAGACCAGGATATTATTGAGAAGATTGACATAGGAGGCATATCTCTCATCAGGGCCGGGGCCAAGAACTGGGCTGATGTGCTGATAGTCTCATCGCGAAGCCAGTATGATGAGCTGTTACAGCTTCTCGACCGGAAGGAGGGGGCGGTGTCAGCGGAAGACAGGTACCGCTTTGCACTCGAAGCATTCAACATGACATCGCACTATGATACGGCCATCTTCAGCTGGTTCAACCGCAGAGGTGACATTTCCGCCTTCAAGCAGAGCATTATTGAGGCCCATCCTCTCCGGTACGGTGAGAACCCTCACCAGAAGGGGATCTTCTTCGGCAATCCTGGTCTGGTCTTTGAGCAGCTGCACGGCAAGGAGCTCTCTTACAACAACCTGCTCGACATTGACGCAGCGATGAGCCTGATAGATGAGTTTAAAGAGATCACCTTTGCGGTCATCAAGCACAATAATGCCTGTGGCGTTGCATGCCGCGACAGCCTGAAGGATGCCTGGGAGGCAGCCCTGGCATGTGACCCGGTATCAGCCTACGGTGGCGTGGCCATCACCAACAGGGAGGTTGATGAGTCGGTGGCAGAGGAGATGGATAAAATCTTTCTCGAGGTGGCCATGGCACCCTCGTTCACTCCCGGAGCCGTTGAGATACTCAGCCGTAAAAAGAACAGAATCATTTTGCGCCGCAAGGATGCTGTCGCACCGGCAGCCCTGTTCAGGCCCATGCCCGGAGGGGTGCTCTGGCAGGAGCGTGACAGGGCGGCAGAATCGGCAGAGGATATGAAACCTGTCACTGACAGGCAACCTACGGAGGAGGAGTATGCTGACATGGTATTTGCCAACAGGATCGTCAAGCACAGCCGTTCAAACGCCATCGTGCTGGCAAAGGGGAGGCAGCTATGTGCCAGCGGCATAGGCCAGACATCAAGGATAGATGCGCTACGGCAGGCGATAGACAAGGCCCGTGCCTTCGGCTTCAGCCTTGAGGGGGCAGTGATGGCTTCTGATGCCTTCTTCCCCTTTGCCGACTCGGTCACGGCAGCCCGGGAGGCAGGTATCACTGCAGTGGTTCAGCCCGGAGGATCAGTACGCGATCAGGAATCGACAGACTACTGCAATAAAACGGGCATGGCCATGGTTTTTACTGGTATAAGACACTTTAAACACTAAACATAAAACAAGAAATAGCACAAAGGACCTATGGGATTATTTTCTTTTCTTTCACAGGAGGTTGCGATAGACCTGGGCACTGCAAATACCAATATTATTGCCAATGACAAGCTGGTTGTCGATGAGCCTTCCATTGTGGCCATCGACCGCAATACGGGCAAACTGATAGCTATAGGCGAGAAGGCCCGCCAGATGCATGGCAGGACACATGAAAACATACGGGTTATCAGGCCCCTGAGAGACGGCGTCATAGCCGATTTCAACGCAGCAGAACTGATGATCAGGGGTATGATCAGGATGATCAATACAGGTCCGAAATTCTTCTCACCCTCACTCAAAATGGTTGTGGGGATACCGTGCGGCAGCACTGAGGTTGAGATAAGGGCGGTACGTGACTCCTCAGAACATGCCGGGGGCAGGGATGTATACCTGATATATGAGCCCATGGCTGCTGCAATAGGCATAGGCCTCGATGTTGAGGCGCCGGAAGGCTGTATGGTAGTGGACATAGGCGGCGGAACCACGGAGATAGCTGTGATAGCCCTGGGGGGCATCGTCTGCAACAGGTCGATACGCGTCGCCGGAGATGGATTCACCGCCGACATCCAGTCGTACATGAGACACCAGCATAATATCAAGATCGGTGAGAAGACCGCCGAGGATATCAAGATCGCCGTAGGTGCAGCCCTGCCCGACATCGAGGATCCTCCGGCCGATTTCATAGTGCGCGGGCCCAACCTGATGACATCGCTCCCCATAGAGATACCGGTCTCATACCAGGAGATAGCCTACTGCCTCGACAAGTCGCTGACCAAGATCGAGGCCTCCATCCTTCAGGTACTGGAGCAGACGCCCCCAGAACTCTATGCTGACATTGTCAACAGGGGAGTATTCCTTGCCGGCGGAGGAGCATTGCTGCGAGGCCTTGACAAACGGCTCACCGATAAGATCAATATACCGTTCAGGGTCTCCGAAGATCCCCTCCATGCCGTTGTAAGAGGTACGGGTGTGGCCCTGAAGAATGTGGAGAAGTATCCATTCCTGATGAGATAAATACTCTGCATGAATGAGAAGCCTGCTGAACTTCCTGCTCAGGTTTAGAACCCTGATCCTGTTCCTGATACTGGAAGCAGTGGCTCTGGTGCTGATCTTCTCCTCACACAACTACCATCAGACCGTGGCTTACGGTGCCGCCAGCACCGTTTCGGGATTCATCTCAAAAAGGATTGATGCCGGCACTAATTACTTCAGGCTTAGACGGATAAATGAGGAGCTGATAGCAGAGAACATCATGCTGCGGGGTCGCCTGGAAGCCCTGGAAGCCGGAATGCAGGAGCAGTTCCTGACCACTGATGACAGCCTCAGCGGAGTAAGCTATTCCTATCTCAATGCAAAGGTGGTTAACAATTCCGTAAACAAGCAGAAAAACTTCATTACAATTGACAGGGGTTCGCGGCACGGTGTCACACCCAGTATGGGAGTAGCCTCAGCCACGGGAGTGGCAGGCGTTGTGGTGGGTGTCTCTCCCAACTACTCTGTGGTCATGTCACTGCTTAACACCGACTTCAGGCTCAGTGCCAGCATTTCACGAAATGACTACTTCGGATCACTGACATGGGAGGGCATAAACCACAGGTATGCCACCCTCTCTGAGATACCCCACCATGTCAGCATAACAGAGGGTGATACCATCGTCACCAGCGGGTATTCCGCAATCTTCCCGGCAGGATTGCTGGTCGGGACACTCACCGGCGAGCAGGAGCGCGGCGGTGACTTCCTCTCCCTGAAGGTGATGCTCTCAACTGATTTCAAGAGGCTGACAAATGTATTTGTGATAGGCAGCCTCAACCGAGAAGAAAGGCAAAATCTGGAAGCGGAGGTCACCCAATGAAAAGCCTGGCAAGATATTCCGGCGCCTTCATAGTGCTGATATTGCTTCAGCTGATCATATTCAGCAACATAGAGTTCAGCGGGTATGTCAACCCCTATGTATATGTGATGTTTATTCTGATACTGCCATTTTCCATCCCTTCATGGTTTCTTCTTATCCTTGCATTCTTCACGGGACTGGTGGTGGATCTCTTTTCAGGGACACTGGGAGTTCATGCCTTTGCCACGGTCATGGCAGGTTTCGTCAGGCCCTGGATACTGACCCTCAACATAACGTCGGAGGTCAATGACCCTGACATGTCACCCTCATTGTACCGCCAGGGCTTCAGATGGTTTCTCTTTTACACGGTGACGGTTGTATTTGTGCACCACCTCTCTCTCTTCCTTGTGGAGGTCTTCACCTTCAGCAACTTTTTCCATACACTGATGAGAGTCTTGCTGAGCACTGTGGTGACTTCCTTCTTCATCATTCTCTTTGACTTTATCAGGCCGCGAAGATGAGGGACCAGCGATGAAAGACCGGTTTGCCAGCAGGAAATACATCATCATGGGGCTTATACTGACCAGTGCCCTGATTTTGATAGTCCGGCTTTTCTTCGTTCAGATTGTTGACAAGACGTACCGCGTCTCAGCTGCCAACAATGCATTGAGGCCGGTCACGCAGTATCCTGCACGCGGGCTCATCTATGACCGTAACGGGGAGCTGATGGTTTATAACCAGGCGGCCTATGACCTGCTGGTCATTCCGGTACAGACCAGTGCCTTTGATACGGCAAGGTTCAATGAGATACTGGGTATCACCATGGATGACTTCAGGGAGCGGATGAGGATTGCCATGGCATACTCACGTCGCACTCCTTCGGTCTTTCTGAAGATGATATCCTCGGAGACCTATGCAGTGCTGCAGGAGGAGCTCTACAGGTTTCCCGGCTTCTACGTGCAGGCCAGAACATTGAGAAAGTACACCCGCCCGGTGGCTGCCCACCTTCTGGGTTACGTTGGCGAGGTTGACAACAGGCTCATCGCGCGCGACAGGTATTACAGGTCAGGTGACTATATAGGCGTCAGCGGTATTGAAAAGTCTTACGAGGAGGAACTGCGGGGATCAAAGGGAGTCAACATCTTCCTGGTTGACGTCCACAATAACATCAAAGGGTCATACGCTGACGGGCGGTATGATACCATGGCCGTTCCGGGTACAAACCTGTGGTCTACGCTTGACCTCGGCCTCCAGGAGTACGGAGAGAAGCTTATGCTCAACAAAACCGGATCCATAGTAGCAATAGAACCTGCCACAGGGGAGATACTCACACTTGTCTCTTCACCTTCATATGATCCTTCCCTGCTTGTTGGCAGGGTCCGTTCCTCCAACTTTGCCAGGCTGCAGGCTGACACGGTCAAGCCTCTGTTTGACAGGGCGCTTATGGCCTCTTACCCTCCCGGCTCCACCTTTAAGATCATGAACGGTCTCATAGGGCTGCAGGAGGAGGTGATACGCCCGACCTCTCTCTTCAGCTGCAACTACGGCTATCATGCCGGCTCCATCACCGTGGGGTGTCATGCACACCGGTCGCCCCTTGATCTTCCCGATGCAGTAGCCCAGTCGTGCAACTCATGGTTTTGCAACGCCTTCAGGAACATACTCGAAAACAGTGACTACGAATCTGTGCAGGAGGCTTATGACAGGTGGAGGGAGTACCTGGTAGCATTCGGGTTTGGCAACAAGCTGGGCATAGACCTCCCCAACGAGCTGCCGGGGTTTGTGCCTGCACGTTCCTACTATGACAGGTACTACGGCAAGGACCGATGGAAGGCACTGACGGTCATCTCCCTGGCAATAGGACAGGGGGAGATAGGGGCGACACCGCTGCAGATGGCAAATATGGCCGCCGTCATAGCCAACAGGGGATCATTCTATATTCCTCATGTCATCAAAAAGATAGGAGAGGACGGCACGCCCTCACCCCTCTATACGCAGAGATATACCACCGGCATATCGGCCGGGAACTTTGAACCGGTGATAGAGGGCATGGAGGGAGCTGTCAACGGAGGGGAGGGCTCAACGGCAAGAGGCGCAAGACTTGACAGCATAATCATCTGCGGCAAGACCGGCACTGCACAGAACCCCCATGGCAAGGACCATTCCATATTTGTGGCCTTTGCTCCCAGAGACAACCCTCAGATAGCCATAGCCGTATATGTTGAGAATGCAGGCTTCGGATCCACATTCGCAGCGCCGATAGCCAGCCTGATGATAGAGAAATACCTTACGGGAACGATTAAGAGGAAGTACCTTGAGGACTATGTGCTCAGGGTTGTAATAAAACCGGATGCAGAAAAGGAATAACATACTTGCCAGGCTCGACTGGGTCACGGTGATACTGTGGCTGGTAATGATGGTCATGGGATGGCTGAACATTTATGCTGCCGTCTATAATGAGCAGCATACAAGCATATTCGACATGTCACAGCGGTACGGCAAACAGCTGGTGTTTATAATCGCTGCACTGGTGCTTGCAGTGATGATAATGGTCACGGACAACAAGCTCTATTTCTTCTTTGCATGGTTCTTTTACGGCATCATGATCTTCCTTCTGATGCTGGTACTTGTGCTGGGGAAGGAGATAAACGGCGCCAGGGCCTGGTTTGAAATCGGATCGTTCAGCATCCAGCCCTCAGAGTTCGCCAAGTTCGCCACCGGCCTGGCCCTGGCCTCATTCCTCAACGGCCGGCGGCAGTCGTCGGGACTCGATGTAATGGCCCCCGCCACAGCCATAATACTTGTTCCCATGATACTGATAGCCTTGCAGCCAGACATGGGTTCGGTTATCACCTATTTTGCCTTTTTTATAGTCCTCTACCGCGAAGGCATGAGCATCTATGTCTTTATCTCTGCCATTCTCGCCGCAGCCCTTTTCCTTCTTACACTCATACTGGGCAACGTGCCTGTGGCAGCAGGACTGACAGTGCTGGCCACACTGGTGATGCTGGTCACCTCAGGCTGGTCCCTCACCCTGCGTGCCCTTGGCATACTCCTGCCTGCTGCCGGGGTGGCCTTCCTCGCGGGTCATTATCTCCTGGGAATAGAGAGCTCAGGCATCATAGTTATAGCCATCATGCTCGCGGGGACAGTCTATGCCTGGTATATCTACAGGCTGAAACTGAAGATGCCTGCCATCATATATGCGTTTCTCCTCGGGGGAATACTCTATCTCTTTACGGTAGACTATGCCTTTAACAATATACTCCAACCTCACCAGCAGACACGGATCAATATCATGCTGGGAATGGAGGAGGACCCCTTCGGTGAGGGCTACAACCTCAACCAGTCACTTATCTCGATAGGATCGGGTGGATTTGCCGGAAAGGGATACCTGAACGGCACACAGACCAAGTTCAAGTTTGTGCCTGAACAGAGTACTGACTTCATCTTCTGCACTGTCGGCGAAGAGTGGGGCTTCATCGGGTCCGTGGTGGTGACAGGACTCTTTGTATGGCTTCTCCTGAGGCTGCTTCTGCTGGCAGAGAGGCAGCGCACAGCCTTTGTACGAACCTACGGTTACGGCGTGGTGGCCCTCTTCCTTGTACATTTCTTCATCAATATCGGGATGACCATAGGTGTCATGCCGGTGATAGGCATACCCCTGCCTTTCTTCAGCTATGGCGGAAGCTCTCTGTGGGGATTCACCATCCTGCTGTTTGTCTTCCTCAGGCTTGATGCCGGGAGGACCGAATACCTGGGCTGATCAGAACGGAACACGCATGCCGGGGGAGAGTACTATCCCGAACTCCGACTCAACGTAATTCACAAGCTGCGGGAAGAATTCCATAAAGTCCTCGCCGATAGCGTAATAATTTTTCTTCCATACCCGCATTGCCCACCTGGTCTCTTTGGGCAGTGAGGTCATTGAACTGAGTGTCTTCAGCACTCTCCTGATTCCCCTGGTAGTCTGGTAGGTCTCGAGCCAGTTGTCAATGATGAAGAAAGGCATCTTCTCACGTACCGTATCGGGAAGGATCTCGAAATTGTTGACCATGGCCCGGTAAAAATTATAGGTCACACTCTCCAGCGGGCGCCGTGAAAAGAGATCCCACTCCCTGGTAAGGTAATGATCATAGAGTATGTCCGTAATCACACCTGCATATTTCCTGTACCTGCCGGTGAAGGGCAGCTTGCTGCGATGCACCACCGGATGCCTGTCAGTGAAGGCATCGATGTGCCTGTGAATGATGATGCCCTTACGGATGCCCTCGGGATACTTGAGATAATCGCGCCCCTTGACGTAATCGCCGATGTAGTTCCCAATGATAATATCATCTGAGTCTCCAGAGAGATATATGTGGGCAAGGACATTCATCCATAAAAAATTACTGCAAAGATTTTGCCAATAATCTGAGGTTTAAAATATTAACCTGCATATTATTCAACAATATCCTCTGAATTATTAACTTGCATATTTTCAAAATATTATGGGCAGCTAAAAGAAAGGAATAAACTGACTTTAATCACCTCAGAATTCAGTTACAAATTATAAATTTGCCGGATACAGATGCCCTTTAAAAAAAGATATTATTAAAAATTATCAATAAAAAACAAGGAGGTTATATGTTAAAGAGGAATGTGATCATCATCGGAGCAGCAGGAAGGGATTTCCACAACTTCAACACCTATTTCCGCGACAATGAGCTTTACAATGTCGTGGCATTCACTGCTGCACAGATACCTGATATTGACGGCAGGAAATACCCTGCCGAACTGGCCGGGAAACTCTATCCCGACGGCATTCCCATACATTCCGAGAGTGAACTGCCTCAGCTTATCAGCAAGATGAAGGTTGACGACTGTGTCTTTTCCTACAGTGACGTGACATACCACAAGGTGATGGCTACCAGTGCCATTGTCAACGAGGCGGGTGCCAACTTCATACTGCTGGGATGGAAGGAGACCATGGTCAAAAGCACCAAGCCGGTGATAGCCGTAGGCGCAGTCCGCACAGGCTGCGGCAAGAGCCAGACGTCACGCAGGGTTGTGGAATTGCTGATGGCCAAAGGACTGAAGGTGGTTGCCGTGCGTCACCCGATGCCTTACGGCAACCTGGTTGAACAGAAGGTACAGCGTTTTGCTGCCGTCTCGGACCTTGCAAAGCACAAGTGCACCGTGGAGGAGATGGAGGAGTATGAACCTCATGTCATCAGGGGTAATGTCATCTATGCCGGTGTTGACTATGAAGCCATACTCCGTGCTGCAGAAAACGATCCCGCAGGTTGTGACGTCGTGCTGTGGGACGGCGGAAACAACGACTTCCCCTTCTACAATCCTGACCTGATGATCACCGTCACCGATCCTCACCGTGCAGGTCACGAGCTGACATATTATCCCGGCGAGGTAACGCTGCGCATGGCCGACGTGGTGGTCATCAACAAGATGGACAGCGCCGGTCCGGAAGATATACAGACTGTACGCGAGAGCATAGCTAAGGTGGCTCCCCGGGCAATCGTCGTTGACGGCGCCTCACCCATCCGTGTCGATGACCCGTCAGTGATCAGGGGCAAGAGGGTGCTCGTCGTTGAGGACGGCCCGACGCTCACCCACGGAGAGATGAAGATAGGAGCAGGCGTGGTGGCAGCTCACAAGTTTGGAGCTGCGGAGCTTGTTGATCCAAGACCCTTCACTGTAGGCAGGCTGACCGAGACCTTCGAGAAATACCCGGAGATAGGAACCCTTCTGCCGGCCATGGGCTATGGCGCAGAGCAGCTTAAGGACCTTGAGACCACCATCAACAACACCGAATGTGACGGAGTTGTTATCGGTACTCCCATTGACCTCAACCGCATCATAAATATCAAGCGCCCCAACACCAGGGTATGGTATGACCTGCAGGAGATAGGCAGCCCCAACCTCGGGGAGGTGATTGATGAATTCGTCAGGAAGCATAAGCTGGCCTGACGGTGCTTGATCAGAGAGGTTTGAACAGACCCTCACTGTCTGCACCGGCAAAACCGGCATCATAGAGATACCCCGGCACCTTGTTCAGGATACTGATCTGTTTCTCCGTGACCAGGGGATAGTGTCTTATAGTGTATGTGTACTCTCCGATATGCTCAAGGTCCTCTTCTGTCGTCTCCCAGTGACGATTGTCAAATCGTGACAGGTCGATCGGTCGCGAATAGCTCCTGAGGGTTTTCTCTGCCTTCAGATTGTAGTAGAGATCGAAGTATGACATTGCCAGCTCGCGTACGGAGCGGTAGACAGGCTCGCGGAATCTGAGGACCGTTGTATTTGATTTTGCTATGGCACCCCAGCATTTTCCCTCACGGAAAACGGCAATGATATGATCATCGTCATTGACCGCAGCAAGGTCGACTATCAGCGGGGGATATCCCAGCCTGCGCAAAGCTGCAGCGGCGAACAGGCCGCCGTCCATGCAGTGTGCCATCCGTTCCTTCATCACCAGAAGAGGAGAGAGGGTGCGTCCGGTGGTGTTGTACGGAACCGAATCAAGATACTGCTGTATCATCACTGGTGACTTCAGGGGTTCAAGATACCTGGTGAGTTCAGCCTCCTTTAATCCTGTCATCTCACTCCTGGGTTGTGCTGTCATCATCTGTCGGAATTTGCACAAAGCTAATAATTGAGTGGCAGCAGGCAACAGGCAACATCGGTGCCCTGATTTTTATTTGTCCGAAAATCACCTGTTTTTATGTAAGTTTGACACAAAATTGAATAAATGGCGGCAGCAGGCAGACATACCCATAGCGGAAACCGTCTGCAGGATCCTTTACACTAATGCAAATCCTGTTCAGGAGCTTAGAAGCCTGTCAAAAAAACTAAAATAGGAAATGGAAAACAACATCTCTGTCAGAATTAACGGCATCGGCTCATTTGTCAACATCGATGAGCTTAACAGGCTTAAGACCAGTGCCGTGGAACAGCTTCGAATCCTTCGTGAGGGCAAAGGCCCCGGAAATGAGTTTACAGGATGGCTGCGACTTCCTGATGGGATGCTGTCACAGACTGATGCTATCAGGTCATGTGCGGCTCGTCTCCGTGCCCAGGCCCCGGTGACCGTCGTTGTAGGGATAGGAGGTTCGTATCTCGGTTCCAAGGCCCTGATAGAAGCCCTGAAAGATCCTTTCGGGCATGAGGAGCACATGGTTCTCTTTGCCGGACAGACACTGAGTGAGGATTACCATGCGGCACTGCTGAGGTTTCTTGACACCACACTCTATAATATTGTGGTGATATCGAAGAGCGGCACCACCACGGAGCCTGCCATCGCCTTCCGTATTCTGCGAGACCATCTGAGGAACAAGACCGGCGGGAGGGGTATGATATCCCACATTGTGGCGGTAACCGATGCCCGGCGAGGGGCACTGCATCAGCTGGCTGTGGACGAGGGTTACCAGACCTTCGTCATACCTGATGATGTTGGAGGAAGGTATTCGGTGCTGACACCGGTGGGGTTGCTGCCCCTGGCGCTGGCAGGGTATGACATCGACGCCTTTGCCCGCGGGATGATGGATATGGCCCTCTCGGTACGGGAGGGCAATGATACCGGATCAAACATAGCGGTTGCCTATGCTGCGGCACGCAACAGCCTCTACAGAAAGGGATATACCACCGAAATACTTATCAGCTACGAACCGTCGCTGGTTTTTCTGGCAGAGTGGTGGAAGCAGCTATACGGTGAGAGTGAAGGCAAGGAGAGCAAGGGCATCTTCCCGGCCTCAGTGAACTTCACCACTGACCTGCACTCCATGGGACAGTACATTCAGCAGGGTGAGCGCAAGCTCTTCGAGACAGTGATCCATGTGGAAAAACCCCGTCACAGCCTTGTGGTGCCTGACTCGGCTGACGATTCCGACGGCGTGGGTTTCATCGCCGGCAAAACACTGACGGAGGTAAATCACAAGGCTGAGGACGGAACCAGGATAGCCCACATCGAAGGTGGCGTTCCGGTAATAACCGTCAGTATGCAGAGAATAGACGAACAGAGTCTCGGCCAGCTGATGTACTTCTTTGAACTGGCCTGCGCCATCAGCGGTTATCTCCTGGGGGTCAATCCCTTTGACCAGCCGGGCGTGGAGTCCTACAAGAAGAATATGTTTGCCCTGCTGGGCAAGCCGGGATTTGAGGCTGAAAGAGAGCGGCTGGAGAAGGCGCTCAGGGTCAATGGCTAGCGTCGTACGCGCGCATTGCCCTCCCAGATGCTCCACACCTGCTCCTCGTCGGCAGGCTGGGCATAATCAGTAAGAACCGTGGTGGCCAGTGCACCGCTGGCCCATCCGAACTGTATCCATTTTGAGGGTTCCCAGCCCCTGAGAATGCCGTAGAGCAATCCTCCCACAAAACCGTCGCCCCCGCCGATGCGGTCAAGCACGGCGATCTCCCTTGGTTCTATCACGTGCCAGTTGTTACCCTCAAGCATGATGGCACCCCACTTGTGCATGTTGGCATTGATCACCTGGCGCAGTGTGGTGGCGAAGACTGAGGCGTGTGGATAAGCTTTCTTTACCACCCTGATCATCTCCCTGAATGATTCAATCTTTGAAGCTATATCCTTTCCGCCGGCTTCGGGACCCTCAATACCCAGGCAGAGCTGAAAGTCCTCCTCATTGCCAACCAGGATATCGGACACCGAGGCTATTTCCCTGAAGATGGTTCCCAGTTCTTTCTCGCGGCCCTTCCAGAACGACGCCCGGTAGTTCAGGTCAAAGGAGATCCTTGTTCCGTATTTCTTTGCTGCCCGTGCCAGCTCAAGGCAGAAGGTGCCGGTCTCAGGTGACAGTGCCCCTATCAGCCCGCTCAAGTGCACTATCTGTACTCCCTCGGTGCCAAAGATGCGGTCCAGATCGAAGTCGTTGACGTTCAGCGTCCTTCCGACCTCGCCCGCCCGGTCGTTGTGTACCCTCGGTCCGCGCGACCCTGATCCGCTGTCGGCTATGTTGAACTGGTGCCTGTAGCCCCAGGGGTCACCCTGGCTGACCTCTTTGCCCTCATAGCACATGTGACGGCTGGCGAGGTTATCCTTTATGAACCGGGCAACTGGGCTATCCTTCACAAAGGTGGTCAGCACCTTCACCGGAAGGCCGAGATATGACGAAATGCTTGCCACGTTGGTCTCCGCGCTTGTCGCCTGCATGTGAAATGTATCGCTGCAGTGAACAGGCTGGCCGCTGAGAGGCGTTATCCTGACACCCATGCTTGTGGGCACCAGAAGAGAATACATCGTATTCATTTTCAGTTCTATGCTCATGGCGCGATCCTTATTGTCCGGTTCAGGACGGTTTTGTTTATCTCACATTCCGGAACAGTGAGTGCCAGTCGGTGCCTGGACCTTGTTACGGTCCTGTAAATTTATCCAAAATCCTCTTTTATGCAATAAGGTTTGCCTGAAGCTCAGCATTGAATTCCCGCATTCACCGTTCAGGCGAAATGTGGTGCCTCAAAACTCAGATTACGGTGGGCTAAAGCCAGCAAGGGTCTGGCAAGAACCCCATGCGGACAGGCCTTTTCGCAGAAACCTTCGCAATTAATGCAGACATCCGCTTTTTTGCCTGGCAGTTCGGTATAACTCTGAATGGCCAGCTTTTCCTGTTTTTTTGCCTGGAAATAATAATTATACCTCAATATCGTGTTAACCGGCAGATGATGCGGGCATGCGGCTTCGCAGGTATTGCATCCGATCCGGCAGTGCAACCTGCTGTAATTCGACTTGAATAAACCAAGCATTTCACTGGTCTGAGGTTCAAGTCTGGTTCCGGAGAGCCTGATATATTTTTTAATATCCTCAAAGTTTTGGAACAGAGCGCAGATTGTATTTACGTTATTGTTTGACAGTATGAACTGAATGGCTCCATCCTTCATCTTTTCAGCTCCCGAGATCCCGTACCTGGCAAAGAAAGTGTCCGCTTGTTCGCTCAGCAACTTATATTTATCATGTGCGATTTTATACCTGTCACTGAGTTGGCCGCCCTCTTTTTCTGCATTCTTCTTCATTTCGTTGAAGGCTTCGTATATAACAATGGGTATGGATTTCATTATCATCGTTCCTATGTTCTCCTCATGGCAGGCCTGAAGGACTCTGTTTCCCATCTCAGGTTCAAAAAAGTTATAGGGTAACATAACGATGTCAAACCTTCCGTCCTCAACAGCGGTCATAAGAACCTGCTCAAAGGTCTCTTCAGGATTGTCCATCCAGCTGTGCCCGTGGCATGATACACCGGTGAACCTTATTTTTCCCTCCTTCTTCAATTGATCAACTGCCTTATGGTAATGTTTGTTCTTTATTCTTGCAGAGTTTTCTGCACTGTGAATCATGAAGCAATCAACATAGTCAGTCTGGAGCCTTTTCAGGCTGGCATTCAGCCTTTCTATTATCTCCCCGTCAGATTCATATTCCTTTACGGAGTATGCCAGTTTGGTGACAATGAATAACTTTTCTCTTTCAAGGTCCCTGATGACGTTGCCGATCAGGGTCTCATTATTGCCTCTGCCATACATCTCAGACGTTTCAATCAGGTTAACACCACAGCCCAATGATGCCCTGAGTATTGATTCGCTGAAGGGATATCCTGTTCCGATATCTGAAACCTGAAAGTTGGTCCGACCGAGAGTGCGGTATGAAGTAATTTTAGGAAATTCATCTTCAGGATCCTGCGCTCCTGCTGATGGGGCCTTTGCCCCGAGAATGCCCGCTCCTATAATGCCTGCAGAAGCCGTCCTGACAAATCTGCGCCTGTTAAGTCCATGATTCTTCATTGCCTCAGTGTTGGTTCATACCTGTAAGGTATAACTTTACGAGACCCAAGTCAAGAAAATCTCATATCAGGTAGTCAATAAGAATCCTGTCAGTCTGATGCGGAGTTGACAGATATTTTTAAAGTTCCGGGGAATGCTGTTGAATGTCAGATATTCTTCTGACCCTCCGGCCTCATCTGAGGAAAGAAGAGCACATCCTGTATTGATGGCTGGTTGGTCATGAACATGGTGAGCCTGTCGATGCCAATGCCCATCCCGGATGTGGGGGGCATGCCGTATTCAAGTGCCCGCACGAAATCCATGTCGATGAACATGGCCTCATCGTCGCCCTTTTGCGAGAGGCGCATCTGCTCCTGGAACCTCTCGAGCTGATCTATCGGGTCATTGAGCTCAGAGTAGGCGTTGGCCACCTCCTTGCCGTTGACCATCAGTTCAAACCTTTCGGTCAGTCCTGCCCTGCTGCGGTGCTTCTTGGTCAGGGGGGAGGTCTCCTGCGGATAGTCGATGATGAAGGTGGGCTGGATGAAGTGATGTTCACACTTCTCCCCGAAGATCAGGTCAATGAGCTTGCCTGCTCCCATTGAGGGCGAATGGCCGATGCCCAAACTGTCGCACTCCTTGCGCAGATCATCCTCGCTCATGCCTGTGATGTCAATGCCGGCATACTCCTTAATGGCATCGGTCATCGATATACGCCGGTAAGGTCCGGCGTATTCAATAAGCTTGTCTCCGAGCGGCACCTTTGTTGTGCCGTGGAGGTCCATGGCCACCTTTGACATGATCTCCTCGGTGAACTCCATCATCCAGTTATAGTCCTTGTATGCCACATAGATCTCCAGCACGGTGAACTCGGGGTTGTGCATTCGGTCCATACCCTCATTGCGAAAGTCCTTGGCAAACTCATATACACCGTCATAGCCTCCCACGATCAGTCTTTTAAGGTAGAGCTCATCGGCGATACGGAGGTAGAGGGGTATGTCGAGGGCATTGTGATGTGTCACAAAGGGCCTCGCTGCGGCACCGCCGGGGATGGCCTGCAGTACCGGCGTCTCCACCTCCAGGTAACCGCGCGAGTCAAACAGTTCGCGCATAGACCTCATCACCTGCGTGCGCTTGCGGAACACCTCCCGTACTTCGGGGTTGATGATCAGGTCTACATAGCGCTGACGGTAACGCATCTCCGGGTCGGTGACGGCATCATACATCACCCCGTCCTTCTCCTTGACAACAGGGAGAGGGCGCAGCGACTTGCTAAGGAGTGTGAGTTCCTTCACATGAACAGTTATCTCACCCATCTGTGTCCGGAAGGCAAATCCCCTGATGCCTATTATATCACCTATGTCGAGCAGTTTTTTGAACAGCGTGTTATAGAGAGTCTTATCCTCACCCGGACAGAGGTCGTCACGCCGGACGTATATCTGTATGCGGCCCGATGAGTCCATCAGCTCCGCGAAGGAGGCATTGCCCATGATGCGGCGGCTCATGATGCGTCCTGCCAGGCATACATCCGGAAATTTGTCTTCCGTGTCGCTGAAACCGGCCAGAATCTCAGCGGCTGATGTGTTAACCGGGTACATTGCAGCCGGATACGGATCTATGCCAAGCTTGCGTATCTCTTCAAGTGATTGCCTGCGAACCTGTTCCTGCTCGCTGAGATGGGTGTCTGTCATGTTCTGAAATTTGTGCAAAGGTACTATTATGGAGGCAATAGCCAATAGGCAGCAGGCAGTAGTGGGGTGTGATCTGCCAGTAATCGGAAAAGCAGTCAGGTATCAGCGGCGCTGATCCATTGACTGTATCAGATTGCGGAACAGCGTCTGCATTTTCTGAGTTACCGGCCCCGGCCTGCCTTCACCTATCACCTGGTCGCCTATCTTCAGCACCGGGACAATCTCTCCCGTGGTGTTGCAGAGGAAGGATTCGTGCATATACGCCAGCATATCTGCAGCCACAGCCTCCTCGGTGAGCGGGATGTTGTGCTCAGCCGCCAGGGCTACCACATTGTTGCGGGTGATGCCGGACAGTATCCATTGCGACTCAGGATGGGTATACAATGTATCGTTCTTTACGAAGAATATGTTCGAGTGGGCGCCTTCGGTTACCAGACCGTCACGAACAAAGCAGACCTCGGCACAACCGTTGTCGTGTGCTTCCTGGTAGGCCATAACATTGGCCAGCAGGGCGGTAGACTTGATGTCACAGCGGCTCCACCTGGGGTCGGGCGTCAGCCAGAGGGAGGTGCCCTGTTCGCAAAGCAGTGTATTGATGCTGTGCCTCTTTGCAAAGCCATAGGCTGTGGGAGAGACGGGTGGATCAGGGAAGGCATGGTTCCGCGGTGCCACACCCCTGGTGACCTGGAGGTATACTATGGCGCAGTCGCCCCCGAGGCCGTTACGGTGAATAAGCTCCTCAGAGATCTCCTCGATCTTCTCAGCATCCTTCCAGTTGATCTTCGTTTCTGTGAGGCTTCGCCGTAGCCGGCCGGCATGTGCGGGGAGGTCGAAGAAGTATCCGCCGTACCACCTGGTTACCTCATAGACGCTGTCCCCGAACAGGAATCCCCTGTCGTCAGGGCTGATCACCGCCTCACTGCGCGGTATGAACTGTCCGTTCAAATAAACTGTATCCATCTGTTTTTCAGAATTTAAGTTTTGCCAATTCATTCAGCTGTATCTCTGTCAGGCCTTCGGGCACATATCCCGCGGAGCGACACATAAACCAAATTGAGGCGGACTTGGCCAGGATATCTATCATGTCAAAGGTCCCCAGAGGCTCCCTGCCGGTGGCAAAAAGGCCGTGTTTTTCCCAGAGTGCCGCACTGTGGTCTTCAAGAGCCTTTACTGTTGCCTCTCCTATTGCCCTGGTTCCCGGCATGATATAGGGAACAAAGCCTACGCCGTCCGGGACGAATACCTTCGTCTCGGGATGCATGCCCAGCAAAATGGTGTTAAGTCTCTGCTCGTCACAGAATTCCCGGATCTGCGTCAGAGCTATCAGCTCGGTAACATGAGTATGCATCACCACCCTGTGGTCAGGTCTTTTCCGACTCAGCATCTCATGTATGCACAGGTGTGCCTGCATCTCACTGGTGGGCCTCAGCGCTGTCTCTCCCTGGGGTGAAAGTATACGATAACCTGTGCCGTCATCACTGATCCTGATAACAAGCATGTTATCAAGAGGTCTGGCGGCCACGTCACGCATCCTTGTATTTGTGGCTGTAACAAGGAAGTGCAAGCCCGTAAGTGACTCACATCTTTTGGGCAGGGGCAACAGTACCGGCTGCTCATCCGGGAAGGAGGCCATCTCATCTTCAGTCAGCCGTACAGAGATATTGCCGGCGTTTCGCTCTGCCCATCCCCGTTGCCACAGCCATCCTGCTACGGCACTGACATCGCCCGTGATTTTTTTCATGAAAATACTAAGCTCCTGATCTGTCGCAGCTGCTGCTGCATTAATCCTTCAAAGATACACATTCATTGTTTCGCGAAGTCAAAAAATTCCCTCCGGCCTTTCCGTTTATTATGTACCTTTGCGTATCATTTCAGGGGACAACGGTATGACAGGTGCGAGGAGACTGCCATCATGGCTCAGGATGCAGCGGGCAAGCGGGGAGAGCTACACAATGGTCAAACGGCTGGTGGAGCACAATCACCTGCATACTATCTGCACATCAGGCAACTGTCCAAACATAGGCGAGTGCTGGAATGCAGGCACGGCCACCCTGATGATCCTTGGTGACATATGCACCCGCTCATGCAAATTCTGCGGAACCAGGAGCGGCAGGCCCCTGCCGCCTGACCCCGGCGAACCTGAACGTGTTGCCAGAGCCGTGACGACAATGAGACTGAAGCACTGCGTCATTACTTCAGTAGACCGTGATGACCTGCCTGACGGTGGTGCAGGTCACTGGGCAGCAACTGTCCGGCGCATCAGGGAGATGAACCCGGCAGTGACAATAGAGACCCTTATCCCGGATTTCAGGGGAAATTCCGCCGATATAGACAGAGTCATTGATGCCGGTCCTGACGTCATCTCACACAACATTGAGACAGTCAAACGACTGACACCTGAGATCAGGTCGGTGGCAAAATATGAGACAAGCCTGGCGGTGCTGAGGCATATAACCTCGAGAGGTGTGAGAGCCAAGTCGGGACTGATGCTCGGCCTGGGAGAGAGAGAAGAGGAGGTGATCGAAGCGCTGAATGACCTCTATGCAACCGGTTGCAGGATAGTTACCATAGGACAGTATCTGGCTCCGAGTCTTGCTCATATACCTGTTGCGGAGTATGTTACGCCCGAAAAATTTGATGAGTACCGCAGAAAGGGACTCGAAATCGGATTTGAGTTTGTTGAGAGCAGCCCGCTGGTGAGAAGCTCCTATCATGCAGAAAAGCATGTTGCCCCGGGTCCCGGCCTTACAAATCATCTGACGAATCCGGAGGCGGGAGTGAAACACACCACTGATTCCAGTACCGGGAAGAGAGAGGAGAGAGTGCATGCGGAATCAACGGCCGGAGTCAGTTATCAGGTAGATCAAAGAGAGAGTGAACACCCGGGAAAGGTCATATACGACGACCTTGGGTGGAGTGACTACAAGGATACATGGGACTACCAGGAGCGGTTTTTCAACGCCAAGGTGACCGAAAAGGGAGACAGGAACGGCAAACCTGGCAGGACGCCCGACCGTCTGATCTTTGTAGAGCATAACCATGTATATACTCTTGGCAAGAGCGGTTCTGACCAGAACCTGCTGCTTGACTATATTCAGCTAAAAGCACGTGATGCCTCTTTCTACCGCATCGACAGGGGCGGCGACATCACATATCACGGTCCGGGTCAGCTTGTGGGCTACCCGATCTTTGACCTCGAGGCAATGAAGATCGGTCTCAGGGAATATATACACCTGCTTGAAGAGGCAATTATCAGGTGCATAGCCTGTTACGGAATAACGGGCGGACGGCTTAAAGGAGCGACGGGAGTGTGGCTTGATCCGGATGATGGCGCACGGGCAAGAAAAATCTGTGCCATAGGAGTCAGGGCTTCGCGCTATGTGACAATGCACGGCTTTGCCCTGAACGTAAATACTGACCTCTCATATTTTGACCATATCAATCCCTGCGGTTTCACCGACAAAGGTGTGACGAGCATTGAGAAGGAGACGGGAAAGAAGGTAAATATGGGTGATGTAAAGAATGATATGCGTATCACAATGAGGGAGGTCTTCGGATATGATTATTACTAAAATAACATATAATGGACAAAAGGTGGCTCTTGAAAGAGAGAGGCGACGAAAGTGTCGTTACGACCCTGGCGGCAGAGATGGGGGTGCCGACTCCTGTTGCCAGCCTAATGGCGCAGCGCGGCATCACAAACAGAAGAGAGGCTGAGGATTTTTTCAACCCCTCACTGAGCTCCCTGCATGACCCCTTCCTGATGAAGGACATGAACAGGGCCGTCGACCGGATAAGCACGGCGATATCACGCAACGAGAAGATACTTGTATACGGCGACTATGATGTTGACGGAACAACATCCGTGGCTCTGCTGTACTCATTTCTCCGCGAATGGCATTCAAGCCTCGATTACTATATCCCTGACAGATACCACGAGGGCTATGGTCTGTCGCAGCAGGGCATCGATTATGCGGCTGACCGGAAGTGCCGTCTCATAATAGCACTGGACTGCGGCATTAAGGCTGTTGACAGGGTGAAGTATGCAAAGTCAAAGGGAATCGATATCATCATCTGCGACCACCATCTGCCCGGAGACGAAATTCCGGATGCTACTGCCGTGCTCGACCCGAAGCAGCCGGGCTGCAATTATCCCTATAAAGAGCTCTCGGGCTGTGGCGTGGGGTTCAAACTGATGCAGGCATACTGCCAGGTGCAGAATATCCCTTTTGAAAAGATCATACCCTATCTTGACCTTGTGGCTGTCAGTATCGGATCGGATATCGTACCGATGACCGGAGAAAACAGGATACTTGCCTACTACGGCCTCAAGCAGCTGAATGAATCCCCGCGCCTGGGTTTCCTGAAGATCATCGAAAAAGCAAGGATACGCATGCCCCTCGCCATTGAAGATGTGGTCTTCCGAATAGGACCCAGGATAAATGCCGCCGGCCGCATGGAGTCGGGAAGCAAGGCCGTGGAACTGCTGATATCGCAGAATGCTTATGAGGCACTGACTATCTGTGAGGCCATTGACCGCAGCAATGATGACAGGAGAAAGAAAGACAGTGAGATCACCTCTGAAGCCCGTCGGATGGTAAGTGAAGATGACAGGAACGGTGACGCCCGTACTACAGTGCTCTTCCGCCAGGGATGGCATAAGGGGGTGATAGGTATCGTGGCATCAAGGCTGATAGAGACCTATTACAGGCCAACGATAATCCTCACGGAATCAAAGGATGGATTTGCCACCGGCTCGGCAAGAAGCGTGCCGGGCTATGACCTCTACCAGGCTATTGAATCATGCTCAGACCTGCTGGAGAGCTTCGGCGGGCATATGTTCGCGGCAGGACTGACCCTCAGGCAGGAGAACCTGCAGCTGTTCCGCGAGCGCTTTGAAAAGTTCGTCAGCGAGACAATCAGGGAAGAACACCTCGTTCCCTCAGTCAATGTTGATCAGGAGATCTCCCTTGAAGAGGTGACACCTGAGTTCTACAGATATCTCAACCGTTTTCAGCCGTTCGGACCGGAAAATACAGCTCCGATCTTTGTCTCCCGCAGGGTAAAGACCCTCGCCTGTCAGCCTGTGGGGAACAACGGCACGCACCTCAAGCTGAGCTTCGCAAGGCATAATGCCGAACCTATGGACGCCATCGCTTTCGGACAATCGGATACCATGGATATCTTCCGTGATTCCGGAGGAGTGGTCGATATTGCCTACTCCGTGGAGATGAACGAATTCCGCGGTAAAAGATCCATTCAGCTCAATATAAAGGATATTAAGGGTTAAGCAGGCAATAGGCAATAGGCATTGTCACACTGCTGCCTACTTCCTATTCCCTATTCCCTATTTTTCCCCCCTTCCCCCTTGACTTTCTCCCCGCGTTGACCTACATTTGAGACAGTAATTGTGTCTCACGATGATGCTGCGGTGGAATGCGGTATTAGTTTCGTTTTTTATGTTTGTTGGCGGCCTGCGGGGCGGTGAACCTCTTTATATGTCCCACGGCGCTGCTTCCATGGGCATGGCTTTCGCAGTGACGGCCACCGCCGGACACTGGAACTGCTTCAACAACCAGGCATTACTTACTGCCGCCTCATCAACAAGCTTCTCCGCCGCCCTGGAGAACCGGTTCATGTTGCCGGGACTCTCCTCAAAGGCAGTGAGTGCTGTACTTGCCCTCACTCCTGCACCGGTGGGAGTCGTTGCGACACACTACGGCAACGGCGATTGGTACAGATTCTTTGCGGGTGCAGGCAGCGCGGTGAAGTTAACTGACGGCATTGCCCTGGGGCTGCAGGTCGATTGCATAACGGAACACGGGGCCGGTGAATACCGTGACATCACTCATGTGACATTTGAGACAGGTATGACATATGACCTGTCTCCCTCGCTGACTTTCGGAGTGCATCTCTTCAACCCGCTGACACCGCTCAACAGCCTGCCCTCCTCCATCGAGGCGGCGCTGCACTGGAGACAATCCGATGATTTCATGCTTGCCGTAGGAAGCTCGAAAGTGACTGATGAGCCTCTCTCGGTGCAGTGCGGATTGAGCTGGGACCTTCTTGAAAGAGTGGTGTTGCGGTCAGGATATATGAGCTCACCCTCAGCCTTCGCCTTTGGCATCGGCTTCCGGGCAGGTTCGCTGGAAGCTGACGCCGCCTTTCTCATGAACGGCATGACAGGCGTATCCTCGTCGATATCATTTATATGGACAATAAGGTGAACAGTACGATTTACCCGGAGATAGTAATCATGGTTTCAGCCAGAACCGGGGGATACTCAGGCTGCTTGCATAAAAGCAATTGTGACGGAAAGTGAAACGGATAACTGGCATAAAATGATACCGGCATTCTGCACATCGACCGGTAAGGCAGTAATCAGGGCTCTATGAAGAATCTTATAAACCCCGTCCCTTTACTAATAATATGGTGCCTCGCACTGATCCCGGGCTTTTTGCTATGCCAGGAGGTCAACACCGGATTCAGCGAATCTGTTGAGGAGATACTGGCTATTGCGGATGACTATGATCCTGCTGCCCTGCTGGAGATGTTGTCGGAGCTGAGAGAGTTCCCGGTGATCATCAACAGCGGTGATGAGAAGGAGATCTCGCGGCTCTTTTTCCTGACAGAGTTCCAGATTATGGTTCTGGCCAGCCATGTGAGGCAAAACGGCAGCGTTGTCACCCTGTATGAACTGGCCCTGCTTCCTGCCTTTGACCGCAGTACGGTGATGCTTATGGCTCCCTGCATATCTCTTGAGCCATACGCTGAGGCCGGAGGCAAAGGCTATGGCCGCACCATAGTGACCCTGTCGGCGTCAGCACGTTTCAGCGGGGAGGAGAATGACACCGAAGGGGTACGTTCCCTGTTGAAGGTCAGCCATGAGAGGCAGCGTATCGACTTCGGCCTGACAGCCGAGAATGACCCGGGAGAACGGTTCACCTTCAGGGAGGCCCCGGGAAGCGATTTCCTTTCCGGATACCTGGATTTCCGGGGGAACAAGATCATTGATAGGGTTATTGTCGGCGATTATGCCCTGAGGTTTGGCGAGGGAGTTCTCCTCAACAGCAGCAGGTGGATGGGTTCCTGGCTCAGCTCCCCGTCGTT
The DNA here is from genome assembly GCA_964411345.1 of uncultured Rikenella sp. GTDB lineage: Bacteria > Bacteroidota > Bacteroidia > Bacteroidales > VadinHA17 > SR-FBR-E99. The sequence continues at coordinate 32,964 of CAYPKP010000012.1, read as the reverse complement.
CATGTCGGGCAGAAGTGCGGCGGTGCCCTATAAGTCATCGGAAGAGAATGAATTCTTCCGGGGAATCTGCATTTCAGCCGGAGACATCAACAGCGGGGTGTTGCTTTTCGGTTCATCCAATCTTATCGATGCACGCCCGCTTTACGGTGAAGACAGCACAGCCACCGCGGTGAGCAACCTGGTCAGGGGCGGACTTCATGTAACCGAATCGCAGCTTGCGGCACGCAACACGCTGAAGGAGACTGTTGCCGGTCTCCGCCTCACTGCAGGAGCCGCCAGGATCAGGGGCGGAGTGACTGCCATGTCAACATGGTTCTCCCTGCCCTTCCGGCCTGACAGGAGCCAGCCCCAAAACATCCATGCCTTTGAAGGAGGCCGGCTGCTGAACCTGGCAGCGGACTTCAGGGCAGGCACCGGTCCGGTGCTCCTCTTTGCCGAGACGGGGCTCAGCCTTCCCGGAGGGTGGGCAGCAACAGCAGGAGTGAGGGCTAAACCGTCAGGGAGAGTCACTTTCAATCTGCTCGGCCGTCACTTCTCTCCCCGTTATTACGCCTTTCACTCAGGCGCATACAAAGCAGTATCCGGTTCCGGCAATGAGACAGGCATTGCGGCATCACTGCATCTCGAAGCCGGCAGGCATCTTTTTGTTACGGCAGCAGCTGATCATTACCGGATACCAGGACCACGGTACCGGTCCTCCTTACCATCATACGGCAGCAGAATAGAACTGAAGGGAGAATACCGGCCCCGCGATGACATCAACCTGCGGTTATCCTGTTCCTCATCATCAAGGGAATACGATATACCATCCGGGACCGGCACTGCCGGGTCTGAGAATCATGTCAGGCGGCAGGTGGGTTTTGTTCTCAATTGCATTCCGGCCCGGGGCTTCATGCTGACCACCCGCGCCTCTGCCTCCTTCGTAACACCCCCGGAAGAGAAGGGCTGCCTGCTCTGCCAGGATCTCTCTTACTCATTCAACAGCCTGCGCCTGAGGGTCTGGCTCAGGTATCTCCTCAGCTCTACGGGAGGATGGGACAGCCGCCTGTATGCCTGGGAGAATGACCTGCTGTCATCGTTCAGCGTCCCGGCCCTCTACGGAGAAGCCTCCCGCTCATTCATCATGGTCTCGTGGAAACCTGCCGGAAATATCGAGGCAAGGTTCAAGTACGCCTTCACAGACTCGGATAACGGGTTGAGGAAGGAGGTGAAGGGGCAGGTGAGG
>CAYPKP010000012.1:0-31639 GCA_964411345.1 uncultured Rikenella sp. | reverse complement strand
GTTCGTCCGGTACCTGTACTTTACGCCCCCCAGCTCCTCATTCGCCTTTACTATCTTCTGCTTCAGGCTCTCCTTGTAGGCTATCAGCTTCTCCATGACGGTCGGGTCGCCCGTGGCGATCATCTGCGCTGCAAGGATGCCGGCATTCAGGGCTCCGTCAATGGCTACCGTGGCAACAGGAATTCCAGGAGGCATCTGCACTATGGCCAGCAGGGCATCCATGCCGTCAAGCGATGCCCTGACAGGTACCCCGATGACCGGCACCGGGGTCATCGCCGCTATCACACCCGGAAGATGGGCCGCCATGCCTGCACCGGCGATGATGACTTTTATTCCCCGGCCCGCGGCTCCCCGCGCAAACTTCTCAACCGCTTCAGGCGTGCGGTGTGCAGAAAGGGCGTTGATCTCAAAAGGTATTCCCAGGCTGTCGAGAAACTCTGCAGCCTTCTCCATGACCTTCAGGTCGGAGACGCTGCCCATGATAATGCTTACTGCCGGATCCATATGCTCTTTTTTGATGTTAAACCATTGCCGGGGTAAAAATAAGCTTTAAATTTATAATTTTGCGGCATCAACAACCTGAACCATGAATGAGATAACATTACTTGACAGGGAGTTTTCTGTCTACCTGACAGAAGATGAAATCCAGAGCCGGGTGACGGCACTGGCAGAAAAGATAAGTGAAGACCTGAAAGGTCAGGATGTGCTCTTCTTCGGTATTCTGAATGGCGTATTCCTCTTCGCGGCTGACATAATCAGGCAGATATCACTCAACGCGCATATCTCCTTCATCAAGCTGGCATCATACGACGGCACCTCCAGCACAGGCAAGATAAAGGAGCTGATAGGGTGGAATGAGGATATCACGGGTAAGACGGTTGTTGTGCTTGAGGATATCGTTGACACAGGCAGCACCCTCGAGAGGGTGATCGGTGAGCTTAAACTGAGAAAGGCAGCCGACATCAAGATATGTACACTGCTCTTCAAGCCTGAAGCATATACCAGAGACATACCGATAGACTATATCGGATTTGAGATACCCAACAGCTTTGTTGTCGGATATGGCCTCGACTATGACGGATATGGCCGTAACCTCAAGGCGATTTACAAACTAACAAAATAACTCCGGAATGATTAATGTTCTTATGTTCGGCCCTCCCGGCTCAGGGAAGGGAACGCAGTCGGTGACCCTCGCTGAGAAGTATAATATGCTTCATCTGTCTACGGGGGACATGCTCAGGGCTGAGATCACTGCCGGCACTGAACTGGGGCGGAAGATGGAAGCCATCATGGCTTCCGGAGAGCTGGTGCCTGATGAGGTGGTGATAGAGATGATAGCACACAGGATTGACGCCACCACCGGCAAGAGAGGCTTCATCTTTGACGGCTTCCCGAGAACGGTGGCACAGGCGGAAGCGTTGCAGACGATGCTCCGGGAGCGTGATATGAAGATCGATCTTATGCTGGTGCTTGAGGTCAATGATGCCGAACTGATGTCGCGCATGAAGAACAGGGCCCTGGTATCAGGCAGGGCCGACGATGCCGACGAATCGATTATCAACAACCGCATTGCCGTATACCGATCCAAGACAGAACCTGTGCTGGAGTTCGGGCATAAGGCCGGCGTGGCCAGAATCGTCGACGGTGTCGGATCGATTGATGACATCTTCGCGAGGCTCTGCACTCAGATCGAAACGGTTATCTGACCAATGGGTGATACCAACTTCGTTGACTATGTAAAGATCTTCGGACGCTCAGGAAAGGGGGGCGCAGGCTCGGCACACCTCAGGCGCGAGAAACTTAATCCCAAAGGAGGTCCGGACGGCGGCGACGGCGGCCGTGGCGGCGACATTATCCTCAGGGGTAACTCGCAGCTCTGGACGCTGCTCCATCTTAAATTCAAAAAGCACACCTTTGCGGGCCACGGAGGTGCGGGCTCTGCAAACCAGAGGACCGGCGCTGACGGGGAAGATGCTGTCATCGAGGTACCCCTTGGTACCGTGGCCAGGGATGCGGAGACCAACGAGATACTGTTTGAGATCACTCATGAGGGCGAACAGAAGATACTTGTCAAAGGCGGCCGGGGAGGACTCGGCAACACTCACTTCAAATCGGCCACTTTTCAGACACCCCGCTTTGCACAGCCGGGAGAGCCCTACGAGGAGGGATGGTTCATCCTCGAGCTTAAGGTGCTGGCCGACGTGGGGCTGGTGGGCTTCCCCAATGCCGGAAAGTCAACCCTCTTATCCGTGGTAAGTGCTGCCAGGCCAAAGATAGACAGCTACCCCTTCACCACCCTCACACCCAATCTCGGCATCGTAAGCTACCGCGACGATAAGTCGTTTGTCATGGCTGACATCCCCGGAATCATCGAGGGCGCAGCTGAGGGCAAGGGCTTGGGTCACAGGTTTCTAAGGCACATTGAGCGCAACGCCGTGCTCCTTTTCATGATACCCGCCGACACCGGCGATGTGACAGGAGAGTACAATATCCTGCTGGAGGAGCTCAGGAAATATAACCCTGAACTTCTTGACAAACGCCGCGTGATGGCCATATCAAAATGCGACCTGCTCGACGAGGAGCTCACCGAAGGCATGAGGCCATCACTGCCCGACGACCTGCCTGTCGTCTTCATATCGTCGGTCAGCGGAACAGGTTTAACCGCACTCAGGGATCTGCTCTGGCGGGCACTTAACAGCTGATTATGGTAGAACTGGACCGCAACATATTCCTCTTTCTCAATTCGCATAACTCGCCGTTTTTTGATACGGTGATGTGGATAATCAGCATGAGGACAGTCTGGATACCGCTCTACCTGGCAATCATCTGGATGATCGTCCGCAGGTACGGGAGACGCTCCTGGATACCTCTCATGCTGGTGCCGGTGCTGGTTCTTATTGACGATCAGGGCTCCACCCTGCTTAAGAATCTCGTGGGCCGTCCGAGACCCTGTCATGAGCCTGCCCTGGAAGGCATGGTGCATACGGTCAATGGATACTGTGCAGGGATGTACGGTTTTGTTTCGGGTCATGCAGCAAACAGCTTCGGGGTAGCCGCCTTTGCCTCGCCGCTGCTGAAGAAGGGCTGGATATCCTGGTCGCTGTTCCTTTGGGCGGCAGTGGTATCCTATTCAAGGATATACCTCGGCGTGCACTACCCCGGTGACATTATCGGCGGAGCCCTCCTGGGCATCATCGCAGGCAGCACCCTCGCATGGGCTGCAGTAAAGATCAATAATATCATAAGACAATGAATGTCATAAAATCCTTGTGGGTATGGCTGTCAAGCATCGTTTTCATCATGCTGGCCTTTCCCGTTGCCCTGTTTCTCTGGCTCATCTCACTTCTCTTCGATGAACGCAGGCTGATGAACAACCGCTGGATGGTAATCCAGGGTATTGTGCTCACCAAAATGAGCCCCTTCTGGAAAGTCATAACGGAAGGGCGTGAAAAGATAGACCAGAACCAGGCTTACGTCATAGTCCCCAACCACCAGTCACTGCTTGACATTGTCTTTTTCAACATGTTGCGCCACCGTCTAAGGTGGGTGTCCAAGGTTGAGATTTTCAAGGTTCCCCTTGTCGGATGGGAGATGAGAATGGTAAAATATATTGAACTTGTGAGAGGTAACAAGAGCAGTGTGATAAAGATGATGGAGGAGTGTGTAAAATCGCTCCGAGAGGGCATCTCCATTGTCATCTTTCCCGAAGGGACCCGGTCACTCACCGGTGCCATAGGCAAGTTCAAGACAGGAGCCTTTCAGATTGCCATCAAGACTGACAAGCCCCTGCTGCCTGTGCTTATCGACGGCACAGGGGAGATCATGCCCAAGAAGGGTGGGGTCATCTTCAGGAACAGGAGGGTAGTAAGAATAAGGGTGCTCGATCCCATCTCCCCCGGCCAGTTCGGCACCGGCAATCCAGAAGAGCTGGCTGAGCGTGTGCACGCTCTGATGGTTAACGCCATGGACAAGCTTCGCAGCGAGAAATGACCCACATCCAGCTTCCAAAATCTGAAATTATTCACCCCTGAAGGGGATTAATGTCACTATTGCCTACTGCCTTCAGCCGCCGTAGCCTTGATGCAGGTGGCCTGGTGCCTGCTGCCTGCTGAAGAGTGTAACCTCCCCTGCAATCTGACTGCTCGCCACCGGGTCATTACCTGTCGCCAGCTCCTCTACTGCCTATTGCCTATTGCCTATTGGCTGATATGACTGCCGTCCCGACACTCCCGCCTTCATCGGGACAGGTCCGTGTGCGGGACTGAGGCTCCTCCTATGTCGGATCCTCAAACTGAAGAGTGCAAGCTGGGCATAATTCACCGGGGTTGTTGATAAATCGGGAGAATTCGCCTCGGGTAATTCTTTATATTTGCCCCAAAATTCGGGATGATGGACGGTAACTATTCTGAAGAGAACATCAGAACCCTTGAGTGGAAGGAGCATATCAGGCTGCGTCCCGGTATGTACATCGGCAAGCTGGGTGACGGCTCGTCCCTTGATGACGGAATATACGTCATGCTGAAGGAGGTGATGGATAACGCGGTGGATGAGTATATGATGGGCTTCGGCCGCAAGATAGACGTGACCATCAGCGGGAGGGAGGTCAGGGTGCGCGACTACGGCCGGGGCATACCGCTGGGCAAGGTGCTCGACGTATCATCACGAATGAATACAGGAGCCAAGTATGACTCCAAGGCTTTCAAGAAGTCAGTGGGGCTTAACGGTGTTGGCATCAAGGCTGTCAATGCCCTCTCATCATCATTCTTACTGCGCTCTTTCCGCGACGGTCAGCTTAAGGAGATAGAATTCGGGGCCGGAGAGACGGTCAGGGATGAGGCTCTGATGCCCTCGAAGGAGGACAACGGCACTGAGGTGATATTCGTCCCTGACGAGTCGATGTTCGGCAACTACCACTACATCTCCGAGTACGTTGAGAGCATGTTGAAGAACTACTCCTATCTCAACGCAGGCCTGATCATCAACTTCAACGGCAACAAGATAGTCTCCCGCAACGGGCTGGTGGACCTTCTCAATGACAACATGAACCGCGAGGGCCTCTATCCCATCATACATCTCAAGGGCGATGACATAGAGGTAGCCATGACCCATGGCATGCAGTACGGGGAAGATTATTACAGCTTCGTAAACGGTCAGCACACATCACAGGGAGGCACACATCTCATAGCGTTCCGTGAGGCACTGACAAGGACTGTCAAAGAGTTTTACAAGAAGGATTTTGACGCTTCCGATATCCGCTCATCAATTATCGCGGCCATATCGGTGAAGATTGAGGAGCCCATCTTTGAATCACAGACAAAGACCAAGCTGGGGTCAAAGGATATGGGCCCCGGTGGTCCCTCGGTGCGTAACTTCATCGTTGATTTCATTCGCAAACATCTTGACGATTATCTTCACAAGAACGGGGAGACAGCCCGTATCATGCTGAAGAAGATACAGGAGTCGGAGAAGGAGCGCAAGGCCATCAGCTCAATACAGAAGCTGGCCCGTGAGAGGGCAAAGAAGGTGAGCCTCCACAACCGCAAGCTGCGTGACTGCCGTATTCATTACAATACCAATGATGAGAGGAGGCTCGATTCCACTATCTTCATCACCGAGGGCGATTCGGCCAGCGGGTCCATAACGAAATCGCGTAACGTCGAGACGCAGGCGGTCTTCAGCCTCAGGGGCAAACCGCTCAACTGCTACGGCCTGACCAAGAAGGTTGTTTATGAGAATGAGGAGTTCAACCTGCTGCAGGCCGCACTTAACATTGAAGAGTCCCTGGAAGACCTCCGCTATAATAATGTTGTCATTGCAACCGATGCCGACGTGGACGGAATGCACATAAGACTGCTGCTGCTTACATTCTTCCTCCAGTTTTTCCCCGACCTGGTGCGCAAGGGGCATGTCTATATCCTTCAGACACCTCTCTTCAGGGTGAGAAACAAGAAGGAGACCCGCTACTGTTACAGTGACGAAGAGAGGCAGCAGGCCATCAGTGCCCTCGGTCCTGAGCCTGAGATTACCCGCTTCAAGGGTCTGGGCGAGATCTCCCCCGATGAGTTTGTCCATTTTATTGGCAAGGATATGCGGCTTGAGCCGGTCATCATGAAGCGGTCTGACCCATATACCCAGTTTCTTGAGTTCTTCATGGGAAAGAACACCCCGGAGCGGCAGGATTTTATTATTGACAACCTGAGAGTAGAGGAGGAGATACCCGAAGCTGCCCAGGCATGAGAGGAGGTTGTTGCAAGCAATGAAAGAGAGTGATTCATTCGAGCTGATTCCCGACGGCGAGGAGGAGGGAACGGGAAACGCGATAAACGGTAATATTCCTGAGGCACTGCATACCGTCACGGCACTGTCGGGCATGTACCAGGACTGGTTCCTGGACTATGCGTCATACGTAATACTGGAGCGTGCCGTACCACACATAGCTGACGGACTCAAGCCTGTACAGCGGAGGATCCTCTATTCCATGAAGAGGATGGATGACGGACGGTTCAACAAGGTGGCCAACATCATTGGTCACACCATGCAGTTCCATCCTCACGGCGATGCCTCCATAGGCGATGCACTGGTGCAGCTCGGGCAGAAGGAGCTGCTGGTGGAGTCACAGGGTAACTGGGGTAACATACTCACCGGCGACGGTGCTGCTGCACCACGGTATATAGAGGCAAGACTCTCAAAATTTGCCCTGGAAGTGGCGTTCAACAGTAAGACCACAGAGTGGATGAGCTCATACGACGGACGCAACAGGGAACCGGTGACACTGCCGGTAAAGTTTCCGCTGCTGCTCGCCATGGGGGTCGAGGGCATCGCCGTGGGCCTTGCCTCAAAGATACTGCCGCATAACTTCAATGAGCTGGCGGACGCTTCAATAAGCTACCTGCAGGGTAAACCCTTTGTTCTCTATCCTGATTTCCCCACCGGAGGGATGATAGATGTGTCCAGGTACAATGACGGCGCCCGGGGAGGTGCCGTCAAGGTAAGAGCCAGGATAGAGAAGGCCGACAGGAGGGGACTGGTGATCACCGAGGTGCCGTTCGGCAAAACGACCTCCTCGCTGATTGAGTCAATCGTAAAAGCCAATGACCGCGGCAAGATCAAGATCAAGAAGATCGACGACAATACTGCAGGAGGAGTGGAGATAGTGATACAGCTTCAGGCAGGAGTCTCCCCTGACAAAACCATTGACGCACTCTATGCATTCACTGACTGTGAGCTCTCAATCTCCCCCAATGCATGCGTCATCACCGGGGAGAACAAGCCCTCATTCCTGGGTGTGAGCGATATCCTCAGGCACTCGGCTGACATGACTGTCCGGCTGCTCACCCGTGAGCTTGAGATACGCAAGGCAGAGCTGGAGGAAGAGTGGCACTTCTCCTCTCTTGAAAAGATCTTCATCGAAAAGAGAATCTACCGTGACATCGAAGAGTGCGAGACATGGGAGGCAGTCATTGAGGCCATTGACAGGGGACTGAAGCCATACAAGAAGCTCTTCCGCCGTGAGATAACCCGTGATGACATCATCAGGCTGACGGAGATAAAGATTAAAAGGATCTCAAAATATGATTCCTCACGTGCTGATGAGCACATCAAGGGCATTGAGGAGGGGCTGGATGAGGTGTCAGGCCACCTTGCCAACATAATATCCTATGCAATAAATTATTACCGGCAGATAAAGAAAAAGTACGGCAAGAAGATTGAACGCCGTACAGAGATTAGAAGCTTTGAGACTATTGAGGCTACCAAGGTGGTGGCTGCAAATGCCAGGCTCTATGTCAACCGCCAGGAGGGATTCATAGGAACCGGCCTGAAGAAAGACGAATACGTTTGCGACTGCTCTGATATTGATGACATCATCGTGATAAGGAAAGACGGGACATACCTCATCACCAGGGTCACGGAGAAGCAGTTTGTCGGCAAGGACCTCATACACGCACAGGTCTTTCTGCGGAATGATACGCGGACAATATACAATGTGGTGTATCAGGACGGGCGTGACGGCCCCTGTTATGTGAAACGATGCTCGCTCACAGGCCTCACACGCGACAAGGAGTATACCCTGGGCCGTGGCACCAGCGGTACCCGCATCCTCTACCTGAGTGCCAATCCCAACGGCGAGGCCGAGGTGATCAGGGTGCATCACAAGCCCCGCGCCAGGCTCAAGAAACTCACCTTCGATTTCGATTTCGGGGAGCTGGCCATCAAGGGGCGCGGATCGATGGGAAACATTCTGACCAGGAATCCGGTACACAAGGTGACCCTCAAGGAGAAGGGACTCTCCACCCTCGGTGGCCGTAAACTGTGGCTTGACGAATCAGTGATGAGACTCAATGCCGACGGACGGGGAAGGTTCCTTGGCGAATTCGTGCCGGAAGACCTGTTTCTCATAATCACCAAGGGAGGTCTCTTCCGCACTGCAGTGCCTGACCTGTCACTCCATTTTGAGGACGACATCCTGCTTCTTGAAAAATACAGGGCCTCGAAGATATTTTCTGCCGTCTACTGGGATCAGGAGCAGGGCTACTATTATGTCAAGAGGTTTGCCTTCGATGAGTCAGAGAGGCTGCAGTGCTTCATCGATGAGAGTGAGGGATCAAAGCTCATAAGCCTGACGGAGGTAGAGTACCCCCGTCTTGAAATAAGATTCGGAGGCAAGAATGAGGGCAGGAAACATGAGATAATTGAGGTGGCAGAGTTCATCGGCGTGAAGAGCTACCGCGCCAAGGGTAAGAGACTCTCGAATTACAGTGTCACTGACATCCGTGAGCTTGAGCCTGTGGTTAAAAGTGAAGCAACACCTGTGCCGGCCGATACCGAAGAGATGCCGCCAGCCGCTGCTGATACCCACCTGCCTCCGCCCGATGACCCCGCACAGATGAAACTGGATCTATAGAACAGCTTGAATATCTACCTTATCGGATTCATGGGAAGCGGCAAGAGCACTGCCGGCAGGAGGATAGCATCCTCCTTGAGGTGGAACTTTGCCGATATCGACAGGATGGTGGAGGAGCGTGAGGGAGCATCTGTGTCAGAGATATTTGCACATAAGGGTGAGGGCTATTTCAGGGAGGCGGAGAGCACAGCATTGCGCGTCGTTTCAGAACGGTCAAGAACTGTTGTCGCATGCGGTGGCGGCACCCCCTGCTCACCTGAAAACATGGAAGTGATGGCTTCCACGGGGGTGACGGTATGGCTCAGGCTTCCGGTGCAGGAGATAACAGAGAGACTGAGAAAATCCAATAACGTACGCCCTCTCCTTGCCGGCACCGCAGGTGGTGAACTGCATGCCAGAGTAACACGGTTGCTTGAGAGCAGAGAGTGCTGGTATGAGAAGGCAGACCTGGTTATTGACGGGGTGAATGACACTGTTGAGGATATCACGGTTAAGGTTGCTGCTCTTGTGAGAGAGAGAGGAGGCTATCTCTAGTATTATTGTTTTTTTGTATCTTGTATGAGTGAGTCTGTAACTATTCCGGGATATGTCAAAACCTTACGGGCAAGGTTATAGCTGGGTATTCTGGACTGACATGACACTGACAGTGATCACGGCAGCCAGCCTCCTGACTGTGGTTACAGGTCTGCCGCTGTTCAGGGAGACGCCCCTGCTCTATTCCGCTTCTCTTGTCTTTGCGGCTGCGGGCCTGGGGGTGCTGGCAAGAGACCGCTCCATGATACCGCTTCTGAGAAAACTGAAGCTGCAAGGCAGATTGCTTTCCGCTCCGGTCATGTTGCTGCTCCTTTCAGTGCCGGCCGCTGTGCTGCATTTAGCTTATGACCTGAACGGAGTGGAGTCGCTGAATTTGATTGCAGCACTGTTCCTGTCCCTGGCAGCCCTGGCCTTCCTGTCTCTTCTGATCTCACTCTCCCTGCCCTCAATGGTGGCGCTGCTACACCTTCTCAGATCACCGGCAGGCGGGAGGAACAATACTGACAGCCTGAAATGGAAAGTCATCGCAGCAACAGCGGTACTGTTTGCTCTGCTGCTGCTCTGGCATGCAATTACGGAAACTGACCTCTCACGACTGGTGCTGCTTCTTCCGCTGCTCTCCCTTATGATGATAATTTTTGACATCATCCTTTCAATCTGGTTCAGGAATACATTGCTGGCGGGCCTTGGGAAAAGGCCGTTCTCAGGAGAGCACGAGGGAGATGGCGTTTTCCGGGCACACCGCCCGGCGGGCGGCACTGCGACAGCTATGCGGACCGGGGAGGATGCCCTGGTTGCCCGAAAGGCGGGGGATGAGACGCCTGATATTGCACAGGTTGCCGGTGAGGACCCGTTGTTGTCACAGTCAGACGGTTTCAGAAGTGTACTGCTCTTTGCCGCTCATTATGTTGACATCATATGCGGAAGAGCTGATTACCTTGCTGGCTGGGCAGACGACACCTATGCGTATGAAGCCGTAAGAACAGCAGGCAGAACCTTTAATCCCGGACTGCTGTCGGCACTCAGGGCCATTGCCTCTGCCAGCCGTTTCGGAGAAAAGGTCAGAGGTGACGCTCAGACTGTCGCCAGAAGCATAGAAAAATATTATTCGGACCCGGTCAGGAACGCGGATATGCTGAGACTGCCGGGCATCTCCGGCAGGAGCATGATCGCAAGGGGCATTCTGCTAAGCCCCAGAAAGCCTCCCGTCTCAGAGATAATCAAGCTGCTCGGTGAGACCGACCCTGAGATCCGGCGCACCGGAATCATTGCAGCCGGCAAATTTGGTTTTTCAGAGCTGAGGGAAGAGGTGCTTCTTGCACTATCCGGTCCTGACACAGAGAGGGAGGCATTTCATGTCCTGCAGCTCTTCGGACCTGAAGTCTACGGCAGCATCATCGGACAGGCACTGAGTTCCTCCAACAGTGAGAGGGAAAACCTGATGATCATAAGACTGCTGCGGCTGATGCCTCTTAAGGATGTGGCTTCATTTATGATTAACCTCATCTCCGGAGGAAATGTCTCAGTGCGCCTGAAGGCAGCACTCTATCTGGGAGAACAGGGGTATTCCCCTACGGCACAGCAGAAACAGAAGATCGAAGAGATTATAAGTGAGACGGTACATGCCCTGGCAAAAATCATATTGCTGAAACAGGAAGCAGTAAGAAGAAAGTACTTTGTGATGTCCAGGGCCCTGGTATATGAAAGGGATATGAATATTGCCTTTGTGCACGCTCTTGCAGCTCTTCTGACAGGGCGGGAGGCCGCCTCCATGATCAGAACTCATGCAGGTCATGGAAGTGCAGGAGGGGCGGAGACGGCGGCAGAAGCAGTAAGGGCAGCAGTGGAAGGCCCCCTGGTGAAGCCGCTGCAGGCTCTGATGGGCAATCATAATGACCGGCGACGTTTAAATGAGATCTCCCTATTCTATCCGTTGAGGAGCGCTGCCGCCCGCCCGCTCGTATCATCCCTGCTCTCTACGGAGCAGAATATCACCGGGGTATGGTCCAAGGCCTGTGCCCTTCACAGGGTGGCGGCAGACGGCACCGGCATTGACAGGGAGCTGGCAGTATCATATCTCTTCAGCAACAACCAGATCCTCCAGGAAGAGAGTGCCAGGGCAATTGGTGCCATAAACCGTGAATGGTACAGTGATGCGGAGAGCAGGCTGCCGGGATATGCCAGGACCAGAATCGAAGCCGTTATCAACGGAAAGGTGCCGAAGATGGCTCTGATTTTCGAGAAGACAAGATTTCTGAGCCTCTGCTTCAGAAGCATACCCGAAGAGAGAATGATAATGCTCGCCACGGCCATGAGATACTCAGAGACCTACGATGCTGAGACACTGCCCGGGCAGATATCATGGATAGTACCTTCGGAGGAGGGGAAAAGCGGCCTCTATTCTCTTCCCGTGAGCGATATAACCTCCTTTGTCTTTCACTATTCCGAATACACTGATATATTTGTAGAATATATGAATAAACAGGGAATTGCAACTGTCTGAAAAAGTAGGTATATATGGCTGACATGAACATCATTATACGGCCAAATCCGTTTCCCGGCCTGAGGGCCTTCCGGCCTGATGAAGGGCATCTCTTCTTCGGTCGGATGGAGAGTACCCTGAAGGTTACTGCCAGGCTGAAGGAGACAGGATTTGTTGCCGTGCTCGGAGCCTCCGGCAGTGGCAAGTCGTCACTGGTGCTCTCAGGAGTTATTCCGGCTCTCCTGAAAGAGAATGCCGAAGCAAAAAAGGCCTGGTCATATCTTGTGTTCAGACCAGATCACAATCCGGTTGACCGACTGGCAGCAGAGCTGTCAGAGCTCTCTGCAGGGGCGGGGTTCACCCAGTTGCCAGTCGCATCGGTTGCAGCATCGCTGCACAACCGGTCGGAAGGACTGACCGACGTGGTCAGCAAAATCAGAAAAAACCTGCGGCAGCAGATCGTGATCGTCATAGACCAGTTCGAGGAGCTCTTCAGGTACAGCACTCCGTCAGGCAGAGAAGAGCCGGAAGCTGATGTCACCGACTTTATTGACCTGCTGGTGAACGCAGCCCACAGAACAGACCAGGGGCTCTATATCATTTTGACAATCAGGTCGGAGTATGTGTCCGAATGTTCACGGTTCCATAGCCTGACCAACCTGATGAACAGCAGCAGTTATCTTCTTCCGCAGATATCGCCCGATGCCCTTGCCTCCGTGATTGAAGATCCCGTAAGAGTGTCAGGTGCCTCCATTGACCGTTCACTTGTCAAGGTAATAATATCTGATCTGACGGAGAGGCCCGGGCAACTGCCGGTATTGCAGCATCTGCTGATGCGCCTCTGGAACCAGTGGAGCCGAAGCGGTGACATGAACCGGCCTCTGGGCATCGCTGACTATGAGGCCGTCGGTCAGCTGAAGGGAGCCATCTCCCAGCATGCCGGTCAGGCTCTTGAATCACTTGATGAACGACACAGGTATGTGGCATCACGCCTCTTCCGCACCATAACCGCAAGGACAGATGACGGCAGAGAGCTGAGAAAACCTGAACGCATCATATCCATATCCCGGCAGACAGGCTGCACTATAGAGGAGATAATACAGGTTGCTGAAGTATTCAGGAGCCCGGAATACTCCTTCATAACTCCCTCCAAGGAGGTCGCACTGACCACTGACAGTGTGCTTGATCTCACCCATGAAAGCATCATTCGCCTCTGGAGCATACTACGCAAGTGGATGGACGATGAAGAGGCATCCCGGAAGCTGTACCTTCAGCTTGCAAGGGCTGCAGAACACTACCAGGAGGGTACAGGCAAGCTGTGGACAGCCCCTGACCTCCTGCTGGCTGTAAGGTGGAGGGAGGAGAACAACCCGACACTGGCATGGGCCGAGAAGATAGACCCTGCCTTCGAGAGAACCATGCTCTTCCTGAGAAGCTCCGAGGAAGAGTATGCAGTCAGGGAAGAGTACCGGCGCAAGACGGGCACCGAAAGGATAAGACGGTCGCGGTTGATAGCAGGAATACTCGGGCTGATGGCCCTGATCACCCTTATTGCCCTCGGCACTGTCTTCTCTCTTCGCAACAAGGCCGAGAAACAGAAGTCGGTAGCCGTACAGATAAAAGATGAGGCACTGGCTTTCAGCGACCTGCTGAGTGACAGCCTGAGCTCACTTCAGGATACGCTGAAAACAGCCTCCATGCAGGCAGAACTGGAGAGGGAGAATGCTCTTGCCGCCGGCACCAGGGCTGCCGAGGCAGAAGCAAAAGCAGCTGCGGCAGAACGCAAAGCCAGGGAATCGGTTTCGGAGAAGGCCGCTGCTGTGGCTGCAGCATTGGAGGAGGGCAGACGTAAGATGCTTGCCGTGGCTACCTCATTGTCAGTCAGGTCATTGAACTATTCCGGAGAGAAGGATCTGCAGATATTGCTTGCCAGACAGGCTTACATCTTCAATGACCGTTATTCGGGTACGGATAATGACCCCGACCTCTTCCGGGCGCTGTATGAGGTAGGAAAACAGTACGGCAACAGGCACTATTCACGTTTCTCCGTTGAAGGGGCAAAGGTGACGGCAATGGCTGAAGATCCTGACGGACACTTTGTATATACGGCTGACAATGAAGGACACGTGCTGCGCTGGCACAGTGATCAGGATGCCTGGACCCGGAGAATGATATGGTCAGGAGAGCAGATCATCGGGGCCATGAAGGTAAGTCCTGATGCTTCCTGGCTGGCCTGCGGCACTGGAAACTCCGAGATAGTGATGATACCCCTTTCTGATGACTCCATAGGCTATACCATGAAAGGCTCCGGCGGGACGGTTACCTCTTTGATCTTCTCAGCAGGCAGTGACCGCCTCTGGTCGTCGCTCAGTGACGGCACGGTAAGTGAATGGGACCTGGCTTCGCGACATGAGCGCGTGGTTGGTCGTACCCCGGAAGGGATAGCTGCACTGGAGGTGTCGGCAGACCACTCCATGATGGCAGCACTGACAGAGGAGGGGAAGGTACTGCTCTGGAACCTGGCCACCCCCGGAGAACAGTCCGTTCTGGAAAACGGCAACATCCGGTTTACTGCACACAGGTTTCTGCCCCGCGGCAACATGCTGGCCACGGGAGACGTTGAAGGAGCCATCCGGATATGGAATACCTCTGACAGGCTGGTAGAAAAGGCTGCCGAGGGCCATCAGGGCGCAGTAAGGTGCATAGCATGCAACAATTACGATGAACAGATAGCCACAGCAGATGAGTCGGGAGAGATAAGACTCTGGTCATTAAGCGATATGAGCCAGCCTCCGGCGGTGGTTTCAGACAGCGGGCAGGAGATCGTATCCATGACCTTCACCGATCAGGGCAATGCCTTCCTTGCAGCTGCCGGCAGCACTGTCACATGCAGGCCGGCGCATGTAAGACACATGACAGAAGGCCTCTGTGAGAAGGTTACCCGCAACCTCTCAGAGCAGGAGTGGAACGCATTTGTGGGGCGCGACATCGAATATGAGCCAACCTGCCCCGATAAGGCGTATCGCATCAGGGTCAGGGAGATAATAGGAGCCTGGTAGAGAACATTTGGATGCTTCTGTTGTTAAAACTGCATGCCGGTCATCCTTCCGGATGAAATGGCTATTTTTGCATTCTGATCAATAAAACACAAACAGATTTGATGAAAGACCAGAGAGTACTGCTGATGATCCTTGACGGCTGGGGCATAGGAGACGGAACAAAGAGTGATGTTATCAGCACAACGGGAACACCCAACATAGACCTGATAAAAGAGACATATCCCTCCTCGCGCCTTCTCACCTCCGGCGAGGATGTCGGACTGCCCGAGGGACAGATGGGCAACTCGGAGGTCGGACACCTCAACATAGGGGCAGGGAGGGTGGTATACCAGGACCTTGTAAAGATCAACAAGGCATGCCGCTCAGGCGAGATACGGTCAAACAAAACGCTTGCCGATGCTTTCGCCTATGCACGCGACAGGGGGGTCAAGGTGCATTTCATGGGGCTGCTGTCCGACGGCGGGGTTCACTCTCTTGACACCCATCTCTATGCACTGTGCGACATGACCATGGATTACGGCCTCCGGGAGGTCTTTGTTCATGGCTTTGGTGACGGCCGCGATACCGACCCGCGCAGCGGCAAGGGATATATGGCCAGCCTCCTGAAACACCTGGAGAAGAGCAACGGAAGGGTAGCCTCATTTGTTGGCAGGTATTATGCCATGGACCGGGATAAGCGATGGGAGAGAATCAGGGAAGCATATGACATGCTGGTACACGGTGTCGGAAAACCCGCCACTGACATCCTCAGTGCCATGCAGGAGTCTTATGACGAGGGAGTGACTGATGAGTTCATGAAGCCGATAGTTGTCACGGATGATGACGGCAGGCCACTGGCAACGGTCACCGAGGGAGATGTGGTTGTCTTCATCAACTTCAGGAATGACAGGGCACGCGAGCTGACAGTGGCACTGACACAGCAGGATATGCCTGAGGCAGGCATGAAGACCATCCCGCTCTATTATCTGACCATGACACCCTATGACGACAAGTTTGAGGGACTGCATGTCATCTTCCCGAAGGACAATGTGGAGAGGACTCTCGGCGAGATACTCGGTGAACTGGGTAAAAAACAGCTCAGGATTGCCGAAACGGAGAAATATGCACACGTGACGTTCTTCTTCTCGGGAGGCAGGGAGAAGGAGTTTCCGGGCGAGGAGAGAATACTTGTTCCTTCACCCCGTGTGGCCACCTATGACCTTCAGCCGGAGATGAGTGCCTACAAGGTCAGGGATGCGGTTATAGCGGAGATCGCCAGGCGGAGGTATGATTTCATATGCCTTAACTTTGCCAATGGTGATATGGTTGGCCATACCGGAATCTATGACGCCATACAGAAGGCTGTAAGAGCTGTTGATGAATGTGCCGGCGATGTTGTCAGGGCAGCAGTAGCCAACGGCTATGAGGTTTTGGTCATCGCTGATCACGGCAATGCCGACTATGCCCTGAACCCTGACGGATCACCAAACACTGCACATTCACTCAACCCTGTGCCGCTTTACCTGGTCAGCAACAGGTTCAGCAAGGTGAAAGATGGAATCCTGGCAGATGTGGCACCTACCATACTTACGCTCATGGATCTTCCCATACCTGCAGAGATGACAGGCAAATCACTTGTATAGATCAGGATGCTTCAGATTGACGACACCATTGTCTCCCTTGCACTTATTGAAAAGGAATTTTCATGTGACCTGAAGGCATGCAGAGGCAGCTGTTGCCGCTACGGTGACACGGGTGCTCCGCTGACGCCTGACGAAGCACTAACCCTGGAACAGATCAGGCCGGACCTATGGCCTTACCTGAGGCCGGAGGGGATCAGGGCCATAGATAAACAGGGCACCAGCATCAGGGATATCGATGGAGAGCAGGTGACTCCCATGATAAACAATGAGGAGTGTGCCTATACTGTCATGGAAAATGGTATCTTCCGGTGCGGTATTGAGATGGCATTCAATGCCGGAGCGGTTGATTTCAGGAAACCTCTCTCCTGTCATCTCTTCCCGGTAAGGGTAAGACAGTACCGCGATTTCAGGGCCGTCAACTACGAAGAGTGGCCTATATGCAGGCCCGGTGCCATTGCCGGCGCCAGGCAGGGCCAAAAACTGTATGTCTTTCTCAGGGAGCCGCTTCTGAGGGCTTTCGGGGAAGAGTGGTATGATAAACTGCAATGGTCAGCAAACGAATACGCCAAAAACAAATAATCATGGAAGTAATTAAAAGTTACATTGAAACAAACAGGGACAGATTCCTTGAAGAGCTTTTCGGGCTCATACGCATCCCCTCGATCAGTGCTTCTGAAGCCAACAAGCCTGAGATGGTGAAGGCAGCGGACTATATCCGTGACCTGCTTATCAGTAACGGTGCTGACCGCGCGGAGGTCTATCCCACGCCGGGTAACCCCATCGTGTATGGCGAAAAGACGATAGACCCGTCACTGCCTACAATCCTTGTGTACGGCCACTATGACGTGATGCCGGCAGAACCGCTCGACAAATGGCTGTCGCCCCCCTTTGAACCTGAAATACGTGACGGCAAGATATGGGCCCGCGGTGCCGATGATGACAAGGGACAGCTGTTTATGCACCTGAAGGCCTTTGAGATGATGAATGCCACCGGCACCCTGCCGTGCAATGTCAAGTTCATGATTGAAGGCGAGGAGGAAGCAGGCTCTGAAAGCATCGCCGGATTTTGTTCAGAATACAAAGAGATGCTTCGTTCAGACGTCATTCTCGTCTCTGACACAACCATCATCTCAGCAGATATTCCCTCAGTCACGTCGGGACTGAGAGGCCTCTCCTATATCCAGATAGAGGTTACGGGTCCCAATCGCGACCTCCACTCGGGGATCTACGGCGGGGCGGTAATGAATCCCTGCAATGTGATTTGCGATATCATCTCACAGCTGAAGGACAGTGACGGAAGGATAACCATCCCGGGTTTCTATGATAAGGTGTCAGTGCCTACCGACACTGAGAGGGCAAAGATGGCCGAGAGACCCTTTAACCCGGAGAAATACATGGAGTCAATAGGCGTTGAAGCCCTGGCCTCTGAAAAGGGATTTGCCACACTCGAAAGCACAGGCATCAGACCCACACTCGATGTGAACGGCATCTGGGGCGGATATACGGGAGAAGGGGCAAAGACCATTCTGCCATCCAGGGCCTCAGCCAAGATATCAATGAGGCTGGTGCCTTACCAGAAGGCAGAAGAGATAGCCGAACTGGCGATAAACCATATTAAATCCATTGCTCCGGCCGGAGTTAAGGTTACCGCTGAATATCTCCACGGGGGTGAGGCCTATGTCAGTCCTATTGACACTCCTGAGTACCTTGCTGCCGAACGGGCCTATGAGGAGATCTTCGGAAAGAAGCCCATTCCCGTGCGCAGCGGAGGCAGCATACCGATAATCTCAACATTTGAAAGGATTCTCGGAGTGAAGTCGATACTCATGGGCTTCGGACTGGAAGATGACGCCATCCATTCGCCCAATGAGAACTATCCTCTGGAAAACCTCTTTGCCGGGATGAGGGCGATACCGCTCTACTTTAAATATTATACGGAGATGAAGAAGGCAGGTCAGTAACCACGCCTTTACGCTGCCATGATCATCCTGCAGCTTTGCCGTTGCAGTCAGACCGTAGACAGACATTCATGTACAATCTGCTTCCGGGCAGGCTGAAACCGCGATGCAGCCGTGCTGTCGGATACCGGCAGCGGCTGTGCCGCTAATCAATTTTCAGTTTAAGCAGCTCAACCCTTGTCGGGGTGCTGCGCAGCACCGTGAAGACATTGGCACCCACGCGTATGTTCTCCTGCTGCCGCGGAATGTTACCGTGAACATATAGGATAAGTCCTGCGAGAGTGGTATATTCATCACTCTCAGGCAGATCCAGCTCCAGCTCCTCATTGAGGTAGTCGATGTCAAGTCTGCCGGAGAGGACATACTCCTTCTCGTTTAGCTTTTTTTCCACCAGGTCACTGGTGTCATGCTCATCTTCAATGTCACCCACTATCTCCTCCAGGACATCCTCAATGGTGACCACCCCGGAGGTACCCCCGAACTCATCGACAACCAGGGCAATGCTCTTCTTGGCATCGGACAGCAGCCTGAGAACCTTGTTGGCCGTCATGGTCTCCGGCACCACGACCAGCTTTCTCAATCCTGACGCTATGTCTTCCGGCCCATGAAGGATATCCTTCAGTTCGTAATAGCCGACCATATTGTCAATGTTGTCGCGGTATAGCAGTATCTTGGAATGGCCCGATTCAATGAACTGCTGCTTAAGATCTTCGAGGCTCGACTCCAGCGGCAGGGCGACGATCTCGGTTCGTGGCACCATGCACTCGCGCGCCTTTACTGAAGAGAAGTCAAGCACATTCTGGAATATGCGCAGGCTGCTGCTCTCCTCCTCCTTCTCCTCTTCGGTCTCCACCAGGTCATTGACAAAGTGATCAAGGTCAATGCGGGTGAAGATCCGGTTCTCCTGCTCATTGCGCTCCGTAGGGATGCCGAAGAAGAGCCTCATGAGGATGTTGGCAAGCCAGAGTGTGAATTTGCTGACAGGGTAAAAGATATAATAGAAGAGGGCCGTGGGAATGGCAAAGAGATTCAGAAAAAAGTTGGGATTCAGTCTGATAACGGATTTGGGCAGGAAGTCTCCCAGGACAAGTATAATGACTGCCGTAATGACGGTCTGGATCAGAAATATTACAATCTCGGAGGGAATGATGTGCAGCAGCCATTGCTCGATCATGTCGGCTGCCAGCATACTGAATACAACGGTGGCAATATTGACCCCGATGAGCATTGTGGCGATGTACTGGCCGGGATGGCGGGCAAAGACCGAGATTATTCCTGATCCGAACTGCCCGTGTTTCCGGTCGAGCTCTATGCGCAACTTGTTTGAAGAGACAAATGCCAGCTCCATGGCCGAAAAGAAGGCAGCCAGCAGTATGGCAAACGAAATGATCACCAGCGGGTTCATCACCCAAAGTTACATTTTTTTTCGCTGCGAGTCTCGCACTGCGGCAAGTGTAAGGGCAGCAGCTGCCATAACAAACCAGAGCAAGGCGCCCCGCAGGCCGTTCCGGGAGATCTCCCGTATGGCAATGCCAAGGCATGCCAGCCCGAGAAGAGCCCATACTATCTCAATCAACAGGAGTGACTTTTTGCTCATTTTCCACGTATATAGTAGCACTTACGTTCTTGATCTTCCACTTTGTCAGCCGCGGATCCGACTCGAAACCTGTACCCATGATTATCTGATCCTTGCCGGTGATCCGGACGAACCTGTCGGACCAGACGCTCTCCCTCGGTTCGCTCCAGAAGAGAAGCTCGGTCTCAAGGATATCACCCTCGGTATTGACGGCCACCACGCTGTCACGCAGTTCCCACAGCTCATCCTTTTCAGTATACCTCGCATACTGTGCGCTGATGCTGGCCTGAGGCTCCGTCTTCTTGTCGTAGAAAAGCACCGTCAGTCCTTCCGGGAAGAGAGTATATGGCTGCTCATTGTTGGAGAACTGCTGTATATTGGGTGTACGCACCAGCAATGTCACCTTGCCCGAATCGGAATACATGGTCTCAACGTCGCGGGCCGACAGCGAGGGCAGCTCCCTGATCTGCAGCTCCCTGACCGGCAGGTCTTTCTTTTCACAGGAAGAAAGCAAAGCAGTCCCGGCAATCAGGACTGCTCCTATGAATGAATATGTGTTACCGGAAGGCACAGCCGGTTACTCCTTCTTGAACCTTACGGTAGTCGACTCATTGATCCAGCCGCCTACCTGGTATGGAGCGCCCTCTTCCACGAGGCTCCTGAAGAAGGCCTCCTCCTTTGTGGGGAAAAGCCTGGAGTATATCGCTATCCTCTCTTCTGCCTGCTCCTTCAGTCCCGGATCGGTGTTCTTTGCACGTACGAGATAGTCGACCACCACCCAGTATACGGTCTGGTTCTCGAACGTTTCCCCTATCCTTGCCCCGGCATAGGCTTCAGCAATAATGAAGAGAGCATTGCCATTGGTTGGGTCAAGGGAGTAGGCTGCCTTGGCAAAATCGCGGGCTGCCTGCTTGCTGTCCGATGTCAGCTCTAGAGTGGCCAGCTTGGTCAGCAGTCCTGATTTTACGATAAGGTCCGTCTCCAGCTCTATAGCTTCGGTATAATACTTCTCAGCTTCATTGTAGTTTTTGCGCGCCACATTCATCTCTGCAAGCTGTGCTGCTGATGAGGCACTGGGCTCGCAGCGGTAGAGGTTGGTGGCTGCCTTGAAGTAAAGTTCGGAATCCCTGCATCCCGTCTCAGTCAAAAGTGACAGCACCTTCTTCAGCATGGCTGTGTCAGACGGATTCTTTTCCACCCCTTCGGCAAAGAGCTCCTCAATACTGGTACATGAGGCGGCTCCGCTTGACCGGAAGACGGCATCGATATTCTTTTTGGCATCTTGATAACGGCGGTCGTCAGGCTTACGTGCCAGCTGGCTGTCAACAACCTTCATCGCCTCGGAGTAAGCCTTGATGACCGCAGGTGCTTCGATGAGATCAAGCACAAAACACTTGGCAGTGATAGCCATGTAAAGACTTGAGTAGGTGTAGTCAAAGCTCTGCGGCGAGTTTGCCATTACACCGCTGATGATGTCATAACACTTCATGGCATATTCCGGATCATTGCCCCCGAATTCATACAGGGCAAATGCCTTTCGCAGGTTGTTTGACTCTGCTTCGTTGAAATATTTCGTACGCTGGTCAAGTATCATCATCACAGTGTCAATATATGCCTTGTTGCCCGACTTGCGGAAGAAATCCTTGAACATCGTCTCTCCCTTGATGTACGTATTCTTGGATGATCCGGGACAGTCGTTATATACCGGTCTCCAGAACTGGACAGCCATATTGTAATCCTTGTTCTCGTAATAGGTTGAGTAAAGCGATGTGTTGCGGAGACAGGTTACGCTGTCGTCACCCCTGCCGAAGGGGGTGCCTGTCTCAACCCCGTTCTGCGCCTGTGAGGTAACTGAGATTGCTGCCAGAAGAGCTGCAGCAACAGTCGCGATTAATGTTCTTTTCATCTCTTTCTATAATTTTTAATCATACTTTGCTTTCAGGAACCAGTAGTCAAACAGGTTGAGACTGGCTCCGACCGTAATCCTTCTTTCCCTGACCATGTCGTCAGCGGGGCCGCCCCTGCCTGACATGTCCACGAAGAGGGAAATCCTGGATCTCGATCTTCTCATCGGTATACCAGCTCCAAAAGTTATGCCGTATTCATTTATCCTGTGATCATCAAAGAGGGTATAACTCTCACCGTAACGGCAGCCTATGCGGTATTCAATCCTGTCAAAAAAACTGTAGTTGGAGTATTTGTCTGGAATATATTCGGCACCGGCATGTAGTGATATGGCATCCCTGTATGTCCCGTAGGTACCCGGAAGTGACGCCTCGGTCCATTTCGAATATACAATGTCAGCCCCGGCAGTGAACTTGTCGATTTTTCCGACAGCTATCCCTCCCCTTATTGTTTCCGGGAGGCGGCTTGTGGTGCTTCCGCTTACCTGATAAAGAGTGTCGGAGGAGAGCAGCGAAGTCCTGTAGGAGGAATATCGCAGAATGAAATCATCGGTGCTGGTCTTGAGACTAAAGGAGGGGGTAAGGTTGAAACCTGCATTCACATACCATTTGTCGGGCAGCGGAACCATCAGCTGCATGGAGGCCTCAACACCTATCCCGCTCATGGAGACAGTGCTCTGTTTCCTTGTATTGAAATAGTTGTTGTCAGAGGTGAATATGAAATCGTTGAGCCTCATGACATCACCGAATATCAGGAACATGTTCACGCCGGCAGAGAGATAACGGAAGGGTGAGTATCCGGCTCCCAGCAGAACCTTCTGATAGCCGCCGGTACCCTTGTGCTGTTCGTAGAGATCGCCGGCAACGCCGCCTGATGATGTTTCACCACCGATGTTGTAGTAAGCGTTGGCATATGGAACAATGGCGGCTGCAACTCCCAGCCCCTTCATCACCGGGAATCCCAGCATCAGGTGGGAGAAGGTCAGATCCTGGGAATAGTATTTCAGATCATCCTCATCGAGCCTCATCACTCCGTAGTCGAGACCGAAATCAAAGAGGAAAGATGCGGTGTCTATGCTGCTGTATGATGCCGGGGTGAGATAGTTGAGCGTGAGGTTATCCCTGAGGCCGCTGCTTATGCCTCCCATGGCTCGGCTTCTGAAGGTTCCCTGCTGTTCCAGGTTGCCGATACCGTACCTGGCAAAGGGAGAATATACTTTTTTCTGGGCTGCCGCTGCCGTGGCCAGGAGGGCGAAAAGGCATATCAGGACAAATTTTCCGGTTCTATACATTAGTGTCAAGTAAAAAGTTCAATCCCTCAGCCACCAGATCCGGGTAAAAAGACATTTTTCTGCCGCTTCGTGACATGAGCATCATGCCATCACCTCCCGTGATCACGGTGACGAGCCTGGGGTGCTTTTCTTCGAATGTGCGAATATACTCATTTATTTCATACACGATTCCCGTGACGACACCACCGGCAATCGCATCTTCCGTTGACCTGCCCGGGAATGAGAATTCACCGCGGTAACTTACCAGGGGCAGACGTCCGGTATATTCATGCAGGGCCCTGAACCGCATGGCCATACCCGGGGAGATGCTTCCGCCACGGTATGCTCCTCCGCTGACAAGGTCGATGGTAAGGGCACTGCCTGCATCAATGACCAGAATGTCAGAGCCAGGGTGATGTGCCAGCGCACCTGCCGCTGCAGCAGGACGGTCGACACCGAGAGAGGCAGGAGTGTCATAGTCGATAGCAAAGGGATAGTGAGACTGCCATGTAAGATGATGGACCCTGCTGACGGTTTTGCCGAGAGAGGCGAGAAGCTCAGAGGGGTCGCCGCCTACGCTTGAGACTATGGCGCCGGCTAACCGGATGCTGCCGGTAAACCTGGCTGCCGCCTCCGGATCAGGGGAGGTCAGATGCCCCTTCTTCACCAGTACCTTGCCGTCAAAGATGGCCGCCTTGGTGGCGGTGTTTCCGATATCGATTACAAGATTCACCGTCGTGCCTCCTGTTGAATGGTTGATATGTGCCAGGAGAGTATCTTGCCGAAGAGCTCAATTGCCTGCGAGACGGAGGTCACACCCCTGACAGTAAGGCTCAGTTTGCCGTTGGCCTGCTTCACCGTCATGTTTCCCTGTTTCCTGTTGACATAGTTCATTACTGAAATGAAGAGAGGATCACTGTAAAACTGTGATGTCCGGTCTGCCACAAAGTTAGCAATCATTGTGCCGTTTTTCAATATCACCTTCTCAATGCCAATGCCTGATGAGATCCACTTGAGCCTTACAATATCCAGCAGTGCCATGGCGGGAGGGGGTGGAGGCCCGAACCTGTCAGCAAGATGTGCTTCAAAGGCTGCCAGCGCGGTCTCGTCCCTGATATCGTTAAGCTCTTTGTAAAGCCTGATGCGCTCCGGTATGTTGGATACATATTCATCAGGAAACATAATCTCAAGGTCAGTCTCTACCGTCACATCAGCCACAAAATGCCGGTTGCCGGTGCCCTTCTCCGGCTCACGCTTGTCAGCAGCAGCCGGAAATAGATCGCCGAACTCCTCATCCTTCAGCTCCCTGACAGCCTCCTCCAGGATCTTCTGATAGGTTTCGTATCCCACGTCGGCAATGAAGCCGCTCTGCTCCCCGCCCAGCAGGTTTCCGGCACCTCGTATGTCCAGATCCTGGAGCGCAATGTTAAATCCGCTCCCCAGCTCGTAGTTCTCCTCGATGGCCCTGAGTCTCTTCCTGGCTTCACCTGTGAGCACGGAGAGGGGGGGAGTGAGGAGATAGCAGAAGGCCTTCTTGTTGGAACGGCCGACCCTGCCGCGCAGCTGGTGCAGTTCGGAGAGCCCGAACTTATGTGCGTCATTGATAAAGATGGTGTTGGCGTTGGGTATGTCCAGTCCCGATTCAATGATGGTAGTAGCCAGGAGCACGTCATAGTCGCCCCTGATGAAGTCGAACATCACGTTCTCTATCTCCCGTCCTTCCATGCGCCCGTGCACCACGGCCGTCTTCACCTCCGGACAGATACGGTTGATGGTGGCCTTCACCTCCATGATGTTCTCTATCCTGTTGTTAATGAAGAAGACCTGTCCGTTGCGGCTCACCTCGTAGACGATTCCCTCACGGATAATATCATCATTGAAGCCGTGCAGCTCGGTGATGATCGGCATCCTGTTCGGCGGCGGTGTCGTTATGATTGAGAGATCCCGTGCACCCATGAGAGAGAACTGCAGCGTGCGGGGTATAGGTGTGGCTGTCATGGTCAGTGTGTCAACACCTGCACGCAGACTCTTGAGCCTCTCCTTCACCGCCACTCCGAAACGCTGCTCCTCATCAATGATCAGCAGGCCGAGATCCTTGAACCTTACCTCCTTGCCCGTAAGCTTGTGGGTTCCTACTATTATGTCTATCTCCCCGTCAGCCAGCTGTTTCAGTATCTGCTTCTGCTCCGCAGGCTTGCGGTGCCTGCTGATGTAATCGACGCGCACGGGGAAGTTTTCGAAGCGTGAGGTGAAGGTTCTGTAATGCTGAAGGGCAAGTATGGTCGTCGGAACAAGGAGGGCTGTCTGCTTGCCGTCTGTGGCGGCCTTGAATGCTGCCCTGACAGCCACCTCGGTCTTGCCGAAACCCACGTCGCCGCACACCAGGCGGTCCATGGGCACCGGAGCCTCCATATCCTCCTTGACGGCGACGGTGCTGGCAAGCTGGTCCGGGGTATCCTCCCAGATGAATGAGGCCTCAAGCTCCCTCTGGAGATAAGAGTCCGGAGAAAAGGCAAAGCCGCCGGAAGCCTTTCTTTTTGCATAGAGCCTGATGAGGTCGCGGGCTATGTCCTTAACCTTCTTCTTTGTAGCCTGCTTCATCTTCTGCCAGGTGCCGGTGCCCAGCTTGTTGATACGCGGCGGAGTGTCATCCCTGCCCTTGTACTTCGAGATGCGGTGCAGCGCATGGATGCCCACAAAAAGTATGTCATTGTCTCTGAAAACCAGCTTGATGGCCTCCTGCAGACGCCCGTTGACCTCTATCTTCTCAAGCCCCCCGAAACGTCCGATACCATGATCAGAATGCACCACGTAATCCCCCGGATTGAGGTCGGTGAGCTCCCTGATGGTCATGCTGTCACGACGGGTGAAGAACCCTTTGATGCGGAACTTGTGATAGCGGTCAAATATCTGATGATCAGTGTATACAGCGATCCTTAGATCGTGGTCGGTGAAACCCTGGTGAAGATTGAGGAGCAGGGGAGTAAACTCAGCCGACGGATCCGTCTCTGCAAAGATATCCTTCAGCCTCTGTTCCTGAACCTCGCTCTCCGAGAGGATGTAGTTGCGGTAACCCTCCTGCACGTTTGACACCAGCCTGGAAGTCAGCAGCCGGAAATTCTTGTTGAAGGAGGGCTGAGGCTCCGTGTGGAAGAGGACGGCAGTCATCTCCTCCGAAGGCCTTCCCCTGCCGAAGAATATCTGCCTGTGGCGCGAACAGAGCTCTTCAAGATGGCGCCCGGTGATGATGATGTCACGACGGTCACTGATCTCCCCCTGGGAGCTGCGGGAGCGTGCCTGCGACCAGATGGCATCGGTCTTTTCTATGATGAAATCGAAATTGTCACTCCAGATAATTGATGAGGGAGGTATGAAATCTATGAAACTGTCATTGCTTTCGCTAAAGGCCAGCTCACGGATGTCAGGGATGACCTGTATCTCATCGTGGATCTGCAGTGAGAGCTGGTCGTCAGGATTGAACGACCGCACAGAGTCGACCTCCTCGCCGAAGAAATCGATGCGGAAGGGCTTGTCAGCCGCGTAGGAGAAGAGGTCAATAATGCTGCCCCTGACGGAGTACTGACCCGGCTCATAGACAAATTCGGTCCTCGTGAAGCCGTACTCCCTGAGCACCTCCTCCAGAAACTCTGTTGAGAGCCTGGCTCCCTTGCTTATGGAAAAGGTGTTTTTCTTCAGGCTGCTCTTGCTGACAACCTTCTCCATTACCGACTCGGGATAGGTGACAATGATGCATTTCCTCTTCCCCGAACTGAGGAAGTTGAGAACCTCTGTTCTCAGGATGATGTTTGCCGGCTCCGTCTGGTCATACATCACCGACCTTTTATACGATCCCGGGAAGAAGAAGATATTGTCATCACCCAGAAGTGCGGTGAGGTCGTTATAGAAGTAGGCAGCATCCTCTTTCTCTGGCAGAAGCACAACGTGGGTGGTGGGCTGCTGCGACAGGGCACCGGCCATCACCACTGCCCGGGATGAGCCGGTGAGACCGTTGATCATCGCCGGCTCATTGCTGTCTCCGGCAAGCAGTTCCTTCAGCTTCCCGAAGGAGGGATGCTGACTGTATATCTCTCTGAAGAGGGTGCTGGCCATTTGATCTCTTTGCGGCAGCAAAATTAGCAAACAGAAAGGTCCCCGCAAGGGGAAATATACGCCCGCGGCATGGGGCTGAAGCCTAGCAGCACAAACCGATCAGCTGCTTCACCATCTCCGTGGATCCGCAGTAGAAGGGAGAGCGCTGGTGGAGCGACTCAGGCGGAATGGCCATTATCCTCCTCATGCCGTCAGTTGCCAGTCCTCCTGCCTGCTCGATGATGAATGAGACGGGATTGCATTCATAGACCAGCCTGAGCTTTCCTGAAGGATAGCTTATCGACGGAGGATAGAGGAAGATGCCTCCAGTAAGAAGATTGCGGTGGACATCAGAGACCAGCGAGCCGATGTAACGTGAGATGTAGGGACGACCTGTTGCCGGGTCATTCTCCTGGCAGTATTTTATGTATCTCTTTACCCCGTCGGGGAATTTGATGTAGTTGCCCTCATTGACAGAATATATCCTTCCGGCAAGCGGAGTCCTGATGTTCGGATGCGAGAGACAGAACTCCCCGATGGTCGGGTCCATGGTGAATCCGTTTACGCCGTTGCCGGTGGTGTATACCAGCATCGTTGAGGAGCCGTAGATGACGTAGCCGGCGGCCACCTGCCGTATGCCTTCCTGGAGGAAGTCCTCCAGGCCTGCCTCCGCCTCCCGCTCGCTCACGCGCCTGTAAATGGAGAATATGGAACCGACGGATACGTTGTAGTCGATGTTCGAGGAGCCGTCGAGCGGATCCATGCAGACAACATATTTGCCCCGGCGCGACAGCTCCTCGGTGAAGATGATCTCATTCTGGTTCTCCTCGGAGGCTACTCCGCAACACTCGCCGGAGGCTTTCAGGGCGTCAATGAACACCTCATCGGCATAGCGGTCAAGCTTCTGCTGTTCCTCACCCTGGGGGTTCTCGCCGCCTGTGCGGCCGAGGATCTCTACCAGCCCTGCCTTCCTGATCTTCGCGTTGACCATCTTGGCTGCCGTACCGATATGATGTAGCAGGCTGGAGAGCTCGCCGCGGGCATAGGGAAAATCCTTCTGTCTCCTGATGATGAAGTCATTCAGGCTGATGATGTCATAGCTTGGCATGGCAGGTCGTGTTGGAATGCTGATGGTCAGTTGAGGTCAGCCCTGAAGGCCGCCCGGTAGGCATATACCTTTCCCTGGTTGTTGTAAAGCTCATAGCCGAAGGTAACTGATTTGGCTCTCTTTTGCAACATGTTTGCAGAAGGAAAGTAGTACCAGTCTTCAGTAAATGAGAGCTTGCCGATCAGCGATCTGTCACCGCCGAAATCATCTTCTATCTTCCTGACATCGTCAGCCGACAGCGCATCGCCGCTGTGATAGTCATAAACCGTAAGGGTGCCGGCATAGATGCGTTCGAAGATATTGTCCACAAAATCTGCTCCGCGGTAACCGGCAACCTTCTCAGTCTCCCAGGGATCTCCGTCGGGATCAGGTTTTATTATCACCTCGGTGACGACGTCACCGGCAATCAGGATGGCACCGGCCGGCAATGAGTCACTTGCGGGTACTGCGGTGACAGGCATGCCGTCGGATTCAGAAGCAGCCTCCCTTCTTGACTCCCGCCCGCTCTCATTGCATGACATAATGAGCATTATCAGGAGCAGTGATGCAGATGTCTTTCTCATTCGGGTTGTTTTTTATCTGTTGAAGATCAGTCTTTCTGCGGCCCTCCTGCCGGTGAGCCTGCCTTGAGAGAAGACGGTGACGCCGTTGACGATAGTGGTCACGACCCTGCTGCGGAAGGCTGTGCCTTCGAGCGGCGACCAGCCGCACTTGCTTATAATGTTGTCAGCGGAGACGGTCCATGGGGCATCGGGATTGACCAGCACTATATCAGCCTTATACCCTGTTCTCAGGAATCCTCTGTCAGCCATACTGAAGATTATGGCGGGATTGTGGCACATCTTTTCCACCACCGTCTCGGGCGCAAGCTCTCCCCGGTGGCACAGCTCCAGCATCACGGTGAGGGAGTGCTGGATCATCGGCCCGCCGGAAGGGGCCTGGAAGTAAGGGGCCGTCTTCTCCTGCAGAGTGTGCGGGGCGTGGTCGGTGGCAATGATGTCTATCCTCCCGTCGCGCACGGCCTGCAGGAGCTCCTTCCTGTCAGATTCTCTCTTTATGGCCGGGTTCCATTTTATGAGGGTGCCCTTCTCATGGTATGACGAATCATTGAACCAGAGGTGATGAACACACACCTCCCCGATTATCTTTTTTCCCGACAGATCCTTCCCTGCCGTGAGCAGGGCAGTCTCCTCCGCGGTGGAGAGATGAAGCAGGTGCAGCCTGGTGCCTGCTCCGGCGGCACGGGCTACGGCAGCAGAGGAAGAGGCGTAGCAGGCTTCACGACTGCGGATCAGCGGATGGTAGGAGGGATCGATCTCATCACCGTACTCTTCATGGTAGGCGGCGCTGTTGGACCTGATCATATGCTCGTCCTCACAGTGACAGGCTACGGGAATGTTGCCGATCCTGAAGATGGCGTCAAGGGCCTCTTCATCACTGACAAGCATATTGCCGGTGGAGGCTCCCAGGAAGAGCTTTATTGCAGGGACAGTGCGGGGGTCGGCAGCCAGAAGCTCGCTGATATTGCTGTCGGTGGCCCCCAGGTAGAAGGAGTAGTTAACCACGGATTTTTCCGCGGCGAGGGTGTTCTTGTTTTCCCACTCTGCGAGGCTCACCGTCGGGGGCCTGGTGTTGGGCATCTCCATGAAGGATGTCACCCCGCCGGCGGCGGCAGCCGCGCTCTCCGACGCAATGTCGCCCTTGTGGGTGAGCCCCGGCTCACGGAAATGAACGTGGTCATCTATCACACCGGGAAGAACCCACAGTCCTGTGGCGTCAATAATCTCAGCGTCGCTGCCGGCAGGGCACTCTCCGGGAGGACAGATCCGTTCTATGCGGTCACCGGATATGAGTACGTCAGCACCTGTCTTCTTCCCCTCATTGATAAGTAAACCGTTTCTGATCAGTATGTGTTTCATGGCAGGAGTATTCATCCGGGACGGACCGGGCTCAGCCGTCTGCCCTGTGTGGTTTGCGGAAGAGACTGACGAGCTTCATTCGCAGCACGCCCCACATTGCCTCACTGAAGATGCCTCCGGACATCTTTGACGTGCCGGCCCTGCGGTCAGTGAAGATGATCGGTATTTCGACGATTTTGTAATCCAGCAGCCATGCAGTAAATTTCATCTCAATCTGAAATCCGTACCCTACCGACCTGATATGGCCGGGGTCTATGTTCTTCAGCACCTCACGCCGGTAGCACTTGAAGCCGGCTGTGGTATCCTTGATCTTCATGCCTGTGACAAGCCTGACGTACATGGAGGCTATGTATGACATGAGCACCCTTCCCATGGGCCAGTTGACAACGTTTACGCCTGATATATAGCGTGATCCGATAGCCAGATCAGCACCGTTGCGGGCACATGCCTCCCAGAGCCTGACAAGATCGTCGGGATTGTGGGAGAAGTCGGCGTCCATCTCGCAGATATACTCATAGTCCCTCTGCAGCGCCCAGTCGAATCCCGCTATATATGCCCTGCCCAGTCCTGCCTTTTCGGGTCTCTCCAGGAGATGCAGGTTGGGGTATATGCGCATCAGGTCTTTGGCAAGGGTGCCGGTGCCGTCAGGTGAGTTATCGTCGATGATCAGTATGTCAAACGGCACGCTGAGGGCTGAGATGGCATGGACAAGGCCGTGGATGTTCTCCGCCTCGTTGTATGTTGGTATCAGTACCAGGTTTGACATGAGGTCCGCTCAAAGTGCGAATTTAACGATATTTTGTTACTCCGGACTCATTTTTGGTCTCTGCCACAGCCTTTGCCGTTCTTTTTGGCTTTGCCGCCGGCGCGACTCAAATTCCTGCGGGCGGGCGCAAAATATTTGAGAAAATATTTTGCTTGTTTGTGAGGAAGAGTTACTTTTGTCACCCCAAATGATGCAAAATCATGGGTAGTTCTTTAACGAATAAGCTTAACAGTCCCATAGCTCAGTTGGTTAGAGCGCTACACTGATAATGTAGAGGTCCCCAGTTCAACTCTGGGTGGGACTACAGAATTGGGGATTGCCGATTGTCGATTTGCGATTAAAATCGTCAATCGAAAATCGAGAATCGTCAATTACAATGGGGATTTAGCTCAGCTGGTCAGAGCATCCCGACACTTGTGTGTCGGGAGGGTCAAGGGGGTTGAATTCAG
>CAYPKP010000011.1:44045-74588 GCA_964411345.1 uncultured Rikenella sp. | reverse complement strand
CATTGGCAGCTGTGGTCCATGTAGGAGCCGTAGTATCAATGATCGTGATGGTCTGGGTGTAGACGGCACTTACGTTACCGCAGTAGTCCGTTACTGTCCAGGTATTGGTGTAAGTGCCGGCCTCGGGGCAGAGAGCACCGG
Organism: uncultured Rikenella sp.; assembly: GCA_964411345.1. Taxonomy (GTDB): domain Bacteria; phylum Bacteroidota; class Bacteroidia; order Bacteroidales; family VadinHA17; genus SR-FBR-E99. Next base: position 74,447 of record CAYPKP010000011.1, on the reverse strand, counting down.
GTGTAAAGGCACCCGTTACTTTTACTATGTCTGTTACATCTGTATCGCAGTTGTCAGTTGCCACAGGGAACAGTGCCTGCGCTGCAGCAAGACCGGCTGCATCGCTGCACTCAAGAGTGACATCAAGGGCATTGGCAGCTGTGGTCCACGTAGGAGCCGACTGATCACCTCCGCTATAGGTGATCCCGGGTACCGTAGCCACGTAATTGTTGCACTGATCCCTGACTGTATAGTTGTAGGTAACACTCCATGAACAGTTGTTCCCGGTTGGTGTCCCTGTCTTTGTAACAGTGACCGGTCCTCCGCAATTGTCAGAATACAATGCTGCTATTTCTGCCATCGATGGACCCGCAGGCACCTCTGAAAAACAGAGATCCATATTAGTATCTCCAGTCGGAAAGGTGCCTGTAAGAGCAGGCGGTGTCTTGTCTCCTCCGCTGAAGGTTACTTCGGGTACATTTGCAACATAATTTGAGTTCCAGTCCCTGACAGTATAAGTATAGGTAACACTCCATGAGCAGTTGTTTCCGGTCGGGCTACCCGACTTAGTGACAGTAATTGTACCGCTGCAGTTATCGGAATACAGAGCAGCGATTTCCGCCACCGTGGGACCCGCAGGAACATCGGAAAAGCACAGATCCATGTCAGACTGCCCTGTGGGAAAGACTCCCGTAAGCACAGGCGCTTCATCATCTATTTCGACAGTGACGATACCATAAAGATCTACTGAGGGATCTCCCGGCATCCCTCCAAACTCCACATAATAGGCACCTCCCAGGTAACTGGCACGTTCATCATTCCAGGTTCCGGCATTTGCAGATCCGGGAGGATAGATATGGGCAAAAACCTCATCATTGCCGTTATAATTATTTGGTTCCGTACCGGGATTCCAGTTTGCATATGTCAGCTCTGTTCCACTTACCTCTCCCTGCCAGAACATTGTGCCAGCCTCCGGACCCGTCATCCAGTACCAGTCGCTTTCAGTTGTAAAAAAGTCCGATGCTCCGATCCAGGTATTGCCATTCATCTGGTAACTCAGAAAATCGTTTTCATGGTCAGAAGTGACTGTTACCAGATATCCCTGCAGACCAAAAAGATGTGTCCTGTCAGCCTGTAGCCTGGCATTTGTCCAGCTGATACCGGAATTGTCAATAAATCTGTAATAATGGCCTGTAACAGGACTGTACCTTTCAAGAGAAATAATAATATGGCGGGACGCTACTGACGGTGACCCGCTGATATTATTATAGACGACACTTCTCAGGACAGACTGGTATTCAGAAGTAGTAGCCTCACCTGTCAGATACAAAACACCATAGGTTGAATTATACGATGATGTTATACCGAAGTCATCTGTGCAGCTGAGGCGGTCCTCTGAAGGAACAAATCCATCCCCGAACTGAACATACGCGTTCGAAATTGTCTGGTTTGCCGGATCCGTGATCAGCAATGCCGGGGCGATTGGCACGGGTGATCCACAGTAGGTGATTGTACCTTCTGCATCGAGATCAGGTGCGCCCGGGTCACAGCTTATGGCATTGAACACTATAGCGTCAAGGTAGAAATCAGAATTGTTGCCGCCAATGATCTCGATGTATCTTGTTGCTGTTCCCGTGGTTTCAGTATGCAACAAAAATACAGAGGAGGAGGCAGACGAAGGGGAAAACTTTACTGAAGACCATGATGATCCGTCAGCTGATTCCCTGATTCTCATCTGAGCATTGTTCTCCAGCGGTCTCCAGATAACATAGTAGTTTTGTCCAGCAGGAATAAGATAAGGCAAGCTCAGGACAATACGGTCAGACCCTGAATTGAAAGTTGTTCCAAGGCCGTCAGGAACATAGTTAGCATTGGCGGGATTTGAAACGGATGACTGTTCAGTATAATAACCATTCCCGGAAATTAACCGCGGAGTCAGTCCTGCTCCGCAGGGGTCTGAAAAGCATTTGGTTGCCACATATGAGATTGCATCCACACTCAGATCCTGGGTCGAAGTGGTGAAGATCCTTACAAACCTGATATCGGTTGCAGCAACAATATCTGTTGCAAAATATCTTTCTATATCAGTTCCTATCCCACTGGAAGGGTGAACGGTGAATGTGCTTCCATCAAGTGATTCGCTCCAGTTCAGATATGAAGTACCAGACTGACCCGGATATTGTCTCCAGGTTATTGAGTAAGTCTCACCCGCCCTGACGGTATCAATAAGGTCAATGACTAAATACTGACCTGCTGCCGAAAAGTTTGCTCCGTTTCCGTTTGGTGCTCCCAACGAATATGGGCCATTTGAAAAGGCTGCATTCTCAGTCAGTATCGACCCAAACCCCTGCACCGTACGGGATATTTTCCCGGGACCGCACTGAGGTGATGCAGTTTCGGCAAAAAACAAACTAAAAATAACCACCAGCGATGGCAGTAATGCCTTTCTGTGTCCTCTGAACATTCTACAGTGTACTATTTGTGGCCTCCAACTGCTGCCTGATACTTTTTACTTATACTATGAAACGCTGAAATGGTTACTTCATTGTGGGACTAATTGCATATCAGAATTCGTGAAGGTCCAACAAAAAAAAAGTGCCGGCAAACGGTGCCGGCACGATTTATCCACAATGGGAAATGTTTATCAACATGTATAAGTGCTGAAAACTAAAGAATTAGCATCGCATCTCCGTATGTTCCGAACCGATATTTCTCCTTAACTGCGGTACGATAAGCTTCAAATGTCAGGTTGTAGCCTGCAAATGCGGCAACCATCATCAGCAGGGTTGAATATGGCAGATGGAAGTTGCTCACAAGCATATCGGGCACCTTGAACTCATACGGAGGGAAGATGAACTTGTTGGTCCAGCCGTTGAACGGCTTGACCATACCTGAAGTTGAGACAGAACTCTCAAGAGTTCTTATCACCGTTGTGCCTACCGCACAGACCCGGTTCCTTCGCTCCTTCGCATTGTTGATGATGCCGGCGGCACCTTCAGAGATAATTATCCTCTCAGAATCAACCTTGTGCTTTGTCAGGTCCTCAACATCCACATTGCGGAAATTTCCCAGTCCAACATGAAGAGTAATCTCCGCAAATTCCACACCCACAATCTCGAGCCTCTTGAGCAGCTCCCTGCTGAAATGCAGTCCTGCCGTCGGCGCAGCCACAGCACCCTCATGCTTGGCAAAAATCGTCTGATACCTGTCGTTGTCCTCCGGCTCCACAGGCCTGTTGATAAACCTTGGAAGAGGTGTCTCGCCTAGGGAATAGAGGGTCTGCTTGAACTCCTCATAGGTGCCGTCAAATAAGAATCTCAGGGTTCTGCCCCTGGAGGTGGTGTTGTCAATCACCTCCGCGACAAGCATGTCGTCCTCCCCGAAGTAAAGTTTGTTGCCGATCCTGATTTTCCGTGCCGGATCGACAAGCACATCCCACAGCCGCTGCTCACGGTTCAGCTCCCTCAACAGGAAAACCTCTATCTCGGCTCCTGTCTTCTCCTTGTTGCCGTAAAGCCTCGCAGGGAAAACCTTGGTGTTGTTGAAGACCAGCACATCATGTTCCCGGAAATACCCTACAATGTCCTTAAATACTTTATGTTCAACCTCTCCGGTATCACGGTGCACAATCATCAACCTCGATTCGTCCCTGTTTTTTGAAGGATAAAGTGCAATCAGTTCCGGGGGCAATGTGTACTTAAACTGAGATAGTTTCATGATCCATTTCCGATTAGTGCAAGAATATTTATACGTATGAATTTCAATTTTGTTTCAAATTTTCGAGAATATATTGCAATTCTTCTACTGTCAGTGCCTTTTCATTGCGGAATTCGCCTATGGCCTCACGCACGAGTCCTGCCAGGTGTGCCCCGCTCCCAAGTGCCGCGCCCAGGTCACGCGCAAAAGCCCTTACATAAGTGCCCTTGCTGCAAACAATGCTTATCCGTGCCTCCGTCCCGCTGTAATCAAGCAGCCTGAGCTCATGGAACGTGACTCTCACCTTGTCTAGCTTCCTGTCAATATTTTTGCGGGCAAGCTCGTATGCCCTCTTCCCGTCTACGTACTTTGCAGAGAAGAGAGGAGGCTCCTGATCCTGTTCTCCGAGGAACTTCTTCAGAGTATCTGCAATCATGTCTGGAGTAATGTGATCTGCAGGATACTCATGGTCGACCTCACTCTCCAGGTCATAAGACGGCGTCGTTTGACCGAACCTTATCAAAGCCGTATACTCCTTGTCCATTCTCCCGAACTCCTCAATCTTCTTCGTCGCCCTGCCCGTGCAGACTATCATCAGTCCTGTCGCCAGCGGATCCAGCGTCCCGGCATGACCTACCTTCAGCTTCTTCAGTCCACAGTGATGCCTGATGGCATACCTGACCTTCTTCACCAGGTCAAAGGAGGTCCAGTAAAGCGGCTTTTGCAGCAGCAGAACCTCACCCTCCTCAAAATCCGTACAGCTCTTCAGCACCCTCAGGCAAAAATTATAAGTGACAGTCCTACAGCAAGGCAATAGAGGGCGAACCAGCCCAGCTTGCCCTTTCGGACTATGTTTATCATCCAGCGGCAGGCTACATACCCTGACACAAAGGCAGCAACAAAGGAGATTATCAGCGGGAACATCACCACATCCACAGCCGTACTCTCAGTCGTGACGACCTGTACAAAATTGGCTCCTATTATCGGGATAATGACCATCAGGAAGGAGAAGCGCGCCAGCTCATCCTTGCTGTTTCCCAGCATCAGACCTGTTGCAATGGTCGAACCCGACCTTGACCAGCCGGGAAGCACCGCGAAGGCCTGGGCGATGCCCATTACGAAAGCGCCGCCGTAGGTGATCGGCTTCTCCCTCTTCCTCACGAAATGACCGAGAGCAAGGAAGAGGGCTGTCACAAGCAGAAATGACCCGGTAATGTCCATGTCTGCAATGAAGAGTGATTCAACCTCATCTCTCAGCGTGAAACCGACAACCGCCACCGGTATCATCGAAACGACAATCTTCAGAGCATATACCATCTCTTCGTTCATCGTGAACCTGAAGACCCCTTTGAGTAGCTTGATTATCTCCTTCCAGAATACTGCCATTATACTCAATACCGTTGCACCGTGAACAGCAACAGAAAAGAGGAAGCTCTCCTCTATTCCGCCGAAAACATATTTCACTATCTCAAGGTGCCCGTCACTGCTGACCGGCAAAAACTCAGTCAGTCCCTGTACCAGACCAAAAATCAGGGCTTCGTACCAATTCATTCCTGCTTCCCGTAATCCGTGTAATTGAAAATACTACTCCCTGGGTCTCTTCATGATTGCATAAATCTCAAAAATAAACCCGGCCAGGACGATCAGCGGAGCAAGTGTTATCCTCCTGAAACTGAAAATATCCTCTGAAAAGACTGTCGGATCTTCAGACCGTCCGCCCGCCATGAGAATGAACCCCAGGATAATGACACCAAATCCGATGGCCATCAGCTTGTAGTTCTCCCTGCCCAGTGCAAACCCGGGTTTTTTATCTTCTTCTTTTTTAGCTGTCATATTTCTAATAATATAATTTATCCTCGTGCATACCCAGATACCTGTTTACGGCAAAAAAGGTGGAAACCGCATTTATAACCACCCCGGCCACTGCCAGCGCCAGGCACAGCAACAGGAAAAGATTGATGTTCTCGTAGGTGAACAGTGTAAAGAACTCCTTTTCTATCAGATACATGAGGCCCATGAGCAGTCCTATCGCTATGAGCGCTGCCAGAAACCCGAAGAAGAGGCTGCGTAAGATGAATGGCTTTCTGATAAATGATCTGTTGGCCCCGATCAGCTGCATGGTATTGATCAGGAATCTCCTGGAATAGATGGAGAGCCTGATAGTGTTGTTGATGATCGTCATTGCAATCAGGAAAAGCAATGCGCTGATAATGAGCAGAAAGAGAGTTATCTTCCGGACGTTGTCATTTATCAGGTTCAGTATTGACTCCTGGTAGTACACCTCATCAACAACCGGATACTCAGTTATGGCCTTCTCAAGCTTTATCACGCTGTCAGGATGTGTGTAATCAGCAAGAAGGTACACATCTATCGTAGGCATCAGAGGGTTATAACCAAGGAAATCGAGGAAATCTTCACCCAGCTCATCCGTCAGCTTGACGGCAGCCTCATCCTTGGAGACATATTCAGTCTGCTTGACATAGGGCCTGGCATCCAGCTCCTTCTGAAGCATCCTTATGTCGGCTTCCCTGGCATCCTCCTTCAGCATTATTGTAAACGACAGGCTCTCACGGAAATAGTCTGAAAGCTGCCGTGCATTGATCAGCACCATACCCAGGATGCCGAGTAAAAAAAGCACAAGTGACACACTCACAACAAGCGTGACATAGGAACTGCCTAACCTGTACCTGGATATGCCTCCGGCTGATTTAGTCACTGTAGAAACTTTGTGTCAAAAATAGCACACAAACCGCCATTTTCTGCAGGCTGCCGGAGATTTTTTGATAACAAGCTATATATCTGATACTTGGAGAAGTCGAAAGGTCAAATGTCCAGAACAGTTACCCAGCCGAATTCATCAGGCTCATCACCGTACTGAATGCCTACCAGCTTATTGAAAAGCTTAAGTGAGATCGGTCCCGGATTTCCGTCCTTGCAGTATTCATAGATCTTCCCCGTATCGGGGTCCACAATTTTGGCGATGGGGCTGATCACGGCAGCGGTGCCGCATGCTCCTGTCTCATCGAACTCAGCCAGCTCTTCCACGGGCACTTTCCGTATCTCAGTCTTCATTCCCAGTTTCTCAGCAATCGAGATCAGGCTTTTATTCGTGATTGAGGGCAGGATCGATTCTGACAGCGGGGTTATGTAGGTATTGCCCTTTATGCCGAAGAAATTGGCGGGTCCGCATTCATCGATATATTTCTTCTCCTTGGCATCAAGGAAAAGTGCATTGCCGTAACCTCCGTCACGTGCCTTGATGATTGCCCTGAGACTGGCTGCATAGTTGCCTCCCACCTTGATATTCCCGGTACCCAGCGGTGCAGCGCGGTCTACGTCGCGGCAGATCATCATGTTGACCGGTTTTATGCCTCCCTTGAAGTATGGGCCCACAGGTGTTACAAAGACGAGGAAAGTATATTCAGCCGCCGGCTTCACGCCAACCTCGGCGCCGCTGCCAAAGAGCAGGGGCCTGATATAGAGTGATGCTCCTGATCCGTGAGGCGGAACATATTTCTCGTTCAGCCTGACGGCTGTGAAGATTGCCTCCCTGAAAAGCTCTGTCGGCACCGGGGCCATAATAATGCCCTTTGCCGAAGAGGTCATGCGTCTGGCATTGTCCTCCCAGCGGAACAGTCTGACTTTCCCGTCACGGCCCCTGTAGGCCTTGAGTCCTTCAAATGACTCCTGTCCGTAATGAAGGGCTGTAGCTGCAATGTGTACACTGATATGTTCCGATTGGGAGATCTCAGGTTTGCTCCACTCTCCGTTTTTATAGTAACACCTGACGTTATAATCAGTTTTCATGTAGCCAAACGGCAAATTGTTCCAGTCAAGATCTATCATGATAATATGTGTAATGGTTGTCCCAAATGTAAGACTTAAAAAATTAGAACCAAATGATTTTATATCCCGGTCAGCTTTTCGTCGGCAAAGGATTCAAGAGCTCTGATCTGTTCCTCATGCGGTACAGACTGCAGTCGTTTTGCCGTCTCTGTCAGGAACGGATTCTGCTCCACCATCTGAATTGTCTTTCTGAACCATGCCTTCGGATCATAAGCCTTGCCGTAAGCCATCTCCTCGCGATAAAGCCTGTCGGCCATGGAGATGAAATCCACCCTGCCCGTAAAATCATAAACAGCATCATGCAGCACCATGCCGGCCATACTCTCCTGATGCGGCCGGAAGGCTGTCTCCATAAGTTCCGTGACTACATTCAGCGTCCGGTCCTCAAAACCATACACTGCCAGTATCTCTTCAGCTCTCTTCCTGGCGGCCGTTAGCGGATCACCGTAGTCAAAGACATAACCATAAAAGATGAACAGCGATGCCAGCCTGGCATTTATGTAATCGCGGTCTTCAAGCTGCTCCGCCCTGGCCAGCAGATCGACCTGAAGAGATACACTCCGCACATGGTCAAGGCTGTGAAAGAATAAATCGGGCGAGGCATTCTCAGCATAGCTGGCAAAAACATGTTCTTCAACATCGAGGATGCGTATCATCTCAATACGGTTGAAGAACGTTATGTTTGGCGTACCATCCGGCTCGCAGAACTCCGGTCTGATGCCTGTTACAAAGTACATGTCGAGGTCGCCCTTGTATTTCACCGGCATTCTTCCGCGGTATTCGCAGATGAAATAATCCTTTACGAATTCATAGGTGGTGCCGGAAATATTGATCTTGCCGGCTTCACCGGAAGACTCCATCCTGCTGGCAGTGTTGACGGTGTCACCCCAGATGTCATACGTGAGTTTCGTATGCCCTACAACACCCGCTATTACCGTACCAGTATGGATGCCTATCCTGATATCCCAGAAACGAGCGGCATTGTTTGCCGGATCATCCCTCATGAACTGCATATACTTTTGCATCTCCAGTGCTGCCAGCACCACCTCAACGGGATTGGTCCTGTTCCTCTCAGGAATACCCCCGGCACACATGTAGGCATCGCCTATGGTCTTTATCTTTTCTATCCTGTATTTCTGGGTGACCGAATCAAAATGGAAGAAGAAGCGGTCGAGCTCATCTATCAGAATTTCCGGGTTCATCTCCTCGGCAATTTTCGTAAACCCCTGGATATCTGAGAATAGCACCGTAACGAAATTATACTTGGTTTTTGCTGCCTTGCCCTTTGACATAATCTCCTGGGCCGTCCCTCTGGGCAGCATGTTGGCGAGGAGATTGTCGGATTTCTCCTTTTCGTGCTGCAGTTCCTCGGTTCGTTCCGCAATCAGTTCCTCAAGCCTCTTCTGCCTCTCCATAAAGCGACGGCGTGTATGCCGGCGGATAAACATAATCCCAAGAACCAGAAGCAACGGGTATATTATCCAGGCAAGCGGCGAAAAGTACCACGGTGCCCTTACCCTGAATGCAAATGAGCCCTCCCCTGTCATATCTCCGCCCCGGACACGGTGGCGGTACATGAATGTGTATCTTCCCCTGCTCAGGTTGGTGTATTCCTTGTAGCTCCTGACGGTCCATGGGCTCCACCCGGCATCAGGCCCGTCCATGAAAAACGAGTATTCTGTGGATCCGTCATTCTCCATGTTAAAGATAAGGCCTTCCCTATGTGAGAGAACCGGCATCTCTTCATTAATGCCAATCAGATCTCCCTTCCTGTAAAGCCTGACATTTAATATCTTGCTTGTATCCTGAAGGACAGCTTCCCTGCCAGGGGTCCTGGGATCGGGATTCTTCTCCACTGCCAACGGATGACCGCAGAGCCCGGCACCTGCTGACGGGAGACCGGCAGACCATAATCCTGCTGTCAGAAGCAGGCTGCACAGAACTTTACCGTGGAAGAATTTGAAGGTCATCACAGGTAATAACGCAGATATAACAAAAATAATCTTTTATTTCACTGTTTTAGCTGACCAGGGAGGCCCTGACAGGCCGCAATGATTAATTTTGCCAATTATCCGATCATAATATGGAACTACTGTTTGCTACAAACAATAAGCACAAGATCAGAGAGATAAGTGACATCCTGGACGATGGCTACAAAATCATCGGGCTCCCTGACGTTAACATCACTGAAGAGATCCCGGAGGAGGAGGATACCCTTGCCGGCAATGCACTCGGCAAGGCCAGGTATGTGCACCGTAAGACCGGCATGAATGTCTTTGCAGATGACACGGGGCTGGAGGTTGACGCCCTGGGAGGTGAACCGGGTGTCTTCTCGGCACGGTATGCCGGCGAGGGAAAAAGCTTCGATGACAATATTGACAAACTGCTGCTGCAGATGGAGGGGATCACTGACCGCAGAGCGCGCTTCCGCACAGTCATTGCCCTGATACTTGACGAGAGAGAGTATCTTTTTGAAGGGACAGTTGAGGGAGAGATACTCACTGAGAGGCGGGGAACAGGAGGCTTTGGCTATGACCCGGTCTTCCGTGCCGAAGGCTATGAGCTTACTTTCGCCGAGATCCCGCTGTCGGAGAAGAACACCGTCTCCCACCGCGCCCGTGCCATGAGAAAGCTGTTGGAGTTCCTTGCATCAGTGAAAGAGAGATGATAACCAGTGGCCAATGCTATCCGATAACAATAAAACGTGCATAATAACTCCGGTTCAGAGAGAGCAATGAAAATCATTGATATTCCGTCACGTGTGGTTCTACCACCAGGGCAGGGCAGGCCATCCGGTCTCAGGAAGCAATTCATGTTCGGATGAGAAGGCTTATGACCTCAATAGCAATACTGTGTATCGCCCTGCCACATTTCGGACAGGGCGCGGTGGGGTCATGGAAGGATCATCTCTCCTACAGCTCCTCGCTGAGCCTCACTGCCGGAGGCGGCAAAGTATTCTCCTCGGCCGGTGCTGCCATACTTGTCTATGACATCCCGTCACGGTCCGTATCTTCCATCTCGCGGGTCACGGGCCTGAATGAGACCCTGGTCAGCTCTGTTGCCTGGTGCGAAGAGGAAGAGACACTGATCATTGTCTACAGAAACACATCCGTTGACCTTCTGCGAAAGGGCGTCATCACAAACATACCCGACATCAAAAACAAATATATCCCGGGACTGAAGGAAATTTACGGCGTAACCGTTGCGGGCAGCAGGGCCATGCTTTCGGGAAGCTTTGGCATCGTCGTGCTTGATATTAGGGGAAGGTATGTAGCTGACACCTGGCGGCCGGGCTCCGACGGGGATGTCAACGCCGTATCGGGAACAGCCGTCCTCGGAGACAGAGTCTACGCCTCCACAGCCACCGGGGTCTTCTCTGCGCCACTGTCCGGTACTGGTCTGTCATACTTCGGCAACTGGGAGAGGATGGAAGGTCTTCCTGACCCCGGGTCATCATACAACGGCATCGCCGCCGCCGGCACTGCACTTTTCATCATCAAGCCGGGATCAGCTTCATCTGATGACTCGCTCTTCCGGATCATCCCGGGAGACGACGCCTCCCTCATCCTTGCCTCGCCCGGGGGAAGCATGAGATCGGTATCCGCTGCCGGCAACATTGTAAGCCTGGCAACAACATCTGCACTCCGGATCTATTCCGGCCAGGGTACACTTGTGAGGGAGATCACAGGTTACGGTACCGGCACTGCAAATCCGGTGACAGCAACTGTCACCGGACAGACACTGTGGATTGCCGATGCCTCAGCAGGGCTCATCTCCACCGACGATTATGCAACATATGTCAGCCACACTCTTCCGGGGCCTTATACCAACAATGTTGCCGACATTCACTTTTCCGGCAACAATTTTTACGTTACCGGCGGTACCGTTGACAACGCCTGGGGCAATGTCTACCGTCCTCTGCAGGTCTTCACCGGATCAGGAGACCTCTGGAGGAGTGCCATACTCTACCGCCCGGAAGACAGGGATGCTATGAGGGTGATCCCGGATCCTGAAGATGAAACCCGCTATTTCGTCTCATCATGGGGAAACGGCCTGTATGAATTCAGAGAGGGGGAGATGGTCATGAATTACAACCAGGATAACTCTCCCCTGTCAAGCATAATCCCCGGCGAAAACTTTACCCGCATTTGCGGTCTGGCATTTGACCGCGAGGGCAACCTCTGGATGACGCAGTCAGGGGTTCCCGGCAACCTGAAGGCCCTGACACCTGACGGAAACTGGATCTCAACATCACTGAACCTGGGCGTCCCGGTGACAGGAGACATGGTCATCGACCGCAACGGCTTCATCTGGGTGATACTGCCACGGGGCTACGGACTGCTTGTATATGACCCGGCAGGAACACCGGCGACACTGACCGACGACAGATATCTGAGGCTTCAGGTGACAGACACCGAAGGCCATGTGATGAACAACCTCTTCTCAATTGCGGCTGACAGTGACGGCAGCATCTGGCTCGGCACCGACACAGGCCCCGCAGTATACTACAATCCCGGAAAGGTATTCACCGGCGAGCTGAAGGCAGCAAGGATCAAGATCCCCAGAAACGACGGATCAGGACTGGCCGATTATCTGCTGGGGACCGAGACGGTGACCACCATATGCGTCGACGGTGCCAACAGGAAATGGCTTGGCACCATGAGTTCCGGCGCCTGGCTGATGTCCGATGACGGCAAGGAGGAACTCATCCATTTCAACAGCAGCAACAGTCCGCTGCTCTCCGACAATATGGTCAGGATAAATGTCAACCCGGTCACAGGCGAGGTGTGGTTCGGCACTTCGGAAGGCATCATATCATTCCGCGGTGATGCCACGGCAGGAAAAGAGGATTTCTCTTCCGTCTATGCCTTTCCCAATCCTGTCAGGGAAGACTTTGAGGGGGTGGTAACCGTGACCGGACTGGTCGAAAACTCCTCCGTCAAGATCACTGACATCAGTGGCAACCTGGTTTATGAGACAACCTCAACGGGGGGGCAGGCAACATGGGACCTCCGTAATTACCGGTCGGAAAGAGTGGCTACGGGGGTCTATCTTGTCTTCTGCAGCAATGAAGACGGCAGCCTGGCCAGGGTCACGAAGATGCTGGTGATAAGGTGATCATCCTTTCCCGGAAGAGGTTTCCCCATCCCTCCAATCAGAAAAATTGCGGGGGTTATAATAGTCGCCGGAACACTTGTGATAAGGTGATCAATCTTCCGTGAGAGAGCCAACAGAGCAGGTGTAATGCGGTGATCACTCTTCCGTGATCAGGCTCCTTATCCGTTCAATCTGAAGTTTCTTGTTAACTTCCCGGAGGCTGCGGGCTGTAGCAGTGAAATACTGATGCCCTGAAATAAACTTCACCTGCATCCTGTTCCAGTCGTTGAGGTTTGTGATCTTGTCCTGAGCCTTCAGCTCCTCAAAAAGCGTGTTGGAAACCGGAATGAAGTCGCTCCTGCCCAGGTAGTCAAGATCGGCATCACAGATGATCTGCTCCAGGATGTCCGAAGGCCTCGGAGGCAGCTTTGTAGACATGATGATTCCGCAAATACGTTCTATCTGCTCATTGCTGTAGCCATATGCAGGAAGCATCTCATGCGCCAGGAGGGTACCCTGGTACTCATGGTCATCATATGACACCGTGTGGCCGGCATCGTGGAAGAGCGCCGCCGTCTTCAGCAGCAGTATCTCCTCGTCACTGCATCCTTCAGCCCATCCTATGAGTTCCACCTCCGTAACCACATCCACGGTATGCTTGACGTTGTGATAGAAGAGGAACTCAGGCAGCTCCCTCTCCAGCTTGTCGAGTATAAGCTCCTGGATGTCGGTGAACTGTATCAGGCCAAACTTGATCCTGAAGGCGTCATTGGGCCGGAATCCAAGTCCGTCAACGGAGAGGGCGGGCAGGAGGCCGCGTACCTGGTACATCTGTACGCTACCGGTGTATTTCACGGGCAGCTTGCCATAGAAGTCACAGATGAAGAACTCCTTGATCAGCTCATAGGTCATGACTGAAATGATGATCGACTCATTCTCAGCCACAGCCTCTATCCTGCTCGCAGTGTTGACTGCACGTCCCTTGATGTCATATGACACTTTGGTCTTGCCCGATATGGTGGCAGTCACCGGACCGGTGTGGATGCCAATCTTCAGGTTCCAGATCCTGTCGCTGCCTCTCTTCCCGGTCTCGTACAGGTTCAGGAAATGCCTCAGCTCCACAGCCGCCATGACCACCTCAACAGGGTTTGTGATATTCTTTGACGGTATCCCTCCGGCGCACATTATGGTGTCACCGATGGTCCTGATCTTCTCAACATGATACTTCCCTATGATTTTGTCGAACTCATAGAAGATCTCATCCAGCTCATCCATCACCCTGTCGGATTCCATATTCTCGACGAGTTTTGAGAAGCCGTGAATATCTGCGAAGAGAACCGTGACCATGTTGTACCTGAGCGACTTCTCTTCCGCCTGTGGTTTGGCTCCCGGCAGCTCCTGCCTCTCAATCAGAAGCCTGTACTTCTCATTGATTTCCAGCAGCCTCTCCTTCTCCCGCTCAAGCTTCTTGACAGATTCATCCAGCTCCTTGTTCTGGCGCGCAAGTTTCGCTATTCGCTTTAGAAGCTGATCTTTTGATCTCAGGTCCATTGGTGGGATTTGAAGGGTAAATATACAAATTTAAACAGAGCGCCCTCAAGCCCTGGCTGCTGTGCGTAAACTTTAATACATTTGAGTGTGAGTATCAGACAATGCTGATCAAAACCGAAGCCATACTGCTGCATCATGTCCGTTATTCTGACAACTCGCTGATTGCGCAATTCTACACCCGCGATCATGGGAGGATGTCAGTGATGGTGAGGGGCCTCTCCTCAAAAAAGGGTGGCGCGCGGTTCGGCTATTTCCGTCCGATGAATGTCTTCAGCCTTGAGATATACCACAGCGAGAAGAGGGAGGTCCATAACCTGAAAGAGATGAGCCTTGCCTTCATTCCCAAAAACACACCGTCGGACATAAGACGAAGCACCCTGGCACTCTTCATAAGTGAGGTTCTTTACAATATCATTCGGGAGGAGGATGTCAACCGCATGCTGTATGATTTCATCCGCTCCTCATCAGTTAACCTGGACGAGATGCAGGAGGGCATAAGCAACTTCCACCTGTGGTTCCTGGTGGCATTCATGGCCTATGCAGGCATCGGTCCGGCCTCAACGCAGCAGCGTAATGTATATTTTGACATGCTTACCGGACAGTTCACCCCCGGTCAGCCCACGCACCCTGATTTCCTGGAGCCGCACCATGCAGACCTCTTTAACATGCTGCTTCAGATGCCGGCAGCAGAGCTGGACAAAATGCATCTTCAGGGCGGAGAACGTTCGGAGCTTCTTGAAAGGATCCTCAGGTATTACAGCCTGCACCTTGCAGGCATAAGGCAATTCCGTTCCCTGACAGTTCTGAGGGAACTGTTCAGGTAAAATTTCCGTGCTGCTGATATTTTCCCCGGGCCGACCCGGGCGAGGGCCCCGATTTTAGTCTGACAGTGCAGAATCTGCCGTTTTTATGTAAGTTTGAAAAAAATCGGAGTCAATGCCATTCATCCCTTCGGTTATAAAATGGATTAACACCAGGCGACGTTCACAGATCGAACTGTTCAGAAAGTACCCGGCTGAGGCTCAGCAGGAGGTTTTAAAGAGACTGCTCGCCCGGGGCAGGCACACGGTATGGGGAAACCAGTACGGCTATTCATCCGTCACGACACACGGGCAGTTTGCCGGCAATGTCCCGCTGCAGAGCTATGAGGAGCTCATGCCCTGGGTGGAAAGACTGAGGGCGGGCGAGAAGGACCTGCTCTGGCCGGGGGAGGTGAAGTGGTTTGCCAAGTCGTCCGGCACCACAAGCTCCAAAAGCAAATTCATCCCCATCACGGAGGAATCCCTTGAGCAGACCCACTATCGTGGCACCAAGGACTGCCTGGTTCTCTACACCGCACTTAATCCTGCCACAAGGATTTTCCTCGGGAAGGGCCTGACACTGGGGGGCAGTCACCAGATAAACAACTTCAGCAATAATTCCCTTTACGGCGACCTCTCGGCCATACTTATAGAGAATGCCCCGGCATATGCCGATCTGATTCGCACACCTCCGGCACATATAGCCCTCATCGAGGACTTTGAGGAGAAGATGAAGCTGATAACCGAGAAAACGGTTGACATGAACATCACCAGCATCTCGGGAGTGCCCTCCTGGAACCTGGTGCTCATAAAAAACATACTTCAGACCACCGGAAAGGAAAACCTTCACCAGGTATGGCCCAACCTGGAGGTCTTCTTTCACGGCGGCGTCAGCTTTGCACCGTACCGGGAACAGTACAGGAGACTGCTTCCTGACCCCGGGATGCACTACATGGAGACCTATAATGCCTCGGAGGGTTTCTTTGCCATTCAGGATGACCTCACCGACAGCTCCATGCTGCTGATGCTCGACTACGGCGTCTATTACGAATTCATCCCCGCTGACGAGGCAAACAGTGACAATCCCCGCACCCTGACCATTGGTGAGGTGGAAAAGGGAGTCAACTATGCCATGGTAATCTCCACCGACGGAGGCCTCTGGCGCTATGCCATCGGAGATACAGTGGAGTTCACCAGCCTCTTTCCTCACAAGATCAAAATCACCGGACGCACAAAACACTTCATCAATGTCTTCGGGGAGGAGGTGATAGTTGACAATGCAGAGAAGGCCCTGGATAAGGCATGTGCCGGGACCTCTGCGCACATTTCCGAATATACGGCAGGACCGGTATTCATGGGTGCGGAAACCCGGGGAGCACATGAGTGGGTGATCGAATTTGAGAGGGAACCTGATGACATCGGACGTTTCACCGATATCCTTGATGTTACCCTTCAGTCAGTCAACTCAGACTATGAAGCCAAGAGATACAAGGATCTCACCCTCACCCGGCCGGTGGTCAGAGTGGTTCCGCCCGGAACATTCTACAAGTGGTTCCGGGAGCGGGATAAGCTTGGCGGACAGAATAAGATGCCGCGGCTGTCGAACAGCAGGGAGTATATTGAGAGCATCCTGGAAATTGCCGCACGGTAGAATCTTTTTATCAACAGAGACCTCTTCTCCCTCCCTTTTTCCTATATTTAACCTCTGATTTAATCTTCTCTTTATGCATATAGCAATAGCTGGAAACATCGGGTCAGGAAAGACGACGCTGGCCGGACTGCTCGCAAAACACTACGGCTGGCAGCCTCATTATGAAGATGTTGACGACAACCCATATCTCAACGACTTTTATGAGGACATGCAGAGATGGTCATTCAACCTCCAGATATTCTTCCTGAATTCCCGCTTCAGCCAGATCCTCGAGATCAAGAAGGCAAAGAACACCATAGTTCAGGACCGTACCATTTATGAAGATGCCTATATCTTCGCGCCCAACCTCCATGCCATGGGGCTGATGTCAACGCGCGACTTTGAAAACTACTTCACCCTGTTCAAACTGATGAGCTCGCTGGTGGAACCGCCTGATCTGCTTCTCTATCTGAGGGCCTCAGTACCGACACTCGTAAACCAGATCCAGAAACGGGGACGCGAATATGAAAGCTCCATCAGGCTTGACTATCTCAAGAGACTTAATGAACGGTATGAGGCGTGGATAGAATCATACAAACTCGGCAAACTGCTCATTCTTGAGGCCGATTACTACGACTTCCCCGAAAACAAGGAACACCTCAGTGAGGTGATAGACAAAATCAATGCAGAACTGCACGGGCTATTCTGACTTTCTCCTAAAAAATGATACGAAAAACCATCACTTTGATGGTTTTTTTCTAAATTTGTTTGTGACATAGTCGTGTCAATGTCTTAAATACTAATACAGTCTAATTATGAAACGGTTTGCTTTTTTCTTTTTCATTGCTTTTGCTGCCATTGCTGCAACTGCTCAGGGCACCATGGATACTGCTGTGCCCACAGATCCGGATTTCCGCATCGGAAAGCTTGACAATGGCCTCACCTATTACATCCGTCACAACACGGAGCCTGCCGGCAGGGCCAGCTACTACATAATCCAGAACGTGGGGGCCATCCTTGAGAAGGATAACCAGAACGGCCTCGCCCACTTTCTTGAGCATATGGCATTTAACGGCACCAAACATTTCCCCGGAAAAGGTATTTTGAACACGCTTGAACGTCACGGCGTCGCCTTCGGCCGTAACATCAACGCCTACACAAGCTTCGATGAGACGGTTTATAACCTGAGTGACGTGCCGGTAGACAGGCCCGGACTGATCGACACCAGCTTGATGATCCTCGCCGACTGGTCTGACTTCCTGACACTTGACGAAGAGGAGATAGACAAGGAGCGCGGGGTGATAATGGAAGAGTGGCGCTCCCGGCGGGATGCCTCATGGAGGATGATGACAAAGATGCTGCCCGTACTATTCGAAGGATCTCAATATGCGGTAAGGGATATAATCGGCGATACGGCGGTCATCCAAAACTTTGAACCTGAAACACTGCGCGACTTCTATCACGACTGGTACCGGACGGACCTGCAGGCCATAGCAGTGGTGGGCGACATTGACGTTGACGCCGTAGAAACAAAGATCAAAGAGATTTTCTTCCCGATACCGGCAATTGACAACCCACTTCCCAGGCCGCAGACCCTTCTTGTACCCAAACAGGGTATCCAATACCTGCTCATCACTGACCCTGAAGCCCCGGAGAGCTCCGTGAGCCTGATCATACATGACCGTGAACCTGACCTCAGGGCAAAGGATGCAGACTATATCCGTGACGGTTATGTCATTGCCCTGATGAACAGGATGATGAGCAGCCGCTTCAGCGAGATAGTGCAGAAGGGAACCCCTCCGTTTGTCAACGGATCACTGAACTACGGCTCATTCCTTGCCAGGGACTATAATGCCCTCGTGCTCGCAGCCACGGTGAGTGAAGACCAGGAGGCCAGAGCCTTTGAGGCTGCACTGACGGAGCTCGAGAGAGTGAGAAGACACGGGTTTACCAGTGGTGAGCTCGAAAGGGCAAAGGCCACCATGCTTGCCAATTTCGAGAATATGTACAAGCAGAGGGACAAGATCAGCAATGACAGGTGGGCTTCCAGGGCAAGTGATCACTTTCTTACCGGTGAACCTATTCCTTCTCTCGACCTGCAATACGGGTATTACAAAGAAATGCTCCCGGAGATCACTCTGGAAGAGGTCTCCGCAAGGCTCCGGGGACTTATATCCGATGACAACAGCTTCATAGTTGTGGAGGGTCCTGATGACAGAACCCATCTTAGTGAAGCTGAGGCCTTTGAACTTGTGAGTAAGGTTAAAGAGGCCGATATCAGGCCTTACGAAGATCTCACAGGAGGCACAGACCTGATAGGTGAGCCTCTTCCGGGAGCAGAGGTGATAAAGAGTGTCCCTCTCCCACATTTCAGCGCAACGGAGTGGACCCTCTCCAACGGAGCAAAGGTAGTGTTCAGGCACGCTGACTATGAGAAGGACAATGTAACCCTGTCAGGCTACGCCTTTGGCGGCGAATCGCTCTATCATGACTCGCTGGCACCTTCACTTTCCCTATTCCCGGTTGTCATATCGATGTACGGGGCAGGAGAGTTTGACAACGTGGCACTGACAAAGATGCTTGCAGGTAAAAAGGCTTCCGTCTCACTTGGGCTGCAGGAGACATTGCAGACCGTGTCAGGCTCTTCCACACCGAAGGACTTTGAGACGATGATGCAGCTTCTCTACCTTCGTTTTGCACGGCCCAACTATAACCGGGAAGCATACGACGCAATCATCGGCCGGTACACGGCAGTGATAACTGCCATGCAGAAGAATCCCAACAAGATCATGTCCGACAGTCTCCAGATGAATATGACAGGATACCATCCCCGTACATTCCTCATGACCCCGGAGTCGATGAAACTGATAAGCTATGATGATGTGAACCATATCTACGCCACAGCCTTTGATGACGCTTCGGCATTTACCTTCTTCATCACCGGCAATATTGAAGAGGAGGTGGCACGGGAAATGGCAGCCAGATACATCGGCTCACTGCCCTCGAAGCAGGGTGCCGGGAGCTGGAGAGACCTCGGTATGGACCAGCCGGAAGGCACGGTCAGGAAGGAGATTGCCATCCCCCTCACAGTACCCAAGGCAACGGTGGTAATGAGTTACAGTGCAGACTCAAAATTCATCCCCTCAAACTATCTGAAAATGGACGTGCTCAAGAATATCCTTGACCTTGTCTATACTGAAAAGGTACGTGAGGAGGAGGGCGGAACCTATGGCGTCAGCGTAAATGCCTCATCCGAAAAGAGACCGAAGGAGAAGACAAATCTGATGATAGCCTTTGAGTGTGATCCTGCGAGAGCACCGGAACTTAAGGAGATCATTTACAGGGAGCTGACAGATATGGCGAAAAACGGACCCACGCAGGTCAACCTGGAAAAGGCCGTCAGCAATATGCTCAAAACCCGCGAGGAGGAGCGCGAACACAACAGTTACTGGGGTAAAGCCGTACAGGGTTACTACCTCAACGGAATCGACAGGAATGATCCCGGCAACTATGAGGATATTCTTAACGGATTAACAACCAAGGATATAAGGAAGGTGGTGAAAAAGCTTCTGGCTAAGGCTGACCTGCTGGAACTTGTATTTGTACCGGAGAAGAAATAAACTCACCGATCACCCGGCCCATTTCGGCGCTGTGCGTCCGCTTGTTGTCGATCATGTCAAGGTAATCTGCATTGGCAATGCGTTGGGCAATATCAGTGCCCCCGTCATGACTGTGAAACCTGTCGCTTGAGGCAACAACCACCAGCGTCGGAACCGATATCAGCTGCAGGCACCCGTCCATCCGGTAAGGAGTGAGGTGCCTGACAGCTGCCCCCAGGCGTACCGGCTCGGCTGAGTCAAGTATGCGGCAGTTGATGTGGTACATCTCGGGATCTTCGTCAAGGTTTATCCTGAAACGTCGCAGGTACCACTTGAGAAGTGGCTTCACGGGTCGGTAGATGACTCCCGCAGCCCTTGAGAGCAGCAACAGCCAGCCGTGAAACGGGAACGAGCTGTTGGGCTCAATGAGAATGATCTTTTCAGGCTTGTTTTCCAGACGAGAGAAGGCCTCGGCAATGGCTGTTGCGCCCAGTGAATAGCCTGCCATGACATACCTCCCGCCTTCGGGAAATTTGCGCCTGGCAAAGTGAATTATGTCTTCCGTGATATCCTCAACACTGAACCTGTGCCTCCTGGTGATGCGGGCGCTGGCCTTCTCTCTCGTCTCAATGTAGAGAACAGTATGGCTCCGCGTCAGTTCAATCACGGTATCCCTGAAATTTTCAATTATTGATCCCATCCCCGGTATGAAAATGATCGGCGGGGCTGACGACGCCACACCCGGGGTGAAGATTACCGAACGCAGCTCCACCCCTGTGGGCAGTGCAACGTATTCTTCAGTCCAGCCGGCTCCCCTGTCACAGAAAGCCGAGTAATCGCGTTTCATTATAGGCAACGGTCACAAAAATTTCACAAGTATACTGATATTTTCAATTTTATCATGCGTGCCGGCCAGGGAGCATGATATTCCGGCAAATGTGCGTAAATTGGTCTTTGTTAAACCTGCCGGAGGCGGCAGAGCAATATGACCGCAGGAGATGAAAATCGGCATAATCACTGACATACACGAAAATGTCTCAATGCTCGAGGCCGCTCTCAGGGTGGCTGATGCTCAGGGATGCGATGAGCTGGCATGCCTGGGTGACATCGTCGGTTATGACAGCAGGTTCTATAATTACCACTTCCGGCGAAGTGCCAGGCAGTGCGTGTCACTCGTCAGATCAAACTGCCGCTGGGTGGTGGCCGGCAATCATGATCTCTTTGCCGCCTCCAGGCTCCCGTCATGGTCCAACGGACACACTTTTCCTGACCACTGGTTCAAAATGACTCCCACAGACAGAAGAGAGGCCTCGGCAGGCCTTGTCTGGTCATTTGAAGGCGAAGATCCCAATGATCTCGGTGATGAGGAGATCGATTTTCTCAATACGATACCTGAATACGAGATTGTATCTGAGAACGGCATGGATCTGCTCCTGTCACATTACGTATACCCTGACTTCACCGGCTCAACCACCAGATATGTTGCACGGCAGCATCACATCAGGGAGCTGTGGAGATTCATGCATCATCAGGGGGTCGGCTTCTCCCTGTCGGGCCATTCACACAAACCCTTTGCATACTTCTCTCACCGCGGACCACTATCCTTCGTGAAGGCACTGCATCCGGTGCCCGGTGACAAAATCTTCCTCGGACACGAGATGACCATGATACTGCTGCCCCCCCTGACGGGAGGCAACGGCAGAACCTCCTTCTCGGTAATAGATACGGAAACCCGGATGCTGTATATCATGCATGAAAAAGTAACACAGGCAGCATCATGAGAGACAAGACCCCAAAAGAAAGAAGAAGGATCTTTCTGCTGAAGGTGGATCTCCCTGCCCTGCTGGCTTTCATTCTCTTTGCCGGCATGATCTTCCTTTACCTGATACCCGGATTTGAGAAGGTGATGATGGACCGCAAGAGAAACCTGATCCATGAGATGACCGCATCGGTCTACAGCCTCCTGGAACACTACCACTCTCTTGAGACCGCTGGCGCCGTTGACAGAGCCGGAGCACAGGAGGAGGCCAGGAGAGCCATCGGCAATATCAGGTACGGAGAGGATCTCAAGGATTATTTCTGGATCACTGACAGACAGCCAGTGATGATAGTCCACCCATACCGCCCGGATCTTAACGGACAGGATCTAAACGGATTCCGCGATTCAAAGGGAAAGACGATTTTTGTTGAATTCGTGGAGGCCGTGACTGAGACCGGGGAGAGCTATGTGGAGTACATGTGGCAATGGAATGATGATTCCACGCGTGTTGTACCGAAACTCTCCTATGTCAGACTGTTCGAACCGTGGGAGTGGGTCATCGGAACAGGCATCTATATCGAGGATGTCAGGCATGAGATCCGCAGACTGGAGATCAGGGTTGTGGCAATCTCTGCAATTTTCGGACTGGTGATCATGGCGATGCTGTTTGCCATGTCACGGCAGAGTCATAAGATAGAACAGAAGAGAACCAGGGCTGAAGATGAGCTGAGAAAATCACGGGAGCTCTACAGGACTCTGGCCGAGGCGGCATCCGAAGGGGTCATCATATGGTCCGATCAGGGAGTTCAGGCAAACAAGACGCTGCTCTCATGGATCGGGCTGAGCGAGGATGAGCTTCCGAACCGCAAGCTGACGGATATCCTGGAATCAGATATCAGCAATGGCAGGGATGATCCCGGAAAACTGTGGGAAGAGCTCTCTGCAAGACAATATGCAGTATGTGTGCTCAAGACCGAAGCCGGCAGCACGGTAAACTGCCATGCTGATTTCTCGAGGCTGGCCCTCGGCGACCGTAATGCAGTGCTGATAGTTGTCCGCCCGGCAGCAGGCCATGCATCCGCATCAGCCATGCAGCTGCCCGTCTCACTGCTTGACAGTGCCGGCACTGGTTTCTTCCGGCTGACATATTCAAAAAATCCGAGATTCATTCATGCCACCGCTCCCGCGCTTGACATGTTAGGCTATCATGATATCCGTGAACTGCAGAGACAGAATGTCGACTCCCTCTTCGCCGATGCCAGGCAGCCGGAGATACTCAGGGAGATACTGCAGAGGGAGAGTCAGTTCTTCAACAGGGAGGTTGTTCTCAGGAAGAAGGATGGCCGGGAGTTCCGGGCACTGGTAAGTCTCAGGGTTGTCATTGCCGGAACAGATGAAACCTGGTGTGACGGCACTGTTGAGCTCCTCTCAGCATCAGCAACGGGACCGGGTTTGCCGGTTTCGGGTTATGACCCCTTTGGCGCTTCCTATATTATGGGCGTTCCCGTTTCGGCAATCATGAGACCTCCTGTTACATGCGGTGAGAACACTACCCTTGACCGTGTCAGCTCCCTGATGAAAGAGTATGACACCGGGGTTATCATTGTGCTGAACAGCAACGGGGAACCGCTGGGTGTGGCTGATGCAGCAACCATGGGAGCTGCCCTGGTTGGCGGATTGTCTTCCGGCAGCGAGGTCTTCAGGATCATGCATGCCCCTCCGCAGTTTGTACGCGAAGATGATACTGTCGCTGCGGCCCTCGACCGGATACGGAACACTCCCGCCGGTTGCCTCCTCGTTACCGGCAAAGCAGACAGGGTGACGGGTATGGTCACCGACCGCGATCTTGCCCGTGCGGCAGCAATGACACCCTCGCTGCTGCTTGAAGAGATATCCCGGGCGGCATCTGTCAACGGACTGCGAAAGATCTGGCAGGCAGGCAGGAGTGCCTCCCTCGCCATGCTGCAGGGTCACGGGGATGCATATTCGATCTCACTTACCATCTCCACCATCGCCGATGCGATATGCCGGAGGGTGATCGAAATTGCCACAGGTGAGGCCGGCAAACCTCCGTGCCGCTTCTCATTCATCCAGACCGGCAGCGCCGGGCGACGTGAACAGAGCTTCCTGACCGATCAGGACAACGCTATCATTATCGAGAACCTCCGTGGAGAGAGGCTTGAAAAGGCAACCGATTACTTCCTTGCCCTCGGGAAGAGAGTCAACGGGATGCTTGACACAATAGGGTTCTCCCTCTGCAAGGGAAACAATATGGCAGGCAATCCGAAATGGTGTCAGCCCCTCGACGTGTGGAAAGGCTATTTTGCTGACTGGATACGGGTTCCGGGACCCTCAGAAATACTTGACATATCCATTTTCTTCGACTTCCGATTCTGCTTCGGGGATGAAGCACTTTGCGGTGAGCTGAGGGATTACGTCAAAACAAGCCTTCAGGCAGGCGATATCTTCTTTTACCACATGTCCTCGGCATTGAGGCAGTTCAACCCTTCGCATTCTGTTCTGTCTGAGGAGACAACAGATATCAAGCGGCTGCTCATGGCACTTACGGGAGCCATAC
The DNA here is from genome assembly GCA_964411345.1 of uncultured Rikenella sp. GTDB lineage: Bacteria > Bacteroidota > Bacteroidia > Bacteroidales > VadinHA17 > SR-FBR-E99. The sequence goes on along the minus strand of CAYPKP010000011.1, from coordinate 49,912 downwards.
GTCTCTATGCCCTGAAGCACGGGATTGAAGGGCATTCAACCATCGACAGGATTCTCGGGCTTCACGATGGCAGACATATCAGCCCTGAGCTCCTCAGGAGGACAGTGCGGGCATGGAAAGACCTGTCATATATACGTCTTTCGCATCAGGCTGCCTGCATAGGCAGCGGACGGGAACCGGACAACAGGGTTGACTTCAGGGTAAGGCACGCAGGCAGTCATTTCGCAGCTGCCCTGGCAATAGACGATATTAATGAGCTGATGCTTAAGGCAGGCAACGACTTTCACTCCGTTACCATCTAAAATCGGTAGATGAAACTGAGCAGCAGGCGCATATTGGTTACACTGCCTGTTTCAGCCACTCTGCCGTCAGACTGCGTTGTACCATAAGCTGCCAGCGTGTTTTCCAGTTCTGCTGCAATGCTCAGCTTGCCTTCCGTGACCGTTACCCTCGGCGAAAGCCTGAAGAGATGATCTATGTCGCTCCCCCTGCCGTAGATGTCTCCCTCAACGGGACGGCCTGCCCCCAGGTTCTTGCAGTAACCAGAGAAGATACCGAACCGGGTCTTGTTGACTGTTGTGCTGATGTCAGCCCAGAATGAAGCTGTATTGATGGTGGTCCACTCCCTGGTCTGGTCAACGGGATCAGGAGTACCCGTAGCTGCATACCCTCCTATCATCACCATGTCACTTCCGTTCTCGGCATATGCTCCCATGAGAGAAAGATTCACCGGCCCGGCCTTCAGCTTCAGTGTGGCAAAGGCGGAGATGCTTCCGACGGTGGCATCGGTCTCAATGTTGGCTGAAGTTTTTAACTCAGGCCTCAGAACCTTGTAGTCCACTCCGCCCCAGGCTGTCAGGTTGTCACCGGCAGGCAGCCTGAACTGCAGATGCATCCCCGGCCTGCCGCTGTTTCTTATATACTTGCTGCTGTTGCCGTCAGGACCCGACGAGGTGAAGTCGCGCTGCGAATATGCCACAAGCGTCAGGCTCAGAAAACTGCCCGGACTGTAAATAAACCTGACCTGCGGATTACGGCTGAAGGGAACGAAAGGTGCTCCTGTATTGAAGCTGACGGTTCCGGGAAAATTCTCCGCCGGAAACATGGGGTGCCAGTACTGACCGGCAAGAAGAGCCACCTTCGGCCACTCCATCTTTACATAGGAGTGCCGCAACCTGAATCCGTTGATGTCACCCTCACCCGTTCCGAAGAACTCGGCCTCAATGGCTCCAGAAGTCTTCGCACCGAAGGCGTCAGGGCCCTTGATATCACCCCTGACCCTGGTCTGTATGTTGAGAATATGAAACGAAGGGTTGGCATTGAGATCGTTCATATCCTCGTCATAAAGCACATTGTCGGGGTAGAGGTAAAAATGGCCCTCCCTCAGTCCGTTTGAGGCGGTAGACTGCCTGGTATCGTAAAAGATGTCGGTCTTCACAAAACCCGAGAGCTTAATGCCCCACGCCGGCTCTTCATCCTGGGCCGCTGCCAGTGGTCCGAGGCAGATGAGAGTTGCAATTAACAGTGATAACTTTTGCATCATATTCTGTTTTGATTTTATTTTTGATCCTGATGTCAGCGTCTGATAAGGTTATATTTCACTTTTTCTTCCTGTCGGGCGGAAAGAGCGACTCGATGATTCCCGGCTTCACCGGTTCGCCTCCGAGAAGGACGCTCAGGTTGCTCTCCGCGGTGCGGTTGTGCTTCCATGTTGAAAGTGCCCTCTCATAATATGCCAGCGCCGAATCCGGCATCATCATATGACGGTATGCAGTGCCCTTGTTGGTATAGCTGACGGATAGCCTCCGCGGGGTCTCTACCCTGGCAAGCATCACATCCCTGACGCGTTTTCTGAAGATGCTGTTGAAATTGAGTCCGGTAAAGGCAGGGTCAGCTTCACTCATCTCCGACATGAGCCTGCCGGCAATCTCCTCCTCAGAAAGTACTTCCCACTCATCAAGCCAGTTTCTGTATACCGTGATGGCGCTGTCAGCATAGGTGACGGACAGCTCAAGAAACGCAATTTTGCCAGACTCCGTTAAAGTGCTGTCATACAGTGCATTGACCAGAAAGCTGCTACCCCTGTTGTTGTAGATTACGCCCCTCTCGTATGATGAGCCGTACCCTGGAACACTCCTGTAGATCCGGTCTGCTGAATCAAGCAGGTGGAACAGGGAATAGCTGTCCGTTCCGCCCGAGAGCCTGTCATACTCAGCCATGAGGAAGCGGGCCCGCGCTACCCGGGGATCTTCCGACCTGTTGACTTGCCTGTAATGGAAGAATGCAAATATCACCGCCGCCAATGCGACCGACAGTGTGATTGCCAGCAATTTCCTGGTCCCCGGTGATATTACAGTCAGATCCTTTAGACTCATCAATTGTGAACCTGTTCAGCAAGGAATTTCTTAATCTCCAGGGGTGTTGGTTTTGTCAGCAGAGATACAATAATATTTACAACAATGGCGAGTGGCGCTCCAAACCATGCAAAATACCACACATTAAGCCAGTATGAGATAAAGGCCTGTCCAGGGAGGGAACCCCCGCTGAGGCCAACGATGAAGTATGTCAGCGCGATGAAGGTGACAAGACTGCCGGCGATAAGACCGGCCTTTGCCCCTGCCCTGTTGGCCCCACTCCACCAGATGCCAAGGAGGAAGAGCGGGAAGATGGTGCATGCAGCCATGGAAAAGGCGACGGAGACGAGCTGTGCAATCAGTCCCAGCTTCATCAGTGCCACTACCGTCACCAGCACTGCCATGAGAACTGTGCCCCAGCGGGCTATCTTCAGCTGCTGCTTCGGGGTTGAGGCAGGATTGATGACCTTGACATAAAGGTCATGCGAGAAGGCAGAGGCACCTGCCACCAGCAACCCGGAGACCGTGGAGAAGGCTGCCGAGACTGCACCTGCCGCAAGCAGACCTACAATCAGCGAGTTCACTCCTCCCAGCTGGGCAGTGTACACAACTATGGCATCCTTGGCAAGCACGCCAACCTCCGGATTTGATGAAAGAATCTTTCCGAAGGTTGCATACGCAGGAGCAGTCCAGTAAACCAGGCTGATGAAGAACAATCCCCATACAACTGACCAGCGTGCATCGGTTATCTTGGGTACAACGTAAAACCTCTGTATAACATGCGGGAGTCCGGCCGTGCCAACCATCAGTGAAAAACAGATGGCCATCCACTGGAAAAAGGTGGTACCTGTTGAGGGGTCCCACGGCATGGCAAATTCAGGACTGGGAACGATGGAGAAGTTATGGCCGTAGGCATTGAGAAGAGCCACACCGTCAGATATGTTTGGCGCAGGCATCCCCTGAACAATGTCCGTCACAGCAGCACCGTAGCCAATCTGAGGCAAAAGCCAGAAATAGTCAAACTTGAACGCCAGGATGAATACAGGCAACATAAAGGATGTCACTATGATGACATACTGTATCTGCATGTTCTTTGTCGCCCCGATCATCCCCGAGATCAGCGTGTAGAGCAGAACAACCGAGGAGCCGATAATGACCGCCCAGGCGTAGTTAAGCCCCAGGATCCATTTGAACATCAGCCCTATGCCTCCGAACTGCCCGACGCAATAGGCAAAGGAAATCAGTATGGTGAATATGGCGCTGACGATTCTCAGGTCTCGCGAGTAGAAACGGTCACCGATAAAGTCAGGTGCGGTATACTTGCCATACTTTCTGATCTGGGCAGCCATGAGGATCAGAAGCAGGACATAACCACCCGTCCAGCCCACAACATAAGCCAGCCCGTTGTATCCGAAGCCGTACATCATTCCCGCCATCCCCAGCACTGAGGCTGCACTCATCCAGTTCGATGCTATGGCCATACCCGAACCGACCTTGGAGATGCTGCGCCCGGCAGCATAATAGTCGGTAGGGTCCTTGGCGCGGAAGAAAATACCTACCAGTACAAATGTCACCAGTATTGCAATAAGTATTATTGCCGGTCCTGTCTTGAAACTGCCCTCAAGCTGGGTGAGATTTTGTGCATTTAACGAAATTGCTCCCGTCAGGAGTAATACTGATGTGAAGTATAATTTTTTCATCTCTATCTGCAGATTAACTTATTCAACAATGCCTTCTTTGCTTAATCGCCATTCTATCAGTCTGTTGTAGACTATGCAGAGTGCCACGAAAAGTACCAGCAAAAAGACGGCAGTGTAGAAGTAATGGAAAGGAAATCCCAGGAATTTTGCGTCAGTGAGCACCGACTGGTTATGAGTGAGATAGAGTTTCATAATGTCCGGCAGACGGTTGAGCGACGGATCGGTCAGTGAGACAGGGTAATCCTTTTTGAGGCTGGCAGCGAGAATCGGCGCTTCAAGACTCGTTGTCCCGTATCCGGTGTATGGTTCAAGCATCCCTATCAGGGCGGCGCTGGCATCCTGAATACGGTATTTGAGATCCAGATACTCCTGCCCCTTCAGAGCGGCAATGTCTGCATGCATCACCTCCAGTGCGGCTACACTCTCCTTCACCTGTCCGGCGAGGGAGTCCGGCACCAGCCCGAAAAGGACGCTGCTTATGGCTTCACTCAGAAGCTCCTGATCTGCTGCCGTAACAGTGTTTTTTCCCTTTACCATAAGAAGGGAAGTGAGAATAGCCTGATAGTCGGCCTGCTCCCCGGCAACACCTGTAACCGCAGGCCATTCAGATTCAAAAACTGTCAGAGCCTTCTCGGGCGTGGGCTTCTCTATTGCCCTGAGCAGGAACTGAAAACCGAACACTGCCACCGCCCAGATGGCAAGCATGGTGAGAATGACATTCCTGTTTTTTCGTCCATGCCTGTTGCGCGGAGTGAAAATACTGAAATTGTACTGATCGCTTGATTCCATAGATTGCAGGGTGTTTGATAAAGATTTTAAGATTGACTAAAATAGAGATTTTGAGAGATGTTGTTCCAGACATAAGCTTGCAATGTAACATTGATATAAATCAACTATATTTGAGGATCAGCGGCGGATTACAGGCGGATTGATGCAAGGTCTGCTGATGATGTGGAAGTGAACGTTCAAATCAATTTTGATAACCTGCTGTGAATGAGAATTACAGGTAAAATGCCGTGTGAGGCATGCAGGCACAAGTGCGATCTGTATGACGCTTTCAGGAGCTCCGGCAAAGTTATTCCTGAAGCAAGCATCATAAGGGCCGGGTTCCGCAAGCATGAGATGATATGCCGGCAGGGCGACAGTGTCAGCCATGCCATCTATCTCACCTCAGGCACGGCAAAACTCTACATTGAGGGGATCAACGGCCACAACATAATACTGTATCTGATGAGGCCCCCGGCCTACATAGGCCTGCTCTCATTCTTCGAGAGCATCCATTACACATACTCTGTGACGGCCATTGAAGACGCACAGGTATGCATGGTAAAACTCGATCTTCTGAAGGAGCTCTATCTTGAGAACCATGATGTTCTTCTCAGGCTCAACAAGGCATTTGGCAAATCGGTTGCACTGATAATGAAAAAGATAATCTGCCTCAATCAGAAAAACATCAGGGGAAGGATAGCAGAGAGCCTGCTCTCGCTGGCCTCTTTCTACGGCAGTGAGAGCTTCAGGCTGCCTGTGACCAGGAAGGAGCTCGGGGAGATGTCTGCAATTTCTGAGGAGAATACGGTCAGGCTGCTCACCGAACTCAGAAAGGAAGGCATTATCAGCCTCCAGGGACGTGACGTCACAATAATTGACACCCCCCTCCTCAGCAAGATCTCGGAACTGGGATGACGGGATGTTGCTCCGGCAGACCCCTCCTCAGCAAGATCTTCATAACCGGGATAACGGCATGGGCTCCTGCAGTCCCTCCCTGCCGACGGCACTCTGCCGGCAGTGACCGGCCTGTGACCTGCAGGGCCTG
>CAYPKP010000011.1:16039-43945 GCA_964411345.1 uncultured Rikenella sp. | reverse complement strand
CTCCCTGCCGACGGCACTCTGCCGGCAGTGACCGGCCTGTGACCTGCAGGGCCTGTATTGCACTTCGCGGCTATAGTTCTATATCTGATGACCTGTAATGAAATACCGGCTTCTTTCTGGCACCGGGTTCAGTCACCCGGAGGTCGCGGAAGGTTGCCCCGTGAACATCGTCAAGCACTACTGCCGTACGGTAATCCTTTTTGTCACACACCAGCCTTACGTTCTCGAAAGTGATTCCCCTGGCGTGCCTGACAAAAAAGCCCCATGCCGGCAGCTCTTTGAACATGGAAAATTCCGGGTAGTTCTTTTCAAGTTCAGGCACTTTGTCAAGCTCATCGAGCCCCACCCTGGCATAGTGAGGATTGCCTCCGCCCGGATAATGTATCTCTATGTTCTTCAGGGTGATATTCTCTATCATGGCATCCGGCATGCCGGCAATGATCGAAGGCGAAACATTACGCGGCAGATCCTCCACAGGGCCTTCGTAGTTATACCCGGCATCAGGCTTGACAGCCGGCACCTCCGCATAGACATTCCTTATGGTTACCCCGTTGATGCTGCCCGTCGTGGTGCCGCTTCTCTTCCCGATACGCAGGAAGATGACATTACCCGTATTCAGAGACCTGAGGCTGTCGACAACGATATTCTCCACGATGCCTCCGTCAACGGCGGCAAATGTTATCGCTGACCGGTATGTATCAAAGACGAGGTTGTTGACAATGGTAATATTCCGAAATCCCCCGCGTCCCACCGTCCCGAACTTGATGCCGTTGGCACTCGTCCTGACGGTGTTGTTGTAAATGTGTACATTCTGACAGATGAAGTCAGCACTGTGCGACTTCAGGCAGATGCCGTCATCGGCCGCATCGAAGTATGAACTGGAGACTACTACACTGTCGCAGTCGACAATGTCCACACCGTCATTGTTCCAGTACGACTTGCTGTCGACGGTGATGTTGTCAATGACAAGATTCCGGCACTGGTCGTACTGCTGGTTCCAGCTGCCGGGGTCCTTCAGGATTATATCCCTGATGACAATGTTGCGGCATCCCCTGAAATAGATGTTCTGCGGACGGATAGTTTCGTTGGGCCGGTCATACTTGAGCGGGTCCTTAACCACCCCCTTGTGTATCATGTCAACAAGATTGTTCGCCACCTGGAAGCCCTGTCCGTCAATAACCCCCTTGCCGGTTATCCCTATGTTCTCCTGGTCCAGGGCAAAGATCATGGCAGTCCAGTTGTAATTCCTCTCATAATCGAAGGGGTTTACCGAGCCAACAAGTATAGCTCCCTCTTCCAGATGAATCGTCACATTCGACTTCAGATATATTGTTCCCGTAAGATAGCGTCCGACGTAGAATACCAGACGTCCGCCACCGTTCTCACTGATGTAGTCAATACCCTTCTGTATTGATGACGTGTTGAGGGTAGTGCCGTTTGATTTCGCACCGAACATCGATGCGTTGTAATCCTTTGCCTGAAGCTGAATGGCAGCGGCAGCCAGTGTCAGGGTTAATAAGATTTTGCCTGTTCTCATCATTTCATGTTTTCTTGCCGGGTGCAGCTGTGCTCCCGTATTGTTGTCATTATTTTTGCCGTAACGGCATCCAGGGGTTTCCCTTTTTTCTGATTATTATTTCATTGTTCAAGTGTAACTTACCTGAAACAAATAATGATATCCTGGTGCGCGTCACTGCTCATTTAAGTTTCATCAGAGGTCTGGTCATATGCTGTAACAGGTAACCGGTCCAGTCATGCCCATCGACTGCAGCGGTTGGTCCTTGTTGCCGGCGTTGGTCCAGTACTGTGCAACCGGATTGTCGGTCAGGGATTTCATGTAGTTGCCCATGGAGGTTGTCACAACCACCTCCAGCAGGTTCTCCCCGGGCCCGAGGTAACGGCTGATGTCAAAGATCCTGCGTCCGTACCATTTTACCCCGCAGCTCACCCCGTTGATCTTCAGGTCAGAGGTGCCGTACACCTTTCCCAGATTGATCAGTGTCCATTCCGGTGTCTCACACCTGATCATGTTGCGGTATGTCACCGTTCCGGAAAAGTGAACGAAATCAGGCATCTCCTTAAGGTCTGTCAGTCGGTCCATCATTATCTCCCTCACTGAGCCGTCGCGGCAGTGGCTGAACTCAGCCCTCCATCCGCCTTCAATGACCTGCATCCCTTTGCCGGAGGCAGGCAGGGGCTTCCACTTATCTGCCGCCCGTCCGCGGTCAAAGACGAAAAGCAGTGACTCTGCCGGTCCCATGTCGACGGTAATGCCGTTTTCGGCGTCAGTAACAACCCGATAGCGCCTGCCACTCTCCGGATCCCACAGGGAACAACGCTTCCCGCGGGTCATCTCCCGTGAAAACAGTAACCTGGTCTTATGCGCTTCATGCAGATGCGAGTTTAAGACGAAGATGAATTCTGATCCGTCATCACCGCGATAGCGGGTCTGCATCAGGAACGGACCGGGATTCTCAATCGAAATGTATGGCGAAATTGAATACTGCTTCTGAACAGTTCTGTACCAGCCAATAAAGTCCTCTTCAGGCTTTTTAAGGAAAATGAACCGTTCCGGGTATGCTTTCATTCTGTCCACTGCAACCTTGATCAGTCTCTCCCTCTCCCTGTGGTTATGCCATCCGACAGCCTTTGAAGGGGTGGTTTCAACAGAGAAGACCCTGCCACCGGATTGCACAAATTCTGCCAGCTTTTCTGCCGTGGCAGGTTCAAGACTCTCAACCTGTACAAGGAAGAGGGTGTGATACCTTCGCGGGCCGCATGACAGGCAACCATTTTCGATCTTCGCGCTGCCAATTATCCTCTCCGCGACATAATCGCAACCGCTGCCGTTTTTTACTATCGCCTCCCATACCAGTGAAAGATACTGAGCATGAAGTACCGACGGGAAAGGCTCATTCTGCATTCCGATAAGGCTCCACATGTCAGCCGTCGGCGGCAGTACGGCTATGTCGGCATACATGTCGCAGTTCTGCAGTATGGCCGACAGCCTGGCCTTGTATTCATTTAGGAGGTGAAAGTGCGGCCACCAGTTGTTATTTTCATTGAAATAGCCACCATAGCGCAGCCAGCCCGGCCATGGTGCCTCCGGCGGAGAATAGTTGAATCCGTGAAAGACGGAATGGGTGACACCCGAGATGATGCTCTGGTCGCTCCCTATCTTAAGGTTCTCGAGTGAGGTATTGAAAACGGCGTAGGTGTCTGTCATCTCCTCGCAGCTTATGAGCCTTTTGCCGCTCAGATGCGCGGCAGAGGAGACATATTTGTTCACCATGGTGTAGGCACGTCCGCGGCGGTAGTCACTCTCGGGCATCTCCTCGCCTATGCGGTGCTTCAGCCAGTTCATGGTCCACGACTCTCCTTCAGGGATGTCAACGGCCATGCTGCTCTCAAGGGGAAAGAAACCGCGGCCGTAGGCCTGCATGCGCGAGCTGACACCCAGCTCCCGGCACCACGATGCAAATGTCTTCAGAAACCGCTCTTCCAGCAGCTCCGCTTTGGTGGTCTCGAAGTCATACCTCATGCGGCTGATCCTCTCCCCGAAATCAGGCCCGAAGGCAACACCGTAGCGGTAATCAGTGACATTACCCATGGCGCCGGAGCGGAAAAGCACAAAGGGCAGGAAGGGGAAGATGTCATATCCTCTTCTCCGGATGAATTCCTGCCTCATGTCGCCAGTCCAGTTGGCACCTTCCAGCTCCATGCTGTCGGTAAAGAGAGCCCGCAGGTGTTGCGAGAGAGGCCCTGCACCGGTTTCAATGGCACCTGACATCCGCTCAAGATATCTCCGCACGGCTGCTTCGTTATAATGATCAAGCACAGGACCGCTGGCGCCCGGGGCGCCGTTGATCACCTCCATGAATCCGGTGATCTCCACCATGGCATACAGTGCCTGATCCCCATGAGGGACATGCAGGCGTATCACCTCATCACCAAGCTTCTCCGACAGGTCTGTAATCTCATCAGCTGACGAGAGCGGATCGGGCACCAGTGCCAGCGAAAGGATCCGCTGTCTCCTGCCTTCCCACGGAGAGCTCACTGGAGGGTCGGCCTCAGCCAGGATCTCGTCCCCGGTGATTGCCAGTTCCAGAGGCCCGCGGAGCTTTTTCACGCCGGTCACCACTATGCGCGTCTGCTCCTCTTCCGCAAGATACTCTGCCCCGAAAGGCCATCCGGAGCCTACTATAAGGTCGCAGGTCATGCCGAGACTCTTCGTTTCATTAAAGACCACCTGCAGCATCCCTATCCACTCATTGCTGAGCCACTGCAGGGATGTCTTTCCGATGTCATCTCCTTCGGAACGCGAGGGGAACTTCACCGGGTTTATCTCCACGCCTCCTATTCCCGCCTCCCTCAGCAGCCGCAGCTCCCTGACCAGCTCTGCGGCTTCCACCTTGTTGCCGTTCCACCACCACCGCACAAAAGGCCTGAAATGTGGGTCAGGATTCATGAACAGCCCGTACAGTCCGCTGTTGCCTTTTACTGCCTCTCTTCCCGTCGTGGCGTCAGCCAGAAGGGTCAGCCGGCCCGCTGCCAGCAATCCTGCCGCAGTCAGGGCGCTGCCCGATATGAATCTTCTTCGCCTCATCGTTCACCAAAAGGAAATTCCCGGAGAATATCCCAGTTACGACCGTTGTGTTTAAGCAGGAAGATGCTTTTCGCCCTGAAGCTGCCTGTGAACTTCTCCTTCTGCATCACCGGCCATGCCTCACTGAAAGCCGTTGCCGTCAGGTCTCTCGTGGCGATGGTTATATGTGGCTTCACCTCTCCCGTCACCTCGTGATGTTCGAAGCCGAGGTCGTCAGTGAGCATCTCCCGGAGTCGTGCGTGCAACGCCCTGACAGGCCCGGGGTTGCTGACCCTGACATAGATCACCCGCGGAGGAAAGGAGCCATATCCGTCAAGGTCAATCATGAAGGGTTGCTGCTGCAGTGCGAAACGCTCCAGAGCCTCCGAAACAGAGGCCTCATCGGCATAGCTCCTCTTGAAGGGCATCTGGACGGTTATATGAGCGGGCGACCTGAGAGCATGGCCGGCGGCGTATTCATCCCTCATCCTTTCCTTGATCTCCCTGATCTCTTCCCTTAATCCGGCATGAGGAATCAGGGCGATGAAATAGAGGAGCTTGTCACTGGCTCTCACTGCCCCGGCGTCTTTTTACTGATTTAAAGATCTCCATGACAACAAGTAAAATAAGAGCAATCGCCAGTATCCTCCACCATTCTCCAATGCTGATGGCATCGGTACCAAGGATCTTCTGCATGAAGGGCAGGTTTATTGCCGTTATGTGTATCAGCTGAGCAAGGATCACTCCGCCAATGATAAACCAGTTCCGTGACAGCGGCACCCTGAAGGCAGATGTCTGTTCAGAGCGGCAGTTGAAGACATGCACATTCTCGAGCAGTACCATCAGCGTAAAGGCCAGTGAACGGCTATGGAGTTCGGAGAAGCCCAGGTTGTTGAGACCGTAGTAGAAGAGCCCGAAGGCGATCAGGCCCATGGTAGCTCCGGAAATCAATGTCTGCTGTATCATCTGCCTGTTGAAGATCCCCTCTTTGGGATCGCGTGGCTTTCGCTTCATCAGGTCTTTCTCGGGGCCTTCAAACGCCAGCGCCACATCCTGTATGCCGTTGGTAACCAGGTTCAGCCAGAGAAGCTGTATCGCCGTGAGAGGAATGGGCTGACCGGTAAAGAGTGACAGCAGGAAGAGCAATATCTCTGCAGCACCCGTGGAGATCAACAGGTAGGTCACCTTCCTGATGTTGTCATAGGCATGCCTTCCTCCCTCAATACCCTCTTCTATGCTCTTGAAGTTGTCATCAGTGATGATGATCTCTGCCGTCTCCTTGGCAAGATCGGTGCCGCTGCCCATTGCTATGCCGATATTTGCCTTTTTGAGTGCAGGCACATCATTGACCCCGTCGCCTGTGACCGCCACCAGGTGTCCGTTCTCACTCAGTGCCTCTATTATCTTCATCTTCTGCAGCGGGCTGACCCTGGCAAAGACTGTCTTGTCGCCTATGACGGAGGCAAGTGCCGAGTACTCTCCCTCGGTGAGATCCTGCACCTCCACCCCTGTGATCACATTGTCCATTGACTCTGCAATGCCAAGATCCCTGGCTATTGAAAGGGCTGTCAGCGGATGGTCTCCGGTTACCATGGAGACCTTCACCCCTGCCCTGAGACAGTTCCTGACCGATTCGTACGCCTCGGGACGCAGAGGATCCTTCAGTCCTGCCAGCCCTATCAGATGAAGGTCAGTTATTGAATCATCACTGTATTTCTCAGCTCTCTTAACCTCACCCGTGGCAACGGCAATAACGCGGTATCCCTCTGAGGTGAGGTATATGGCATCCTTCTCTATCTGCTCCCTCATCGCGCGGTCATCTCTTCTGCCCTTCGAACAGACGCAAAGAGGGAGAAGCGTCTCCTGGGCTCCCTTGACAGCCACATATACTTTCCCATCCTGCTCAAAGAATGTGGCTGCAAACTTACGCTCCGACTCAAACGGAAGCTCAGCCAGTATCTTATGGTCTGATCTAATGTCAGCGGGATTCATTCCATTCTTATATGCCAGTGCAAGAAATGCAATGTCAACGGAGTCTCCGCTGGTAAACCACTCTCCGTTCCTTTTTGAGAGTTCCGACTCATTGCACAGCACAGACGCCCTGACAAAAGCATCCAGGTCATCCTTCAGGGGAGCGATCTCTGCCCCGTCATACGGCACTATCTCCCCGATGTCATTGTATCCCTCCCCGCTGACATCGATCTTCTGCCCTGACACCAGTATTACCTTCCTTACGGTCTGGCTGTTCATGGTCAGCGTTCCCGTCTTGTCGCTTGCAATCATGGTGCAGCTGCCCAGTCCTTCCACCGCCGACAGTTTTCTGACAATCACGTTTTTCTTTGCCATCCTGGAGGTGGAGATCGAAAGTGCTACGGTTATTGCCACCGGCAATCCTTCGGGAATGGCAGAGACGGCGAGGGCAACGGAGAGGAAGAAGATATCATGAAGAGGCATTCCCTGCAGAGCAGCAACCATACCCAGCACCACCACAACCACCATAATGATGTATGCCACCTGCTTTGCAAATTTCTCCATCCTGATAACCAGCGGCGGCTTGAATGATACGGTGGTCTCAAGCGTGCCGGCAATCTTACCCATCTCGGTGTAAAGCCCTGTGGCAGTAACCACTCCGGCACCCCTTCCGTAGAGTATCGTCGACCCGGCATAGGCCATGTTCTTGCGGTCGCCGACCACAAGTTCTCCCTCCAGCGGGCCGGTGCTCTTTATGACTCCTTCAGACTCCCCCGTAAGAAAAGCCTCGTCAACCTTGAGATCATTTACCTCGATAAGCCTCACATCAGCGGGCACTTTGTTGCCGCTCTCCAGCAGCACGATATCTCCCGGTACCAGCTCCTCTGAATCCAGGGTGACGACAGAGCCGCCCCTTCTGACTTTTGCCAGCACCTTGACCATCTGCTGAAGGGCCGCGGCGCTCTTTTCAGCCCTGAACTCCTGCACCGTCCCTATGACAGCATTCAGCAGAAGCACGACTCCGATAAATATGGCGTCAGTATATTCATGGAGCACCACTGTTACTGCCGAGGCAATCAGAAGTACATATATCAGGGGATTAAGGAACTGGGCCATGAAAATCTTCAGCAGGCCTGCCTTCTTGTGTTTGGGCATCCTGTTCAACCCGCATTTGTCACGGCGGATGACAACCTCCTCCTCTGTCAGGCCGGAGGTTGAGGTGTTCAGCGACTTAAGTACCTTCTCTGCAGGATTGTTGTAATAGACCATGGGGATTAGTTTTTTAAGTTCAGGAATGAACCATTTTATGAGGCTGGTGTCTTGGTATTCTGTTTCTTAATTGCCCTTTCCACATCCTCTTCATCCATTGAGCACATCATATGCCCTGCTTTTTTGATGAAGTAATAGGCAACAGCCAGTGCTACGATTATGACGCCAATGCCCATGATTGTCAGACCATCGATCTCCTCGATCTTGAGTACCACAACCTTTCTGGCAACGGCAATGATGGCGACAAGAACTATCACCTCAACATGAACAATGTTCTCCTTCAGGTAGACCTTGATGGTGTCAAGGAGCTCAATGCCAATCAGAACAAGCATGAATACCCCGAAGAGATCCATGAGCTGATCAAGGTCCATCAGGAATTGTCTGGAGCCGATAATGCTCCTGATCAGGTAATATCCCAGCTCAACGGTTGCGAGAATAAGAACTGCCGACATCATCACAATGAGAGTATAGATGATGCCTCTCTGAATAATCGTTCCTGCCTTTTTCATATACCAGGTTTATTAATAATCATTTTAGGGTAATTGATCTAAAAGTAAGAAAAAAGATCATCACGGGGACAAAATCATGACCGCGAACGCAGGCAGCAGGCAATCCTGACTGCTTCCGCTAATGCGATCTCACTCAAACCAGGTCATGATGTAAACTGCCCTGTCATGCTGTATATCGGTTGCCCTGTAGGAGATTCCAGCATCATTCTCAATGTAGTAGACCCAGTAGCCGGATACTATGCCCGGACTGTAGAAGACCCGGCGGAGGTAGAGCCGGTCTCCCGCAGCAAAATCGCATCTCCTGCCGTAGGCGGAGATCTTACCGTAGACATCCTCCATGGTGGTCTTGACCCAGATTATATTCGGACCGTCGTAGTTCTCCGGACCGGTCTGGCGGTGGTCAACATACTCTCCGACATACTTCCTGGTTATCATCAGATCTCCGTCATCAGGCGCAGCAGGCTTCCTTCTCAGAACAGTGCAGGAGGCAGTCAGAACTATCAATACCAGAAATGCCAGTTTTTTCATTGGATATGTGATTAATGTTTCATTGGCCGAACAGAACCTCCATGAATCAGAATAATCATATCTTCCTGTGAATGGCCGCTCAGTTTCATGCAAATTAAGGTTATTCCGACCTGAAGGCTTGGATCATCTAATCCGGTGATGCAATAAAATTACTCAATTTCCCGGCTTCCTGTGGAGCCCGTTCGGTTTTTTGTCCATATTTGTATGGTCTTTGTCAGAATAATTAATTCGGCACCCGGGAATTCCGGGTTTGAATAAGAATCTGATGCACGGGGAAAACTTCTTCACTGTTCCGAACCTGATAAGTTCATATCGGCTGCTGGTATTCCCCCTGATCCTTTACTTCATAATTGCAGGCGATGAGAAGCTCTTTGCCATCTTCCTGATAATAAACCTCCTGTCTGATATCCTTGACGGTTTCATAGCCCGGCGGTTTAACATGCAGACAGAGATCGGGGCAAAACTCGATTCGTTTGCAGATAATCTCACCTATCTGCTGGCGTTTGCCGGTTTGCTTGTCTTCAAGATGGAAGAGCTGCATCCGCATCTTGTCAGTTTTTTGATCTTCGTTGCAATGCTGGTGCTGACGGTTATCGTCTCACTGATTAAATTCAGGAAGTTTCCCAGCTTTCACCTTTACTGGACCAAGATTGGCGGTTATGTGCAGGGAGCATTTTTCATATCCGTTTTCACACTGGGATTCTGGACCCCATTCTATTACCTGGTGATTGCATGGGGAATCATTGGGGCATTGGAGCATATTGCAATACAGATGGTTATACCTGAAATGCGGTCAAACGTCAGGGGACTGTACTGGGTGCTGAAGGAAAGAAATAAAAGAAGCCGGAAATGATTTTTCACTCTGCTTTTGAAAACAGCTACCTCTGGTATCCGCTGATAGGTTTTGCGGTCGGACTGATAGGTACTTTCATCGGCGGTGGCGGCGGCTTTTTCTTCATGCCTGTCCTTATTCTGATCTTCGGAGTCCCGGCCAACATTGCACTTGCAACCTCACTTGCTGCAACGCTGCCCATATGCATAATCGGATCCGTGGCACACTACCGTAACGGTCACATCAAGGTACGTACAGGGCTTATTTTTGCTACGGCAGGGCTCCTCGGAGCTCTTTCAGGAGCAAGCCTCACCAGCCTGATAACTCCCGAACAACTGCAGGTCAGCTGGGGTATATATCTCATCCTGATAGCATTGCAGATGATTGTCAGCACCTGGCGAAGCAAGAGGGATAAGGCCAACGGCATTGTCAGGCCCGAGAGCTCGAGACTGCGCAAAGCCGCTACGGGTACATTCTTCGGTTTTATTGCCGGCATTATTACAGCATCTTTCGGGACAAGCGGGGCCACGCCTGTCCAGGCAGGACTGTTTGCAATGAGAGTACCCGTAAAACTGGTGATAGGCACCTCGCTGATGGTAGTCATGGTAAACACTGCCTCCGCCCTGGGTGCACACTTCCTGGTTGGTGATATTGATCTTACACAAGTCTATTTTCTGACTGCGGGCACAATCGTCGGCTCGTTTCTGGGGCCCAGGCTCCTTCATGGTATAAAGCTTGACGGGATTGAAGGACCGATACGCGTATGGTACGCAATAGCGATGATCATTTTCGGCATTCTCATTATAGCGCGGTGATGAAATTATCTAACCGCGAAGACTGATCAACATGTACTGGAAGGTTTACATGGTTATCCTGGTGTACTTCGTGCTTGGCACGGCAGGAATCTGGTTCATAAACAGGAACAAAGAAGCTGACGTGGCACGCAGGAGCTGGATTAAACACCTCACCTACTTCATCATAACCAGCTTTATCTTTTTCAGCATCGCCTTCAGTTCAGTATTGTTCCGCTACATTGCCCTGGTCATAATAATTGCGGGATTCCTCGAGCTGGCAAAGCTGTTTCATGAATCCTCGTACCGCCATAAGATCTACTTCTTCGCCTCACTGCTCACTCTTGCAGTGCTTTCTGCGGGTTTTTTCTTTTTCAGCAGAATGGAAAAAGGTCTGATACTCTACTCTTTTCTTATCCTATGCATCTTTGACGGCTTCAGCCAGGTGACAGGCCAGCTGATCGGCAGACATAAACTTTTCCCGAAAATAAGTCCCAACAAGACTGTGGAAGGATTTGTCGGCGGAGCAACAGTGGCGCTGCTGAGCGCACTGGTCTTCCGGCATCTGATCCCGGCGGAACCCATGGAAGCCATTTTGGCTGCCGCTGTGGTGGTGGTATTCGCCTTTGCAGGTGATACTGCCAAGTCAGCCTATAAGAGAAGATACAACGTGAAGGACTTTTCACAACTAATTCCCGGCCACGGGGGTTTCCTTGACAGGTTTGACAGCCTCATAGCCGGAGGAGCCGGCGTGGCACTTCTTGGATGGTTGATGACCCTTTGTGCCCCTTGATTCGCTACCCGTTGAAGAGACCTGCAGTGTCGGCTGAAACATTCTCTTCCTCAGGCACTTTAAAGAAGTGTATCCCTTCCGGATTATAAATGATATTCAGCGCCCCGGGCAGAATGCCAATTTCAAAGTGCTGATCGAACCAGAGCTCCCCGTCAATGTGGTAAGGCATCCTGGAGGGGAACTCAATTGAGAGACTGTCAGTCTGATAGTACTCAACCCTGGGATCGTTTACATGAGTCCCGGAAGGTACCATGAGCAGTATCCTGAGTCTCTGGAACAGTGTCAGCCTTTTTATCGCACAGACATCCAGAAGCGAGTCGTTGGCCATGGCCTTTGGTGTGAGGTAAAAGGACCCGGCAAACCTCCTCCCGTTAGCCACCGTGTTCATGAAGCAGTCAGTCTCATGGGTCGACCCGTTGCAGAGCATCTTCATGCGCTTCTCCTTGTAGAAGAAGAGCGTCTTGACAATATGCCAGACATACTTGCCCTTGCCTCCGGGTTTGACCTCCCCGGTCTCAGTATAGTTTTCCGATGCCACCTGGGCGTCAAAACCCAGTCCCATGCCGTTCAGAATTATTTTTCCGTTGCATACCCCCACATCCAACGGCATAACATTGGCCCGGAAAAACATCTCCCACTCCTTCTCCGCAAACCGGTCAGGAAATCCCGTTATCTGAATGAAGTCATTGCCCGTTCCGCCGCCGATAAGCCCGACAACTACGTCCTTCCTGTGCACCAGGGGTACAGCAATCTCATTCATGGTTCCGTCGCCACCAACGCCCACTATGCAATTATACCCGTTGTCGGCAAAATGCTCTGACAACTCGGTGGCATGCCCCTTACGTTCCGTAATGACAATCTCTGCATCGAGCCTGTGTATGGCTATCATCTGCCTGATCTGATCGACCAGCGTCAGGGCAAATCCATTGCCGGCTACCGGGTTGACGATGAAAACCCATTTTCTCTTATTCCCCACGGCGTCTTTCCTTTTAGCGTGAAAATCCGTACTGACGTCTTTTTCCGGATGTCAGACATCCCTTATCACCAGGGTGCTTATTGAATGTGGCAGGCTCACCGCGACGGCAGCCTTACTGCCCGAATAGAGCCTGTAGCTGATCTCCCCGGCCGTGGGATTCATTACCACTACCGTAACCGTACCGTCGGTGTTCAGGAAGGCCGTTGTCAGCAGCTGGGCTCTGCTTGAAGAAGAGATTATCCTGCTGGCTCCCGGTCTGATGAACTTTGAAAAATGACCGATATAGTAATAGGAGTTCATGAAGTGAAGGGTCCCCTCGCTGACCCTGGCGTGAACAGGGGCAAAACAGAAGTTGCCTACATGATTGGGGCCTCCGGTCTCGTCGAGAAGGATGTTCCAGTCTGTCCATGCCACGGCACCGTTGTTGAAGTCGTGTATCATGTTCTCGCCGTATATCTCTCCCCATCTCCACTGGTCGAACGTATCCCAGCTGAAAGGATAGTTGCAGGCTTCCGTCAGCAGCAGGTTTGTCCCCGGGAAAGCTTCGGCCACCCTCTTCACATTCTCATACTGGCGCCCGCCGGTCCAGACCTCATACCAGTGAAAGCCAATCCCCCACACATACTTTGCCGCCTCCGGGTCTCCAAGTATCCCTGAGGCCCTGTGATAGATCAGATCGCGGTTGTGATCCCAGGCAATAAGCTTTTTGTCTGCAAGGTTATTGCTTGCAAGTGTCGGTCCGAGGTAATTCTTTATGAAATCTCTCTCCTCCGCTGCCGTATAGATGCAGCTCTCCCATGTCTGGCGGGCCATAGGCTCATTCTGTACTGAAAGTCCCCATACAGGGACGCCCGCCTGCTCAAGGGCATTGATATATTTGACATAATAATCGGCCCATGACTGGAAAAACTCCGGCAGCAGCTTGCCTCCGTAAAGCATGTCGTTGTTGTCTTTCATCCAGGCCGGTGGGCTCCACGGACTCACAAACAGCGGAAAGCTCACCCCGGCCGTCTCCATGGCTTCTTTTATGAAAGGTATCTTGTACTGCTCGTCGTGTGCTATGGTGAAGCTCTTCAGTTCACTGTCACCCTCCTCAACGTAGGTGTACATGTCACTCGAGAAATCACAGCTGTTCATGTTGGTTCGGCCAAAGCTGTAACCAATGCCTGATACCGGGTCAAAATAGGCCTTCATGAACTGACTCTGCACCTCCCCGGGCAGCTTTGCCCAGGTTTCAGCTGCAGCATCGGTGAAGGCACCGCCGATGCCAAGGAAAACCTGAAATCTGCGGACCGGATCGATGAAGAGCGAGGGCTGCGTCTCCAATGGCTGGTCAAAGTCGCTGAAAAACAGCGTATCAGTTACCGACATCCTGTAGTCAGTGCCCTCGGCTGTTGTGTAAACAATAACATGCTTGCCTTCTACGGAAAATGCATCAACGGTCTTGACCGCCGCTGATGATTTGTCTGCGCTGTTGTTGCCTGTACATGAAGCCAGCAACAAGACAGCTGTCAGGAGTGACCATTGCTTCATAGTGGTAGTTTTGTTAAATTCATTTTATCTGAGTGGTGCCGGTCACGGTATTTCACCATAGCCGCACTTTACTGCTACGGTTCCTGGAGCTTCCAGTCCACCTTTCCGGAAGGAAAGAAACCGATGTCCATGACCTTCATCCGTTCACCGTGGTCTGCCAGCCGTACCCTGTACTCCTCCCAGCTGCGCAGCTCTGCAGGTGTCCATCCGATCTCTGCATATCCCGGAAGCCTGGGGAAGAGCAAATACTCTGCTTCGGCACGGTCAGACACGGTTTCTGCCCACAGCGGCGTTTCAATCCCTATGATATTCTCCTTTTTTATCTCAGGAACCAGTGTGGCCGGATCCCAGTTGTATGCGTGGTCAACCTCGATGTAGCCGGCCCAGTGCAAGCCATAAATGCTGGTAGAATCATACTGCATATCAATATAGGCATATTTCGCGGGAGACATTAGAACCTGCGCTCCCTGCTCAATTCCCTTGACGGCATTTTCGGCCCTGGACCAGTATTGTACGACTGAATTGGGCTTGAGGGTGGCGTGGGCGATCTCATCCCATCCAAGAATACGTTTCCCGTGTGATGTCACAATATCCTGTACCCTGTTGACAAAGTATACGTAGTCATTGAGTTTGGTAGAGTGTGATTCATCACCGCCGATATGGATGAAGGGTCCGGGTGTCAGGGCTGCCAGCTCGCGTATGACATCATCCACGAATTTGTAGGTCACATCCGACCTGGTGTTGAGGGTGCTGAATCCCACGTTTATCCCGGTATAGAGCTCAGTAGCCTTCCCATCAACATTAAGACAGGGATAGGAAGCAAGTGCGGCATTGGTATGGCCCGGCATGTCTATCTCCGGAATTACGGTCACATACCTCTCCTGCGCATAAGTGACAATATCTGAATACTGCTCCTGGGTATAGAATCCCCCCTCACCTCCTCCGACTTCCGTTTTGGCTCCGTGTTCAGTAAGGTTGGGCCACGATTTTATCTCGATCCTCCAGCCCTGGTCATCAGTCAGATGAAGATGCAACACGTTCATCTTGTAGGCAGCCATCTGATCGATGAAGATCCTGATATCCTCCACGCTGAAGAAATGGCGGGCCACATCGCGCATTGCCCCGCGATATGGATAGACGGGGTAATCACGTATGGTGCCCGTGGCAATCTCCCACGGACCCTCCTGTGCCGTCGCCGACTCTATCCCGGCAGGCAGGAGCTGCCTGAGAGTCTGGATACCGTAAAAGATGCCTGCCGGCTTGTTTGCTTTCACGGTAAGTCCTTTTTCGGTAATATTAATCTCATAGCCCTCATCGCCCAGATCCTCACCGACGTCAGCCAGGGACAGCAAAATGTCTCCGCGGCCGGGCTCGGCTCCGGAGGAGATAACCTCCATACCCAGTCCTGTAGCCGGATTGAGTCTTGCAGAAAGGTAATTGCCCAGCCGGACCATCTCCTCCGATCCGTCCTGAACGTAGATGTCTGAATGCCAGGTCAGCCTGAATGTTCCCCCCGCTGCCTCCACAAATACCGGCTTTGGTATGATGCTGTTGACGGTGAGGTCGGTGGGCTCTGATGTGCAGCCGGTCTGGCTGATGAGTGCAGCAATTGCCATAACTGCTGTTGTGAAATGTCTGATTTTCATGCCTTTCAATGATTGTATGGTTGATCTTCTGTCTTCACTTATCCGTTGCCCTGCCCCACATGTGGCATTATCCTCCGCCGGCGTTACCTTTTCCCCCCATCGCCTCTGGCGGCTTGCCGGACGAAAGATTGTTGCGCATTCAAATATACATTAATTAAATTACCCTTTGCCGGATTACGACAACTGCAGCCAGCCAGTGTGTTCGCTCAGCCGGTAAGGAACCGGTAAAACCCGGGAGGGGGCGGGTGTGCAGGCTTCCTTCAGATTTCACCTGGCAGATGCAGTGAGCCAGAACATGACTTGTGCCGGTTCAGTAACAACAGATATGCTGAGATGCTTTGTGTGCAGGCTGCCTCCGGATCAGTCTGATCAGCAGGGACCACAATCGGGTTATCCTGATCATTCGGTGACCGTATGGGATATCTCCCGGGCAGCATTATAAGATGCTGCCGTCTGGCACTGCTTGCAGATTATTGTTATTTTTGTATACTACGCCATGAAGGTAGTTGACCCAAAAGAGTTCGAAACCCTCTCTTCACTCTTCAGGGGGGAGAGGGGACAGCGCCTCGCTGAATTCATAATTCGGCTGCTGGCGATTGACAAGGTCAATTGGGTATATGATCACTCGGGCGCCTACACCGGTGCCGACTTTACCTCCCGTCTGCTTGATGACATAGGGGTCAGCTATGTTGTAGGGAATGCCGGGAGACTCCGGAACCTGCCTGACGGAGCCTTCATCACCGTTTCAAATCACCCTTACGGAGGTCTGGACGGGATAATGACCATAGACCTTTTTGCCCGGCTGCGGCCCGATTACAGGTTCATGGTCAACAAGATGCTTTCAAGGATAAAAACCCTCAACGATAATTTCATTTCGGTGACCCCTACAGGCAATAAAAAGATGGGCGTAAAAGCTGCCAGCCTCAGGGGAGTACGCCAGACGCTGGAACACCTTCGCAACGGCCACCCCGCCGGCTTCTTCCCGTCAGGTGCCGTCTCCGACTTCAGCCTGAGAGATATGAGGGTCAGGGACAGGCGGTGGCAGGAGAGCATTCTCCACGTGATCCGGTCAGTTAATGTACCCATACTGCCGGTTCGCTTCTTCGACGGCAACTCAGCCTTCTTCTACTTCCTTGGCCTCATCAGCTGGAGGATACGCATTCTCAGGCTGCCTGCCGAGGTTTTCAACAAACGGGGAGAACAACCGCGTATCGGGATAGGCAACCTCATTTCAGTTGAAGAGCAGCACCAATTTACTGATAATGTATCATTTGGGGCTTTTCTTCGGAAAAAGGTATATGAAATGCCCCTGCCGGCATCATTTATACCGGGAAAAATGCTTAATCTTACGGCACTCTAAAGCGGTAGTGATGGCTGAAGAAAACTCCGGCAGAAAACCATTGAAATCACTGCTAAACGGTGGCGTGATCAAATCTGTCTTCAGTGACAGGGCAAGAACCAATCTCCTCAAGAAACAGGAGCAGGTTGCCATATCCTGGCTTGTACAGCGCATCCCTTCCTTTGTGAGCTCCAACCTTCTGACTGCCATCGGCTTCTTCGGCAACATGATCGTGGCAGGCAGCTTTATCCTGGCATCATATTTCAGCAGGACTTACCTCCTGCTGGGACTGCTTGGATTTATGATCAGCTGGTTCGGGGATTCACTCGACGGACGACTGGCTTACTACCGGAAGAAGCCAAGGAAACTCTACGGCTTTGCACTTGATATTACAATTGACTGGATAAGCATCTTCATTATCGGATTCGGTTACATTATCTATGCCGAAGGTGTCTGGGAGCTTTTCGGATACGGCTTCGTGGTCATGTACGGCTGGGAGATGATCGTTGCCCTGATAAGGTACAAGATCACCGGCAGGTATTCTATTGATTCAGGACTGATGGGGCCGACAGAGGTGAGGATCATCATCGGTATAATCATGGTGGCGGAGGTCTTCCTGCCTGGCTCACTCCTGTATACTGCAGGTGTTGTTGTTGTTGCACTCTTTGTTTTCAATGTCATCGATACCAGGAAACTGCTCCGCGTGGCTGATGATATTGACAAGAAAGAGAAGCAGGAGCCATAACCCGCTCCGAACCTTATTATTACAACCTGACTGACATGGGAGAAATAACAATCAAAGAGGTGATCACACGGAAAGAGCTCCGTGACTTCATCTATCTGCCTGAAAAGGTTCACAGAGATGACCCTGAATGGCTGCCGCCAATCTACATGGATGAATGGGAACTCTTCGACAGAAAGAAGAACAAATCATTTACATACGCTGACGCCGTGCTGCTGCTGGCCTACAGGGACGGCAAACCGGTTGGCCGCATCATGGGACTGATTAATAAAAGATACAACCAGATCAATAATGAGAACCACGGCAGGTTCTGTTTCATGGAATGCCATGACGACAGGGAGCTGTTCCATGCCCTCATATCCTCTGTCGAGGAGTGGGTCCGCCGGAACGGCATGAACAAAATTGTAGGGCCCCTGGGGTTTTCGGACAAGGACCCGCAGGGCTTTCAGATTGAAGGATTTGAATATCCGCAGTTTATTACCGCAGCCAACAACTCACCCTACATGGTTTCCCTCATTGAGAACGAGGGCTATACCAAAAAGGTGGACCTCGTCAATTACCTGGGAGAACTCCCGAGAGTCTTCCCGGAAGTATATGAAAGGGTACTTGAAAGAGTCAGGAGGACAGGGGAATTCAAAATCACCGAATTCCCGAGTAAAAAGAAACTGAAGCCATATATTATCCGTGTTCTCGAACTTATGAACGAGACCTTCGCAGAGATCTACGGTTTTGTTCCGCTGACTGACAAGGAGAAGACGGATTTTGCCGCACGCTATCTTCCGATCCTGGACCCGAAATTCATCAAGGTCGTTGAAAAGGACGACCAGCTGATCGGCTTTGCCATAGGGATGCCTGACCTGAGCAAGGGGATAAAGGCATGCCGGGGTCGGCTCCTTCCTTTTGGAATATTCAGGGTACTCAGGGAATCAAAGCGGTCAAGAAAGCTGATAATGATGCTTGGCGGGGTGAAAAAGGAATACAGGGGAAAAGGCATTGACGTCATGATGGGAGTAAAGATACTTCAGGATGCCATTAACAGCAGAATGGAGACCATCGACAGCCATCTGGTCCTTGAGGACAACGTCAAAATGAGAGGGGAATACGAGCGCATCGGCTGCAAAGTGGTCAAAAAGTTCCGCATATATCAGAAAGAGCTGTAGCCACAAGACCTTCGGTCATGTGAGGCAATAGGCAGCAGGCAATAGGCAGTAGTGAGGAATTTTTCTATTGTCGATTTCAATAAAATCGGAATTCGCAATTCGCAAATTTATTTATTCCCAGGTTATGACGGAAATCCTCTTCTTGCCGTCCATCTTCACCGCAAGGCTGTTTTTGAACTGAACATGCCTGACATACTTTCTCTGCTTTACCACCTTCTGCCTTCCAAGTTCCTCCCAGTTAAGCACCGAGTTCTTCTGGTTGTGCTGAACGGAGAAATACCCCACATTCATCGAGGTAACATTATGGAAGAAATGTGATCCGGATGAGGCATCCAGCGGAAAGTCCTCAAGACTGGTCTCAATGATCACCTTTGCATTGCATATCTGTGGCCAGGTGACCGGTATGCCTATCCACCTGTCACGGGTGCCCCACCGTCCCGGACCAAGCAGGATATACTGCCTGTCGGACTTTATCATCTCGGCATTGAAGGCGTCTATCTCAGCGGCTATCTCCACTGTTTTCGACTTGTCAAAAGTATCCTTGTCGACATATATTACGTCACGTATGTTGCTGATCATTCCGTTGCCCATGCTCTTCTCAGTGTAAAGCAGGATATGCGATCTGTCTATCTCATCCATGTTAACCTCATAATCGATCGCCGCCCCTATGATGGGCTTTATCTGCAACAGGTAGAACGAGGCCCTGTAATCACTGTCCCTGGTCAGGTCAACGGCAAACTCGATCTCCACCGGGGTGCCCAGGGCCTCCTTGACGATGTCAAGGATCTCCACCAGGGACTTGGCCAGGGGTATGTAGTCATATTTCAGGATGTCGGCAAAATTGATGACCCTCGGGCCGGATTTGTCTATGCCGGGGTAAATGGTCTTCGCTTCGGCTGAATAGACCGATGCACAGTGCTTTATCGCCCCGTGTCGTTCGGCATCCTCAATGCTGAGCCGCGCCAGCCCCACGGTATCTCCTTCAAGCAGGTTGAGCTGTTGCTTGTCGAGATCAACAGCAAAAAATTCAACCTGTGAATTGAGGTACTGATCCTTCGGGGTGTTGTTCTCCAGGTTCGGGTATTTGGGTGAGAACCGGAACGCTTTCTCCCCCTCCACAACATAGGTGCCAAGCCCAACAGCCAGGACCGCAAAACCGTCTTCAGGCTGCATGTAGCCGTAGGGATAATAGTTGTATGACTGGCTCACGCCGCTGATATGCGGATAATATACGTTCTCATACTGCTCTCCCACCACCTCCTGTATGATGACTGCCATCTTCTCCTCCTCGATCTTGTAGTTGATGGCGCTGATATAACCCCTCGCAGTCTCCGAATAGATGGAGGCATAGACAAGCTTGACGGCATCAGTAAGCTGCTTCAGCCTGACTTTGACGTCGGCATTGCTGTTGGGCAGCAGGTAGGTCTCAAAGATACCGGCAAAAGGCTGCATCAGCGAGTCCTCGAACAGCCCGGACGACCTGACGGCAAGAGGTTTGGTGATCTTCTCCAGTATGATCTCCAGCTTCTTTACCAACTGCTGCGACAGCTTCCCCTCAACGAACAGCTTCTTGATGGTTTCATAACTGGTCTCGGAGTAGATCCTGTTCCGAAGCTTGTTGTTGTCGAGAAAATCCTCGAATTCATTCGTCCCGATGATGAAGGTCCTGGGCGCCTTGATGTTTATCCCCGGAACATAGTTTGCAATGTCAAAGTTGTATATCAGCGTATGGATAAAGGCCAGCCCTCGCCCCTTGCCGCCCAGCGCACCGGGAGAGAGCTGAATGATGTTGCTCTCCTCCATTATCAGCGTCTCGTCAAACTCGACGATCTTGCCCTTGTTCTTTTCATACTTGAGCTGCTTGACAATCTTGACCAGGTAATCGCGCAGCGACTCCGGATCCTTGAAATCACTGGTCTTCTTCGGGGCTATCTCCCTGGCCAGCTGTATCTCCCCGCGCGCGGTGAGCCAGAGGGAAAAGTGATTTCTGCGTGCATGATACAGCAGGGTCTCCGTAGGAATGTACTGCAGCTGCTCCTCAAACTCATTCATGTTCCTGGCTGTTCCTATGGTGCGCCCCGATTCATCCTGGTATATGAAATCCCCGAAGCCGAGGTTGTAGCTGATGAAATTCCGTATGTCCTGGGCAAGGGTGTCTGAATTCTTGTGAATAAAGACGCAGTTGAGCTCTTTTGCCATCTTCTCATTGCTCCGGTCAGACGACTGGATGATGGTGGGCAGGTCAGGGATCTCCGATTTCACATAGCTGACAAGCTCAAATCCCGCATTCTCATCGAACTTT
Organism: uncultured Rikenella sp.; assembly: GCA_964411345.1. GTDB lineage: Bacteria > Bacteroidota > Bacteroidia > Bacteroidales > VadinHA17 > SR-FBR-E99. The sequence continues at coordinate 22,969 of CAYPKP010000011.1, read as the reverse complement.
GAATTCTTGTCAAACTTAACGTCCGTAATGAGGCACAGGAAGAATTCCTTGTACTTGTTGAAGATCTGTATCGCCTCTTCATAATTGGAAGCCATCAGTATCTTCGGACGCACCCTCAGGCGAAGCACCTTGTAGAGCTCGTCCATGGTGCTTACATCCTCAATGATGCGCCTGGTCTGTTCCATCACACAGTGATAGAGCAGCGGTATGTAACGTGAATAATACTTGGCGGAGTCCTCTACCAGCAGTATGATGCGACTGTAACCCACCCTGGTGTCATTCTCCACGTTTACAAAATCCTCAAGCTGCTTTACCATTGCAAAGAAGATCCTCGAGTCACCGTTCCAGACAAAGACGTTGTCAATAAGGCTGGTCTTCTTCTGTTCATCCTGGAAATATCCGACATACTGATTGTTGTTCAGCAGAAGATATATGGGTATGTACTGATACAGAGCCTTAAGCTTTGATGCGATCTCCAGCGGTGCCTTCCTGTCTACCCCAACCATGATGATGATGAGATCATAGTGCTTGGAATAGAGCTTTTCAAAGGCCTCCTCAAACGATGAGACCCCTGTTATGCGGGGTATTGAAGTCAGGTTAAGCTGATAGTAAACACCCAGGATGTAATCGGAGAACTTTCCCTCGCGCTCGAGGCTGTAGGCATCATAGAGGTTTGAAATTATCAGTATCTCCTTGACCTTGAATTTCATAAGGTCATGAAAGATGTCGCGGTCATAGTTGTTCTTCTCCAGGAAGTTCTGAAGCAGCTTCCTCTTGTTTAAAAGATAATCCCTGGCAGCCTGGTATTTCTCCTTAAGCTCCTCATCAGACCGGTATTTCTTTATCGCCACCTCCCCCTGGACACTGTTCAGGTAATTGCAGATCAGGGTGGAGATGTTGTTTATCAGGTCCCGCTCCTCCTTCATGAACGGACCCTCGTCAATATCGGGGAACTCTTTTGTATAATATATCTCCACCTCCCCGAACTTGTCGTCAATGGTGAGGAAAGGCTGCCGCTGACGCCACTTCGTGACCGTGAAGCTGGGCGACATGTACTCCTTGTTGTCAAAGCTTATGCGGGCAACAGTATGCTCAGGGTACTGCCATGCATCGGGCAGTATATAGACAATCTGTTTCAGCGCTTTCTCAACCGACTTCTCGGACTGGAGTATTGATGTTGTCTGGTTTATACAGGCAAGCTCCTTGATCCTCTCGGTCTTCTCATAGAGTATCTCCTTCATCCCCTCCTCTGTGGCAAGCACGGAGTCAAGTCCGCAAATCAGGTTGATAAAACCCGAAATAAGAAGTGCCAGGGTTTCAACATACTGCCTCTCCTCCTCGAGGAATGGCTCCTCACCCCCGGGCAGTCCTTCCCCGGTATAGAATACCTGCACGGAGCCGCTCTTTGAGGTGATTGTCTTGAATGCCGCAGTGACACAGAAAGAGGTTTCGGTAAGCCCTGGAGATGAAAACTCAAGGTCTTCGTAGATGATCCTGCATCTGACATCATCAGGAAACCTGAAGGCTCGCGGGATCACCTCCAGGATCTCATTGAGGGTGGTCTCAATGAATGTGCCGCTCCTGAGCCTCTTTGAAATCTCGTTTATGCTTGCAAAGATCCTGTTGTCAGCCCTCTTTTCCCCGCCCTGCTCATCTTCCCTGTCGGCAGGCTGCCTGATCTCATTACCCTTGATGATGTTGATGAATCCGGTGATCAGGTTGGCCATGTTACCCAGCAACTCCTCCTCTGACCTGAGATAAGACTCCTCCAGGGTGGCAGGAAAGCCCTTCAGATAATGAAACTCTATTGTCCCCGACTTACGGTCAATGGTCGTGAACTCTTCCTTCAGACTCATCTCGCTGTCCGAGAAATCCTTGTCGGAGCTCAGGTATTCCTTGCCGTCATACAGGATCCGGGCAACGGCATGATCCGGATACTGCCATGACTTCGGCATGTTCCTGCTGATCTGCGAGAGAGCATCCTCGATATTCCTCTCCTCGCTTAACCGTCTGGACCTCTCCAGCTTCAGGGTTGCATCCTGGTCGCCCTCATCCTTCTGACCCGCTCCCTGCTGCGAATTGAGATAATTGCATACTATCGTGGCAATGTTCTCAAGCAGCTGCCTCTCTTCATGCAGAAAAGGCCCCTCGTCAGCCCTGGGAAACTGTTTGGTATAGAAGACGTCAATGGCGCCCCATTTCTTGTCATAGGTTTCAAATATCTGCTTCTGTATCCAGCGCGTCTCCCTGAAACCCGGAAGCCGGTACTCCTGACCGTCATATTTGATGCGGGCATGACAGTACTCTGAAAACTGCCACGCCTTCGGTATCTCCCTGATGATCTCGTTGAGGGTCTTGTCAGTACTGCTCTTCCTGCTGATGATCTTATTGATGGTATAGATAATCGATAATCCCTTCTGGCTCTGTATCTTCTCCGCCAGAAGCTTCTGCATCTCCTTCTGCAATTTCGATATATCCTCCGTCTTCATTTAAGTCGGTTAAGGTTATTACAATGCCCTTATGTGAAAAACTGGCTATGAAAGTTAAAAAAAACGATCATATTTATTTGCATGGCCGGAAAAATTGGAAAATTAATTACATAAATTTGTTCTATATCAATCATTAACTCTTAAAACCCTACTGCAATGTCAAACCCCGTTGAAGAATTCATGGCGAAGATCATCGCCAAAAACCCAGGTGAAGTTGAATTTCATCAGGCTGTCAGAGAGGTTGCTGAATCTCTTATGCCTTTTATCATGGAGAACCCCAAGTACAGGTCTGCAAAGATCCTTGAGAGGATGGCCGAGCCCGAAAGGGTGATCCTCTTCAGGGTCCCCTGGGTCGATGACAAGGGAGAGATCCAGATAAACAAAGGCTACCGTATTGAGATGAACAGCGCCATCGGGCCCTATAAAGGCGGCCTCCGTTTCCACCCGACCGTTAACCTGGGCATCCTTAAGTTCCTGGCATTCGAACAGGTACTGAAAAACAGCCTCACCACACTGCCCATGGGAGGCGGCAAGGGAGGCTCGGACTTTGATCCCAAGGAGAAGAGCGACAATGAGGTGATGCGCTTCTGCCAGTCGTTCATGAGTGAACTGCAAAGACATATCGGTCCTGATACTGATGTTCCGGCAGGTGATATCGGAGTGGGCGGCAGGGAGATAGGATTCCTCTTCGGCCAGTACAAGCGACTGCGCAATGAATTCACCGGTGTACTTACCGGCAAGGGGCTCGACTGGGGCGGCAGCCTCATAAGGCTTGAGGCAACTGGTTACGGCCAGGTCTATTTTGCCGAGGAGATGCTCAACACCAGGGGCGACTCTCTCAAGGGTAAGGTCTGCGCCGTCTCGGGCTCCGGCAATGTGGCGCAGTTCGCCACCGAGAAAGCCATGCAACTGGGCGCCAGGGTAGTTACCCTCTCTGATTCCAACGGTTATATCCATGACCCGGAAGGCATCAACGAGGAGAAGCTTGCATTTGTGAAGAACCTGAAAAACGTAAAGAGAGGCCGCATCAAGGAGTATGCAGACAAATACGGATGCACATATGTCGACGGCAAACCCGGACCGTGGGATGTGCCGTGCCAGGTAGCCCTGCCCTCCGCCACCCAGAATGAGATAAGCGGCGCTGACGCCGAGATGCTGGTCAAAAACGGATGCTTCGTGGTCTCCGAGGGCGCCAATATGCCATCGACACCGGATGCCGTGAATGTCTTCCTGCACCATAAGATACTCTATGGCCCGGGCAAGGCTGCCAACGCAGGCGGAGTTGCTACATCAGGACTCGAGATGACGCAGAACTCCATGCGCCTCTCCTGGTCCAGGGAAGAGGTAGACACAAGGCTGCACCGCATCATGAAAGACATCCATGCCACCTGCGTCAGGTACGGAACACAGAAAGATGGCTTTATCAACTACGTCGACGGCGCCAATATAGGCGGATTTGTTAAGGTTGCCGAGGCCATGCTGGCCCAGGGAGTGGTGTAAACCGTGAAAAAGATCTTCAGAGAGACCTCCTTTGAACTCCTCATGCAGAAGAGGGTTCAGCATGTTCTCCTGATCTGCAGCAGGTACGACGCCTTCATTATGGAGGAGGACGGGAAGATTGATGAGAAGGTCTTCAATGATTACGTCTCATTCAATCTTCGCTACCCTCCCCGCTTCGTGCATGTCACATCAGCCAGTGAGGCACTGGAGGTGCTGGCCGCGAGACAGATCGATCTGATCATAAATATGCTGAGCATCAGCGATATGGATCCGTTCGATCTGTCTCTGAAGATCAAATCCCAATATCCTGACAAGCCTATCGTCATCCTGGCTCCCGTCTCCAGGGAGATAGCCATCAGGCTTGACAGCGAAGAGCTGAAATGTATCGACTATGTCTTTAACTGGCTGGGAAGCACAAATATCCTTCTTCCCATCATCAGCCTGATAGAAGACAAGCTGAATGTTGATGAGGATGCCCGTCATGAGGGTGTCCAGTCGGTGCTGCTAGTAGAAAGCTCCATACGGATGGCAACAGTATATCTGCGTCTCCTCTACGGCATAATACTGGAACAGTCGCGCCTCTATATGAGCGAGGGCCTCAACGAACATCAGAAGATGATGCAGATGCGCGGAAGGCCAAAGATACTGCTTGCCACCAGCTATGACCAGGCCCGTGAGCTGTTTGAAAAACACAAGACAGAGCTGCTGGGCGTCATCAGTGATGCGGAGTTCTACCGGAAGGAGAACAGGAAGGGCGGCACCTTCAACGACCTGTTCAGGGAGATAAAGGAGTATGATGCCGGAATACCAATAATAATACACTCCACCGATCCTGAAAATGAAAAGGTTGCAGACGAGTACGGGAAAACGTTCCTGAACCACAACTCACCCACCCTTCCGTCGGACCTGCAGGCACTGCTCAAAAAACACTTCTCCTTTGGCGATTTCATCTTCACCGATCCCGCTACGGGTGATGAGATAGCGAGGATCTCCGACCTTCAGAATTTTCAGCGCAAGCTGTTTGAGATACCGGACGAGTCGTTACGCCACCACCTGTCGTTAAACCATCTCTCAAAATGGCTCTACGCCAGGGCTCTCTTTTCGCTTGCGGAGTTCCTGAAGGAGATCAGCCTCGACGACTTTTCCAGCCTCGACCAGGCCCGTCGCTTTATCTTCGACACCATAGCCAGCTTTCGCCGCAGCAAGGGACATGGCGTGATAGCCGATTTCTACCGGGAACATTTTGATGAGTACCTTACCTTTACCCGCATCGGAGAGGGATCAATGGGAGGCAAGGCGCGCGGACTGGCCTTTCTCGATTATCTTGTAAAGCAGAACGGCAGATTTGACAATTTTGAAGACACGGTGGTCTCCATACCCCGTACCGTGGTGCTAAGCACCGACGTTTTCGATGAGTTCATCGCTGACAACTCCCTGCTGGAGACTGGCCTGTCAGACCGGAGCGACAGGGAGATCCTCGACGCCTTCGTCAAGGCCAGGCTGCCAATGCGAATACACAAGGACCTGCTGGTCTTCATCTCCATAATCAGCGGGCCCGTGGCCATCAGGTCTTCAAGCCTGCTGGAAGACTCCCATTTCCAGCCCTTTGCCGGCGTCTATTCGACCTATATGATCCCCAAGGCCGACAATGACGTGGTCATGCTCGACCTTCTGAGCACCGGCATCAAGAGCGTCTATGCCTCTGTCTTCTTCAGGGGAAGCCGCGATTACATGAAGGCCACTGCCAACCAGATCGAGGAAGAGAAGATGGGGATCGTCCTGCAGGAAGTGTGCGGAGAACAATATGGCAACCGTTTTTATCCCACAATATCCGGCGTCGCACGATCCATTAACTTCTACCCCGTGGAGCCGGAGAAGCCGGAAGACGGATTTGTCTGCCTTGCCTTCGGCCTGGGCAAGTATATCGTTGACGGCGGCATTGCACTCCGGTTTTCGCCTAAATACCCCGGCAAGATCATCCAGCTGTCAGACACTACCATGGCATTGCGGGAGACACAGCAGGAGTTCTATGCCCTCGATCTCAACCCTGCAAGCTTTGTACCCAGCACTGACGACTCGGTAAACCTGCTTCGCCTGAAGGTCAGCGATGCCGAAAATGACGGCACCCTGAAGTTTGTTGCCTCAACATACGACTACCAGGATGACATTCTCCGGGATGAGCCAGTGGAAGGAGGCAAAAAGGTGATCACCTTCGCCAACATCCTGAAATATGACCTCTTCCCGCTGTCAGAGATAATCCGCAAGGTCCTTGAGATCGGGCAGCAACAGCTTAATAATCCGGTAGAGATTGAATTTGCTGCCAACATAGACCCCGAAAGAAAAAAGCCGGTAGCCTTCAACCTGCTACAGATCAGGCCTATAGTTGAAAACTACGAAAACATAAAATTCAGGCTGGAGGAGATCCCCACGGACAGGACAGTCGTTGCATCGGCACTTGCGCTTGGCAACGGCACTGTAAGTGACATCTGCGATGTTGTATATGTGAGGAATGAGAACTTCGAGGCTTCGAAGAACCCCGAGATCGCTGCCAGGCTGAATGGCATCAATGCAAAGTTCCTGGAAGAGGAGAGGAATTATATTCTCATCGGCCCGGGACGCTGGGGTTCGAGCGACGAGTGGCGGGGGATACCGATAAAATGGCAGCAGATCTCGGCGGCAAGGATCATTGTTGAGTCCGGACTGGAGGACTACCGCATTGATCCCAGCCAGGGAACCCATTTCTTCCAGAACCTGACTGCATTCCGGGTTGGCTATTTCACCGTAAATCCGTTCCTCGGCGACGGGCATGTGGATTATGAGTTCCTGAACAGGGCGGAGACACTGTATGAGGACGACCTGCTACGGCACGTGAGGTTCCCGGAACCCCTGACGGTGATGATCGACGGCAGAAAGAAGCTGGGAGTGGTCATGAAACCCGGAT
>CAYPKP010000011.1:0-15939 GCA_964411345.1 uncultured Rikenella sp. | reverse complement strand
AGGAACGTCACGTCTCCCGCCTCATCAAAATATCCGCCGTCGGCAAACCTGCCTGTCACCTTCCAGACATAGACTCCCTGAGGCGCCAGGTTGCCGTCGCCGAAATAGCCGTCCCACCCTTTCGCCAGGTCGTGACTTTCATAGATAAGTGCCCCCCACCTGTTGAAGATCTGAAGCCGGTATTCAATGACATTCTCAAAGAAAGGCCTGAAGACATTGTCCATGCCGGGGTAGACACCCTCATCCCACTGACCTCCCGTGGGGCCCGTCTCATTCCACTTGAAGACGTTGGGGAAGGTGATCTCTCCCTCCTTCCATTCAACAACCACAGGAGTCTCCAGCAATGCGGAATCGACGCAGCCGTCACTTGTGGTCACATTCAGCGAGACCTTATATGTTCCCGGTTCTTCATACTTATGATAGGGATTCTCTTCCGTGGAAGTGTGGCCGTCACCGAAGTCCCACAGCCACGCATCGGCGAAGTAGGAATAGCTGTAGAATATCACTATCTGTTCATTGTTCACCACATTGGTGGGATATGCATCAAAGATGGCCGAGGGATTCTGGTAGACATTCACCGTTCCGTTGCGCACGGACTGCCCTGCCATATTGGCTACCGTCAGCTTCACTATGTAGCTGCCGGGAACATAATAGGTGTGAACCGGATTCTCCTTGTCGGAATACTGCTTGTCGCCAAAATCCCATGTATAGCTCTCCGCGTGCTTGCTTTTGTTCTTGAAGTGAACAGTGAGGGGCGCACAGCCTGATGCCTCACCCTCAAACTTCGCCTCAGGCAGGGGCGGCATGACCACGGTGATCCGTATGGTTTCATAGGCCGCGCAGCCCCAGCTGTGAGGCGGCATTGAATAGGTGAGGGTGTGTGTCCCCAGCCCCGCTGAAGCGGGGTCAAAAACATTGCCTGACATCGCGGTGCCTGACCAGATACCCCCTGTGGGATAGGCCGTCAGTGCAACCGGTGAACCGTTAATATAGACATGACCGGGATCTTCAATTATTATGTGCGGCAGCGGCATGACGGTGATGACCGTGCTGTCCTCATCACGGCAGTCGGTGTTCACGATGTTGTACCTGATGAGATGGTCTCCGACACCCGCCATGGCCGGGAAAAACTGGTTGCCGACAACCCCGGGGCCTGACCATATGCCACCCATGTCATGGGCCATCAGGGTGACGGGCGGACTGTCCTCGCAGAGCGTGTCAACAGGCGTTATGGTTGCATCCGGAGTTGCGACAGTCAAAATTGCATCATCACTGTCAGTGCATCCGTTGGCATCGGTGATGGAATATGTTATTACATGGTTGCCCGTATTGGCCACGGCAGGATAAAATACGCCTCCGGCTACACCCGTTCCCGACCAGATGCCGCCCGGATCACGGGCCTGCAGGACTATCGGGGGATCGGTTGAGCATACGATCCCCTCGGAGAGAATGGTGGCATCGGGTACCGGATACACCGTGACCACAGTCTCATCCATGTCGCTGCAGCCGTCGGCATTGGTGACTTCATACCTGACGGTGTGGTTTCCCGGGCCGGAAACTGACGGGTCAAAGATATTGCCTGATACGCCGGCACCCGACCAGGTGCCGCCCGGATCGTGTGCTGTCAGGGTGACGGGCGGCTCATTGGCGCACATGGGATTCACAGGAGTGATGGTGGCATCAGGATAGGGAACAATAAGAATGATGGCGGTGGTCTCCACAGGAGGATGGTCTCCGTTCAGGCGGTCGCGGGGACCACCGGGAATATTCGGGTCATCATACGGGTTGCAGTAGTTCCAGTTTCTCAGCGTTACCTCAAAATACTGCCCTATCAGCTTGTCGTCGGCAACGAAGATGACATCGGACCATACGCCGGAGCCGGTGACTGGACCGGTAAGGGTGATGACATCATCGGCAAACGGAAAGGTACGCGTTCTGCCGTCAACGGTGACAGGCGCTCCCGTCATGGTGTTGTCAGTGCCGTAGATCCACTGTATCCAACGCGTGCTTACATTGGGGTTGTCTCTCTCCTGCGGCGGGACACAGTTGAACTGCGTCAGGTCCTGGAACCGCACGTTGGCACTGTTGCCGAAACAGATAGGGTAAACGGTGGGACTGATGTGCATGTGCCCACCGTTGTGGTCATCGTCATCCCAGACGGTTACTATCTGTTCCTGCGAGGAGGAGGTGCAGAGAACACCGTTCACCACCAGGGTGGCCTGCGGATGATAGTTGCAGACACTGCCGGCAGAGGTATAGGTGACTATGGCGGTGGCTTCGAAGACACCGGGCCCGGTGCGCGATGCCGGAACAGTCACCACAGTACCGTTGTCCCAGTCAAACCTGATGCTCACCGGAGTACCTGCATCGTTGACGCCCGTATAGCTGACAGTCCACGTGGCAGTGACCGGTGAACACAGTTTGTCAGGCGTAATGTTGTTGGCCTTGGAAATAATAGTACAGTCCTGACCTGCCAGATTGAAAGATAAGAGTACAGTAATACTATAAAGGATCCATTTTTTCATGAACCTGTGACTACATCCCCCTCGCTTGGGTTGCATTGCACAGGGTTAAACGCACATATGACGTCCAGGGTTACACTTTGAGCCCTGAATCTTGCCTTATGATTTAAGATGCGGCGGTATCTAAATGTTTCGGGATGTTATCCTGTAATGAATGTTGCGATCGCGCAGATAACTGATAATGAACTCAAAACACTGCGCATCCCTTCCCACCAGCTCAGGAGGGAAGACCCCCTTTTCCGCAAAAATGCCTTTCAGGATCATCTCCGCCGTACCCGTGGCAGTGAAGCCAGTCGTCCTGGCCATCGAAGAGAGCTTCTCCGCCGGGTCGTACTCGTCATACAGATCGTATGTTATCTCCCTGCCGACACCCTCTTCGGTGCCACTGATCCTTATCCGCATCACGGTGAATTCAGGTTCCTCCTCTCCCAGCTGCCAGGCCCTGAAAAGGATCTCCGAGGTGAAATCGAGGGGAGTCACCTCTGTGCCCTTCACCGCGACAGGCTCCTTGCCAAAGAATCCGGCATCTCTCAGGGCCATGATAAGATTTATGTGCCCGGGATAGCGGAGCGTCTTCTCCTTCATATCCGGAATGTGGCTCATGGTGCGTATGAGCGACCGCAGGCCGTCGGTGTTGAAAGCCTCCAGGGTGCCCACCCTGTCAAAAATTATTTTTTCCGCATCGCTCATGGCAGGCTTCACCACCGTTATCCCGTTTTGAACATACCGCGCCGGGCGGGTATACTCTTCAATGACATCACAGGGTGAGAAGGGAGCTTTGTATTCAAAAGGCCAGGTCCTGGTCTTCGGCAGGCCGCCGACCATATATTCCATCGCCTCAATTTTCATTCTTTCATTGTGATACCCCACTATGTAATTGGGCATCCCCGGCGCAACACCGCAGTCCATCACCACGGTCACTCCCGTCTCTCTGGCCATCGTATCGAGATGCCCGGCATCCTCGGGAAGAAAAGAGATGTCCACCAGATCCTTCCCTTGCCTGATGATCTGCTCCATCGTCTGCAAACCCAGAAACCCCGGCACCGCCGATATGACTATGTCAGAGCCGCTGATGGCTGAGGCGAGGGCCTCATGGTCAGTGACGTCAAGATGGATCTTTCCGATTCCGGATCCCTCCGGCAGCAGGTCCAGTGACTTCGTATCAATATCGGCCGAGGTAACCCTGTGCTTCTTCGACAGCTCCGCTGCCATCGCCCTGCCTACCATGCCGGCTCCCAGAACAGTGATCTTTTTCATTTGGTTATCGTATTTTCATTTCATTGGTGTTACGGATCCTGTATAAAAAACCAATTCCTGCGGCGAGTTGCTGATCATGAAAGTTACAATATGTTACTATAATTTTATCTCATTGATCCAATGATACTTGCATAAAACTTGGTTTTCAAATCATGATCTGATCCATTGATCATGCAAGTTTCATTCCTTTGTTTTTAAATTGCACTCCCAAAATCAGGAGTAATTTATATTAAAATTCTGCTGCTGCAATGGATAAAAACTATATCATCTTTGATTTTGACGGGACCCTGGCTGACACCCTGGAGCTGGCCTTTGACATCTACAACGGGATTGCGGAGGAATACGGCTGCAAGCCGGCCAGGAAGGAAGACAGGGAGCTACTGAAAACCCGGAAGCCGCAGGAGGTACTGCTGAGCTACGGGGTAACTAGACTTAAGCTGTTCTCATTGCTGCTAAGGATAAGGAAAGAGCTGTCGGCACATATCCCTGATGTAAACCCCGCAAAGGATATAATCCCCGTCCTTGGGGATATCAGGAATGCCGGTTTCAGTCTGGGAATACTGACCTCCAACTCCGCCGGAAATGTAAGTATGTTTCTGGATGCCAACAATCTGTCTGATACCTTCGATTTTATCTACAGCGGCAAGAGCTACTTCGGCAAGGCAAAGGTTATCAGGCGTTTACTTGATCATGAGGGTCTATCCCCGGAGAGAGTCATCTATGTCGGCGATGAGACGAGGGATGTGGAAGCCTCAAGGAAGGCCGGCATAAGGGTCATTGCCGTTACCTGGGGCCTCAGCCCCGTGGAAGCCCTGGCGGCAACCCGTCCTGATCAGATCGCTGAAAAACCGGAAGAGCTTCTTCCATGCATCAGGCGAATTTTGGAGGACAGTTTTAACACCTTATCCTGTTAGTCTTTATGGTTTGCGAAAAAAGATATTCAGCTCTGCACTTTGACACCGCCCTGACAAGAGTCAGGCGTTGGCTTTTGCCCTGCATCATTTTTGCCCAGGCCGCTCTCTGTTCAGGACAGCCGGCACTGCTTCCCATGCCTCAGAAGGTCAGCTGGACCACTGAGACTTTTATTATTGACGGTACCGGTCTGCAGGACGATGCAAGAGTTTTCCGGAACCGGGTGAATGAACTGCCCGGGGTGCCGCGTAATGAGCATGAAGCCTATAGTATCAGAGTGACATCTGATTCAGTCAATATATACGCATCCACGACGGAAGGATTCTACAGGGCTGATGCAACCCTGGAACAGCTGGTTACAGCGTCAGGGGGTGTCTTTTCAGTTCCCGGTTGCGCTATAACCGATTACCCCGCTTTCAGGATCAGAGGATTCATGCATGATGTGGGACGCTATTTTATTCCCATAACAGAACTGAAAAAGCAGGTGGATATACTCTCCCGCTTTAAGATAAACACCTTTCACTGGCACCTGACGGAGGATATCGCCTGGCGCCTGGCAAGTGACATCGTTCCTGCCCTGACGGATGACCGGGTGACAATCCGAGATACCGGTTACTATACCAGGGATGAGGTTCGCGATTTCGTGGATTTCTGCAGGGAGCGCTATGTGACTGTCATTCCAGAGATTGACATGCCCGGCCACAGCGGGGCTTTCACCAGGGCCACGGGACTGAAAATGCAGTCGCCTGAAGGCAAAGAGCTGACTGAAAAGCTGCTGCAGGAGGCGTGTCAGCTGTTCAATACGGATTACTTTCATATCGGCACTGATGAGGTGGAGATCACTGATCCTGATTTTGCCGGTGAGATGGCCTCCGTGGTCAGACAGTCGGGCAAGCAGGTGATCGGGTGGTGGCCGGGCGACGACCCGGGAGCAGATGCGGTGAGACAGCTCTGGATGGGCAGCGTGGCTCCGGAACCGGGCAGGAAGACAATAGACTCAAGGTTCCTCTACCTGAACCATACCGACCCGTTTGCCGATCTCTTCGCCATATACAACAGCCGGATATGCGGCTCCGACGCCGGAACAGACCTCCTCCTCGGCGGCATAGTTTGTGTCTGGAACGACCGCGCACCCTCTTCCGTGGACGACATAATTCTGTCAAATGCATTTTACCCTTCGATGATGGCCTTCTCGGAGAGAGCATGGAGGGGAGGAGGATGTGACATCAGCGAGTGCGGCGTAAAAATGGGCCTCCCGGGTGATCCGCATTTTGATGCTTTCAGCGATTTCGAGCAGAGGATGCTGGCCTGCAGGGAGAAGCTCCTGCCCGCAGAGCCCTTCCCTTACCTCAGGCAGACAGATGTGAGATGGAGAATAACAGAACCATTTCCCAACAGGGGGGATCTCCGACGGTCATTTCCTCCTGAAGAGGGTCTCGCCGAAAGATATTATCACCAGGGCTCCGTTTACAGCACCGGCGTCGCGTCCGGAGCATCGGTCTACCTGCGTCATACCTGGGGCAAAATGGTGGCCTCGTTCTGCAGTGACCCGCAGCCTGAAAGTACCACTTATGCGTTTACCGGGATATACTCTCCTGTTGAGCAGGAGGCAGGACTGTGGCTGGCATTCCACAATTACGGCCGATCGGAGAAGGATGCCGCACCACCGCCGGGAAAGTGGGACTATGATGAGAGTGAGGCCTGGCTCAACGGCGTGTCTCTTGAACCACCGGTTCTGAAAAACGGCGGGCTGGTGCCCGCCAACCTGGAGACTCCCTATGCTGATGAGAATTTCTGGCTCCGGCCGCCGTTGCCTGTACACCTGAAGCAGGGCTGGAATACCCTGCTGCTGAAGATACCCGTGGGTGCATTCTCCACACCTTATACCAGGCTGGTTAAGTGGATGTTCACGGCACTGATCGTCACCCCTGACGGCAAGGCCATACCGGAAGGGCTGATTTATTCCCCCGATGAAGTGATTGAAAATGAATAATATTCCTTAGCCGGTCGCACTTTTTTAACTGAAAAACCCGAACTTTATATCCTCAGGTCGTAAAAACCTCTGACAATGAAAATCACAGTAAACAACACCCCTCTTGAACTGCACGGCGGAGCCACGGTAAAAGACGCCATCGTCAGCTTCTATACTCATTCAGGCAAACGAGTGCCCAAAAGGCTGCCTGCTGTCGAGGACCGCTATGGAAACAGGGTTGCAAACGACGGCGAGCTGTCGGAAGGGAACGCGCTTTTCATTGTAACCAGGCGCAGAAAGAGAGATGCCACCCTCAAGGTGACAGCTGCAGTGCTGGCCTTGTCACTCTTGTCAGGCTGCGGCTCCACGAGACATACCGGCGCCGCCGCCTTTGGTGAAAGGCAGGCAGGGACCTCTGAGGCAACCGGACTGCCGGACGTTGCATCCTCCGCCACCAGGCTGAACGATACTGTCTCTCCGGCCGCCGGAAAGCATGCCGTAACTGCTGTTCCGGCTCAGCGGCAGGCTGTCATCCTTGCCGTAAACGACATGCATGCGGCAATAGATAATTTCCCAAAACTTGCCTGGATTGCAGACAGCCTGAAAGCCATTTATCCGGATATGCTCCTGGTATCCGCCGGCGATAACCAGACGGGCAACCCGGTAAATGATCAGTATCCGGAGAAAGGCTGGCCGGTCATTGACCTGATGAATGCAACGGGCTTTGATCTGAGTGCCGTGGGCAACCATGAGTTCGATACCGGTCCTGAAGGATTCGGAAATCTGACCGGCAAGGCAAACTTCAGCTTCATATGCGCCAACGTATCAATTGACAGTCAGCTGAATCTCCGCATAAGCCCGTACAGGATCATCACACTGCCCAACGGCCTCAGGCTTGCTTTTCTCGGGCTGCTGCAGCTGGGTCAGAACGGCATCCCCGATACCCACCCTGACAATGCGAAACCATTCTCGTTCCGCTCACCGTTTGAAACTGCACCTGAATACCTGTGGCTTAAAGACAGCAGTGATATCTTCATTGCACTGACACACATCGGGTTTGAAGAAGATGTCAGGCTGGCTGAAGCCCTGTCTGCCGGTCCAGATCTGATCATCGGAGGTCACTCCCACACCAGGGTAGCAAAGGAGCAGATCCACAACGGTATCATGATCACCCAGGCAGAAAACAAACTGAAGTACGGCACCCTTATCAGGCTTGAGGTCAGCGGTGACGGCACAGTAAAAAGAACCATGCAGCTGATCGACATCAGGAACTCGAAGAAGGAGTCGCCGGCCATTCGTGCCCTGGTTGACAGGTATAACGATAATCCTGTGCTGAACGAGGTGATCGCAACAGCTACCGACGACTTCTCCTCGTACGAGGAGCTGGGTTACCTGATGGCCGATGCCCAGCGCGAGGCTGCCGGGGCGGATATAGCCCTGATGAACCCGGGAGGAGTGCGTATTGACCGCCTGGAAAAGGGCCCGGTATCCATCAAGAACGTCTATCAGCTCGATCCTTTTGGCAATGAGCTGGTAGTGACGAAGCTCACCGGAGAGGAGATTTACACTCTCATGCGTGCCGCCTGGCCGGTTGACGACAGATCACCTCTCTATCCCTCGGGAGTAACAACCGAGGTGAAGGTTGATACGGAGGGTGATCCGGAGTCGATAACCATTCTCACTGAAGATGGGAACCCTCTGGATTTGAACCGTATTTATACCGTCGCCATGAACAGTTACATGACACAGGTCTACAAATACGAGCATGCTGATCCCGGACAGTCGCTCTTCTTTACCACGGCCGAGGCACTGATCAGGTACCTGAAAAAACAGGGTGACATCAGAAGCTACAGGGGCGAGAAAAGAGTTACAATCACTAAGTAATTTGTAGCCTGGCACAGCTACAGGAATCATTGATGGAAAGGAAATGTATCTGAAACTGGAAGCTGAAGGCCCTTTCCTGTTTGCCTTGCAATAGGTTATTGCTGTTGTTTTACTTCCGTCCAGTTTTCATGAACTGACAGCCAGTCACCGTCGGCATATCTGTACACCGATGTAACCTTCCAGGGAGCAGCGGCCTCTCCTTCGAATGTCCCCTGGTAGCGGTACGATACGACTACCACATCATCATAAAACTGGAATACCGGGTCAATCAACACATGCTGGTGCGCCGGGATCTGACCTTTAAAGGCTTCCAGGTATGAATTAAGTGCCTCATACCCTATGACCCTGTTCTGGGCCCCAAGGTCATCGCTCCAGATGATATCCGGGGCTGCACACTCTGTGAAGCCCATGGGATCACCGGCAGCCCACTTGTCATTTGCAGCGGTAATTTTCTGCCAGATCGCCGTTTGGGCTTCATCCTGTGTTGGCATTGCCTGCTCATTTTTACATGTAATAAGAAGCAGAGGTAAGGTCATAAGCAGGACAGCACCGCAGATGAGGCTTGTTCTTGTCGGAGTTTTCTTTTTCATAATGCTGTGATTTGGGGGGCCAACATTGGCTTAAGCAAATATAAACCAACCTAACCTGAAAGTCAAGTAAATCAGGATTTTGCCAATAAGGAGCTCTCAACAGCTGAAAGTTGATCGTGTTTAACATTTTCTTGACTTTGGAGGCATACATGTTTAAATTTGATGTACACAAAAACCCTGAAGCCATGGTTACATTTATTGAAGAGGAATTCCTGTCCATGCTGGCCAATTATAATGAGACGATCTGGCCTGTTCAGATTCTGGCGTATATCATAGCCGTGACGGCAGTCGTGGCCTGTTTCATTAAAACCAGGTATTCAGACAGAGTCATTATGGCAAGTCTTGTGCTGTTCTGGCTGTGGAACGGGATTGTCTTCTCAGCAATATTCTGGTCTGAAATTTACCCTTACGCATATCTTTTCGCTGCTCTGCTGACGAGTCAGGGCCTGCTGTTTGCTTACGGGATGATACGTTCAGAATTTTCCTTTCGTTTTCGCCTTAACGGATATTCCGTGACAGGATTGCTCTTCATCGTTTATGCCCTCCTGGTCTATCAGCTCATTGGCATGGGAATAGGGCATGATTACCCCAGGTTTTTTGCACCGGGACTAACCCCGTGTCCAACTGCCATCTTTACTTTTGGCATTCTGTTGCTGACCGACAAACGATTTCCCAATTATTTCCTGGCAATACCCAGTATGTTTGCCCTTGGAGGGATTATGGCGGCACTCAATGGCATTATTGAAGATTATGGACTGATAACAGCCGGTATTTTGGGAACAGTCTTATTGTACCGCAGGAATAAGTTGCCAAAAGCGGTCAGGTAAACCATGTGACTCCGGACTAAACTGATCACCCCAGATGGAATTAATCACTTGATTTTAAGATAAATATAAAATGTCGCCCCTCCCTGCGCAATGCGGTCGGATTTTCCGGCGAATGCAACCTAAAACACCCCCCTGCAATTATCTATCAATACCACTGTGATCCTGTCGACTTCAATCGCTCCTGCGGGCAGCTCATCAAGCGTAAGTCCGGGATAGGAAAGCGCATCTTTCCAGTTTTGAATGGTGGACGTAAAAAATCCGGAAGCAGACGAATCCGTCTCATAAACAATTATATCATACTTCTCGCCCTTATCTCCTCCGAACCTGGTAATGACCTGCCATTCGCCATTCCGCTTGAACGAAGTGTTTGTATGGTCAGACTGAGGGTAGTATTTGTCATTTGAAGGTTTCAAAACAACCCAGATATCCTTTTCATGGGATTCGGGATAAACGCCCATACTCAGGATGCGGCAGTTCACCGAATCACCCTCTACGGGTGATATGATCTGTACTTTTTCGATGGGATAGCTAACCTGTAATTTATCTTCAATTTTAACCTGCTCTATTTGAGCCTGCGGGTTTACAAGTCCGAAGGAGTATCCGCCATAAATGATCAGCAGCACGCCAGTTATTCCAAGGATAATTCTGAGATTGATATTTACAAGGCCAAGGGACGAACCTTTGATCTTGAGGCTGTCAACGATCGCAATGAGCAATAAAACTGCACCGACAATTAACAATACTATTTCTGTAGACATATCGTGAATTTTTTAATGTTGAAATAAGTATGCTTCAAAAGCTTATAATTTCCCTCTTCTCGATTCCAGTTCCGCCTTTATTTCCCTTGCCTTTTCCTCTGTGAGATCGTATTTCAGCATCACGATGATAGCGAGGGCCGCCGTAAGGGCCGGGATGGTAATATCGGCAATTCTCAGCCTGGTTATGGTCTCACCTGCCTGCAGCGCTGCATTCTGGTCAAAACCGACCAGCTTCAGAACCAGTCCACCCAGCACCAGGGCAAGTGCCTGGCCGAGTTTAACCATCCACCAGTAGATGGCACCGAATGTTCCTTCTTTACGGGGCATGCCGTTGTTTAATTCATCAAGGTCGCATACATCAGCTGTCATACTCATCATCAGGGTAAACAGTCCGCCTATACCGAAAGACATCAGGGGGATCGGCAGAAAGATCATCCAGGGATTCGCCGGATTGAAGCCCCACCATTTTAAGCCATAGCCAATGATGGAGATAAGGGTGGAGATGATAAACGCTTTTCGTTTCCCAACCTTGCTGGCAATTGCCGTAATAACGGGGATTACCAGGAAGGCGGTGACGATGGCAGACACCGTGGAAAACCAGGCGGGCCAGTTTCCTGCCAGTCCGTAATCTCCCTTGAACATGTAGAACACAATAATGAAATAGCTGAATGATGCCACCATCTGGAAGCCGTTAAAAACCAAAAAGGTAGCCCCGCAAAGCCTGACAAATGGCTTGTTCTTTGACACCTGGACAATCCCCTGGAACAGTTCTTTAAGGTTGGAGAAGATGGTTTTAAAGGACAACTCCTTCCTGCCCTCCATTTTCGAGGAGTCTATCCCTTTGCAGAAGAGTGCCGGCAGAACTCCCAGAGTCATGCCAATACCTGCGACAACAACTGAGAGTGTGCGCACACCCTCGGCCTGAGTATCGAAGATGTTGGGATTTGCAATTATGACCCAGAACCAGGGAACCACCATCCATGCAATCTGACCAACGACCTGTGAAAACGCCATCAACCGGGTACGCTCGTTATAGTCCGAAGTCATTTCATAGCCCAGCCCGATAAGCGGTGTTGCAAAAATGGTATTGCCGATAAGGTATAGGAGAGAAAAACCGAGGAAATACCAGAAGTTGTACATTTGCGAATTCTCCGGATCGAGTTGCCACAGGAGGGCAAAGAGCAGACCGCTGACTATTGCCCCCACAAAAATGTAAGGTCTTCTTCGGCCCCACCTGGATTTTGTATTATCCGATATGAATCCCATAATGGGGTCGGTTAATGCATCAAATAACCTTGGAAGACCACCCAGCAGTCCTGCAAGTAAAGGATCCATACCAAAAGCGGTGAGCAGGAAGAACATGAAGATCCCAAGTGCCCCGGGCATCAGGTTATTTACCAGGTGGCCTGCTCCAAATGCAGCTTTCTGTACAATAGGGACTTTGTCCCTGGCGTCCGTTGTGTGTTGACTCATACGTATCAGTTTGCGTTATTTCCGGACAACTTACTGCTTTCCGGTGTTGTCCGGAAAAATTAGTATGATATATAATGCTCTTTAAAGTTATTAAAAAAAGGCTATTATTTTAGTCATACACAAGAAAGTTGGCAGTCTGAAATTAAATTTGCTTTATATATTTTCCATTCCATCCTGTCAGCCTTCCAGTGCTTCATTTTCCCGAAAACAGTGCATTTCTGTTTCCTGCCTATACACAGGTACAAGAATTTAGTGAATTTCCCCTGGTCTTTGAGAACCAAAATGTGACTATTAATTATTTGACTTTGCTTTTCCCCTGGTGTAACTTGTACCAGTATCAAAACGCCAGAGATGAAAACAGCCAGAAGAGTACTAATTCTAATCCTTTTGTTGATTCCCCATTGTTTCTGTTTATTGTCACAGTCAGCTCCGGTAAAGGTTGACCTGGTGAGCAATGGCAATAAGCTGAATGCCCTGTTTTATACCACAAATGACAAGCATTCACCGACTTTGGTTTTGGTTCACGGTTTCCCGGGTAACAACCAAAGTCCGCTTGGTTTGGCTGCAAAGCTAAATGCCGCTGGCATTAAAATTCTGGTTTTCAATTATCAGGGCTGCTTTAGCAGTGAAGGAGTTTTTAATAATGAAAACTGCATTCACGATATAGTCGTTGCAATAGACTTTCTTAAGCAAGAAAAAACAGTTCAGCAATTTGAAGTCGATACCTCAAATATAGTTTTATGCGGCTATAGTTTTGGAGGTGGATCTGCTCTCACAGCAGCCATTTACCATCCGGAAATAAGGAAGATCATTTCGATAGGCGGGTATGATTATTCCGTTGACATCAAAAAAATGAAATCTGATCCCGCATACCGTGATACATTTGAAAAACGAATATCTGGCTCATTTAGCCCCAATGGCCCAATAAACATGGATTTGGAATCCTTACATAATTACAATGATTCCCTTATCCTGAATGTTGACTATTACGATCTTGTAAAGAATGCTGAAAAACTCCGGGATCGTGAAATCTTATTTATTGCAGGTTGGTTTGACACTACTGTCCTGATCGAGGAACATCTTCTTCCTTTGTACAGGCAGCTTAAACAATTGAAATCAGAAAAGGTCGATATTAAAGTCTTTGATGCAAACCACGGTTTTAGTAATGTAAATGATGATTTGGTTAAAGTAATTGTTGACTGGACTAGAGGTAATGCGGACTTACCGTAGTTGTAACAATTCTCAATTGAATCACACGGTCATACTACCCTGAAAACCAAAGAATGAACACAGATTTTATTGACTTCACCTTTTTGCTGGTGTAACTTTGTGCTAAAGCTAATGTCATCAAAGCATTTGGCTACAATATTTCAGCAAAACCATAAGATAACCCATTGAAAATGTTAAGAATTCTTTAGGCGGTATTTTTTACCTAAACAAGGATGGCCAATTATGAAAACTGTAACTCCTTTTCACCCGGTCAGGTCTTATTTGCATAGACTAATCATGCTGGAAATCACTATTCTGCTTTCCTTCGCATTAAATGAAGCTGATGGACAGATTATATCTTCTATCGGTTCTGAGGCAGATTCTCTTAACGGTAAAATAGATCATGCATCGGTGATTCCGGAATCTGAATTGACTGCTGATTCCATAAAGTCGAGCGTAGTTCTGGGAGGTATTGGATTTGGTTATTTAATGAAAGGAGCATATATGGGACTCAATTTCAAGTTCGTCAGTCCGGATGGCTGGGGAGTGAAGCTCGATTTCAAGACAGGTGCATCAAAAACACAAAATCTGCCGGCTGACTATAACTTCCTGTTTTATCCGATGGACCGAAGGACGACTCTTACTCTAAATGCAATCAGGTTATTAACCAGGAATGCTCAGACTCCCAGGTTCAGTGTAGAGGCTGGACCGTCACTGGTCAGTTTTTCCAACACCATAATTTATCCTAACCCGGATTATGACCCGTATGATCCGTTTCATTTAAGCAAATATCATAGAACCACTGATGTCAATAATGTCTTTGGTTTCACCGCTGGAGCAGAAACTGAAATACCTCTCAGGCCTTTCATGGTCATCGATATTTCTGTATCTGTAACCGTCAATAGAATTCAAACTTTTGTGGGTGTTGGGATTAACCTCGGTTTTGGAGATGCTGAAGACTGAAAACAATGCAATTCTCATGTTCCAATATTGGCCCGGTGATCGAGGTAAGCCTTCAGGTAACGGTCATTCAGCTCATCACTGTCTCCGTAGTATTCGCGCAGATCTTCAAGCCTTTTATGCAGGATTTCCCGAATGTCGGCATAAGCAGGATCATCGTAAATATTCTGCATTTCCATTGGGTCGGTTTCCAGGTCGTACATTTCCCATTCGTCGATGTCATAGTAAAAATGCATCAGCTTATACCTTTGGGTTGATATTCCGTAATGCCGTTTTACCTGGTGGATGGATGGATATTCATAATAGGTGTACAATACTGCATCGCGCCACTGGGTGGTTTTACCGGCAACCAGATCCCGGAACGATTCTCCCTGCATCTCTTCGGGAGTTTCAATCCCTGTATAGTCGAGGAAAGTAGGTGCAAAATCGAGGTTTTGCACCAGGTCATCGATTACGGTACCGGGCTTTATTTCCTTCGGATAGCGTATCAGCAGAGGTGTCCTGAATGATTCTTCATACATGAACCGCTTGTCAAACCAGCCATGTTCACCCAGATAGAAACCCTGATCGGAAGTGTAGACCACGATGGTGTTTTCTGCCAGCCCGGCCTCATCAAGATAATCGAGCACCTTCCCCACGCCCTCATCGATGCCGGCAATTGTTCCCAGATAGTCCTGCATGTAACGCTGGTATCTCCACCTCATCAGGTCCTTTTCGTTCATGGCAGGATATTGCTTTTTAAACTCTTCATTGATCCTGCCATAAACCTCATCCCATGCAGCTTTTTGTTCCTCGTTGTATCTTCCTATTGTATTTTCAAAAGCAGAAATATCCCAGGTATAACTTCCGGGGCCGACAAACGTGGGCTCAATTCCAAGTTCTTTCATGGTTTCAGGGTAAAGCTTGGAATCTCCGGCCCAGTTCATATGCTTCAGAATATTCATCTCAGCCGTTTTAGCAGCCGTTCCCCGGCCTTCATAATTATCAAAAAGATTCGCAGGCTCCCTGAATGTTTTTTCGGTGAACTCGCTGAAATGACGTTGTGCCGGCTCCCACTCGCGATGAGGGGCTTTGTGGTGATAAAGCAAGCAAAACGGCTTCTTGGGGTCGCGTTTATTTTTTAGCCAATCGAGCGCGGTTTCGGTGATGATATCTGAAACATAGCCTTCTTTGCGTACTCTTTCCCCATCAATAAGAAAATCGGGATTATAATAATGCCCCTGACCGGGCAATACCATGGCGAAATCAAATCCCTGAGGGATACCGTCGAGGTGTATCTTTCCAATCATGGCAGTCTGATAACCATTGGCCTGCATCAGTTTCGGGAAATTGGGCTGATTCCAGTCAAACGGCTGGATGTTGTCCACTTTCCCGTTAATGAAGCTGTGCTTACCGGTCAGCATCACAGCGCGACTGGGTGCACATATGGAATTGGTTACTGTCGCCCGGCTGAATATTGCACCCTCCTTTGCCAAACGGTCAATGTTTGGTGTATGAATCAATTCATCGCTGTAGGCACTGATAGCCTGGTAAGCGTGATCGTCAGACATAATGAACACTATGTTTGGCCTCTTT
>CAYPKP010000010.1:68598-76554 GCA_964411345.1 uncultured Rikenella sp. | reverse complement strand
GCCGTCGCCTCTGCCATGAGTGCCAAGGAGGGATGGATGACACTCTCTTGGATAGAGAGAGCCTCAATAATGCTCAAGGCGGCAGAGCTGCTCTCAAAGAAATACCGTTATACCATTGTTGCGGCGACAATGCTCGGGCAGAGCAAGACGGTGCACCAGGCTGAGGTTGAGGCTGCATGCGAGACCATCGATTTCCTGCGGTTCAATGCCTACTTCGCGGGACAGATATACCAGGAGCAGCCCCGTTCAGCCACTGACCAGCTCAACAGGGTGGAGTACAGGCCGCTCGAAGGCTTTGTCTACACCATCACCCCTTTCAACTTCACAGCCATTGCATCGAATCTCAACATGTCGGTAGCCCTCATGGGCAACACTACGGTATGGAAGCCGGCAACAACATCCCTCTTGTCAAGCTGGATACTGATGAAGGTGTTCATGGAGGCGGGAGTACCTGCCGGAGTCATCAACTTCCTGCCCGGTCAGGGGTCTGTCATAAGCTCGGTGGCGATGAGCCATCCCGATCTTGGCGGCATCCATTTCACCGGATCTAACAACACCTTCAACTCACTCTGGAAAACGGCAGCTGCCAACCTCGAAAAATACAGATCTTACCCGAGGATAGTCGGTGAAACCGGTGGCAAGGACTTCATCATGATCCACAGTTCCGCCAACCCGCTGGAAGCCGCCACAGCCATTATCAGGGGTTCGTTCGAGTACCAGGGACAGAAGTGCTCCGCATCATCAAGGGTATATATACCAAGGTCACTATGGCCTGAGATATCAGTGCATCTGAAGAGACAGGCCGCAGAGATAAAGACAGGAGATCCGACCGATTTCTCCAACTTCATGAATGCCGTTATTGACGAAAAATCGTTTGACAACATCATGAGGTATATCGGTCTCGCGAAAGCCTCCCCGGCCTGTGAGATATTCCACGGGGGCACAGGAGACAAGAGCAGGGGTTATTTTATTGAACCTACCATCATACTGACGACCGACCCTGATTTCATAACCATGAAGGAGGAGATATTCGGTCCGGTAGTTACTCTGTACATCTATGAAGACGAAAAGTACGAGGAGACTCTCCATCTCTGCAATGAGACATCGCCTTACGGACTGACAGGTTCCATCTTTTCAGCTGACCGTCCTGCCATGGTCAGGGCCTGCCAGATTCTCCGCTTTGCTGCAGGCAACTTTTACCTGAATGACAAGCCCACGGGTGCAATGGTGGGACTGCAGCCCTTCGGCGGCGCCAGGGCCTCAGGCACCAACGACAAGGCCGGCGGCAGACTCAACCTGTTCAGGTGGACTTCTCCGCGCACCATCAAGGAGACTTTCCTGCCCGCCACCGACTTCAGGTATCCCTATATGGACTGAGGTCCCGATCCGCCAAATGGCGGATACGGGGTTTGGCTTCGCCGGGCTCACCGCCTTTAGGCGGCTCGGTTCGACCTTCGGGTCTCAATCTGAGGGTCTGAAGGTCTCCCTCCTCCCCAGCCGCCTTTTCGAACTTCAGAGGCCACCGGGGGATTCGGAAGGCAGGAAAGTCTGAGGATCACAAGGTCTGATTCCGTCAGTTCACATCAGATTCACGTCGGTTGATAAATTTGTTTAACATTTCTTGATGCCGTATTCTGATTTCAGGTAAATTAGGCCTTCAGTTAACCCTTTATTCAACTTAAACCTGATCTTGATGAAAAGACTTTTTCTGTCTGTTGCAGCGGCAGCGCTGCTGCTTGGAGCATGTGAAAGAGCTCCCGAACCCGTTGTCCAGGAGGACGATTTTGTAAAAACCTCTCTTGAGGTCATCCCCGGCCAGTATGTTGTGTTGCTGAAGGGCGACTTCGGCTATGTCAAGTCTGAGATGCAGAATTATGAAGAGTCACAGCTTGCGATGACCGACATTACAAGGAATGTTCTTGCCAAGGCAGGCATCACCGGCCGTGAGCCGCTGGCCGTCTATTCCAAAGCCGTCACCGGTTTTGCCGTCAGTCTCAGCGATGTTGAGGTGGCAGCACTGGAAAAGACACCAAATGTGCGGGGCATATGGCCGGATATGATGTTCATCATGGCAAGAAAACCGCCTGCCCCCGTTGAACCCCCGGCAGAGACAACACCCCCCGGAATCGGCAGGGTCGGTGGCGGTGCCACCTATACCGGCACTCACAAAGCCTGGATTATTGACACCGGCATCGATCTTAACCATCCAGACCTGAACGTCAACACCACTTTGGGGAAAACATTCGTAACCCGCACCACGACCCCGGAGGACGACAACGGACACGGCACCCACTGTGCCGGCATCGTGGCAGCAATAGATAACGAGATAGGAGTTGTCGGGGTAGCTGCAGGTGCAGTAGTTGTTCCCGTAAAAGTTCTTGACAAGCGCGGTTCAGGTGCCTATTCACTAATCATTGCCGGTGTTGACTACGTGGCAGGAGCTGCCACCGCTGGCGATGCAGTAAACATGAGCCTGGGCGGTGGGGTTTATACACCTATTGACGAAGCAGTAGTCGCAATGGCCGGTGAGGGACTTTTTGTTGCCCTGGCTGCCGGCAATGAGAGCGATGATGCCAACAACCACTCGCCGGCACGTGCAAATGCGGCCAATATCTGGACAATCTCAGCGTGCGATGTATATGATAACTTCGCCTCGTTCTCCAACTACGGCAACCCGCCGATCGACTTCTGTGCTCCGGGCGTAAGCATCTACTCAACCTATAAGGGTGACGCCTACGCCACCATGAGCGGCACCTCCATGGCTGCACCTCATGCCTGTGGCGTGCTGCTGGCAACAGGTGGCGACCCCGCAACAAGCGGTTATGTTAAGAATGACCCGGACGGTAACCCCGACCCGATCATTCACAAATAAAGTGCTGCTTTTATAAAGAAACAAGGCTGTCTCACATGGGGCAGCCTTTTTTCATGTCCCGGGGAATAAAAGCCGTATAAGGATGGCAGTACCCACCGGAAATGGTGCTGAAGAGATACCTTCAGCAGATTAGAGAGTTGTTTTTTGCCTGCAGGCTTCTGCAATGGTCTTTAGTTTATTCTGCCCTACAACTTCTTTACTGTGCTTTCGGTGGTACAGTTTTTGTAGCTTTAAGCCTGTTTAACCTGGCTTCATAATGAAAAAGATCCTCCTTTTATTGCTGCCCGCACTGCTGCTAATATCATGTGAGAAAGACTACCTCGTGCCTGCCTCTGAAGTGCCCGAATGGCTTGAAGACCGCATCGCCGAAACGGAAAAGGAGATACGGTCGAACCCCAAATCGGGACTTGACATGTGCGCATGGGTCAGATACACTTACGAGGATGACTATTACTATGAGTGGATCAACCTGCTTAGTTCCTACTGGCCGCATCTCTACAATCAGAAGGGAGAGCTGATGACCTTTGACAGCATGGATATCGACAGGTATTATGATGAGAAGTGCTGCAAGCAGTTCATCTGGAAAGGTGCAAATTACATAGACGGGATTGAGGACTAGCTGCCGGTCTTCATCATGGGTGGCCCTTCCGGTACTCTTTCCTGATCTCATCGATTGAGACCAGCACTCCCTCCCTCTCCGCATGCCAGTAGCTCCAGCCGTTGGTACGCTCTTTCCCTGAGAGCAGGGTTCCGAGACTGTGAATTGAACCTGTCATGCCATCATATACCAGCGAGGTGTCGGCCTGAACCTCGGCACTGACACTCCTGTCGGCCGACCAGAGCCTCTCGCCCACCCTGATGTATCCCGAAGCCACAAGATTGCCAAACGGCACCCTCGGAAGCCTCCTCTCGGTGCGGTACTCAAGCAGGGAACTGCTCAGCGGAGTGATGCCAGCGATCCTCTCCCTGGCCAGGTCAACATATTCCTGCTCACGCTCAAAGGCAATGAAGTTCCTCCCCAGCCTCTTCGCCACCGCGGCAGCGGTGCCGCTGCCGGCAAACGGGTCCACAACCAGGTCACCGGGATTGGTGGTCGCCATGATGATCCTGTAAAGCAGCTCCTCCGGCTTCTGCGTCGAATGTGCCTTCCTGCCATCCTCCCTGATCCTCTCCGGCCCCTTGCAGAGAGGAATCAGCCAGTCGCTGCGCATCTGCAGATCATCATTGAATCCCTTCATCGCCTGGTAATGGAAAGTATATTTCGCATTCCTCGATTTTGAAGCCCAGATCAGGGTCTCATGGGCATTGGCAAAACGTGTCCCCATGAAATTGGGCATCGGGTTGGTCTTTACCCAGACAATGTCGTTCAGTATCCAGAAACCTGTGTCCTGAAGGAGGGCCCCCACCCTGTATATATTGTGATAGCTGCCTATAACCCAAATGCTGCCGGCATCCTTCAGCACCCTGCGGCACTCCAGCAGCCAGGCCCTTGAGAAATCATCATACTCGCGAAAAGAGTCAAACTTGTCCCACCCGTCATCCACGGCACTGACCTGCGACCTGTCAGGCCGGAAGAGATTCCTGTGCAGCTGCAGGTTGTAAGGCGGATCAGCAAAGACTAGGTCGGCAGAAGAGTCAGGCAGACGCTTCAGCAGCTCCAGGCAGTCGCCATGATGAATTTCATTTTTTTTCAGCCTTCCTGCATTCATAGTGCACAAGTAAGGAAAACAACTGATCACTGTTGCGCCCCGGTTGCTTGACTGTTGCATCAGCGGAACCAGCAAATAACCGGCTGGTGACAGCTTCTGCCCGGGGATCCCGGCCAGGGTCACCACCACAAATATACAGCATCAGAGTCATGTAAAAGGGGCGCAGCTCTCAATAACTCCAAAATCTGTCAGTACATTAACAATATCCAGTATCTCAGGTATATTGGTGTCATCAAGTCCTGCCTCCGCAACAATCTCTCCAATACTCAGCGGCTCGGCAGTGGGAAAGGGCAGGTGAAAAAGGAACCGGCCCTGGGGAATGGAGAGGTTAAGCTTCCTCTCCCTCCTTTCCCGGCCCTCTCCTGACCATATCACTACACTGCTTATGTAATCATTGCTCCTGGAGGTGGTAAATCTGGCCCTGTTGTTCTGCATCTCCCTGATCCTTGCGCTGAGCCTCTCTTTCTCCCGATCCTCTGCCGGGAACAGTGGGTTAAGATCAATCCTGATATCAATGTGCCTCATCGCCAGACTATACCTGAAGTAGGGTCTTTTACCCTCATACACCTCCTCACGGTTCGCGATACCCAGATGAAATAGATCCTCAAGAAAGTCCTGAGCTGTCTTTATGTGAAGGCTGAGCCTTGAGGCAGCCTCAGAGGCTGAAATATTATGGTAGGTCGCCAGCAAGGCAAAAAAATCCTCCGCATAATCCTTCGACAAACATGCGCCCAGTTTTGCTGCCTGTTCAAAATCCATCTTTATGATGATATTATGTGATAAGCATATTAAATCTGATCAATCCTTCATATTCCCTGCTCATAACCGGTATTGAGCCACAGCCTATCTCGCTGATTTCAGCTCGGCGATGATCCGCTGTTCCAGTCCGGTCTTGTAATAATAGAGAAACCTTGAAAAAACGCCTGCAAGGGAGGCACAGAGCTTGTCAAAACTGAGTTTCTCAAGGTAGTCGCGATAATCCTTATCCGCTATCTTCACAGTAAGGCTTCCGTCATATCCCATGATGACATGACTCACCTCCCTGCCCTCATTAATTGCAACCAGGCTTTTATTCATGGAGAACGAGAGACAGACATTGGTTTCATAATAGAAAGCCCTTGCCACATAATTTCCGTGAAGAAACCGCGCAAATCCCAGTAACTCATCCCTGGTGCATTCTACCTTCCCCCCGGAGTATGGCCTCTCCGTATAACCGTTATCAGCCTGGTAAATCCTTTCAGCGGCAAGACGGAAGAGCCTCCTTGAGTTCAGCTCAAACCTCTCGTGACTGTAGAACGAATTCCAGTTGACAAGTACAAACAGTATTATCAGGATGAAACTTATGAAATATGTCACCTTCAGAAATCCCGGAGTTCCGTGGTGCGGAAAAATGAATGAGACCTGGGCAGTTGTAATGCATATCAAAAACCCAAGAACAGGGTAGATCCAGTTACGATACCTGAACCATTGCACAATTCCAAGAACCAGGAACATCAGTGCAACCAGTATTATTGTAATGTAGGGCTCTCCGGTGATCTCTGCCCCGCCTTGCCTTAAAACCCTTCGCAGCTCAAACTCCAGCAACAGGAGAATATAGGATGTAAATATCCCTATCGGGTATATCCAGCCTATAGAAATTCTGATTTTTGATTTGTATGCCATGATATTTAAGGTTTTATATACTTCATTAATTTTAAACTTTACAAAGTTATAACTATTATATGATATGAGTCAAGCTTTTGGGCAACTTATTTTTAAAAAATGTCTGTTTTCATTGCTGCCGACTGTTGTGTTTATCTCAATAAATCATCCGATAATGACATTTTTGGGGTATGATAATCAAAAACTGTTTTCTTATAAGATAATTAATTTCTACTTTTATTCTTCACGACAGTGCGCAGGGCCCGGCTTGACGATTCAGTTCAGATAATCACTGTCACACTATCCTGAAAAAAAACGGACCATTATGAAGACAATCATCCCGTTCATCATCTCCTTTCTGCTTCTTTCCCTATCGTACAATCTGGACGCTCAGAAGACCTACAAGGCTGTATGCGACAAGAGTGACGGCAAGGTTAAAATTGTCGACGGCGACGACCGGTCGCCCAGCCTGGTGCCGCTCAAGGGCGGTTTTCCATTCTACCAGGTAGCTGAGAAATGGGTAAAGGAAAACTATCCCAACGGCAGCTGTGACCCTGCCGCCGCTGCTGCCCAGAACCGGGCAGCAGCCAACGCCGCGGCACAACCGTCAAATCTGCCATCCCAGGCGCCGGCAAACCCGACTGCACCGCCACCTCCCGCCTCCTCCTACGGGGCTCCTGCCGGCCAGCCTCTTGCCCCTCTGCGTGCCCCGAGGTATCGCAACACTTCAATGTTTGTCTCATTTCTCTTCTCCGACCTGGGAAAGGTCTACGGAATTGATCCGCCGCTCTTCCCGGGTGTCAGTTTTGGCATCGACCAGGTGATAGGTGCGAAGTTTTACGGTGGCACCGGCATACACTTCAACTCACTGATAGGAAAGACGGAGGATGCCGCCGGTGTAAATGCCTTCTATACCTTCAGGATACCCCTCTTTGCCGGCTACAGGATGACCAGCGGCAAACGCTACTGGGGCGTTGACCTGGGACTGGCAGCAAACACTACCCTTCGCCCACTGTCAAGCGACTCCGACCTCCACGGTGAAATGGCCTCCGACGTCTCCTTCAATTCAATGATGAGAGCAAGGTTCGGAACGGATAGAAGAGCATTTGAGATAGGAGTTGACCTCTGGATGAATGAAATTCTCGCCACCTATGAGGGATACCAGATGATGCTCGTCTCCATGGGATACAGGTTTTACTTTTAAAATCGCTCCGTAATGAAACCAGTTGTTGCACGGGCTTCAGTCCTCACCCTTGTCATCCTGATATTTCTTGCCTTCACCGACATCATTTATGCGCAGTCGGGCAAAGCGTACATGCAACTTACCGATGAGCAGAAGGAGACACTTGACGATGTCCTTTCTACTTCAAAGGATATGGTCACCGAGTCACAGGAGAAGCTTACCGAAATGCTCGGTAACTGGCAGAAGCTGAAGGACAAATACCACTTGCTCCCTAAAGAACTGCAGCAGGCTATCAATGACGCCGAAGCAGCCGGACTCACAGCTAAGGTAAACTACACACTGGGAAAGCTTAAGCAGTTTGAGGGTGAGCTCAAGGATGTCATCAGTGTCAAGGAAGATATTGAAAAGGCAATCAACTTCTATCAGCGTTATGCGCCCGACGACCAGAATCCCTTCCGGTCACTTGAGGTGATGAGTAATCTCTTCGAAGATGTTGAAAAACTGCTGCCCGATGAACAGGAGTATGAGGCCATAAAGGCTCCTGTTACATT
>CAYPKP010000010.1:63748-68498 GCA_964411345.1 uncultured Rikenella sp. | reverse complement strand
GAGATTTTCCGAAACTGGAAACTGGCCAACGGCACGGTGCTGTCTGCCGATGAGATGATCCGATGGTGCAACAGCTACCAGAGATTATACATTGAATCCCGCGACTGGGGAGCCAGGGAGTTTGGCAGGCTTTCGTCGATGGACCTCTGCCATGAAAGGCTCCTGGAGAAACGCAACAGTTACGGCGACTGGATGTCGCTGATGGAGTCGGTAAACACGGACCGCAATCTGTACATTGCAAAATATATATTCGACAAGGACGGCATAAGGCCGGAGACCAAGAGACTCACCACCATAATGTACGACCAGCTTATGCTTGAAGGCGTCATTGAAGACCAGGAGGGAAACAGGGTCTCAGGTGCTACGGTGACAATATCAACTCCTGCCGGTGCCCGGTCCGACCAGACAGTCAGCGGCCGCTATACCATTCTGATGGATTATCCCGAGGCAGGACGCAGCGGAGCCCCGATTGAAATAACCGTGACTGCCACAGGATATACCGACCTGAAGGAGACCTCTGTGATCTATAATCAGTGCCAGGACCTGGGACTCCTCCGACTTGACAGGGAGGGTCAGGATGAAGAGGAAGATATGTCGTGCGGTCCCAATGAGTACTATGATCCTGTTGCACAGGTATGCATCTGCAACGACGGCTATGTAAGAAATGACCAGGGCATATGCGTCCCGGAGGATGATGTTCAGCCGGTGGTCCCCGACTGTCCCGACCCAAACTCCGAACCTGTTTTCAACAGTGCAACAGGGGTGTATGACTGCGTGTGCAAGAACTACTTCATTCCTGATCCGGTCACAGGTCTGTGCAAGCCGGATGTGCAGCAGATACTCAATGACTCCGACTGCTCACAGTGGCCAAACACCAGGCCGCTGTGGGATTACTCCAGGAACGAACCCTACTGCGACTGCCTGCCCGGGTACTCATGGAGACCTGATAACCTCGGATGCGAGGAGACCGGCAAGCTCCAGGCTTCGCAGGCCGACTGTTCTGGCTATCCCAACACACAGGGAGTGTGGGACCCTGTTGATAAAAAGGTTTACTGCGACTGTCTGCCGGGATATGTCTGGGATAAGGACAGGATCATGTGTATCCCCGCAGCGGTGGCACAGTTCAGCGGTTTCAACTGCGACAACCTGCCCTATACCATGCCCATGTGGGATCCGGTGCGGCAGGAACCCTACTGCGACTGTCTCCCAGGGTACAAGTGGCGCGACGACAGCAAGGGATGCGAGCAAATAACGGCCACACAGATAGTACAGGCCAACTGTTCTCACATACCCAACTCACAGCCTGTATACGACGCCATCAATGACGTCATGGCCTGCGACTGCATGCCCGGTTTTGTCTGGAACAGCTCCAGAACCGCCTGCGAGCCGGAGAGAAGGAGACCATCCATTGACATGAATGCCGTGATGGGTATTATGAATGCAATTACAGGAGCAATAACGGGCAATGTAACAGGCAATATGCCTGGCGGCACCGTTCCTCCGAACCAGCAGCCGGCAGTGGTGCACCAGAGCCGGTGCAACGACACCCAGAAAGCCGGCGGAGACGCCCCCGAGGTGCACCAGATAGACCTGGGCGTCACCAGCGGTGTCTTTAGATTCGACTACCAGACATTTGATGTCAAGGACCAGATAATAATATCACACGGAGGCAGAACGATATTCAACTCCGGCTGCGTGGGAGAAAGCCGCTCGGTGCAGGTACAGTTCAGCGGCTACACTACCATGATAGAGGTGCGTGTAAACCCGAACTGCTCAGGATCATCAGGTACGGCGTGGAACTTTACGGTTCACTGCCCGGGATATTGAATACATTGGCAGCCAGGGAGCAGAAGGGCAAGGCCCAACTATCATCAAACACGTACCCCGTAGGGGTTGAGGTATCGTATTTTAGTGATCCGAAACCCTCATGAATTTCAGCAGGCGGCCGTCTGAAGTGACGATGATATAAAGTCCAGATCGCCATCGGCTGATATCAATTACGGATGCCACCCGCCCGGCAAACATCAGCTGACCTCCTGCAGAGTAAACCCTGCAATCCACAGCCTCGCTCAGCCTGATGAAGTCGCCGGTGGCAGGGTTGGGCCAGGCGGCCAGCTTCCTGTCGCCCATTGTGACAGCGGCAGAAGTGAGGCTGTTCGAGCGGCCCGGAGTGGCCGCCGCAAGCGAGATGATCTCCTCAGCGCCGTCACTCCTTCTGCCCGTGCTCACATCCTCACCCTGCTGACCGTATGAGAGGCTGTCAATCACAAGCAGGCCCGCAGTGTAGAGACCTATCTCCTCCCCCTCCTTGTCCAGCTTGAAGGAGGTATGCCTCATCCCGAGCGAAGGAGAACCATCAGCCCAGAAGACCATAAACCCGCCGGCAGGCAGTACGAGGTCGGGCAGCTGCCATTTGTCAGGGATACTGAAGTTGTCAGTCAGGTAGAGGTCCCCCAGGAAGACCCCCTCATCATCACCGTTGTATATCTCAATCCAGTCGCAGTAGTTGCCATGTTCATCAGTCACGGTTGCCTCATTGTCGGCCATGAACTCATTGATATAGAGCAGTGGGGTGTCGCCGGCAGCCGGATGTATATACAAGGGTTCACACGGCAGGATACTGGTTTCCCCTGCTCCGTCCGCCGCCATTACCCTGTAGCTTACAGAAGCTTCATCGGCGATGCCGGCAAGTGTGGCACTATAGGTCCCGCTGCCGTCACCGGTCATCTTCTCCTGGAGGATCCCGCCTTCATCCAACGACCAGAGAAGGGTAACCGTTACCGGCTCCGTGACAGCCTCGACGTATGCACTGACGGTGACAGCTTGCCCGCCCTCTCTGTTATGCCTTATATACTTTATCACCGGGGCCATCGTGCCGGGCTCGGTCTGTGCCTGCATCGAAGATTTCCTGGCTTCCAGGTACGGAAAGAGGCCCCACTTCACATGCGCCCCTGTGGCAGCAGTGTAGGAGTTCATGAAATCACCGTAATCGTACCCGTAATCAAGCGGATAGTACGGGTCAATGGCCACGTATGGCGTAATCATGTTCCTTCTCTTGTCAATGGACTGCTTCAGCGAGTCGATGTCAAGAGTGCTGCTGATCAGCTGTTCCGCATACCGGCTGAACTGCTGCCGGAAGACAGGGTGGTGTATCAGGCGGTCATAAAGAGGTCTGGGCTGGTCCCCGCCGGGCTGCCATTCATACATATTCCGGTTCGCCCAGTCGATGCCGAACCAGTCGATGCCGAAGGTGTTGTCGACATCGTAGGGTATGTATTCAAACTTGCCGGTTGAGGTGTTGTGATAGAGATAAAAGTTGTTCTTGTTATAGATATAGCCGTCCCAGTCGCCGCAGAATATCTGAGCAGCCATCACCTTCAGGTAATCATAAACGTTGAACAGCGCCTCAAGGTCGCAGACAAGAGTCTCATCGGACGAATTTTCCAGCACCCAGATAAATGCTGCCAGGTCTGAGAAATCATTCTCCTCAATGTTTGTCTTGAGCTCATAAACCCATCGGTCTCCTGACCATATTTTGTAACTGTCCGGATCACTGCCCCGGTAATCAAGGTCTGCGGGCCAGAGACACTTGAACAGATTCCCGTTCTTGTTGCCAAACCGTGACAGCGCAAACTCCTCGTCGATATGTTCAACACTTATATAGAGACCGTAGTAGCTCCCGTTGATATAGACTCTCACATGATTGGCCCTTGGCGCAGGTATATCCCATTTCCGGAGAATATCCCACATTACTTTTGACCGCATAACCGACGGATCATTGTGCTCGCCGTTGAGATTCAGCTTCTCCACCCCGTAAAACCTGCCGCCCGGGGTGAAGGTGTTGAATGACACCTTGAAGGATTTCTTCTGTGAATTACGGGAGGTGTTGCCCCGCAGTCGGAATCCCACCGGGTCAACCGTGTCCCGTACGGTACCGTTGTCAAAAACGAAGAGGGCATGAAACTCCCTGTCACTTTCGGGATTGGCGTAGATCCATGCCAGGGTGTCGGGATTTACGGTTATGTCTATACGCGGAACAACCGTATCAACAAAAAGCTCCCCCCTCTCAGGGTTAAATGGCTGCCCGACGGCGCTTCCGGCGGCAAGAACAGAGGCCAGTATGAGAGGCAGTATCCTTTTCATTACACAATATTACTCAAATTAATACCTTTATGCTCCGAATTAAAAGGCTGCATATCATGAAAACCACCCCGCTCAGGTTCACCGACGGAGTTGTGACCATACGAAAGTTCAGGCGTAACGACAAATTCGCCATGGCGGAGATTGCCGACAATGAAAAGGTGGCAGAGAATCTCAGGGATGTATTCCCCTCACCGTATTCTGTCGGGGACGCACAGAAATTCATCTCATTGTGCCTCAGGCAGAAGCCTTACCAGGTATTCGCCATCGAATTCGAAGGGGAGTATGTCGGAAACATCGGGTTGCACCCTCAGGACGACGTTTACCGCATGACAGCCGAGATGGGTTACTTCATAGGCGAACCGTGGTGGAACAGGGGTATCACCACCAGGGCGGTGAACCTTATCTGTGATTATGGCTTCCGCGAGCTTGACATCATAAAGATCTTCTCCGGAGTATTCGCCTTCAACACCGCTTCACAGAGGGTGCTTGAGAAGTGCGGGTTCGAGAGGGAAGCTGTGCTCAGGAATGCCGTCATCAAGAACGGAAAGATATGTGATGAGATAAGGTATGCGAAGCACTTTGCCCCTGACGATAAAGCTAAAGCCGG
>CAYPKP010000010.1:54462-63648 GCA_964411345.1 uncultured Rikenella sp. | reverse complement strand
GTGATGAGATAAGGTATGCGAAGCACTTTGCCCCTGACGATAAAGCTAAAGCCGGCAGCGGTGAAGCCATAGATCCGGGTGGCGAAGCCGAAACCGGGGGTGAAGATGCAAAGGACGGGGCCAGGGACCGGGATGCAGATGCAACGGCCGGGGCCAGGGTCCGGGGTGCAGATACATCGGCTGTAAGGGCCGGGAGTGAAAAAGACCGGGACAGGACCGGCGCAGGGAACAGCCCCGTAAGAAAACAGTGGTATGAGGAGCTCTTCGAGAACTATGGGAGAAAGTACGACTCGGAAGTATTTACCACCGGAACCATGGGCGAATGCGACTTCCTTGAGAAGGAGTTCGGCTATGATAAATCGCTCAGGATCCTCGACATAGGTTGCGGTACCGGCCGGCATGCCATTGAGCTGACAAAGAGAGGATACAATGTAACAGGTATTGACCTGTCGGAGTCACAGCTGAGACGTGCCGCCGAAAAGGCGGCTGCGGAAGGCCTGACCATAACCTTCATGAACCATGATGCCAGAAATCTTCCGTTCAACAGTGAGTTTGACGCTGCCATCATGCTCTGTGAGGGAGGTTTTCCCCTGATGGAGACCGACGAGATGAACTTTGAGATATTGAGCAGCGCAGCCAGGGCACTGAAAAGGCCCGGCAAACTGATATTTACCACGCTGAATGGTCTCTTTCCCCTCTACCATTCCGTTGAGCAGTTCCATGAAGAAAAATCAGAGGAGGGCAAGGCTACCTACCATAGCAACACCTTTGACCTGATGACCTTCCGTGACCATAATATAACTGAGCTGGTGGACGATGACGGCAGAAAGAAGATCCTCAACTCCAATGAGCGGTATTACGTTCCCAGCGAAATAACCTGGCTGTTGAAGTCGCTCGGTTTCAAAACCGTTGATATCTTCGGTGCGAAGCTAGGGGCCTACTCAAGAGGCGATAAACTGACCACTGAAGATTTCGAGATGCTGGTGATTGCATCCTATAAGGGATAGCAGGCTAGAGACGATCCAGGGCCTTCTTCAGATGCTCGCCCACACTGGCTGCCACCTCGGTCACAACATCGTTTTTTATGGCCATCATTGAATCCGTCGGGTTGACAGTGGCAATCTCGATATTGTTCACCCCCTGTTCTATGACCAGGACATTGCATGGAAGCATAACCCCCATCTTATCCTCGGCCTGCAGGGCTCTGTAAGAATATGCCGGATTGCATGCCCCGAGAATGCGGTATCTCTTGAAGTCAACCCCTACTTTGGCCTTTATCTTCTCATGCATGTCAACTTCCGATATGACGCCAAATCCCTCTTCTGAGAGTGCTTTAGTTATCCGCTCAACTGCATCGTTGAATGATGTCTTGAGTGTTCTGGAGAAGTAGTATGCCATTGTTGCAGATTTTATTAGTAATTTCTGTTATACATAATATAAACAAGGCTGGGGCAGATTGGTTCGCGAAAAGTAATTCCCTATTGTCAGGTCCTGTTGTTATTAAGGTTTTATCGGGTAATTTAGCGGTCACTTTTCGGCCCACGCTAAAAGGACAGGAATAAAACTTCAGGCAAACTCCAGAATGTATTTTAATGCAGATAGTATTTCAACAGAAGAGGACAGGTTTTTCTGTTCTCTTCACAGACGGAAGAGATGTCCTAATTCATCCAAAAATAACATGCCATGAAGATCGTCCATAAAAGTCTTTTAATCGGGCTTGCTTGCCTGGCTTTTGCTGCATGCTCAAAAAAACAGAGCTCCGGGGATTTCTTGGTAACATTCAATGCTGATTTTAAGGAGGAGCTGACCGGTCTGCACGTCTCAAATGCCTCATACGCTGTCTTCAGCCACGACACCGTAATATTGCAGGACAGCTTCAGTGCAAAAGGTTCCGGAACCAACAGCGATTCACCGTTCCTGATAGGGTCAGTAACCAAGGTTTTCACTGCGTTGGCTGTAATGCAACTGTATGAGGAGGGAAAAGTTGACCTCGATAAACCTGTTAATGAATATGTTCATGACCTTCATATCAGGCAGCGCTTCCCTGAATCCGCACCTGTAACCCTGCGTGCTGTTCTGACACATCATGCAGGAATACCTTCCGACATCTTTCTGGATAAGTTCAGCAAAACACCGGAGGACTTTAATACTGTCCTTGATTACCTCAACACCCAGTACACCTGCTACCCGGCAGGAAAGACAAGGGCATATTCCAATCTAGGCTATGCATTGCTTGGTATAGTCATTGAACGTGTCAGCGGAATGAAATACGAGGAGTACATTGTCCGCAACATTTTTGAGCCGCTGCGAATGAATTCGTCAGGTTTCTACTATGATTATGACTCACAAAGGCAACTTTCTGCGGCTTTTGATGATAAAGGAAATCCCAAATCAGAACTTCCCATTTATGATAAACCTGCCGGAGCCATCTATTCTACGGTAAACGACATGATCAGGTTCGGACGTTCATTTATTGATGGTAAAGAGACCCTCCTGAAAAATACTACCCTTGAACAGATGTTTGAGCTGCAAAACCATGATAATCTTCTGGATCTTGATCACAGGTCAGCCATCTGTTTCAACTATAAGAACAAAGCTTATGAACTCGGCCGTCTGCTTGAACATGGAGGGGCAACCCTGTACCATCGTGCCCAGTTCGTAATAGCTCCTGATGCCGGCCTTGCTTCCGTTCTTCTTTCCGATTCCCCCAATGGAAAGGATAACGCCTGGAGACTTGATGAGCAGCTGATGGTTGAATACTGCAGGGCAGCAGGAGTTTATCCGGACCGAACAAAGAACCGCGAAAAGATCATTCAATTAACTCCTGTCAGCAGTAAGAATCTTATGTCATTTACCGGAACCTATGCCATGCCCGGACTCGTCTGCAGGTTGGACTGGAAAAACAACAGCCTTTCCCCGACCATAAACGGACAGAATTTTTACCTGGCGCGGCACGACTCAAATTCATTTGTACCTGCAAAGAGGTTTCTTGGAAGGATGTTCAGGTCGAAGAAGATGTATCTTCTCCTCGAAGAAATCAACGGTGAGAAGCATTTTATCCAGGCGATGCCATGGGGTGGATTGAATATCATCGGTACTCAGGTTGTCCCTAAACCTATTCCAGAAGCATGGCAGAGCAGGACCGGTGAATACAGAGTTGCAAACGCTGGCCGTAAAGATGCGGCAATGATTGAAAAGATGAATATTACCATTGAGGATGGCTTTGTCATTCTCAGGTATGGATTCAACCCTGAAATGGGTATAGAGCAAGATGCAACAGTTGCCCTGGACCTGGTAAACGACACCGAAGCCTTTGTGCTAGGTTACGGCCGGGGCGGGGGAGAGAGTGTGGTTTTCCAGCCTGATGGCAACTCTTTTCGATTTATGGGTATAAAGTTTGATAAGATACCGGGTAGTCATGAATAACCTTAATTCATTGGTGTTTAAGTGATTTATCTGCCTTTAAATGCCCCGGTCAGCATAATCGTATTATTAGATCCCCGGAAGCAAGATTTGTTATCCGCGCAGTTTTCTTTTTCCGCAGCCCAGGCCCGGCAAATCCCGGGTACGGCAGGCTGACCGAAGAAGATTTCGAGATGCTTGTGGTTGCAGGCAATGCCGGTCCGTAATTCCGGGTGTGTCAAAGGATGATCTGAAGTGTTTTTGGAAGAAGTAATATTTGTAGCTTTATGACCATCTGCCAGTATAATTAAAGTTGCTGAAGAGAAATGATTAAGGAAAAAACAGCCGGACATTGACTGATATGAACAAAAAAGCGGTCCTTCAAAATCTTTTTGTGTGCATATTGTTTATGATATGCCTGATATCTGCCCCGAACAAGTTGACAGCCTGTACTTCTTTTGTAGTGAAAAAAGATAATCAGCTGGTACTGGCTAAAAACCTTGACTGGGAAATCAGCAACGGTATTGTTATGGTAAATAAAAAAGGGGTCCTTAAGACTGCTTATTGCGATAACCCGAAGAGACTGTCATGGATCTCGAAATACGGAAGTGTGACATTCAATCAGTTTGGGAAGGAGTTTCCCCTGGGCGGAATGAACGAAAAAGGCCTTGTGATAGAAGAGCTGAACTCCTGGGGCCGGACACCGGGAGGCGATAATAAATATCAATTGAACGAATTTCAGTGGACCCAGTTCTGTCTTGATAATTTTGCAGATGTTGAAGAGCTGCTTAATGGCATTGACAGCATCGTGATAGTCCCCCTTCTGATCAACCTGCATTACCTTGTCACTGACAGCTACGGCAACACTGCCATTGTTGAATTTCATGATGGCAAAACATTTATCTATAACGGGTCTGATCTGCCTTACCCGGTTTTAAGCAATAACCATTATGAGAACTCACTCGATTACCTGGGTAACTTCAGGGGTTTTGGAGGTGATCTGGAGATCAGGCCGGACAAATCATCAAACGGAAGATTTGTGAAGGTTGCCACCATGTTAGAAAACCTTGAGCCAAAGAATAGTGCCTGGGAGAAAGCATTTGAAATCCTGGATTCTGTGAGCCAGGAAGACACTCAATGGAGTATTGTCTACAATATTACAGACAGGACGATTCAATATTTGACACAGGGGAACAAAACTGTCAGAACCATTGATCTAAATGACCTGGACTTCACCTGTGAAACTGATGTGTCATTTATTGACATTATTAATTCTGAACCTGTAGCCGGAGAGTGCCGTTTTGAGATATTCAGTCCCGCTGATAACAGGCAATTGCTGGTTGATGTTTTCGGGAAATACAACCGTTACAATCCCGGGGAGGTGGGAGTTGATGAATTTATAAAGCTTGCGGAATACGGAAATTCAGTGCAGTGCAACCGGCAGAGGTTGCCTCAAAACTGAACCGGGATTACCTGTTCAGCTCCGGTTTTTGAGCTCCGGCATTAAACAAGGAAGCCGGATGCAAAAGCCGGCTACTGATTATCCACAGGGGGAACGAGCATTAAAGAAAATGCCCGGTGGACATTTTTGGCGAAGTTGCCAGACTGCAGGAGAGATGGACTGCAGGAGAGACAGCCTGCAGGGCGGCAGCGACGGAGACAGACTGCAGGAGAGACAGCCTGCAGGGAAGGCATCTCGCCTCATCCGCAATCACCGCAGGCCCTTAAACAAAAAAAGCAGCCTTCCGGCTGCTATTTTGTTGACCCACAGGGGCTCGAACCCCGACTCTTCTGAACCAAAATCAGACGTGTTACCAATTACACCATGGGTCAATCGGCGCCTGATGAGGCGATGCAAAAATAGTATTTTTTCTGACTTCAGGTCTGCTCCGTCTCGTAATAGATGAACGGACAGTCTATGAATGACTGTATTATCTGACCAAGCTCATACTGCTCCTCGTCGCCCTTCTCGTAAAACCACTCAATGGAGACATTCTCCCTGACGTTGGGATATAACGCAAGCCTCTTGATAATGGAGTAGACCCACTTGGTTGATGATGTGTTGATGAAATCAAACGAAAGAATGACACGCGTCCTCACCTCCGGCTGTTCCACATAGGCAGCTACCCACGCCTCCAGCGGCCTGTAGAATTCAGAGGCATTCTCGGCAATAGACCTGCCCCTGATCTCAAGGTGACCCTCAAGAAACAGTACCTGAGGCGTTACTTTTGTAGGCTCTATTTTTATGATTTCCAATCCCATGTCTGCCATGCGCGATACTCCCCCGGTATCGTGGCTTCACAAAAATAATAAAATAAGAGTTGACACTCTCCGATCTCAGTTATTTTTCAGATCCTGTGAAAAAAGGGTAAGTTCACCCTGTTCCCACAGCGTCGGATGCTGCGCATCAAACCTGCCGACAATGGCCTGCATTA
Organism: uncultured Rikenella sp.; assembly: GCA_964411345.1. Taxonomy (GTDB): domain Bacteria; phylum Bacteroidota; class Bacteroidia; order Bacteroidales; family VadinHA17; genus SR-FBR-E99. Next base: position 57,811 of record CAYPKP010000010.1, on the reverse strand, counting down.
TGGTACGCCGCATGAAATCCGACTTGCTCCTTACTCGAAACCGCCTGCAGTAGACATTCAACGCCTTCGCCTCCCTCTCATTCAGCCTCAGCGTGAGAGTCGTCGTCCGCTTTATCCTGTCACCCCTGGCCGGTCCCTGTTTCAATCCCGCTATAAATTTCACACTAAAGTAGCCTATTCGGAACTGCGTTCCGGATGCCTTAACTTTGATTTATTAACAATAAAAAGCAGGTCAGCGTTAAGTCGCTGACCTGCTTTATTTTAACTTATTAATAATTATTACATCCTGTCCAGAGCATTGAGATCGGCAAAGGCCTCCTTCAGCCTTGCAATGAATGTCTCCTGGCCCTTGCGCAGCCATACCCTGGGATCATAATACTTCTTGTTCGGCTTGTCTTCTCCATCGGGATTGCCTATCTGTCCCTGCAGATAACCCTTCTTCGCCTCATAGTAATCCTTAACTCCTGACCAGAACGCCCATTGCATATCGGTGTCAATATTCATCTTGACAGCACCGTATTTGATCGCTTCCGTGATCAGATGCTTCTCTGAGCCCGATCCTCCGTGGAAAACGAAGTTAACAGGGTTCGGACCTGTTTTGAATTTCTTCTGTATGTAGTCCTGCGAGTTTTTGAGTATCACGGGTCTCAGTGTGACGTTGCCGGGTTTATAAACCCCGTGTACGTTGCCGAAGGATGCGGCGATGGTGAAGTTGGGAGAGATCTTCTTCAGCTCCTCATAGGCATAGGCTACATCCTCGGGCTGGGTGTAGAGCCTTGAGCTGTCAACATCGGTATTGTCAACGCCGTCTTCCTCGCCCCCCGTGACTCCCAGCTCTATCTCGAGGGTCATCCCCAGCTTGTCCATACGCTCAAGATATCTCTTGCAGGTCTCAATGTTCTCCTTCAGCGGCTCCTCGGAGAGGTCAAGCATATGTGAACTGAAGAGGGGCTTGCCGTTGGTCTCGTAAAACTCCTCCCCGGCATCGAGCAGCGCATCTATCCACGGCAGAAGCTTGCGGGCAGCATGGTCGGTGTGCAGCACAACGGGGACACCGTAATATTCAGCAACATTATGCACATGCAGGGCGCCGGAAATACCTCCTGCGATGGCTCCGGTCTGGTTATCCTTCGGCAGACCCTGCCCGGCAAAAAAGTGCGCTCCGCCGTTTGAAAACTGGATTATGACCGGCGAGTTGACCTCCCGGGCAGTCTCCAGAACGGCATTCACCGAATCGGTACCAACCACATTGACCGCCGGTATGGCAAAGTCGTTATTGTTGGCATAATCAAAAAGTCTCTTTACATCCTCACCGCAGATCACTCCGGGCTCCAGATTTAATCCTTTGTTACTCATTATCTTGAACGTTTTTATGAAACATCTGATCAAAAGCAGCGCAAAGATAAGCAAAATTGACGGACTCCCTTTAATCGCCCGGTGCAACGAGATATTAATTCCCAAGTCTTTAAAATACTGATCAATTTCATATCTTCGTAGCTTCATAAAAAGCCATCATTAAGAGAACATGAAAAGAAAATTTCTCTTCCTGGGACTGATCTTACTTCTGGGGGCTGTAACGGCTGCCGCGCAGCAGAAGGCATGGACGCTGGAAGAGTGCATCGCGCATGCCCTGCAGAACAACATACGCATCAAGCAGCAGGAGATCATGACCCAATATCAGCAGTCTGCCCTCGAGCAGTCAAAGCTGAACCTGCTTCCCACTCTCAACGGCAGTGCATCGCACAACTACGCCTTCGGCCGTGCCCTCGACGAGACCACCTACGAGTTCACCGAGAACGAGACCGTACAGTCGAACAACTTCTATGCCGGCAGCAACGTGACGCTGTTCCACGGGCTGGTGAACTACAACACCATTCAGAAGAACAAATACCAGCTTCTTGCCAGCGAGCAGGATCTGGAGCGGTTCAGGGACGACATCTCGCTCAGCATCGCCATGGCATACCTCCAGATACTGCTTAACCAGGAGCTCGTCACTGCCACGGAGGCTCAGGTAGAGCTCACCAGGCAGCAGATAGACCGGACGGGCAGGCTGGTAGAAGCCGGCAGTGTCGCCCGCGGCAACCTGCTTGACATAGAGGCGCAGGCAGCACGTGAGGAGCTGCAGCTCGTCAACCTGCAGAACCAGCTGACCCTCTCACTGCTGACCCTGGCGCAGATGCTTGAGCTGCCCAACGCTGATGACTTTGCAGTAGCGGTGCCAGTCATAACGGTTGATGATGAGGCTGTTAAGGGCGGCCCACTGGATATCTATTCCATAGCTGAGAAGAGCCGTCCGGAGATTCTCAGTGCCGAATACCAGCTTAAGAGTGCCGAGCTTGACCTGGCCATCGCCAGGGGAGGCAGAAGCCCCAGGCTCAGCCTCGGCGCCACGGCCTCAACAGGCTACTCTGACAAGAGGCTCAAGCCCGTCACCTTTGAAACGTATCCCTTCGGCGAGCAGCTGAATGACAACCTCAACTACGGACTAGGATTCTCTCTCAACATACCTATCTTCAACGGATGGCAGGTAAATACCGGCATCAGGAACTCCAGGCTGGGCATTGAGAACTCGCAGTATGCACTGGAGAACACGAAGAAAGAGCTTTACAAGAGCATACAGCAGGCCTTCACCGACGCCACCGGCGCCATGAAGAAGTATAACGCCAGCCAGAAGGCTGTGGCCTCAATGGAGGAGGCCTTCAGATATGCCGAGCAGAAGCTTGACGTGGGCCTCGTGACAGCGCTTGAGTACAATCAGTCGAAGACACAGCTGCTCAATGCACAGAGTGAGATGGCACAGGCAAAATACGAGTTTGTCTTCAAAACAAAGGTCCTCGACTTCTACCGTGGCATACCACTGACCCTGGAGCATATTACACGAATGGCACAATAACCTGAAGAAATATGTGGTGATACATGCATGAGCAATAATCAGCTGATCAACCGGTTCATGTAAGTTCCACTCAACCAATGCAATAACAAAACAACACCCGAATGAAAAACAACAAAATACTCAAGATCCTTGTGCCGGCAGTACTGGTTCTCATAATACTTGCCGCAGTTGGCAAGCAGAAGGGCTGGTTCGGCAAGGAAGCCACAGTAAAGGTATCCGTGGAAAAGGCAGCTCTCAACAATATCATTGAGGCTGTCACCGCCAACGGAAAGATACAGCCCGAAACTGAGGTAAAAATCAGTCCTGACGTCTCCGGTGAGATTGTGGAGCTGCATGTCAGGGAAGGTGATTTCGTTCAGAAGGGCACCCTTCTCTTCAAGATCAAGCCTGAGATCTACATCTCAGCCCGCGAGCGTGCCGCTGCCACCCTCAACTCTACAAAGGCGAGGCTCGCAC
>CAYPKP010000010.1:0-54362 GCA_964411345.1 uncultured Rikenella sp. | reverse complement strand
TCAGCCCGCGAGCGTGCCGCTGCCACCCTCAACTCTACAAAGGCGAGGCTCGCACAGGCCGAAGCGCAGCTGATACAGGCGGAGCTGGCATACAACCGCAGCAAAAAACTCTATGAGGAGAACACCATCTCACAGGCCGACTTTGAACAGGCGGAATCGCAGTTCAAGATTGCCAGGGCCGAGAAGGAGAGTGCGGAGTACTCCGTGAAGAGTTCGGAAGCATCTCTGAAGGAGGCCAATGAGAACCTGGTGAAGACCACCGTATACGCACCCATGACCGGAACCATCTCAAGCCTCTCTGTGGAGCTTGGAGAACGGGTGGTCGGTGCCAACATGATGACGGGTACGGAGGTGCTGAGGGTTGCCGACCTCAACAGGATGGAGGTTGTGGTTGACGTCAATGAGAACGACATCATCAATGTCAAGCTCGGTGACAGCACAAAGATTGAGGTAGACGCATACATGGACCGTGCCTTTGCCGGCGTGGTGACGGAGATAGCCAACTCCGCCAACACCCTCGGTACCACCTCTGACCAGGTCACCAACTTCGAGGTAAGGATACTGATGTTGCGGGAATCATATGACGATCTCCTCGGCGAGAATAATCCAAGTCCCTTCAGACCCGGCATGTCGGCATCGGTGGATATCTTTACCAGCAGCAAGAGCGGCGTACTTACGGTTCCGATACAGGCGGTCACCACCCGCACTGACACAACCGCCGTGCAGGCCTCCGCCTCTGACGAGGTCCGTACCCTGGTCTTTGTCTCTGACGGCACCTATGCCCTGGCCCGGGATGTGAAGACAGGCATCCAGGACAATGCCAACATCGAGATAGTCAGCGGACTGGAAGAGGGTCAGGAGGTTATCGTCCAGCCCTTCAGCGCCATCTCCAAGAAACTTGCAGATTCAACTCTTATCGAGGTGGTTGACAAGGACGAGCTGTTCAGGATTGACAACAAGAAAAAGTAACGTCACAGTTTTCACGTACCGGTAATGATCCTTTGCATTGAGACAGCCACCGAAGTCTGTTCGGCAGCACTGTGCGATGACAGGCAGGTGATAAGCCTGCTTGAAGCTGCGCAGGGGCAATCTCATGCAGCGCAGCTGACAGTCATCATCGGCACCCTACTGGAAGAGGCCTCGGTTACTGCCGCCGGCCTCGATGCGGTTGCGGTGAGCAAGGGCCCCGGCTCATATACCGGACTTAGGATTGCGGTCTCTGCCGCCAAGGGAATAGCCTACGGTGCCGGCATACCCCTCATTGGCATTAACACTTTGGAGGCCATGTGCCACGGATACCTGGCCGCCAACCCGTTGCCCCCCTCATCAGGCACACTCCTGTGCCCCATGATCGATGCGAGACGGATGGAGGTATACAATGCACTCTTCAGAAGCGACGGCACAACTGTCAGGGAGACATCTGCCGACATCATAGACGGAACTTCCTACAGTGAACAGATGGAAGCCGGCAAGGTGATCTTCTTCGGAAACGGAGCCGAAAAATGCAGGGAGATCATCAGGCACCCCAATGCGATATTTGACGTTCCATTTCCCCTGTCGGCATCATATTTGCACATACCGGCTGTAAGAGCATTGCAGGACAAACAGTTTGAGGATGTTGCCTATTTTGAACCATACTATCTCAAGGAATTCATTGCCACGGTTCCGGGGAAGATTTTTCCGCAGTAATTCAGAAGACCTGATGAGAACGGCAATAATCATATTTATGCTGACCGTGACTGCCGGCATGCAAAGGCTTGATGCACAGAAGCAGCCTTACATGCCCGGTGAGAGGGTTACATACCAGATCAGATACGGCCCTGTCGGGAGCGGTCAGGCCTCCATAGAGATCAATGAGGCATTCTACCGGGGAGAACCGGTATGGCATGCCCGTGTCAGCGGGCAGACAACAGGACTTGCCGATGTGATATACAAGGTGAGAGACACATACGAGAGCTACATTGACCCGAAAAGCGACCTGCCCGTCTTCTCAATCAGAAATATTCAGGAGGGACGATACCGGAAGTATAATGAGGTGGGATTTGACCAGGAGTCAAGGAGCGACTCCACGCTGGTGTTCAGTGACCTCACCGGCAACCACACGGCACCGAAGGGACTGCTTGACATTGTCTCATGCTTCTACTGGTTCAGGAAATATTACCTGGCCAACGGTGACCCGCCGGTACCCGGCGAGACCTACGAGATGACAACCTGGTTTGCCGATGAGCTGTATCCTATCATACTGAAATACTGGGGCAGGGAGATCATCAGGACGAAGTCTGGCAGGATCGAATGCCACAGGTTTCATCCCGTCACAGAAGTGGGAAGAGTCTTCCAGACGGAAGAGGACATGACCATGTGGTTTACCGCCGATGAAAATTTTTTACCGGTTAAGATACGTTTTGATATCTTTGTGGGGTCATTTCACGTCGATATGACAAGTGTTGAAGGGCTTGGCGCGCCCCTGGATTTTATTGACAAATAAGGCTTTTAAATATTTTTATGGCAACAACGGCAGATTTCAGGAACGGAATGGTGATCGAATACAACAATGATCTCTATACCATAGTGCAGTTCCAGCACGTAAAGCCCGGGAAGGGCCCGGCATTTGTGCGGACGAAGCTGAAGAACGTGACTACGGGCAAGGTGCTTGACAACACGTTCAACTCAGGAGTCAGGGTCAACGTGGCGCGCGTCGAACGCAGACCACACCAGTATCTCTACAGCGACGACATGGGTTATCACCTGATGCACCTCGAGACCTTCGAGCAGATAACCGTTCCGGAGACGATGTTTGAGAACAGCGACCTGCTGAAAGAGGGCGAGACGGTAGAGGTGGTGGTTCATGCCGACACTGAAAATGTACTGCTGGTAGATCTGCCCGTAAACGTGGTCATGGAGGTGACATACACCGAACCCGGACTGCGCGGTGATACGGCCACCAACACCCTCAAGCCGGCCAAAGTAGAGACAGGCTCGACCATAATGGTTCCCCTGTTTGTAAATGTGGGTGACAGGATTCGCATTGACACCCGCGACAGGTCATACATCGAACGCGTCAAGGGTTGAGACGGCCGTGATGACCCCGGGCAGGCTTCCGAAGGACAGGTTGAAGATGTCGAAGTTCAAACTCGACGCCCTGCTCGATATTACTCTGTCCATCAACGCCAACCTGCCTACCCCGGATCTGCTCAGGAAGTATGAATCAATCCTCCGCTATGACCTTGGCATAGGCAAGATACTGCTCTACAAACAGGGCGAGCAGTGGGAGGCTATGCTTAATTCGGGCTTCCCTGACAACCTCCGGGCCAATATCGACGTTGAACGCGACCTGCTGTGCTTCAGAGAGATACAGACGGAGGTGGTACAAAAGCCGTTCAAAGGCGTAGATTTTATCATCCCCGTGCTCAACAATAACATCCCTTCAGCCTATGTGCTAATAGGTGACATCGACGAGGAGGGCGAGGGGATGAGCCCCCTGATCAAACACCTGAATTTCATCCAGACAATCTCCGGCATCATCGTGGTCGCCATCGAGAACCAGCGCCTCTTCCGGGAGAGCCTCAGGCAAGAGGCCCTGCGCCGGGAGCTGGAACTGGCAGCCCGCATGCAGACGATGCTTATCCCTGACAACAGCAGGCTGCCGGCTGACGAGCGGATCAGGGTACAGGGATTCTACAACCCCCACTATGAGGTTGGTGGCGACTATTATGATTTCCTCACCCTCTCGGACAATGTGATAGGCTTCTGCATAGCTGACGTCTCAGGAAAGGGTATGTCGGCAGCACTGCTGATGTCTAACTTCCAGGCCAGTCTCAGGTCCATCTTCACCGCTGAAGCAAGCCTGGAGGAGCTGATAAGGAAGCTGAACGCCCTGGTGGTGGTCAACTCCGCCGGGGAACGGTTCATCACTCTCTTCATTGCAAGGTATAACCTGAAGACCAGGGTGCTGGAATATGTCAATGCTGCCCATAACCCTCCCGTGACCGTGGACCTTAAAACTCACCGTACCGCCGTGCTGAGACAGTCCTGCGTCGGCGTCGGCATGCTCGATGAGATGCCCTGGGTGAGGACAGACTATGTCACGCTGAACAACCCCACCAAGATCATCTGTTACACCGACGGGCTCTCGGAGCTCAAGGATGAGAAGGGCATCGACTTTGGAACAACCCCGATCATCAAACACTTCGGCGACAGGCTGCCGGTAGCGGACAACATCCGGAGCCTGATCGATGACCTTGACATCCATCCCGGAAACCCCCGGCTCTTTGATGATGTCTCTATCCTTGCGATGGAGTTGCTGTGACATCCCGGTCCTGAACCTCTTCAGGAATCCTCTTTTGCTCCAGGTCCATAGCCACCAGTATGGCAATAAAACCCCACCATAGGGCTGCTATCTTGTCGCTGTCAAGGAAGCTGTTCATGAGGCCGTGAACCGCATAGGTGATGAGGCCCGTGAGCAGGGCCGGCACAAAAAGTCCCTCACGGTCCCTCCTTCCACGGTACCAGACCCTTATCCCGGAGAAGACCGCCGTGACGGTGATGAGAATGAAAAGCAGGGCACCGGGCAGACCCGACTCGCTTAGTGCCCCGAGATATTCGCTGTGAGCGTTGCCGGCATCGCCGAAGTCAGTACTTATGACCGTCCGCTCCGAGGCCTTCTGGAACGGAGCATAACTGAACTGGTAGGTGCCGGGGCCCCAGCCCGCGACAGGCCTGACGGTGAACATCCTGAGGGCACACTGCCACCTGTTGATACGCTCGAGATTCGACTGGTCGGTCGATATGTTGGCTGCCGACCGCAGATGCTGGCTAAGGTCGGCAGACGAATCCTCCGTGGTGCTGTCCATCTGCTGCCATATCCATCCTGCGCTGAGCACCAGTGCCAGGAGAAAACCGGCAGCAGCGAACCAGAGCAGCCTGACAGGCATCCTGATCCAAAGTATTATGCCGAGGAGGGCAGCAGCGATCAGGCTAACCCATGCTGCCCTGCTGTACGACAGGACAAATCCTGCGACAAAGAGCAGCAGAAGGGCAAAGAGAAGCACCTTGGTCATCAGGCCGTTGTCCTTTCTGAACATCATGACCGTCAGCGGGGGCAGAAGGAAGGCCATGGAGGCGCCGAAGGAGGTGTGATCCCTGTAGAAGGGATAGCATGCAGAGTGTGCGAACTGCTGGTTCAGAAAGCCCGCGCCCTGGACCCTGATGATGAAATATATCACCACAATGGCCAGCCCGGCCGAATAGGCCGTCAGATAGCGGCGCCTGAACCTCTTCCCGGAGGCCATCTGTGCTGCCAGCAGATAGAAGCCCGCCGTGAACCAGAGGCGGTATGCCAGCGTTTTGAAGGAGACCCCCGGCATGGTTGAGGTCAGCGATGTGATCAGCGTCCATAGAAGGTAGAGGCCGATCAGGATTGTCATGGGGTGGCGAAGGAGCCCAGGCGGAAACTCACGGGTGACAAGCAGCTTGAAGAGAGTGACCATCAGCAGCAACGCCATCACCGGTTCGGTAGGGACGGAGAGATCAATGCCCGTGCTTCCTGTCAGATAGCTCAGCTGAAGCGAAAGAGGTGTGAGAAAGAGAGTAAGGAGCAGCAGATGCTCCAGGGAGAAGAGTGCCAGCACCAGTATCGCCAGCGCTGCCGGAATCAGTAATATCAGCAGCTCACTGCCTGTCATCACCGCGATGCAGCTTCACCCCTTCCACCACGAAGAGGATAAGGGCCAGGAGTATCAGGGCAGATACAGAAGAGACCAGGACGATGATACTGCGCCTGGGGAAGGCCTTTTTTTCAGCCACCACGGCAGAGTCGACCACCAGGGTGTAGGGCATCGTCTGCCGGCTGAGAGCCAATGCCTCAATATACCTGCCGCGGATGAGATTCAGATAGTCGGTCTCCGTTTCAAGTATGGCGTAGCTCTTCAGTGCTGCTGCACCCTCAAGAAGGGTGAGGGAATCAGAATACTGCCTCACCAGTGCCTCCTGCTCCGCATAGCTGCGGCTTATCTCATCAACGGTTACAGCCGCGGCGCTGCGCTGCATGTTGTTGAAGATCGTGTCGGCGCGGGCAGCTATATCATTGGCCATGATGCAGGCCAGCTCACGGTCGCGGTCCCTGACACTTATCTCTACCGAGCCGAATGAGGTCTTCGAGCTCCTGATATACCTGTCCATCTTCTCGGCAATGACAGTGTTCGGATAACGCTCTGCAGGTTTGATGCCGTAATGTGTGGCCAGGTCATACTTCTCACGCAGGTAATCCCTTACCTGTTCGCTGCTGATCACCTGTATCAGCTTTTCAGTGGCATCGTCGCCCCCGAAGAGCTCAGCGCTGGATGCAGCCTCCCCCAGCAGTGTCCGGGTCTCAGTTATGTTTGACGACGGATAAAGGGTGACGGTTGATTCATATAAAGGCTTTATCATCAGGGATATGACTGCCGAAATGATGGCAGCGGCCACTCCCGCAACCAGGAATTTCCTGAAATGGCGGATGATAAAATTTAAAAGGTCAATGGAGTCCGCCCTGAATTCGGCCCTTACTTTCTGTTCCATGGAGCTTCTCTCTGTTTATGTGACTCTTACCAGGTAATAGCTTTTCTTCCCTTTCTGAAAGAGGAGGTACCTGTCGTTCAAAAGGTGGTCAGTGGTGACAGTCATATCGGGACTGTCGACCCTGCTCCTGTTGAGGCTGACACCACCGCCCTGTATCAGTCGTCTTATCTCTCCCTTTGACTCTGCTATCTTCGTGTGAAGTGCACAGAGGTCCGAGACGGTAACCCCTGCTGACAGAACCTCCCTCTCCAAATCGAACAGAGGCACTCCCTCGAAGACGGAGAGGAATGTTTTCTCATTCATGCGCCTCAGCTGTTCGGTGGTACCCTTGCCAAACAGTATCTGCGAAGCTTCCACCGCGGCATCATACTCCTCCCGGGAATGAGCCATGACCGTCACCTCTTCGGCGAGCCGTTTCTGCAGCAGTCGCTGGTGGGGCTCCGCGCGGTGAGCCGCGACAAGGTCTTCTATCTCGCGGCGAGATAGCATGGTAAAGATCTTGACAAACTTCTCCGCATCATCATCAGCCACGTTGAGCCAGAACTGGTAAAAGCTGTAGGGTGTTGTCCTTGCCGGGTCAAGCCAGACGTTGCCGCTCTCGGTCTTGCCAAACTTGCGTCCGTCGCTCTTGGTTATCAGCGGGCAGGTCATAGCCCACGCTTCACCACCGGTCTTGCGCCTGATAAGCTCGGTGCCTGTGACGATGTTTCCCCACTGGTCCGATCCGCCCATCTGCAGGCGGCAGCCGTGACTTGTATAAAGATGAAGGTAGTCAGTACCCTGCACCAGCTGGTATGAAAACTCGGTGAATGACATCCCCTGGCCGGTCTCGGAGTCAAGCCTCTTCTTCACCGAATCCTTTGACATCATATAGTTGACAGTGATGTGCTTGCCGATATCCCTTATGAACCCAAGGAAGGAGTACTCCTTCATCCAGTCGTAGTTGTTGACCATCACGGCCCTGTTGGGCGCCGATGAACTGAAGTCGAGGAATTTTTCAAACTGTTTCTTGAGACACTCCTGGTTATGGCGCAGTGTCTCCTCACTGAGAAGATTGCGCTCCTCGGACCTGCCGGAAGGGTCCCCGATCATGCCTGTGGCACCCCCTATAAGCACTATCGGGGTATGCCCCGCATTCTGAAAATGCTTCAGCATCATCACCCCCACCAGGTGACCTATGTGCAGTGAGTCCGCCGTGGGGTCAAAACCAACATATGCCGAGCTCCTCTCCTTCAACAGGAACTCTTCTGTTCCGGGCATGATGTCATGTATCATACCCCTCCATCTCAGCTCTTCAACAAAATTGATCATCAGAATCTTGAATTCAGGTGTCGCAAAGATATCAAAACCGGTCAGATGGACAGCCCCGGCGATTGCTTTTTTGGCCTGTTGAAGCTGTCAATGAGACTGCCGCCCTCAACCAGGGGGAATATCGCAGGCACAAGATCCGCAATCGGATTGTAGAGAAAGGATTTGGAAATGGTGGATGAGGGGAGAAAGTGTCTCTTCTCGTTTATGCTGTTGAGAAAGACAAAGATGACGCTGAGTATAAGTGCGGTCTTCAGGACACCGAAGACGGCACCCAGGGATTTGACCACAAAACCCAGAGCCATGGCCTTCAGCAGGGTATCCAGCAGCTTGCCGAGGAGATAGACGCCTATCACTATTGCGATAAAGGTGACGGCAAAAGCGATGATCCCCGTCCATGAGGTCTGCATATCGAACCATCCCGACAGCTTGCCGGCAGTCCAGTCCGAAAAATGGATGGCACCCCAGATGCCCAGCACCAGAGCCGCCAGCTCGGCAATCTCTATTATCAGTCCGTTGATATAACCCTGTATCAGCCCGTATGCGAGAAGGGCAACTATGACAAAATCAATCCAGTTCATTGGTCAGAAAGTTTGAGATGCTGAAGTTAGGAAATTGATGTGCACCATGCAACTGCAGGGTGAATTATGAAACGAGGGGCCGGCAAAACACAGATCGCCCATTGTGAAAGACCATATAATCCGTAACATCTCCCATCCGAGCTAACCATTTTTTTATCTTTGGAAAACAAACCGGAATTATATGAGCTACGATCACACTGATGTAATAGCCGTTTTTGATATCGGCAGAACCTGGAAGAGATTCCAGCTTTTTGACAGGAGTCTGAATCCCGTTCAGACGGAGGAGAAGATTATCGGGGAAGTTCTCGACAGTGAGGGTCACCCCTGTGATGACCTCCCTGCAATCGAGAAGTGGATCATATCCAGCCTCGGCGAAGTGATATCCGACTCCATTTACAGGATCCTGGCAGTGAGTCTTGCTGCAGGCGATGGCTGTCTCAGCGGACTGGAAAGTGACCTGGCGGAGATGCTGAAAAGTGCCCATGTGAGTGTCAAGCCCCGCAAATGTCACATTCTCAACAGCTCCACCGTCTCCATAATACCGTACCTGAAGGATACGGACAAGCCTTTCGTCCTGGTCTCCACGGGCACCTGGTGCATATTCATGAATCCCTTTGACAGGGAGCCGCTGACTGACGCGCAGAAGGAGTCAGGCAATGCGGAGATCATGACCGTTGCAGGCAAGCAGGTGAAGAGTTCGCGTTTCCTGCTCGGAGAGATCCACGACAGGAACGTCACCATGCTCGATGATCACTTCGGGGTCACGGGAGAACTGTACAAGACCATCAGGATCAAGAGCAAGAAGATAGTCAAGATGGAGGCTAACAAGCGGGGAAGGTCCTTCTTCCGCCACGGCATCCCGGAGGGACTAGCAGACAGGGAGGCTGATCTGGCACACTTCCTGACCTATGCCGATGCCTATCACCAGATGATGTACGACCTGGTTGACGAATGCATGGGTGCATACCGGCTGATAATGCCTGAGGATGACAACACGGAGATAGTGTATGTTACCGGCGGCTTTGCACGCAATGACACTTTCATGAGAATCCTGGCTGCCAGGTTACCGGACAAGAGGGTCTATGCCAGCACCATAGATTATGCCACCGCCCTGGGTGCAGCCATGGAACTCTATACCGAGGCATTTGACGCAGAGCTCCCGCCGGTTTACCTGGGACTGAAGGCCATTCTTGACAACGACTGACCACCTGCCTGTCACAGGCCGGGAAGTGGCAGGCATGACCGGTGCAGACAGTCGGACAGGTAAGCAGCTATGACCTGCAGGGTCAGTGCCGCAGGGTCATTTCAATCCCTTTTTATATTCTATGATCTCCAGGAGATCTGAAAGCTGCGCCTCTGTATCAATAACAAGAACCAGTGGATACAATTTGCCGGTCGGTTCAGTTTTTATTAGCTTTTGCCTTATCTGTTCGTCTATCTCCAGTTCATGGATACCCTGCAGATGCCTCTCCGTAAAGTAAAATCCCGTCTTGAAATGGCCATCCCATACAGACAGCCAGAAAACTGTCTTCTTTTTAAAGAGTGCCTTGCACAGCCAGGCCTTACCGTCATTGTAGTATCTCCAGTCCGTGACCAGTCCGTAAGGATCACCGGTTATGACTGCCAGCATCTTTTCATACACCGGGTAACTCCCACCCAATGCACTCTGAAGAACCTCCGGGGAAGGAGGCACAGCCGGATCTGTTAATAATGGTTTGTCCATAGAGTTGCACTTGTCAAAATGAACCTGATGACCCTACACATTCAGGCCAAGCCGGGTCAGCTCCTCACGCAACTGATCGGGCGAAAGGAAATGAATTGCGTGAAAACCCAGCTCTGCCGCGGCATCGGCATTTGGTTTGTTGTCATCAATGTAAACCGACTCGGACGGGATGATGTTGTATCTCTCCATCAGCACGCGGTAGATGGCATGATCAGGCTTGAGCAGCTTCTCGTAACCGGAGACCACCAGGCCGTCAAACTCCTTCATGAAGTCATAGCGGTCATAGGCTACAGGAAAGGCTTCATGTGACCAGTTGGAAAGCGCGTAGAGGGGCATTCCGGCCGATTTAAGCTTACGGAATATCTCCACCGTCCCTTTTATCTCACCGTTGAGCATCTCCTCCCAGCGGCCGTAATAGAGGGCAATCCTGTCACTGTAATCCGGGTGTTTTGCCTGCAGCTCGGCGGTGGCCACGCTGAATAGCTTGCCGCCATCCTGCTGTACATTCCATTCATAGGTGCAGATGTTCTCGAGGAACCATTCCATCTCCCCTTCATTATCGAATACTTTCCGGAAAAGGTGCCTCGGGTTCCAGTCTATCAGAACACCCCCGATATCAAATACTACGCTTGTAATGCTCTTCATGATCCATTATTCCGGGGCAATGATAGCTATTTTTGACGCAGCCACCGGAAATATTCATCCATGAACTCCAGTTTTTCAAGGTTTGGTACTGCTATTGTAACCGGTTCGGCGCCCCTGAACCAGAGCACCGTCTCCTCCCCCTCACTGAACAGGGGCCACTCAGGCAGGCCTTCACCGTTGGGGTCGCCGCTCTTCGCGAAGTTGGTCCAGTATCTGATCATGAGGTCTGAGAGGGCCTTTTCCTCTTCCGTGGCCTGCACAGCGGGATTAAGGTCCAGATGTCCGAAGACGTACGCCATATCCGAGGCATGAGCGGCACCTTTGGCCACAGGGCCATCGGGGAACAGTGGTTCTGCCCTGAACTGGTCGAAGTAATAGGTGTATACCCTGGAGCTGCCCGTCGTTGTCTGCAGCCGTGCCCAGGCATATGAGGGCCAGGCGAAGGTAGCCTCACGGAAAATGTCTGACAGGGAGTGATATACCTCGAGCTGGTCACCGCCCGGGTATAGCTCCAGTGCCCTTGATGCCAGCGGTCCGAAACGTGCCTCTATCATATCAGCATACTGCTGAGGCTCCATTGGCTGAACGAACATGGACCCCTCATCCGAGTTGGTGCCGATAATTACATTCACGTCATTGTAGTTGCCATCCTGATAGAGTTCGTACTGGTCTCCGGCTATCACGTAACCGTCAGCATTGGGCCAGAAACCGCCCATCTGCGACAGCGGATCATCGAGCCACCTGTCATACGGTACCGTCCTGAGTGCCTGAAGGTCCTGAGCTCCCATTCTCTCGGCAAACTCAAGCCCCTGCTGTTCGCCACCCCTGAGTGTGGCCATGTATTCTCCCATGCCCCTGCTGTCGCGCACCGGAGCGAATGAGCCACCACTCTGGCTGATGGCACCGCTGAAGAGTCCCTTTGCAAGGGGTGAGGCACAGAGCATGCTCACCGATATGGCGCCGGCGGATTCGCCGAATATTGTCACCCTGGCGGGATCACCGCCAAAGGCTTCGATATTCTCCTGTACCCACTTCAGCCCGGCAATCTGGTCAAGGAGTCCGTAATTGCCCGAGACACCGTTTGCCGATTCCGCCGACAGTTCAGGATGGGCAAGGAATCCGAGGGCGCCGACACGGTATGCCACGCTCACCATGATGACTCCGTTCTTTGCAATGTTGTCACCGTTGTAGAGGGGCGATGCGGTGCCGCCGTTGGAGAATCCTCCGCCGTAGATCCAGACCATCACCGGAAGCTTCTCCCGTGATGATCTTGCCGGGGTCCACACATTCAGAAAGAGGCAATCCTCAGACATCTCAGTGTCACCCATCCAGGGCGTTTTTACCTGTACCGGCAGAGGTGCATATTTGTCGGCCTTCAGAACCCCTTCCCACGGCTCAACAGGTTGAGGCGCCTTCCAGCGCAGCTCACCCACCGGAGGGGCGGCGAAGGGTATCCCCCTGAAGACGGCTATGCCCTCCTCCACGGTACCCTGAACAATGCCGTCATCAAGCCTGACGGTAGCTTCCGAAAGCTTCTCGCTGCGGCATCCTGTAAATAGGGCCGCCAGAATTAAAAAAGACATTACTGTTTTTGTTTTCATTGGATTGTTTATCTGTTTTTTTTTCGTCCGTCAATACTGACCTGATATGTAACAATCATTCCCCTTTCTGAGTTTATTCCCATGTGTGTTTCATGGGACGGTTGACTTTTATGATTTGATACGGTTTCATTTAGCAGTTAACTTACGCGGGTATCCTATCTGATGGTTATTACGCCCGAGGATTGCAGTGCGGCAGCATCAGGCTCCGCAAGTTTCCATTCGTTGTCAAATGTACCCTCCCGGATGACATTGTCAGGACTCTCGCGGAACAGTATGAAGTCGCCGAAATCTTTCAGCATTTCGATACTTGAGCCCATGAATGTCAGTCCCTGCTGTCCGGCGGCCTGTTTCGGCGGCGTCCACCATGGAAGTCCGGAGCTGATGAGCAGGTAATGTCTGTTCATGGGGTAGATATAGAGCAGCCCGCAATCCGGGGCGTCAACGTCAAGATGCAGGGGAAGCCTGTCGGCAAACTTCTCTATTATGGCGTTTGTCTCCCTGGTGCCAAAGAGTACCAGGTTGGAGGTGACATAATCGCTCTGCCTTACCTGCTGATCGGAGATGACCCGGGGGAAAACCATTATCCGTCCTCCGCGGCCCATCCAGTCGGCCGCAGCCGCCGCCTGCGCCCTGCGGGCTGCCAGCTCCTCCGGTGACGGATCGCCGCCGGTTCCGTAGACATAGATATGGCTGCCGGCAACGGCTGCGGAAATCGGGCCCTCTCCGCCAGGCTGCTTGGCGGTGAGCCCGGGAGTGAACTTTTTGTTTTCCCATTTGCCATCTGTTTTCGTGAAGGAGACTGCATCGGCACTTTTCTCCGAAAAGGACTGGCCGTCAACAGTGAGGGATACCTTTTTTGCCACATCAAACATCGGATGGCCCGCGAGGTTAAGGGTAAAAGCCCCAAGGCCCGACGTCTGCACCTCGATACGGTTGTTACCGGTGAACTTTGCATCGATTGTTGCCATCCCGCCCGGAACAAGATCATCAAATTTTACCCAGTAGGCCTTGTTGTATCTGAACCACCTGGTGCTGAACTTAACCTGCTCAGGGTACGGATCTCTTTTGAACTGTGAGAACCACTCAAAGATAAACGCGTCCCTGTAAGCCCACTCCCAGCTGTTGTGACCCACGCCGGGATATTCAGCATAATCAAGCCTCTGTGCTGTCGTCCCGAGCTTTGCCTTCCACTCCTTTGCAACCGGATAGAGGAAATCCTTGTCTCCGACAAAGAGATGAACCGGCAGGTTGGAGGCGTTGCCTGCAAGCTCCGTGGTACCTTCCGGTGGTGCCGGACAAACAGGTGCTATGGCTGCCCAGATGTCAGGTCGTGTGAGTCCCAGCCAGAGGGTACCCCCTCCTCCCATGGAGAGGCCGGTAAGGTAAATACGCTCTTCATCTATCTGGAAACGCGACTTGAGGTCCTCAATCATCTCATACACATCCTGTTCGGGAATGCCCTGGTAGCCGGCGGTACCGCGGGCATACGGGGCGGCTGCGATGTAAGCCACGGGCCTGAACGGCGGCCAGTACCTGGTTGCCTCAACATCATTTTCATAAGGGATGGTGCCCGGCTTGATGAAATCGTATCCCTGACTGTTGCCGACGCCAAACAGGCGCCTCAGTCCAAGACGGTGGTTGGACCAGGCCCCGTGAAGGAAAACCACCAGCGGATATGGCCTGCACTCATCGAAATTGTCAGGAATATAGACGGCATATGGCTGGTCACTGTCGTCCACCGATGAAAAGAAGGAGAGGTCCTGGGGACCGGCCTTCAGTCTCTGAGCCCCGACATTGCCGATGCTGAAGCACAAGGCAAATAATGTGACTGCCAGCAGTTTCAGGAAAGGAGTGTAAGTCTTCATTTCAGGCTGTTTTAAAGCTTCTAAAATAACAGAGTTTTTTTGCAATCTGAAGGTTCAGCTGCAAAAGATTGACGTTCAGGCGTTTCAGGCAGGCAGAGCTTCCGGCATGCGATCATAACACAATCCTCATCTCTGTCCTTCTGTCCAGGTCATGACGGCCGGCGTCAACCAGCGTGACCCTCCCTGCAGCATCGTATTTAAAGTGGACCCTGCGCCCGTTGATCCTGATATCCCGTGGTATCTTGTCAGAATGTATCTTCAGCTTCCAGCTTCTTTCTCCGGACATCCCGTCATACCAGCCCCGCACAGGCTCGACGGTCACCGTAAAACCGTCCTTTAACGCTGCTCCTTTGATCTCAGTAGAGGCGTATTTGCCTTCAAGATAATCACTGCTTAATCCGTCATCCTCAATCAGCGTAAATGAACAGTCGGCTCCGGGATATACGTTCAGTGTCAGTATCTCATTGCTGCCTGCTTCGATTGACGGGGCATATTCCCGCTCCGGAATTACAGCCCCCCTGCGGACCAGAAGGGGAATCTGACCCAGGGGCGCCTCCAGTACATGCTCCTTCCCTCCTTCCAGCTCCTCCCCGGTCCAGTAGTTTATCCATTCACCATCCGGAACGACGGCTATCCTCTGCCTTGCACCCCTTTCATATACAGGAGCCACGAGCAGCTCATTGCCAAGCATATACTCATAAAGATGACCCGGGATGGACCTGATCATGTTTACTCTCCCCAGGCGCGCCTGGTGGGCATATGAGTAAAGGTATGGAAAGAGCCGCATGCGCCGGTGAGAATATTCACGGAAGAGGCTGTCCGCCAGCGGCGAATAGTTCCAGGCCATGTTGGATGTGGGGTTCTCGGGCTGTGAGAAAACCTCGGTTACCGGGCAGAACATGGAGAACTGCATCCACCTGATGTAGAGCTCCTCTTCCGGCCGGTCGACCTTGCCCATGTCGAATCCTCCGAGGTCGTTGGTAAGGAAGGGTATACGGCTTGTGGAGGCTGAAGGATCAGTATACATGGCTATATTTTCCTTTAGTGCCACCATCGGCACCCACGGATCAAACTGCACCAGCGGAGAGGTGACACTCCAGTCAGAGCGTGTGTCATCGGTCCACTTGAGCGGGTAACGCTTGTATTCCTCGCTGCCGGTGCCTCCGCTGTGTGAGAGGATAAATCCCCGTCCCCTGCTTTGCATTCCTTCATATGCCGTGATCTCATACATTGCTTTACAGACACTTATCCTATCGGTGCGGTCCAGTTTTATGAAATCGGCCCCTTCCTCAATAAAAGGTTTAACTCTCTCTTTAAAATAACTGACTGCCTTGGGGTTATCGAAGTCTATGTTGCCGCATAAAGTGCCCGGATGATCCCGGTCTTCACTGAACATGGCAGTGGTGGTTCCCTTGTTATGCCAGGGATTTCTGTTCAGATAAACGCCGGAGAAGAAGCCCCTGTCAAGAAAATCCCTGAACACCTCCTCGTTGCCGGTCTCCTGAATGCAGTCCCAGATCCAGAATCCTCCCCTGATATTGTTCTGTTCCATCCATGACCACATCGCCTTACGGTCAGGATAGGCGATCGTGTCCCCTGCAAAATCAAGATAGCCCTTTGGCCCGGCCCCGGAATCAGCATAGCTCCAGAACCATGAATCAATCCAGTATGCATCGATGGGATAATCGTGAGCCTGTATGGCTTTGATCCGCTCCACCGTGCCATCCTGGTCAGTGTAGCCGCCATAGAGTAATCCGAACGCCCATGCCGGGGGAAGGACAGTATTGGTATCCGGAGCAGCGATGTCAGTCAGCGGATCGGCAGGTCTCTTCTGACTGCTGCCGTTGCCGGACATCACCCCGGAAATATGCAGAGCAATCTCATACTGTGTCTCCCTGTTCAGATGCACCCCGTCAAGGGTAATACCGGCGTCCCTCTCCTGCAGCATCCGGTGCAGGTCAATAAGTTCATATCCGCCCGAAACGGCTGTTCTCCTCAAGTCAGCGGCAAGTTTTTCAGCTCTTCCGGTGCTGCCTCTGAATTTCCCGGAAGAATCACTTTTTTCATAGACGGGAGGAGGAGTAACAATGTAAATTTCAGAACCCGGCAGTCCGGCTTTTATTCTGTTCAGCAGCAACGAGAGGTTACCGGAAATCGTCTTCTGCCGGTTTCTGAAAACATGTTTGGTGTCGTTGGTGCCAAGCGCAATCAGGACCACATCAGGCACAGTGTCACTTCCCGCCATGGACTTTGCAGCGTCAATGTACCTGTCAGCATTTTTCAGGGTATTGAGATCCGGATTGCCGAGGTTGTCGAATCCTATCGTATTACCATGCATTGAGGTGTTGCAGACAGTTGACCGGGGCATCAGCACCTTCAGTTGCTCAGGCCAGGCATCCGGGCCATAACCGTTGGAGTCGCCGATGATGAAAATTGCCGGAGCATAATGGCCCTGCGTGCTCTTCCCGCATACCGGTATCAATGAAAGTGCATGCGGAACAAGCATCTCATGCCCACCCTCAAATATGGTCAGGCTCATGTCCGGTGCGGTTGAGGAGTAATAGACATTTCTGCCTGCAACCCTCTCTTCATAATTTCCCTGTGGGTCAATCCTTCGGCCGAGAAGCTTCAGGATAATGCTGTCAGGCACCGCAAGGGTATTGTCATCGGGGTATCTGGTGCGTGCAATCCTGTTGAAGAAATCTATTGAATGGGTTATTGGT
Source organism: uncultured Rikenella sp. (assembly GCA_964411345.1). Lineage (GTDB taxonomy): Bacteria > Bacteroidota > Bacteroidia > Bacteroidales > VadinHA17 > SR-FBR-E99. Next base: position 37,361 of record CAYPKP010000010.1, on the reverse strand, counting down.
ACTGACCCGGTGTACCCGTCATTTATTCCGGCATATATATTCAGGAAGGAACCTTCTCTTTTACCCGAGAGAATTCTCATGCGGAGAGGTGATCTTCGCTGTGCTTCAGCAGCATCGAACCCGGAACCTCCTGTCGTTATTTTCTCCAGATCACCGGAATATTTCAGATTCCTGGACCGGCATTCGTCGTACCAGGCTTCAAGATCAGATATTGCAGCCCAGGCATTGAAGCTTCTTGCCGGATAGCCCAGCTTCATATATGCCGCAAGGGTGGCAAATCCGCCACCGGAGACGCCGATTAAATGGACGTCATCCGGATTGGCATCCGAGTTTCTGAGTGCATAGTTGATTGCATCCCCGATGTCTGCGATTACCAGGTCTGACCCTCCTGCTTCAGGTCTGTTGTTGGGCCCTCTGAAATCAGGATGTATGTAATTCCAGCCCCTTTTCAGTATCTCGCCGGCCAGCGGATCCTCCTGGTTGTAGTCGCCGCTCCATGTATGCAGTGAGACTATCAGCGGAGCACCTTTTTTAGTACGCGAGGCATGGAACCTGGCCTTTTGCATGGATCCGTCAGCAGAGGAGCGGATCTCAACAACACCGAATTCCGACGGCCAGCTGGTGTTCAGAGAATCATCCCGGGAGTGATCCCTGCTCTGTCCGTGCATGCCATATGAAAACAGCCATACACACAGCATTGTGAAAAGTGATCTATACATGATTTATATACTCTTACTTAACTTAATATTACTAAACTATAATTTTATATGCTGTTCATATATCACTATTAGTATGCAATATATTATCTGAAATAATTTGCCTGGAGAATAATGTATTTATTTAATTAAACGGGGGTAACCCCTTTAATAAGAATAATATTACCATATTTTGCCGTCTCTCCTGTCATGACAACCGCAAAGGCGCTTTTTGCTCTATCATAGAAGGCATACCTGTCGATGCGTTTTATGGGCGGAAGGTCAGGACTGGCAAGCCGGATGCTCTTCAGGTAGGCGATCTCAACCTGCGGGTCGAGGGTGTCACCTGCCACAGGTTCCATCATTATCAGCGGGTGGGGCACGTAGCTGTCGAGCTCGAACAGCGGCAATATTGCCTCCAGCAGGTCTGCGATACGCAGTCCGTCTGCCCTGACAACCCGTTTGCCCAGGCTTTCGCCGGGGAAGTGCGCGTCGGCCAGCACCAGCTCGTCGCCGTGACCCATCCGGGCCATCACTCCGAGCAGCCGGGGGGAGATGAGGGGAGAGATTCCTTTAAGCATAGTTACTTTCATTTATACAGGAAGTGAATTTACTCTATTGAGTGCAGAAATGATAACCAGGGATAATCTTTTTCTTGCTGATGCTGGTTTTGCAACACTCTCTCCCCTGCAGCGGATCAACAATTTTGCTGAATTAGGGTTATTAGATAGTAATCAGTAATTTTATGTCACATAATTTAATAGCACTATGAAAAGCACCGATTTTTTCACCCTTGACAACGGAGTGACGATACCGGCAGTCGGCTTCGGTACATGGCAGATTCCTTCAGGTGATATTGCCTATAACTCGGTAAAAGAGGCTCTTAAAGCAGGCTATCGCCACATTGACACAGCACAGGCTTACGGCAACGAGGCCAGTGTAGGGCAGGCTATACTGGACTCCGGAATCGATCGCAGTGAGATCTTCGTCACATCAAAGCTTCCGGCTGAAATCAAATCATACAGGACCGCACAGATTGCCTCAGCTATGACCATGAAGAAGATCGGTCTTGACTATATTGATCTCTACCTCATCCATGCCCCCTGGCCCTGGGATAAGATCGGAGCTGACTATACGAAGGAGAACATCGAGGTATGGAAGGCGATGGAGGAGTTCTATGAGAGTGGCAAAACCCGTTCCATAGGCATTTCCAACTTCAGTGTGAAGGACATTGATGCGGTACTTGAAAACTCCCGCATCAGGCCCATGGTAAACCAGATAAAGCTGCACATCGGCCACCCGCAGGAGGAGATAAGGGATCACTGCCGCAGGAACGGAATCCTGGTCGAGGGATACTCGCCGCTCGCAACGGGCAGGCTGCTTGGCAGCAAGGAGCTCGCTGACATGGCAGACAAATACGGCAAGAGCGTGGCACAGCTCTCCGTTCGCTATGTTATTCAAAAAGGCGCACTGCCCCTGCCGAAGTCGACCCATCCTGAATACATCAGGCAAAATATCGATATCGATTTTGAGATCACCCCTGATGATATGCGCTATCTCGACACACTTTCTGCCGCTCAGCCCCGGCCGTGGGAATAGGAAAGGCCGTCTGAAACCGGTGGATGCGGCATTATCACAGTTGCAGAAAAGACAAACCCTTCAGGTGCATTGACTTGAAGGGTTTCTTGTGTAGCCCCACCAGGAATCGAACCTGGATTTCAGGTTTAGGAAACCCGCGTTCTATCCATTGAACTATAGGGCCGCTCCATTGCAGCCGCAAATGTAAATTAATTTTCGGTTATCGCAAAAAATCAGCAGCCGCCTGACGGTTTCTTCTTTGCCCTGGCGGTCACCGGGGGTTTCACGGCCTTCACTGCCGGCACATCTGCCTCTGTGCTTACAACGCCACCGCCACCCAGTGCTGCGGCAGCACTCTTGCGGAAGTCGTACCTGGCAAACTCCTCGTTGGGACTGGTCTGCGAGGGCTCCTCCGGAGAGAGTATGTTGCCGAACCAGTAGTTCAGTCCCCCCTCCAGCACAAAGTTGTTCTCATAGCCCAGCTGCCTGGTTATCATCCATGCCTGGTTGGCGTAGACCGAACCGTTGGAATAGAATACGTTCACATAGGCATCCTGATGCAGTATGTCAGTATACTCCTCGGCCAGCAGGTTGCTCAGGGGAACATTGACAGCTCCCGGCATGCTGTAGTCGTCAAACTCTTCCGGGGTGCGCACGTCGATGAGCCTCAGCGACGGGTCTTTCTGAACCAGCATGTCAGCCACCACATCAGGTGAGATGAACTGCACGCCGGCACCAGCCTCCTGCAGCAGCTCGTCTGCGGTCAGCTGGAAGTGCCTGACCCTGTCTGCCGGTACTGCGGCAAGGATTATCCCCAGGGGGATTATTATAAGTGCAAGTAATTTCAATGATTTCATAACTCTCTCTTTTTGTTTGTTTTCAATTATTCTCTTCCTTTAACCTAACATATCTCACCGGAGAATGTTTATTCGGCTGGGGGGAATCTGATTTATCATCTGTCGGTGATCGTATTTCAATGAGCTTGTCTTTTTAGTGCACGTTGCAGAGAGATAAGCCTGAAGGCAGGTCCACATGTTCCGGAAGTGCCGGTTTCATCCCGGGAGACTGCTCAGTCACAAGGATGCAGTCCTCTTTCAGTACTCCTCCCTCGGAAATTTCTTCTCAGCCCATTCAGCCACAACAAACATGCCAAGGGCCGCAATGATGAGCAGCAGCCCGAAGAGTCCGTCCTTCATCCCCAGCGCCTCGCTCACCTTCGGTTCGCCGAGGTATCTGGCATAGTAGAGTTTCTCCCACCATCCGTAAGTGAAGGCGAAGCCGTAGACGCCGATAAAGAGTCCTACTATGAATACCATTGCGTCTATCTTTCCTATGGCGGCACCGCAGAAGCTGGTGCCGGGGCAGAAGCCGCCCATGATAAATCCCGCACCCATGACCACACCGCCTATGATGGCTGAGGTCAGGTATGTCGGGTTGACATATACAAGGTCCAGATCAACCCAGCCGAAGAGGCTCATGAAGAGCAGACCGAGCATGGCGGTGATGGCTCCGGTGAAGAAGACCTTGAGTACCACGGTGTCATAACCGTAGAAGATGCCGGCCAGCTTGCGGCTCGAGGAGAAGCCTGAGCTCTCGAGTACCCAGCCGAAGGCTATGCCGATGAAGAAGGCAAGGAGAAAGTTGGTGTTCTCCGATATTATTTCATATGGTGCTAACGGTCCCATTGTTTCCTCCTCTCTTTTAGATCCAGTTTCTCCTGAAGAAATATGCCAGTGCGAAGGCAGTGCCGAAGATGGCCATCATGGTGATGAAACCGCCCAGTGACAGTACGGCCATGCCGCTGAGGGCCGAGCCGCTGGTACAGCCACGGCCCAGCTGCGAGCCGAAGCCGAAGAGCACCCCTCCTGCAAGTGCAAATATCAGCCTGCGCCGGGAGGTAATTTTTGGCGAATGCTCCACCTTGAGTTTCAGCCGGCCGGCGACGGTGCCGGAGAGGAATCCTCCCACGATCACACCGAGCATCTGAAACACGAGCCATGATCTCATGGGGCTGCCGCTGTGCGACTGTGCATATTCGGCCATGAATGGCATGGTATTGACGGCATCTTTATCGACAGCCTCTATGGATGTGGCCACCACGCTCTTGACGGCGCCGCTGGCTCCCAGCCCGCGGCCGGACACAAAGTTGGCGGCAAGTAGTACGAGGCCAAGAAGGACACCTCCCACATACGGGTTGAGGTACCGTCTGCCTCTCTCTTCTGTTTTACTGTTGCTCATATAGTTGTCTGTTTTATTGTTTCATCAGTACAGCCAGCGGCTTACCTGGCCGGCAAAGACAAACACAAAGCGGAATGCAAAGCTGCCCATGAGGACAAGCACTCCTGGAATAATTGCGGGTATATGCCTGCCTCTCAGTTCCATCAGGTCGAGCACTCCGGGAATGACTATCCCAAGTATCACCACAAATATCCAGAATACCATCGTGTAGGGTCCCCCCAGGAAGAGTCCCGCAGCCTCTATCTGCACCTGTGTGCTGGCCAGGAATCCCATGAACATGTGTACAATAAGAAACAGCTCCGTGCCGAGGATTATAAGGTCTATCTTCGTAAAGAGGAGTCTCTCCTCCCTGTTCTTTGATGACAGCACTATCGCCGCAGCCCCTGCCGACAGTCCTGATGCAAGGAAGAGCGGCCCCAGCACAGAAGTGTTCCACAGTGGCCTGGCATTGAAGGCTGAGAGCAGGATACCCGTATAAACACCGGTGATGATGGCAAATATCAGCATCACCCAGGCAAGCTGCTTTTTATACTTGTTAAAGAATGTCTCAAGCTCCTTGAGCCATTGGTACTTCCAGTCCCATTTCGGGAAAAACTCCCTTATATGAAGTGCACACCAGATGAAGGAGGCGGTGGTGATGACCAGCAGTGTCCAGGCACCCCATGACATGGGCGACTCCAGCCTGATGGTTGTATAGAGTTGCCAGAAGAAGGCCTTATGGTTCAGGTCATAGAAGAGTGCTGCCAGTCCCAGCACCAGGGCTATGGGTGCAATGAAGGGCACCCTGCGCACTGCCGTGCGGTACTGTTCTTCCTTGCCAAGCAGATAGTAGAGTGCGGCAAAGAAGAGCACTCCTGCCGCCAGTCCTCCAAGAAAGAGGTAGAGAGGTATCGGCCAGTGCCAGATATGCAGTTGCGGGTCAACCATCAGGTTCTCTCTTCCGCTGATAATCAGTTCTTCGTTCATCGTCTGCTCAGATCAGGAAATACAATTGAGGTTTGGTCCCGGCTTCGGGTATCAGTGTCTTGTACTTGCGCTTCTTCAGTACCACGCTCACGTCACTGTTGGGATCGTCAAGATCGCCGAAGTACATGCATTTGGTGGGGCATACTGCCACGCATGCCGGTTTCATCCCCTCTCTCACGCGGTGGATGCAGAAGGTGCATTTGTCAACATATCCCTTCGGATGGGGGAAGCGTGCATCATAGGGGCACGATGCAATACAGGCACCGCAGCCTATGCACTTGTTGGGCTTGACCATAACCACTCCGCCCTCGACGATATGGCTGGCGCCCGTAGGGCAGCATCTTACACAGGGGGCATTGTCACAGTGGTTGCACCGCTCTGACCTGAGCTCTATCTCAAGCTGAGGATAGGTGCCGTCAATAACCTCCACCACCCAGTCGCGGCAGAAGCCTATCGGCACATTGTTCTCCGTCTGGCATGCAACGACACAGTCGCTGCATCCGACACACTTCCTGGTATCAACAGCCATTGCGTATCTCATGATGCCACCTCCTCTGCGTTAAGGTCAGTAATGAAGGTCACGAAGTTACCCCGCATGCCGGTGCCGCCCATGATCGGGTCAACAAGCACCTTGGTTATCAGGTTGGTATCGCTGGCCCCCTTGCCGTAACATCGTCGCAGCTTCTTCTGGTCGTGGCCGAAGCCGTGGACCATATATACTGAATCCCAGCGTATCCGCTCCGTAACCCTCACCTTTATCGGGAACTCCGACCGTTTGCCGTCCTGGTTCATCAGATAGACATACTGTCCGGTGCTGAGGCCCCACTCTTTTGCCACGCGCGGGTTTACCCACACACTGTTTTCCTCCATCAGGTCGGTAAGATTGGGGTTGTTGGCGGTCCGGCTGAAGGTGTGCATCGGGGCACGACCGTAGTTAAGGCGGTAGTATCCCTCCGGCGGCTCCTCGTGCCTGGTGTATTTCGGCAGCGGGTCATAGCCTGCCTCCTCCAGCGCCAGGGAGTAGAGCTCTATCTTGCCTGTGCCGGTATAGAACTCCACATCCTCATCGGGGGCGAAATAGAGATCATCATAGGGACGTTCGAAAGTCTTGACACCTATCCTCTTCATCTCCTCCAGGCTGCTTCCCACCTGTTTCAGCTGCCAGTCGAGCTGTTCTTCGATGGTCTCAAAGGGGAAGTATTCAATTACGCCCAGTCGCTTTGCCAGTTCCCTGGCCATCCAGAAAGCAGGCCTGGTGTTGTACATCGGCTCTGCCGCCGGGGCCCTGAGGGCTATCTGCGGCTTGCGGTGCGGTCCCACACGCAGGTCATCATACCTCTCCAGGTAGGTGCACTCGGGCAGGACGACGTCAGCCCAGCCCGTTATCTCCATGGGCATGGTGTCAATGACCACCAGCAGCTGCAGCGCCTGGATGGCAGCGATGGTGTTGGCCTGGTTGGGCAGTGTCTCTATCAGGTTGGTACCGTTAACGATCCACCCCTGGAACTGGCAGTGACGGCTGGGGTCGGGAATGGTGGCGTCACACAGGCCGTTGGCCAGAACGGTGTCAGCCATTTTATAGAGGTCAGGAAATTCCGTGCGCCATGATCTCCGGGGTGTGGGGTAGGCAGGATGAGGTGGCTCGGGCAGTTCGAAAACCTCAGGGCGGAAGAAGCCTCCCCTGCGTCCCCATGAGCCCAGCAGGGCGTTGAGGATAGCCACGGCACGAAGCCGCTGGGTGTCATCACCGTACCATGTAACGTGGCGTCCGGGATGAACGATCACTGCCGGAGCGGCGTTGGCCATCTCCCGTGCCGTCTCCCGTATGACGGTGGGGTCAATGGTGGTGATTCCGTAGGCCCATTCGGGGGTCATGTTTCTGACATGCTCCTTCAGGTATTCAAAACCGTAGGTATACTTCTCAACATAGGGTTTGTCATAGAGCTCCTCGGTGATGATAACGTTGATCCATGCCAGCAGCAGCGCCAGGTCGGTGGCCGGTTTTATAGGCAGCCAGTATTTTGACTTGCCGGCAGCCGTAGAGTAGCGGGGGTCTACGGTGATGATGGTTGCTCCCCTGTCTATTGCATCTGACATCTCCTGCACCTGGCCGTTGTGCATGTTCTCGCCTATATGGCTGCCTATCAGCACCAGGCACCTGGTGTCACGTATGTCTGTTCTCTCAGGGCTCTCTATGGTCTCCCCGAAGGTAGCCTGGAAGGCCACCTCGCGCGGTCCGCGGCACTGCGCATAGGAGGGTGCCGCCACGTGAGGCGAGCCCAGGGCACGCAGCAGGGTGGAGAAGTACTTGCCGCCGGAGCCGTGGGTAAACAGTGCGAGACACTCGGGACCGTGTTCTGCGGATATTACTTTTATCTTTTCGGCTATATAGTCGAAGGCCTCCTCCCATGTGGCTTCGCGAAAGCTTTGCTTGCCGCGCTCCTCGGTTCGTATCAGGGGTGTGCGCAGACGGTCCTCATCGTGGTACATGCCCACTCCGCCGGTGCCGCGGGGACAAAAGCGGCCGTTGCAGTTCATGTCCTCACTGTTACCGATAATCTTCTGTATGGTTCCCTTTTCATCCTTGTAGACCCAGCCTGCACACTTCCAGAAGCAGACCTCGCAGTATGTGGGTGTCCGGCCGGTCAGCGCTGCCACGGTAGCCTTCTGTCCGTCAGTGAGAGCCGAACCAAAGAGCCTGAGACCCGCAGCACCCGCAACTACTGCACCTGCACCCATTGTCGAGATCCTGATGAATTGCCTGCGTGTTGCCATCTGTTATCCTGGTTTTAATTAGATTTCATCCCGTCAAGGGATGGATTACAACTGTCACGGTATGACAATCAGCGAAGGTACTGTTTTTGGGTTAACAGTGCCAATAAAATGATTTATATAATACTCCTGCGGAGGCATAAGAATGTTCAGGAAAGCTTCTTGTATCTGAACCTCACCGGCCCGGTACCTGCAGTACGTTTGCGGTAGTTTTCATCATACTCCGAAAAACCGCCCTCGAACCATACCACCCTGGCCTCGCCCTCAAAGGCAAGTATGTGTGTGGCCACGCGGTCGAGGAACCAGCGGTCATGCGAGATGATGACGGCACAACCTGCAAAGTTCTCCAGTCCCTCTTCCAGTGCACGCAGGGTATTGACATCGATGTCGTTGGTAGGTTCGTCGAGCAGCAGTACGTTGGCACCGCTTTTGAGTGTCAGGGCCAGGTGAAGCCTGTTGCGCTCACCGCCGGAGAGCACGCCGCATTTCTTCTCCTGGTCGGCACCGGTGAAGTTGAACCGTGCAGCGTATGCGCGGGCGTTCACAGGCCTGTTGCCCACGATCACCTCTTCAACGCCTCCCGAGATAACCTGATAGACGGTTTTGGCAGGATCGATGTCGGCGTGCGACTGATCGACATATCCCAGGGTCACTGTCTCTCCCACTTCAAAGGTTCCACTGTCGACACTCTCCTGCTTCATGATCATCCGGAAGAGGGTGGTCTTGCCGGCCCCGTTGGGGCCTATGACTCCCACGATGCCGTTGGGGGGGAGGCTGAACTCCAGGTTCTCAAAAAGAACCCTGTCGCCGAAAGCCTTGGCGACGCCGCGGGCTCTTATCACCTTGTCGCCCAGCCTGGGTCCGTTGGGGATGAAGATCTCAAGCTTCTCCTCCTTCTGTTTCACATCCTGGTTGAGCAGGTTCTCGTAGGCGCTGAGCCTGGCTTTGGACTTTGCATGGCGCGCCTTGGGCGACATGCGCACCCATTCCAGCTCACGCTCGAGGGTCTTGCGACGCTTCACGTTGCCCTTCTCCTCCAGCTCGAGCCTGCCGGCCTTCTGTTCAAGCCATGAGCTGTAGTTGCCTTTCCAGGGTATCCCCTCACCGCGGTCGAGCTCCAGGATCCATCCTGCCACATTGTCCAGGAAATACCTGTCGTGGGTTATGCATATCACCGTACCGGTGTACTGCTTCAGGTGTGTCTCAAGCCACTGGACGCTCTCGGCATCGAGGTGGTTGGTAGGCTCGTCGAGCAGGAGTACGTCTGGCTCCAGCAGCAGCAGCCGGCAGAGGGCCACACGGCGGCGCTCACCGCCAGAGAGTATGTTTACGGGAGTTGCAGGGTCCGGACAGTTCAGGGCATCCATTGCCCTTTCCAGGCGGTGGTCAAGGTTCCATCCGTCGAGTGCCTCTATCTGCTCCTGCAGCTCCGCCTGACGGGCGATGAGCCTGTCCATCGCTGCAGGATTCTCATATACCTGAGGATCCTCAAAACGGCTGTTGATCTCTTCATACTCCCTGAGCACCGCCACAGTGGCGGCAGCACCCTCTTCCACAATCTCGCGCACGGTGCGGCTCTCATCCATCAGCGGGTCCTGCGACAGGTGTCCCACACTGTAGCCGGGGGAGAAGACCACCTCGCCCTGGTACTCCTTTTCCAGGCCGCCGATGATCCTGAGCAGCGTCGACTTACCCGAGCCGTTGAGGCCTATGATGCCGATTTTGGCTCCCAGGAAAAAGGAGAGCGATATATCTTTAAGTACCTGTTTATGGGGAGGGTAGCTCTTGCTCACCCTGTACATCGAAAAAATGATCTTCCTGTCGTCGGCCATAATAGTGATGGTTACCAACGACAAAAATAATCATTTTGATGGCAGCGCTGACGAACCCGCGTAACATGCGTCTTCGGGGAGTCCGGGAGGACCCTTGACTATTAAATAGCAGGCGACTTCGGGCAGCCCTTGTCGAAGAGCGAAACCGTCTCGGTCTGCACCAGCGCCCAGATGATATATACTCCCTTGAGTGTCCCGATAGGAATGTTAAGAAGTCCCAGGGCAGCAGTAATCAGGGTCAGAATCCTTGCCCAGGGCTTGCATGAGAGCAGACCTATACCCCCGGCGATCATGGCCCCTCCGATCATCAGGAACAGGACAATCAGCGGGGTGCCGACAAGACCCAGGACCTTGACGGCGGTGGGATCGTCAATGAACTGATCCGCAAAGCCAAAGGCAAATGCTATGGCCAGGGCAGCTATCACATTAAATGATCCGAATACTATCTGTAGTATGGCAGCAACGCTGACATGTTTCTTCATCCGGTTCTCTTCTACGGTAACCTGCGGCTGTGAGACGGTATTCTCTTCCATGATGCAAATGTTTTAATGTTTTACGGTTCTACAGAATAATGACACTAATTTATGAAAAATGCTGCACGGGGGGATGTAACACTATTTTTTTAATTTTGCCGTTATCTGATGAAAGTATGAAGCTTGCATCAGCAGGATCCGAGAAAAGGAGTTTGTTGTCAAATTTCATGCAGGTTCGGTCCGACTGATAAAAACAGATATTCTCCAATGAAGAAAACAGCCGCATATATCGCTTCCCTCCTTCTGACGGCAAGTCTGCTCACATCATGCGAGATGCTGGGGGACAACTGTCAGATCTGTCACCAGATCACATATGACAACGGCAATCCGGTCAACTACGGTGATGAGACAGAACTTTGCGGGGACGAGCTCTTTGCCGTGAAGGCCAATCCCGAGACCACCTACGGCAACATCACAATCAGGTGGGTATGCTACTAGGAGAGCCCTGCAGTTCATTATCTGAACGTTAACACTCTACTCATTTTTTGTTTAAAAGTTGTTGTTAATAAGTTGTTCCTAAAGTTGACATTTGGAGCAAAATTGTTTAATCTTGTTAACCCCCGCCGGATATTTTTGTGATGAGTTCGGAACATTAACCCCGGGTTCAATTATAGAAGATGCTTGACATTACTGGCAAACGGATTGCGATCGTTGAGGACGATGCCGCATCACTGAAGTATTACGAAACACTGTTAAAGGATTCCGGCGCTCTTATCTCCGTTTACCGCAACGGCAGGGAGTTTGTCGATGCTGTTACCTCCGGCAGGGAGAATTTTGATCTTGTATTCATGGATTTTCTTGTTCCGCTGGTCAACGGCATTGAATGCACCCGGGCCTTCCGGCAGGTGAACAAGTCGGCACCCGTTATACTCATCACCGCATACTACTCGGAGCAGACCAGGAACGAGGCTTACATAGCCGGCTGCACCGAATACAATCTCAAGCCGGTCTTTCCCGATAAGATCCACATGATTCTGGAGAAGTATCTCTCCCCGCGTCCGGCATACCAGGCGTACGACTGACTTTTTGACAGGCAATAGGCAGTAGGCAGCAGGCAGTGGTCGTATTCACAGTCAATCAGCCAGTTGCCGCCTATTAGAGTGCACTGTAACCCACTTCCGTATCTGATTAAGTCGGACAAAGTCCGTAGTATCACCATAGGATTTGGCAGAGGCGATCTACTGCCTATTGCCTGCTGCCCACTGCCTAATTTCTCATCGCCATATACCTGGCATAGAGCTCATTGAATCCGGCATTAAGCTCTTCGGCGAGTTCCGTCTCACCGTAGTCATAGCAGGTCTGTATCAGCGGTGACACTATCTGAAGTGCACTGCCTATCTCCTGGTCCGCATAGAGGGCAACGGACGGCACCTGGTTCATGAGGTATCGGGCACGACTGAAATAATAGTCTCCAAGGCCACGGGCCAGCTCAGTAGCCTGATCCCTCCTCCCGGCAGCAAAGCAGACGGATATTATCTCGGGGAAATAGAAATCATATCCCAGCTTCTCTGTCGGGAATTGCTCAAGGCATCTGTCTATTACAGCCGTCGCCCTGACGGTATCACCCTCCTCGAGCAGGGCCCCGGCAAGTTTTGCATGGTTGAGCCTGGCCCTCACCACCGTGAGAGTGCGCGAGTGATAGTAATCTATGTTGACATCGGGGTCTGCAGCACCGCCCCAGGCAAACTTGTTCATCATGTTGTCATACAGGATCTCCGTATTTACCCGGCCGTAATCGAGCCATCCCCGGTTGACTCCCTTCACCGGCACAAGCCTGTATGCTATCCCTTCCAGCTGGAAATACTCCTCCAGCCCCATGGCATCATCATGCTGTCCCGCCACAAAATATATCGGCCGGTCCCAGTTGTTATTGGCAAGAATGTCAAGAACAATCAGCTGGCTCTTCATAAGCCACTGGCCCTTGAGGTTGATATCAATGTACGGCACTATCCTGTCTGCATCCTCGGGCCTGACGGTGCCGTTGGCCACCACTTTGGCCGAATCAACCGGAATGCGTATGGTGCGGGTCGGGATATAGTAGATGTCCTCACCGTACATTTTAAGCACTGAGACATCGCTGCCGCTGGTGATGAAGTTCATCACCTCCTTTGCCGTTGCCGGCTCCCTTACGCGCTCAAAAACCGCCACCTGGTTGTTAACACCGTCATAGTACAGTTTCCTGGGCAGGCTGATGGGCAGCGGTTCGGAGCTGTAGGCCTTCATCTTCATCTGGTCAATATACCAGTCGGTGTTGAGCAGCATCAGGTTACACACCCTCACGTCGGTACGCATGCCTTCCACCTCCTGGGCATACCACAGGGGGAAGGTGTCATTGTCGCCGCCGGTAAATATCACTGCCTGGGGAGCACACGAATTGAGATAGTTGAACGCCACATCCCGCGCCAGATATCTCCCGGACCTGTCGTGGTCATCCCAGTTCTCGGCAGCCATCAGCGCCGGGACGGCGGCAAAGGCAATCACCGTGGCTGCGATGGCTGCAGGTCTCTCAGCCACTGCTTTTCGCATCAGCTCATAGAGTGCCAGCACTCCCATGCCTATCCAGATGGTGAAGGCATAGAACGAGGCGGCATATGCATAATCGCGCTCGCGCGGCTGGTTGGGATACTGGTTGAGGTATACCACAATCGCTATCCCGGTCATGACGAAGAGCAGCAACACTATCCACCAGTTGCGCACATCACGGTTGAAGTGCCAGAGGAATCCGGCCAGGCCCAGCAGCAGCGGCAGCAGGAAATAGGTGTTGCGCGAGGGATGGTTCTTCATGTCATCGGGCATATCCTTCAGGGAACCGGTCCTTGGGGCGTCAATGAAGTTTATCCCGGTGATCCAGTTGCCGTTCACCGGTCCGCCGAGGTGCTGTATATCATTCTGGCGGCCGCTGAAGTTCCACATGAAGTACCTGAAGTACATAACCCCGAACTGGTAGCGGAACATGAATTTCAGGTTCTGCCCGAAGGTGGGCACGCGCAGGGTTGTCGGCTCTCCCGTCTGAGGATCGGTGACACTTACCGCCCTGCCCCCGGTGCCGGCATACTCCTCATAGACTCTCCTGTGATCGGGGGAGTCACTCCACATCCTGGGCAGGAAGGTGACGAACCTCTCATCATACTCGCGCTCGGTAGCACGGTTGGTGATCACATATTTGCCGTCAACGGGATTGTAGGTAGGCTTCCCCTTTTTATAGTCCGTAACAGGGGCATTGTAATAGGGGCCTGTAAAGAGAGGCCGCTGGCCGTACTGCTCGCGGTTGAGGTAATAGAGCAGGGCGAAGGGGTTTGACGGGTTGTTCTCATTCATGGGCGTGTTGGCCGTTGACCTGATGACGATGGTGGCAAACGACGAATATCCTATCACGATGACGGTCATCGCCGTCAGGATGGTGTTCAGCGCCACTCTCTGACGTGTTGAGAGATACCATGCACCATATATCATTGCAGCAAGGAAGAGAAGGTTTGCCGCCAGTGAATCTGTCAGCAGCCACATGCCGGAGAGAAGAAGAGTCGCCGACGCCAGCATGAATCCTCTCCTGCCGTCACTGTGGGTAAAGGAATACCATACAGAGAGAAGCAGTGCAGCAATAAAGAGCAGCAGGTGAATGATCATGCCGCTGTTGAAGGGCATGCCCAGGCTGTTGACAAAAAAGAGCTCAAACTGTGAGGTGACCCTGAATATCCCGGGTATTATGCCGTACATTATCAGTACCAGCAGCAGCACGGATACGCCGGCGGATGCTGCCAGTCCCTTCCATGAGAACTGGTACTTGCGGAAATACCATACAAACACTATCGCCGGTATAGCAAGCAGGTTGAGCAGGTGAACCCCGATTGAGAGCCCCATCATAAAGGCGATGAGGATAATCCACCTGTCGGCATGTGGCTCGTCGGCCACATCCTCCCATCTGAGGATAGCCCAGAAGACGAGTGCCGTGAAGAGTGAAGAGGTGGCATAGACCTCCCCCTCGACGGCCGAGAACCAGAATGTGTCTGAGAAGGCATATGCCATGGCGCCTGTCAGTCCGGCACCGAGGACGGCGATGATCCTGCCGGGGGTATAATCGGACTCCTGCTTCAGAAAGATCCTGCGTGCAAGATGGGTGACAGTCCAGAAGAGAAACAGTATTGTCAGCGCACTGGCAAGACCTGACATCGCATTGATCATCATCGCCACCCTTGAGACATCACCGCCGGCGAAGGTGGCAAAGAACCGGCCGAGGATCATGAAGAAGGGAGCTCCGGGCGGGTGCCCGACCTCAAGCTTATAGGCAGAAGCGATGAACTCTCCGCAGTCCCACAGACTGGTTGTCGGCTCAATGGTCATCAGGTATGTGACCGCTGCAACGGCGAATGCCGTCCAGCCGAGAATATTATCCCAGAGCCTGAATTTCTTTATCATAACTCACTCTTTTCCATTCGGTGATAATCCCGCACGAAAATAATAAGATTTTGGAGTGACGCGGTGGATATCAGCCAATTTTGGTATTTTTGAGGAAACCGCCCTGCATGAGGAAATTCATTATTCTGCTCTTAGTCAGCTCTATGACTGTCGCGAGTGCTGTAGCGCAGTATTATGATACGGGACAGGATCCGGCCTCGCTGCGATGGCGTCAGATACGCACCCCTCATTTCCGCGTCATCTATCCGGAGGATTTTGCCGACGGTGCCGTTGAGTATTCGAGGCTGCTTGAGGAATCATACAGCAGGCTCTCCCACCTTTACCCTGACGTCAAAGTCTCCGTTCCGGTCATCATACACAGTCACTCAATGCTGTCGAACGGTTATGTGAGCTGGGCCCCCCGCAGGATGGAGCTCTATCCTCTTCCGGGGCAGGATAACCTGCCGATGTCGCCTGCCCGGCAGCTTGCCGTCCATGAGACGGCCCATGTTCTGCAGCTGGGATCGCTGAACAGAAGAGGAGCCGGCAGGGCAGTCCGGTACCTGCTGGGAGAGCAGGCTGTGGGGCTTAGTGCCGTGGAGATACCCATGTGGGCCTTTGAAGGTGACGCCGTCTATGCCGAGACCGTAACAGGAGTATCGGGCAGGGGGCGCAGCAATGCCTTTCTTCAGGAGGCCAGGGCCCTGGCCACCGGCCCAGGTGGCATCTACGGGTATGACAAGATGCTGGCGGGGTCATACAGGCACTTCACTCCCGACTATTACGTCTTCGGGTACCTGATGATGAATCACCTCCGCAACACCGACAGCAGCGCCTGGATCAGCGCTGTCAGGAAGGTGTCGTCAGGCTATCCCTTCAATCCTGTCAACAGGGTCCTGCGACAGGAGACGGGACTGACGAAGAAGAGGCTCTATGATTCCGCTTTCGCGGCGCTGGAGAGACGGTGGCGGGAGGCAGACAAACACGGCTTCACCACCTACCCTGCCCTTAACGTAACCGCCAGGAGAGACCACGTGAACCACCATATCCCTCACCGCACCGGTGACGGCTCAATCATATCACTTAAGAGATCCCTGTCAGCCCCGTCAAAATTTGTGATCACTGATAAAAATGGTGGTCAGGAACATGTCCTAAACACCACCGGATACATATATCCCTATATTTTTTCATATTCTGACAGTACTTTGGTATGGTCTGAACTGCACCGAGATATACGGTGGGACAACCGCGACTATTCTGTCATCAAGAAGATGAGTCTTGCAGGAGGCGGTATAAAGCAGCTCACATGGCGAAGCCGCTATGTCGCGCCCGATCTCTCGCCCGACGGCAGGACAATCGTGGCGGTCTCAACCACTCCCGAGCTGCGATGCTCACTGGTCTTCCTTGATGCCTCCACGGGTGAGGTGCTGATGGACCTGCTGCCGCCTGAAAAACTCTTCATGCAGAGGCCGGCATGGTCCTCCGACGGCAGTGCCGTGACGGTGGTGACCCTCAATGACCGCGGAGAAGGCATCCGTACTTACCGGCCCACCGGGAAGCGATGGACGGTAAACATGGCAGAGGGACCCACGGACATCATACAGGCTGAGATTTACAACGACACTCTCTTTTACCTGGCGCAGGGTGACGGCTCTGACAATATCTACCGCATCACCGACGATACCGTGGTCACCCGCGTCACGCGCTCCCGTTACGGTATTTCCGGCTTTTCCATATCCGACGGTGAGATCCTCTTCTCGGACTGCACCGCTGACGGCTTCGTGATTGCCGCGGAGAAGAGCTCTGCTGACGCAGGAGAGCCGTCGGGAAGCATGTACGGCGTCATCCCTGACCCGGCACCTTTTCCGGCAGCCGGATCAGGAGAACCGGCATGGTCCGGCAGCGGTGCCACCACCGGGGAGAAGGCCTCTGCAGGATACAGTTCATCGGGACTGCAGGGCGCCATCCCTGCTGCAGCTCTGACGGATCCCCGTGACATGACGGAGGAGCCTGAGCTTCAGATACCTGCATCCGAGCCTTACAGTAAGCTTGCCCATCTCTTTAACTTCCACAGCTGGTTTCCGTTTTACGGAGACATTGACCTTATCAGGACAGACCCGACGAGCATCAGGCCTGGCGTCACGCTGATGTCACAGAACCACCTGAGCACCCTGATAACCACTGTGGGTTATGAATACAGCGACAGGACCCACCGTCTTCATACAGGCATCAAATGGAGCGGATGGCACCCCGTGATGGAGGCTGACATAGCCTTCGGCGGTGACCGGATAATACGAAAGGACACAGCCTCACGTCCTGATCCTACTGATATCAGGGGCGACCTGAACCTCAATGCCAGCATCTATGACCAGCTCTGGTTTGCCTACGGCAAGTTCAGACAGCTTCTGATGCCGGCACTCTACGTCAATTACCGCAATGCATACACCTACATCAGCGAAGAGCAGGCATACGACAGGGGATTTGCATTTGTCACCGGCAGGCTTTACTTCTCAAACACGTTCCGTGTGGCATATCGCGACATCAACCCCAGGTGGGGGCAGGTGGCTGATGTCAGGGTTACCTCAGCCCCGCTGGACAGGGATCTTTACGGCAGCAGGAAATATGCCAGGGGCATTCTCTATCTCCCCGGTCTCTTCAGGAACCACAGCCTGGTGCTAAGGGCAGGGTACGAAGACCAGGCACCTTTCGGCAGGCTGCTGTACAATAACGCCCTCTCCTATCCGAGGGGTTACAATGAGACGGTTGTGTCTGAAAAGCTAGCCTCCTTCTCGGCAGATTACACCATGCCTCTCCTGTACCCTGACCTGGCTGCAGGAAGCCTGTTCTATCTCAAGAGAATAAGAGGCTCGGCATTCTATGACGCCGCAAGGGGGGAAAACACATACGACTACAGCGCCAGACGCTATACCGGAGGTTTCACCGGATACAGTTCGTTTGGCGCTGAGCTGCTGGCAGATTTCTATGTTCTGCGGTTCCCCTTCGAGATAAGCGCGGGTGCCACTGCCGGTTATATACCCTCGCAGGCCCGGTTTTTCATCAACGGCACTGTCTCAGCCAACATCTACGGCACCGTCCTGGGCAGAGAGCGCTGAGGCCATCTCCTTTATCAGCTCCCAGGCCTCCGTCACATGCTTCTCAGTCACGACCGTCTGGGCTGTCACCATGCGAAGCACATATCTCCCGTCAAGGGTGGTGTGAGTAAGGTATATCCTTCCGCTGTCATTGAGTGCATGATTGAGCTTCTCATTAAGCCTGTCGGCCCTCTCCGGGTCCATCCCTGCAGGTTCATGCCTGAAACAGACGGTGTTCAGCGGTACCGGAGCCATGAGCCTGAAGTTCGCCTCTGCCTCTATGAATCCGGCGAGCATCTTCGCCAGGCGGATGTGCTCCCTGATCATCGACTGCAGCTTCTCCACCCCGTATGTGCGTATCACGGCCCACAGCTTGAGGGCCCTGAAGCGTCTCCCCAGCGGTATCCCCCAGTCGCGGTAGTCGTTCACTGCTCCCCGCGTACGTGTCTTAAGGTACTCCGGCAGTATCTCGAAGGTGCGTATCAGGGCTGCGGCATCGCGGACAAAGTATGCCGAGCAGTCGAAGTTGGTGAACATCCATTTGTGAGGGTTGAAGACAAAGGAGTCGGCATACTCCATGCCGTCAGCCATCCATCTCATCTCAGGCAGCAGCAGGGCGGTACCTCCCAGGGCAGCGTCAACGTGAAGCCAGATTCCCTTTTCGCGGCATATCTCACCCACGGCACGCAGCGGGTCAATTGCTGTGGTGCCTGTCGTTCCCATTGCTGCCACGACACAGCACGGTATGCATCCCTCCCTGATATCCCTCTCTACCGCCTCCCTGAGGGCATCGGGGTTCATGGAGTAGTCGCTCCTGACGGGTATCCTCACCAGGTTTTCACGTCCGAAGCCAGCCACTCCGGCACCCTTCTCCACCGACGAGTGTGCCTGCGTGGAGGCATAAACGCGCAGCCGGCCTGCAGCTGACATACCCTCACGGTTGGAGCTGTATCCTGTCATACGTTCCCGCGCCGTTATCAGTGCCGCCAGCGTGGCCGATGAGGCACTGTCCTGTATCACTCCCTCAAACTGCCCGGGCAGGCCGGTCATCAGGCGAAGCCACTCCATCATCCTCTCCTCTAGTTCTGCAGCCGCCGGAGATGTCTCCCAGATCATGCACTGGGCACCAACGGCGGCGGTGAGCATCTCTGCCAGTACGGAGGGGGGGCTGCTGTTTGCGGGGAAGTAGGCAAAGAAACCGGGACTCTGCCAGTGCGTTATGCCCGGCATGATAATATCGTCAAAATCCTTCAGGAAGAGGTCAAACGACTCACTGCCGGTGGGAGGTATCTCGGGAAGGGAGGCTTTTACGTCGCCGGGCTTCACTCCGGACTTTACCGGATACTGCTCTACCGTCTCGTAGTAGCGGGCTATCCATTCAACAATCTGATGGCCGTACCGGCGGAACTCGTCACTGTCCATCAGTCTCAGCTTTGCCTTACACCGTCGGCAAGGAGGATGATCCTGTTCTTCTTCACCTCAATGAGGCCGCCGGTGATCTCAAAGTGCTGGACGCTTCCCTGTTCATCGGCCACAGTCACGGTGCCGGCGTCAAGGGTGGAGATGATGGGCGCATGGTCTTTCAGCACCTGGAACGATCCCTTCCGTCCGGGCACAGTTACTGACCGGATATCTCCTGACCATATCTTGCTGTCGGGTGTTATGATTTCGATATTCACTTCCCTGTCAGTTTGTCATTACCTGCTTTCGGCAAGCAGCTTTTCTCCCTTCTCGATGGCATCTTCAATCTTACCCACAAGCATGAATGCCGCCTCCGGGTACTGGTCCACCTCACCGTCAATGATCATGTTGAATCCGCGTATAGTATCCTCAATGGAGACCAGTGTGCCTGGTATGTTGGTGAACTGTTCGGCCACGTGGAAGGGCTGCGAAAGGAACCGTTGCACCCTGCGTGCACGGTGCACCACCAGTTTATCTTCCTCGGAGAGTTCGTCCATCCCAAGGATGGCTATGATATCCTGCAGCTCATTGTATCTCTGGAGTATCTCCTTGACCCTCTGTGCGCATTTGTAGTGTTCCTCGCCGACAACCTCGGGGGTAAGGATCCTGGAGGTCGAGTCAAGCGGGTCCACGGCAGGATAGATGCCGAGCTCCGATATCTTACGGCTGAGTACTGTGGTGGCATCGAGGTGGGCAAAGGTGGTAGCAGGTGCCGGGTCGGTAAGGTCATCTGCAGGCACGTAGACAGCCTGCACGGAGGTGATGGAGCCGTGTCGCGTGGAGGTGATTCTCTCCTGCATGACACCCATCTCCGTTGCAAGGGTGGGCTGGTATCCCACTGCCGAGGGCATACGGCCGAGCAGTGCCGACACCTCCGACCCTGCCTGCGTGAAGCGAAAGACGTTGTCCATGAAAAAGAGTATGTCGCGGCCTGTGCCGTCGCCCTCACCGTCACGGAAATACTCCGCCACGGAGAGTCCTGACAGGGCCACGCGTGCACGTGCCCCGGGAGGCTCGTTCATCTGGCCGAACACCAGTGCCAGCTTGGAGTCCAGCAGTGCCTCACGGTCCACAAGATCCAGGTTCCAGCCACCCTTCTCCATGTCTTCCATAAACTCCTTGCCATAGGTTATGACATTGGCTTCGAGCATCTCGCGCAGGAGGTCATTGCCCTCCCTGGTGCGTTCGCCCACGCCGGCGAAGACCGAGAGTCCCGAATAGGCTTTTGCAATGTTGTTTATGAGTTCGAGGATGACCACCGTCTTACCAACGCCTGCTCCGCCAAAGAGGCCTATCTTACCTCCCTTGGAGTAAGGCTCTATCAGGTCGATGACCTTGATGCCGGTAAAGAGCACCTCCTTCTCAGTCGACAGGTCTTCATATTTCGGCGGCTTGCGGTGTATGGGATAACCGCCCTTCTTGTCAAGGTCACCTATGCCGTCTATGGGCATGCCGGTGACATTCATCAGCCGTCCCCTGATCTGGTCACCGACGGGCATCACTATCGGAAGTCCCGTGGCAACCACCTCCATGCCCCGCTGCAGGCCGTCAGTAGAATCCATGGCTATGGCCCTGACGGTTTTCTCCCCTATATGCTGCTGACATTCGACCACGAGCACTGACCCGTCATGACGCGTTATCTCCAGCGCATCAAGGATATTGGGCATTTCAGTCCCTTCCGTCTCAAAGGTTACGTCAACCACAGGTCCTATGACCTGACTTATCACTCCTGTTAATTTTGCCATCTCTATGCCTTAAAAAATTCTACTTACATTCTTCATTCCTTGCCTGCAGCTTCACGGCACGCTCTTATTTGACCCTGCCGATAAGGTTTACTGCCAGCTGTTTAAGCTCATTCTTGCGATCGTCCTTTACAGACACCTGGTCCAGTGCCCGGAAGGATCTGTTGAAATAGTCATAGGCCAGGTTCTCTGCTTCAAGCCTTATTTCCAGCTCATCGAAGATGTTCCTGACGGCTGTGATCTTCTCTTCCGGGTCGCCGTCGGTGGTTTCCATCAGCTTCCTCAGCTGGCGCAGCTTCTCTCCTCCTGCCGTCTCAAGGGCGCGTACCAGCAGATATGTCTTTTTGTTTGAGACGATGTCATTGCCGGTCTTCTTGCCGAATTTTTTCGTGTCACCATAGGTATCCAGAACGTCATCCTGTATCTGGAATGCCATACCCAGTGACCGTCCGAACTCATAGAGCAGCTCCTGGTCCTTTTCGGATGCCTCACCGATAATGGCACCCATTTTCAGCGATGCTGCCACCAGCACTGCCGTCTTGAGTTCTATCATGCGGAGGTACTCACCGGTGGTGACCACGCCCTTTTTCTCATAGTCCATATCGAGTTGCTGTCCGATGCACACCTCAATGGCCGTACGGTTGAAGAGCTTCAGTACCTTTGGCAGCGCCTTATCGGGTGCCTGGCCTATACATTCCGTGGCCAGGAATGCCATCACATCACCTGAGAGTATAGCCTGATCGGAGCCCCATTTTGAATGAACGGTGGGGGAACCTCTCCGGATGTCAGCCCTGTCCATGATGTCATCATGTACCAGGGTAAAGTTATGAAACACCTCCATGCCTGCTGCCGGCATCACGGCCTCGTCAATCTTGTCCCTGAAGAGGTTGCATGCCATTAGGCACATCACCGGCCTGAGTCGCTTGCCGCCAATGGAGAGTATGTAGCGCACCGGCACAAAGAGCCTGTCGGCTTCGGTTGAAGCCCCCAGGCCGGTGATGGCTTTGTCAGTCAGTTCTCTCAGGTATTCTCCGGTGAACATTCTCCCTCCCTTATCCGTTAAGTGCTTCCGCACCGCTAACCACCTCAAGCAGCTGGTTTGTGATGGCGGCCTGGCGTGCCTTGTTATACTGCAGCGTGAGCTCCCTGATAAGCTCCGTGGCGTTGTCGGTAGCCTGGTGCATGGCAGTCATGCGTGCACCGTGTTCAGCAGCGAACGAGTCGAGCAGAGCCTTGTAAAACTGTACCCGCAGACTCTTGGGTATAAGCTCACTAACGATGCTTACCTGGTCCGGCTCGTAGATATAGTCGGTAGCCACGGCATCATCCGATCCCTTTCCGGCAACAGTGACGGGAAGGTACTGCTCGGTGGTGAGCCTCTGCACGGCTGCATTCTTGAACTGGTTATAGACTATCTGAACGGTATCATACTCTTTCGACAGATAGAGATCCGTAAGCCTGTCAGCCAGACCGGCGGCGTTTTCAAAGGTCAGGGCTGACCACAGCTCGCCGTGTTCTTCCAGAATGTTGCACTTCATCCTTTTGAGAAGGTCATTACCCTTTTTGCCCACTGTTATGAATGAGAGCTTTCCCGTCCCGGCCTGTTCGGAGTATTTCTCTGTCATGAGCCGTCTTGCCTCCCTGACGACGTTGGCATTGAAGGCGCCGCAGAGTCCCTTGTTGGAGGTCACCACCACTATCAGCACCTTGCCGGAGGTCTGCTTCCTGGCGGCGTAGATGTTTTCCGTCTCGGCATCGCGCAGGGCACTGTTAAGTCCTGTCAGTATCTCGTCAAGCTTGGCTGCAAAGGGTCTCAACTGCACGATAGCATCCTGTGACTTGCGCAGCTTGGCCGCAGCAACCATCTTCATCGCTGAAGTGATCTGGCGCGTTGATTTTACCGAGCTCAGTCTGACCCTTATTGCCTTGAGGTTAGCCATTTTCCGTGCTGTATGGTTTTAACGCTGTGAGTATCGCTGGGCGACATCCGCGGCAGCTTTTTCAATCGTTCCCGTCACCTCATCATTGATAATGCCTTTGGCGATGGTCTCAAGAATGTCACTGTGATGGTCGCGCATGAATGCAAGAAAATCGTTTTCAAACAGTACCACCTTGTGCACGGGAACATCCCTGAGAAGGCCCCTGGTGCCGCAATATATGATGGCCACCTGCTCCTCAACCTTCATGGGAGTGAACTGGTTCTGCTTCAGTATCTCAACGTTCTTTGCCCCCTTGTTCAGCACTGCCAGCGTGGCAGGATCCAGGTCGGAGCCGAACTTGCTGAAAGCCTCCAGCTCACGGTACTGTGCCTGGTCAACCTTAAGCGTGCCTGCGATCTTCTTCATCGATTTTATCTGGGCGTGGCCCCCAACCCTGGATACTGAGATACCCACGTTGATGGCAGGCCTGATGCCTGCATTGAAGAGGCTGGTCTCAAGAAATATCTGTCCGTCGGTGATGGAGATCACGTTCGTGGGTATGTATGCCGACACGTCTCCTGCCTGTGTCTCGATGATAGGCAGTGCGGTCAGAGACCCTCCGCCTTTGATCATATGCTTTATGGAATCGGGTACGTCATTCATGTTCTTAGCCACCTCGTCTGATTCGATGATCTTGGCAGCCCGCTCCAGCAGCCTCGAGTGCAGATAGAAGACGTCGCCCGGATAGGCTTCGCGGCCGGGGGGACGGCGGAGCAGGAGTGAAACCTCACGGTATGACACCGCCTGTTTCGAGAGGTCGTCATAGATGATCAGGGCATCGCGTCCGGTGTCGCGGAAGAACTCTCCGATGGCGGCGCCGGCAAAGGGGGCATAGAACTGTGCGGCGGCAGAGTCGGCAGCGGTGGCGCAGACGATGACCGTGTAGTCCATGGCACCGAAACTCTCGAGCGTGGCTGCAATGTTTGCCACCGTCGATCCCTTCTGACCTACCGCAACATAGATGCAATAGACCGGCTTTCCCTTTTCATATTCGCTCTTCTGGTTGATGATGGTATCAATGGCAATGGCTGTCTTGCCTGTCTGGCGGTCGCCGATGATCAGCTCACGCTGACCCCTGCCTATGGGTACCATGGCGTCGATGGCCTTCAGGCCTGTCTGCACCGGCTGCTTGACCGGCTGCCTGAAGATAACGCCCGGAGCCTTCCTCTCGAAAGGCATCTCGTAGAGCTCACCGGTGACCGGGCCCCTGCCGTCAATGGGGGTGCCGGTGGTGGTTATAACCCTGCCGAGCAGACCCTCACCAACCATTATTGATGATATCCTTCCCGTGCGGCGCGCAATGTCACCCTCCTTAATCTTCTCGGAGGCACCCAGGATCACGGCACCGACGTTGTCTTCCTCGAGGTTGAGGACAATACCCTTGATGCCTGACTCCACAAACTCAATGAGCTCATTGGAACCTACATTCCTCAGTCCGAAGATGCGCGCAATGCCGTCGCCGACCTGCAGCACGGTCCCCACTTCTTCAACATCAATGGCCGTCTTTACTCCTTCAAGCTGCTGTCTCAGGATCTGTGATACCTCTGAAGGTTTGATATTAGTCATCTCTCTTTAATCTTATAATCTATTCTTCGGCATAACCTGCCAGTGAAAATTCCTTTCTGAATCTGTTGAGCCTGTTCTTTACGCTCGCGTCGATATATGAATCATCAACCCTGAGAATGAACCCTCCGATTACCGATTCGTCAATCTTCTCAATGAATTCGATCTCTCCTGCCTCCTTCTCTTCCATCAGGAGGGCCATCTCGTTCCTGAGGCTTTCGCCGACAGGCACTGCGGTGGTGAGGGTGACCTCGCGTATGCCCCGGTGGCGGCGTGTCAGGTCAATGACATTACGGGCTGCCGCCCCGAGAAAATCTCCCCTTCCCTGGTCGAACATCAGCCCGATAAACCTTACTGTAAGGCTGTCTGCATCATCACCTGCAAGGGCAATCATTATCTCCTTCCTCTTCTTCACCGGTATGACGGGATTGCCGATCACCCCCCTCACCTCCTCCATGGAAGAGATGCGGCTGATGACCTTCATGTCGCGGTAAACCTTCTCAAGGGCATTCCTTTCGAGCGCGAGGCCGAAGAGGGCGGTGGCATACCTTACTGCTATCTTGCTTGCGTTCATCAGGTTCAGTTACGGTTCGCCTCTATCTCCTTAAGATATCTCTCTATCAGCTTCTGCTGTTCGGCGTCGCTCCTGAGTGTCTCCCCGACAACCCTGGAGGCCACTTCTATTGCCAGGCGGGCCACCTCGCGCTTTACCTCTGCAATGGCACTCACCTTTTCACGTTCAATGAGCTCCCTGGCTCTCCGCACCATGACATCCGACTCCGACTGGCTTTTCTCCCTGGCCTCGGACATCATGCGTTCATATGCCACCCGTGCGTCACGGAGTATCTTGTCTCGCTCCTCACGGGCCTTGCGCAGGATGATCTCATTGTCAGCCTGCAGGACCTTCATCTCCTCGCGTGCCTTCTCTGCAGAATCAAGTGCGTTGTGTATCATGTCCTCACGTGCACTGACAGCCTTCATGATCGGACCCCATGCAAACTTCCAGAGCACGAACAGCAGTATGAGAAAGATCAGTGTCGTCCAGAAAACCGTCCCGATGGCAGGACTGGCAAGGGTGCTTTGTAGTAACATATCGTATCTTTTTTGTTGATTCGGTTGAAAGCCTGCAACCAACCGCTGCAGGCTTCTTTTCCTCAGCCCTGGATCATTGCCACAACCACGGCGAAGAGGGCAACCCCTTCGATAAGTGCGGCAGAGATGATCATCGCAAGCTGGATCTTCGAGTAGGCTTCAGGCTGACGTGCTATGGCGTCCATGGCCGAGCCGCCGATGCGGCCGATGCCAAGACCGGCGCCTATCACCGCCAGGCCTGCTCCCAATGCTGCTAATGTTCCTGTCATGTCTTGAAGAATTTAATTTAAAAATATATTGATGTTAATGATGATCTGGTTCAGCTGTTGCCATACCGATGAAGAGGGCTGACAGCAGGGTGAATACGTATGCCTGCAGAAAGGCCACCAGCAACTCTATGAAGTCCATGAAGAGGACAAAGAAGATGGAGATGGGAGCCACAAACACCGACTCAAAGATAAAGATGAGGGCCACCAGGCTGAGGACAATGATATGGCCTGCAGTGATGTTGGCAAAAAGACGGATCATCAGGGCAAAGGGTTTCGAGAAGAGTCCGATGATCTCAATGGGTATCATTATCGGCAGCAGCCAGAACGGGACCCCCGGAGCCGCAAATACATGCCTCCAGTGCGACCTGTTGCCGCTGAACTGAGTGATGAGAAAGGTGATGAATGCGAGAACGAAGGTCACGTTGACGTTTCCGGTGACGTTGGCTCCGAACGGAAAGAACGGTACCAGCCCAAGAAGATTGTTGATGAGTATGAAGAAGAAGACCGTAAGCAGGTACGGCATGTAACGTGAGTATTTGTTCTCCCCGATGTTGGGGATGGCAATGTCATCCCTGACAAAGAGAATGATGGGTTCCAGGAAACCCTGGAATCCCTTCGGGGCACTGATGCCTCTCTTCCTGTATGACCTTGCCAGTCCGAGCATCAGCAACAGCAGTATTACCGACGCCACCATCATCCCGAATACGGCCTTCGTGACGGAGAGATCAAGCGGCGGTTTTGAACCGTCATGATGCCCTTCCGCATCCACCCTGATGATCTTTCCTGTATACTTGCCTTCATGAGCGATGGCATAGCCCTTATAGCTGTGGCCGTGGGCCAGCTTCTCAGATGAGAAGAGGTGAAATCCCGAGTACTTGTCGTAAATAATTACCGGAAGGTATATGGAAACATGAGTGCCGTCTTTTTTGGTCAGGATATGCCATTCATGAGAATCAGCCACATGATCCATGATGAAGGCATTGGCATCAAATTTACCCTCTTGTTCATGTGACTCCGTTTCACCCTTCCCGCTCTCCGGTGATGCTGACCCGGCCGCTCCGACAGTTATGCCGAGCATAAAGACAATAAAATATAAAATTCTGGTTTTCAACCTAATCCCAATTAAACTGACCTCTTCTTCAGGACACTGAGAAATGTAAGAATAACATAAACAGTGAATGCCAAATATAGGATAAAAAACAATAACAGTGAACCGGTGTCCCTGTTTTTAAGCACAAGGAAAAACAACAGCGCAAGCACTAAAGAAAGAAGCAGCTTGATTCCCAGTGCAATTAGTGTAGCAAAGACACTTGTCTCCGGGCTTTTCCCTGCGCCACGAAAGAAAACCAACAGGGAAGTCAGGGCTGCCAGTGCAAATCCACCGGCCAGCATCAACTCACCCCTGCCCGGCAGAAGTGACGGCCGGGTGGCTTTGAGAGAGAGTATTAGTATGGCAATGATGGCTGAGAGAAACAGCAATGAAAGGAGGTTCCGGGCTGGGATCGGTGAAGTCATTCTGTCTGTCTCTTCAGGGTTAACCGGATATTGGTATTGGCAGAAGGGTGCTGTTTGTATCTGAGGGCATTTGATAAACTTCAGGATCGGTCAGAGGGGTGCTATTTGTTTCTTACGGCTTCTCTTATCACAAGCCAGATGGCTGCTGCCACCCCCAGCAGTGAGAGGATGACGGTAAACAGGGGTTTGGTATCTATGGCTTTATCGAGTTTGACTCCGCCTATGGATGTCAGGATAATTATCACCGCCATCTCGATGGCGATGGCGCTGTACCTGGAGTAGGCCTGAAGGCCGCTCTCCCCTTTATTTTTCTCCCTCTTTGGATTTGGCTGCTGTTCCTCCATTCTCACCGTCTTTCATGGAGCAGTTACCTGTAAAGATGGCTCCGGGCTCAATGGAGAGCTTGTCTGTCACAATGGTGCCGTTGATCTTTGATGAGGCCTTGAGTATCAGCAACTGTGTGACAGTTATCTTGCCTTCAACAAGGCCTGACACTTCGGAGTTCTTGCACTCCACCTCGCCCTTGACGCGACCGGTAGGGCCGATCACCACCTTGCCCCTGGTAACCATGTTACCGTTCAGCACTCCGTCAATGCGCACATCACCGGTCGACTTGACGTCGCCTGTAATCTCCGTACCCTGACTTATCAGGTTAACTGCCGTTCCGTTGTCTGTCTCTATCATTTTTGCCATAATGAAACTTGGATTTAATCTCTTACCACTGAGTTATTTTAACCCACAAATATAAAAAGTATTGTGGCCCGTGAAAAAAAAGATGGGTGAATCAGCGCTCCCCGTAAGATTCTCATATCGCAGGGGCCGGATCATAGGCCCATTTCAGAAGAATGCTGCCCCACGTAAAGCCTCCTCCGAAAGCTGCAAGAACAAGGTTGTCGCCCTTATGGAGCTTCTTCTCGAACTCCCACAGAACTAGCGGTATTGTGGCGGCGGTGGTATTGCCGTAATTCTGTATGTTGATCATCACCTTTTCCGGCGGCAGTCCCATTCTCCGGCCTGTGGCATCAATGATGCGGAGGTTCGCCTGGTGGGGCACCAGCCAGGCGATATCTTCGGGACGAAGGTTATTGCGGTTCATCACCTCCGCGGCGATGTCTGCCATGTTGGAGACTGCAAATTTGAAGACAGCCTGTCCCTCCTGGTATACATAGTGTTCACGTCCGCCCACCGTCTCATGGGAGGCCGGTCTGAGTGACCCGCCGGCTTTCATGTGCAGATACTTCCTTCCTGACCCGTCGGTCCTGAAGATATGATCCATCACACCGTATTCCTCCGTGGTGGGCTCAAGGAGTACGGCTCCGGCGGCATCGCCGAACAGGGTACAGGTTGTACGGTCAGTATAGTCAGTTATGGATGACATCTTGTCGGCGCCAACCACTATAACCTTTTTGTATCTTCCCGATTCCACGAATGAGGCTCCCGTCTGGAGTGCAAAGAGGAACCCTGAGCAGGCGGCTCCGACGTCAAAGCTGAAGGCATTTTTTATTCCCGCCTTGTCGCTGATGATGTTTGCCGTTGCAGGAAACATCATGTCAGGTGTTATGGTTGCACAGATGAGCAGGTCCACCTCATCGGGGGAGGTGCCTGTCTTCTCAAGCAGGCCGGTTACGGCAGGAGCACCCAGGTCGGAGGTGCCAAGTCCTTCCCCCTTCAGTATTCTTCTCTCCCTGATACCTACCCGCTGCATGATCCACTCGTCGCTGGTCTCCACCATCGTCGAGAGCTCATGGTTGGTAAGCCGGTATTCCGGCACCCATGCATTTATTCCCGTAACTGCGGCTCTGATCCTTGTCATGCTCCAAGCGCCTCCCTGATCTTTCCGGCAAGGTCGGCATGAACAACATCGCTTGTCTGAAGAAGCATGTTCATTATAGCCTTGCGGTTTGAGATTCCGTGTCCTACGACGACATTCTCATTGATGCCAAGCACGGGTGTACCCCCGACAACCTCAAAGTTAAGCCTGTCAAAAAAGGCATCACTTATCCCTTTTGATTTCAGCACCACATAGAATTTCTCCGCCATCTTCAGGACTACGTTACCGACAAAGCCGTCGCAGACGATGACATCAGTCATCTCTTCGGTAAAGAGGTTATGTCCCTCTATGTTCCCCCTGAAGATGATGTCGCTGCTTTCGCGCAGCAGCTCAAAGGCGCTCTTCACTGCAGCCGATCCCTTTGTCTCCTCGGCGCCTATGTTGAGCAGCCCGACGGACGGATTGTCAATGCCAAGCACATGCTTCGCATAGACTGTTCCCAGCAGCCCGTACTGAAGAAGCACATCCGGCTTGCTGTCCGGGTTGATACCCACATCGAGTATTACGGAGGAGGAGCCGTTTATATTGGGGATGAGTGCAGCAAGGGCAGGCCTGAAGACACCCGGTATGACGTTGACGGTATAGCTTGCGCCGACGAGCATCGCACCGGTGTTGCCTGCACTGGCAAAACCGTCGATGAGTCCGCTCTTGAGCATGTTGTATCCTACTGCGATGGATGAATCCCTCTTTTGCGAGAATGCCTTTGCAGGATGGTCTGACATCTCAATCACCTCCGTTGTGGGTACGATGTCGAACCGGTCAGGGTCACTGTTCAGCTGCTTTAGCTTCTCCCTGATCACGGGTCCGTCACCTACAAGCACGATCCGGTCTCCTGACGGCAGTTGTCCCAGGGCATCCACAGCCCCTTCAAGAGTGGCACCGGGAGCAAAGTCGCCCCCCATGACATCAAGACCTATTTTCATCGTTCAGCTTTTTTGAACGGTTGAAGGGTCAGGCAGTCGTCTTCTTCTCGACGGCCAGCTTACCTCTGTAATATCCGCATTCAGGACATACCCTGTGATACAGATGCGCGGAACCGCAGTTGGGGCATGCGGCAACGGTAGGTGCAACAGCCTTGTAGTGGGTTCTCCTCTTGTCTCTCCTGGTACTGGAGTGTCTGTGTTTTGGATTTGGCATCGCAGTAATTGATTTCGTTAGTTGTTGGTACTCAGTCTCTCAAGCTCATCCCACCGGGGATCATGCTCTTTCTCACCGTGCGCGGTATGCTCCTGAAGTTTCCGGATCATTTCCGGATCACAGGTGGTATGACCATCACTGTCATCAGGATGTATCCGTTTAATGGGCAACGCCAGGTGAATGTATTCATAGAAAAACTGGCTCAGATCCAGCTCGTGCTCCTCCGGAGATATTGTGACCATGTCAGGATCACTGTCATCCCACTCCCGTCCCTGCCTGACAATTAACCTGCCGGCAGCGGAGAGCGGCATGAAAAACTCCTCAAGACACCGGTCACAGATCACCCCGACCTGACCGTTGATGTTTATGTCAAGCTCATAATGAGCGGAACATTTCTGAAGCACTACATCCGCCGTGAGCTCTCCCCTCTTTAACTCCGACCCCTCAAAAGCCTCAAAGAAATCGTCACCCAGTGAAAATTCGTAGGTGTACCTGGCTTCCTTCAGTCCCGCCAGCGGTATGGAATACAATCCGGGCATCTTCCCATTTTTTCGGTCTGCAAAATTATAAATCCTGCTCCAATAAAAAAAATTATGAACAAAAAAGTAACAACACCCCTCCTTTTCGCCGTTTACCGCCCTTTATCCGCTGCCTGCCGGAATTCTCTGGCGGCGGTACAGTAAGCAGTGGTATTTTTGATGCGACAAATAAATCCGACCGACATGAAAGAGAGACATCACAATCCGTTTTCAGGCATCGCACGTTTCCTGATATCACTGGGACTGGTGATGATAGCAGCAAAGACTGATCTGCTGGGTCTGGGTGAAATCCCGGACTACTACAAATGGGAGATGATACTGATATTCTTCGGGGTGTTTTCCGTTCTGAGCCTTGAACTGGTATCAGCCGTGCTCCTGTTTGCCCTGGGATTCTGGTTCCTGATGCCCGACATGACTGTACAGCTGTCTCCACTCTACAGGCAGATATACTGGCCTGCGGTTCTGGTGCTGGTCGGGGTGGCATTTATGATCAGGCCGATTACAAAAAGAAGAAAATGAGAGGAAGCCTCTGACTATCAGTACACATAAACAAATGAACAAATTATTATATGATAAACCTAAATAATTGAACAGTGATGGAAAACGAAACAAACAAACCACTGAAAAATCCCGAAACCTCAAGCAGGCTTATCATCGGGATACTACTCATCGTCGCGGGAGTGGTGCTTATCCTCAAAAAGACAACCGTGCTGCCGGGGCCACTGGATGACTTCATTGATGATGTCATCTTCAGCTGGCAGATGCTGCTGATAGTCATAGGCGTCATAACGATGGTGGGCTCTGACAACAAAACCCCCGGCATCGTCCTGATATCCGTCGGAGGCTTCTTCCTGATACCGGAGCTGTTCACCGATTTCTTCAGGTCTTTTAATTTCTTCTGGCCTGCACTGTTCATCGTTATAGGAATAGTACTGCTGATGAACTCCAAAAGGCTGACAAAGGCGGTGAGTTACAACAAAAGTGCAAACAAGGCTGATGTCATAGACATTGTCAACATCTTCAGCGGTGCAGAGCGGCAGCTTATCACTGATAATTTCCAGGGTGGAAAAATAACTTCCATCTTCGGGGGTGGAGAGCTTGACCTTACAAGATCGTCGCTGGCCCCGGGCGACAATGTGATAGAAATTACCTGTATCTTTGGGGGTACAACTGTAATTGTACCTGACAGCTGGAACGTTATAATAGATGTGACCCCTATACTGGGAGGCTTTTCAGACGGCAGAAAACTGCGTGGTGATGAGATGAGAGACAATACCAGAAGCCTTACCTTGAAAGGTACCGTGATATTCGGCGGAGGTGAAATAAAAAGTTACAAATAGCAGATGAAGCACCCGTTACTGGAGAACAGGACTCGATTGCTGACCTGGTGGCTGGTTTGGCTGATACTTGCAGCCTGCCAGTCACTTCTTATTCATTTTGTCTACGGCAGTACCCTGAACGTGGCTCTTCTGGACGGTGTCATCTCCATGTTGCTCTACGGCCTTCTGGGCCTGGCTGTATGGTTCCCGGTAAGATACATCCTGAGGGATGAGAGCGAAGCCTATACTGTGATCTTAAACATCACCCTGACAGGCACTGTTGCCATCTTTGCATGGCTCTTCATCACGAGGTTGCTGGTGCGGGCAATGGTGCCCGAGAAGATAGACTATATGATATTCTGGCACTCGGTGCTGGTATTCAGGATTACGGCCGGCATACTCATCTTTTTTGTGATCATTCTTATCTACTACCTCTTTCTCAGCGCCGGCAGGCTGGCGGAAAAGGCGGCACGGCAGGCACAGCTGGAGGCGCAGGTGCGCAACGGGGAGCTAATGATGCTCCGCTCTCAGATAAATCCGCACTTCCTCTTCAACAGCCTCAACTCCGTCAGTTCCCTCACCGTCACCGACCCTCTCAAGGCCAGGGAAATGATAGTCAAACTCTCCGATTTCATGCGTTACTCGCTCTCCTCCAGGAATGATCAGCCGGTGACGCTGCAGAATGAGCTTGAGAGCCTGAGGCTCTACCTCCAGATAGAAAAGGTGAGGTTTGGGGAAAGGCTTGTGATTGAAGAGGATATAAACCCTGAGTGCCTCACGGCACTGCTGCCCGGAATGCTTCTCCAGCCGCTCTATGAAAACGCCATCAAGCACGGAGTGTACGAGTCTACCGAAGAGATCATCATAAAGACCACGGCACGGATGAAGGATGACCTTGTGGTAATCACAATAACAAACAATATCGACAAGGAATCAGTAGTGACACGACGGGGGGCAGGAATAGGACTGAAGAATGTCAGCAGCAGGCTGGAGCTCTTCTTCGGAGAGAAGGCAGGGCTGACGGTCAACCGTTCCGACGACCGGTTTACCGCAGAGGTGACCTTTCCCTGCCGCAAAACCTGAAAACAGGGTTATGGGATGAAGCTGTCATGAACAGCAACACGCAATACATCATGATTGCCTTACTCCATGCCAGTTCCATTCGACCAATAAAATAAGAATCAAATAGACGAATGAAAAAGATTAGAGCGCTTATCATTGAAGATGAAGCACCTGCACGGGAGCTGATCAAGTATATGCTCAGGGATCACCCTGATATAGTTGTTGCGGGCGAGTGCGGCGACGGTTTCTGCGGGGCCAGGGAGATAAAGGAGAAACACCCGGACCTGATTTTCCTTGACATACAGATGCCCAAGCTGACAGGATTCGAGCTGCTGGAAGTCATAGATGAAAAGCCCGAGGTGATCTTCACCACTGCCTTCGACCAGTATGCCATCAGGGCTTTCGAGCTTAACGCCGTGGATTATCTTCTCAAACCTTTTACGAAGGAGCGCTTTGATGATGCTCTCGGAAAGGCTGTAAGCCGCATAAACAACCAGGAGAAAGAGCCGGAGAAGATAGAGAAACTTGTTACCGCCGTCTCCGAGAGCGAGGGTTACCTGACCCGCATAGTATTCAGAAAGGGGGCAGGTATTAAGATAATTCCACTAAACAACGTCTCCCATCTTGCTTCTGAGGATGATTACGTTATGATCTACCATACTGAGGGCAAGGCTCTGAAAACCAAGACTATGAAATATTACGAGGAGCATCTTCCCCCCGCCCTGTTCTTAAGGGTGCACCGCTCGTTCATAGTCAACGTGGAGTTTATCTCCAGGCTCGAACCCTACAGCAAGGACAACTATGTGGCCGTGCTCAAATCAGGAGAAAAAATCCCGGTAAGTCGCGCCGGATATAAGCTGCTCAGGGAAAAACTCAGCTTCTAATCTCTCTCCTTCAGCCTGTTGCAACGGGGCAACCTCCGCAACAGACCTCTGCCTGCCCGGTATTGCCTGAAGATGAAGCGTGGCACCGGATCATAGCCGTGGGTGCCGCCGGGCCTGCACCGCAGGATGCGGTCAGCAGCAAGAACCGTTCCCGCCAGCGGACCGTGCATGGTGAGGGCATCAATGGCATACTGCGAACAGGTGGGCACATGACGGCATGACGAGGGAGTCCAGGGAGAGATGAACCACCTGTATAGCCATACCGGCAGCAGCAGCAAAAAAGAGAATATCTTTGCAAAGATCTTAAACATCACCGTCAAAGATAATCTGAATCGTCATGACAAAATGACCTCTTTTCAGAACTTATATGTTATGGCAGATGTTTTGATATGATTATGACAAATTAACAGAAGCATATATGAGCGATACAATGTTTTTGCACAATGGTACCTACTGGATCATTTTTATAGTCTTCATGCTCCTGAGCTGGGTGGTCAGCCACAGGCTGAAGTCGAAGTTCAGTAAATATTCAAAGATGCCGATAGGCAGCGGCCTGACGGGGCGCGACGTGGCTGAAAGGATGCTTCGCGACAGCGGCGTTGACGACGTCACCATACACAGTGTGCAGGGGGAGCTCTCTGACCATTACAATCCGCTTAAGAAGACCATCAACCTGAGCCGTGAGGTCTATTCCAATGCCAGCATCGCGGCAGCTGCAGTTGCAGCACACGAAACCGGCCACGCACTGCAGCATGCACAGTCATATGCCTGGCTGAACATGAGGTCAAAGATTGCCCCCGTGGTAAGTTTTGCCTCCAACTGGATACAATGGGTGCTTATTGCAGGACTGGTGCTTATCAATTCCAGGCCTGAGATCCTGCTGGTGGGTATCGGACTGTTCGCCCTCACCACCATCTTCAGCATCATCACCCTTCCTGTGGAGATCAACGCCTCAAAGCGTGCGCTGGCATGGCTGTCAAACGCAGGCATCACGAACCGTGAGACACATGACAAGGCGGAGGATGCCCTGAGATGGGCGGCATATACATACGTAATCGCAGCCCTGGGATCACTGGCAACGCTGATCTATTACATACTTATTTTCATGGGAGCACGCGACAGGTAGGGCCCTTGAGGACTATCTGCCGTCAACGTGCAGGAACCTGGTACGCTTGGCCAGGTACCTTATCACCGCCCAGAAGATGCCAGCGGCAACAAGCAGAGTGACGTACATCGGCTCCATGTAAACCCTTCCCGTGACTGCAATGTTGCGGACCGTATCGAGTATGGCGAAGACAATGAAGAGATTGGCCACGCTGTTGTACTCGCGCTTGAGGACATTTCTGAATGAGAAGGGGATGGCAGGTTTTGTGTAATGCCTGAAGGAGGGAATTACCGCTTTCACCCTGAATGCCCATATGTCATATGTCTCTCCGAACTTGCGGCGCAGATACTGCTCCTCGGCAAATATTATCCGTTCATAATAGAGCCAGAAGGCCAGGATGAAAACGATCAGACACCATACTGACCTCAGGAACATGACAGGTCCCAGCCACATCAGGAAGTTGCCGAGGTACAGAGGATTGCGTACTATGGAGTAGATGCCTGTCGTATTCAGCTCATCGGCAAGCTGATCAATGACATTGCGCCCCGAGGTGTTGCGGGGAACGTATCCGACTGTATAGGAGCGCAGCAGTTCACCGGCCACCGATACCAGGATGCATATTATCTCCCAGGTGTAGTTGAAATATATGACACTGCGGTTTGCGATGAAAAGCCAGATGACTGCCGGAACAAGAATTACCACAGGCAGCCAGCTTCTGCGTCTGAATAACCAGTTCCCGGATTTTTCAAGTTCATGGACAAGTGACATACCCTCGGAGTTAACTCCGTAAAAGTATGAAAATTTCATCATATAATAATTGATTCAATTTGCATGATGGAACCTCCATGTGTCAGATTATTATTTACTTGGATTTGTGTGTGATAACACATGGAGGTTTCAGAAACTATACCTGATCCTCAGGAAGCCAAGGTTGAGTTTCGTCTCCGCAGAGGCAAGACGCATGTCAAAATGCTGCCACAGAAATGAGAAATCGATGTTCTCCGCCAGTGACAGATCAACTGAAGGGCCGGCATAGTACCCGTCAAGGTCAGGGTACCACATGGCAGCCAGGGAGATGCTGAGAAGCGGCATCGGTGACCAGGTAACCTGTCCTACGGCGCTTAACTCCGAGAAGGCAAGGTCTCTGGCCGTCAGTCCCCCCTCATACAGTGCAGTGAAGCTGTCGAGCACCAGTGGCCTGTTTGAGTACATCACCTGAACCATGGCCGTGAGCCTGTCAGAGAAGGCCCTGTCAATGCCGGCGGTGGCAATCACGGTGCTCCCCTCATGCTCAGACCCATCAAAAGGGGAAAAGAGTGTTGCCTCACCCCTGACGGAGAACGGTCCGACAGCCCCCGACCATCCGGTGCCGGCAGTAAAGAACTGTTCATCGGTCTCACCGGCAAAAAACTGGAGGTCGGTGTTCAGCAGGCTGAAGCGGAAGAGCCCGGCGGCAGTGACCCGGCCCTGGCTGTTGATCTTGACTGCCGCCTCCGCGGCAGACGACGGGCCGGTGGAGTATACCAGCCTCAGGGCATC
This sequence comes from uncultured Rikenella sp., assembly GCA_964411345.1. Taxonomy (GTDB): domain Bacteria; phylum Bacteroidota; class Bacteroidia; order Bacteroidales; family VadinHA17; genus SR-FBR-E99. The sequence goes on along the minus strand of CAYPKP010000010.1, from coordinate 226 downwards.
ACTTCCGGGTCGCTCAACATAGTCGAAATCAAAAAACGAATAGGTGTTGAAGATATCATTGGGGTTCCAGACCAGCGACTGGCTCCAGTTGATGCGCTGGCGGCCGGCGGTGACCTGCAGCCTGCCCAGCGTCAGGTCAAGGTATGCCCTGTCGATCATCGAATTCAGTACATAGGAGCTGCCGTCGGATATATTCCACGAGAGGTCTATCCATCCGTTGTCAGCC
>CAYPKP010000009.1:19275-77258 GCA_964411345.1 uncultured Rikenella sp. | reverse complement strand
TGCCACTGCCACTGCAGTCCTCTTGTGCTACTGTTGAACTCATCGTCAATCTGCAAGTCGTTCAGGTCGCCTTCGCAACTGTCCCTGCCCTGCAAATCGCCCTGCCCCTGCTTCCTTCTCCCGTCGGGCATCCTGAAACCTGATACCGGCTCGCCGGTGCCGTCGCCGTCCGGGTCATCGCCTATTACCGGCCAGTCATGATTCCATCTCACCGGCTGCAGGTGAACGATCCTGCCGTAGGCACCCTTATCCTGGAAATGGATGAACCAGTCGCTGCCGCTGCGATCATTCACCCAGGCTCCCTGGTGGGGACCATTGATATCGCTCTCACCCCGGTGCATCACCTTTCTGACCTCGTAAGGTCCAAAGACACTGCCTGAGCGGAGTGCCAGCTGCCAGCCATGGGTTACGCCTCCGGCAGGGGCAAAGATGTAGTACCATCCGTTTCTTTTGTAGAATTTGGGGCCCTCAACGGTGGGGTTGGCATCATGGCCGTCAAAGACCATCACCGGATCACCGATCACGCCGGTGCCGTCAGGTTTCATGCGGGTGACCATGATAACGCTCTTCACTCCCGCCCTGCTGCCTGCAAATGCATAGGCAAGGTATGCCCTGCCGTCATCGTCCCACAGGGGCGAGGGATCAATAAGTCCCCTGCCCTCCATTACCGTCACGGGATTTGACCATGGCCCTGCAGGATCGGCACTTTTCACCATGAATATGCCGTGATCAGGATCCGGGTAGAAGATATAAAACTCCCCGTTATGGATCCTCATACACGGAGCCCATATGCCTCCCCCGTGCCTCACTGCGGAATAGTATTCTTCCGGCTGCAGCCTCTCAAGGGCATAACCTGTCAGCTGCCAGTTCACAAGGTCAGATGAGTGCAGCAGCGGAAGTCCCGGCACACAGTTGAAAGATGAGGCAACCATATAGAAATCATCACCGCTCCGTACCACATCCGGATCAGAGTAGTCGGCATGGATCACGGGATTGCTGTATGTTGCGGCAGCTCCCTGGTCATCCTGCCTGCATGAGATGAGAAGGATGAGCGAGAGGAGAATCAGATGTGATCCTGTAGCAAAGGCAGCTTTCATTGATCTGTCCGGTAACCGGGTCAGAATATTCCGGGGGGCCGGGAGGAGTAACTCTCTCCCGGTCCGACGGAATAACCCTAACTCTAACTTAAACCCTTTTCTGTATGGTATTACTGTTTCCAGCGCGGCGCTCCGGCACTCTCCGCTCCCTCGAAGTTCACATCGAGGAAGGTGAAGTCGCCGTTTGCCGGGTCAGTCCATAAAGCAGTCGAAGTACCTGCATATGATGCAAGGGCAGCCTTGAAGAGACCGTCAACATCAGTAAAATCAGCAGTTCCATATGATCCGGTCACAGACATGGTCATCGCTCCAGGCCTGACTCCGCTTGCCTTTTCGCTCGATTGCCCCACAATGCAGTCGCTTATGGTCATTGTTCCTGAGGAGGTGCCTGAGGATCCAAAGTCGATAAACCACCGGCCGGATGAAGCATCCATGGCAACCTGGTCAAAAGTACAGTTGTCAATAACAACACTCTCACATCCTACTCCGGAACCGTAGTTGATGATCCCTCCCCTTATATTGTAGACAGTTGTATTGATGAACCTGATATTGACCATTGATGCCGTTGAATTATTCGGGTTAAGCATCCCGTAGTGGCTGTCCCAGGCGAAGTCATACATCACGCAGTTGTTGAACTCCACATTATTGATTATCTGCCCTTCGGCATTTCCGCGCAGGCGTATCACGCTGCGCCCCGAGTTGCGGACAATGCAATTGTTGAAGATGAGTGATCCAAGGCTTACCTTTGATCCTTCGACGTCAAACACACCACGGTGCCTCGATGTTCCGGCATCGTCATAGTAACAGCTTATGTCAACATTCTCAAATATGACGTAGTCAGAGAATGTCATAAGCGGATCAACGTCGAAGATATGGTTCCCGCCGCCGCTCATAAGATAAATCGTGGGAAGGTTGTCGGGAAGCAGACCCCTGATCTTTATGCTGCTTCTGATGGTGTCGGTTTCCACGAGAGGATAGTCTTCACCGTTGGTCAGCACCAGTACACCTCCGGGGGCCATGGCAGCGATGGCAGCGGCAAGGTCGCCGCCGGCAGGAAGCAGAAGGTCTCCCTCAAGGAGAAGGTTTACCCTGCCCCTGACAAAGGTGCTGTTCATCAGTTTCACCTCATAGTCACCGTTTGCAACACCTGTAAGTGTTTTCTCTCCGGCGGCAATCTCCCCTGCCGTCAGGGGATAGGATGTGTCGCTTCCGCCGGCGGTGAAGAGCAGTGCCGTTGCCGTGGCACCGGGTTTCCACCTTACAATGCACTCCCCTAATCCGGTCATCATGCTCACGTAACCGGTAAACAGGTTCTCCGGTGCAGACCTGAATTCAATGGTTGCCCATTTTGATTCATCAACCCCGTCAAGGGAGCTTACAGCCTTTAACCTAGCTGCGAACTGCGTATCGCCGGCAGGAAGAACGTATGAATAAGAGGTCTCGCCGGCATCAATATCAACGGTTGACAGGAGCGATGCCGCTGCAAAGGTCGTCCCCTCGTAAATCTCGAGCACATAATGATCAGTGTTTTTCTGCTCTGTCCAGTTAAGAGTAACTGTCGTTACGTTGCTGATCTGCGCGGTCAGCCCCACCGGGGTAAAGGCCCTGCTGAAGTCCAGTTCTTCAATTACCGGGGGTATTTTATCCTCACATGCACTGAAGAGAAGCAGTGAGATTACCCCGAGTAAGATCGCTGTGTTTTTAAGTATCTTTTTCATTACAGTCTATTTATCAGTATCCATAATCATTTGTCAACATACCGTTGCTGGCGTCGATGAATACCTGCCATATCGGCCAGAACTGGTTCTGGTCAGGATCAAACCTGAATAGCGAATTCAGCTTCAGGTCGGTTATCTCATCGGGGGCTATCCATTCAACAAAGCCCGGATAGGTAGCAGACATATCGGCAGTCTCGCCTCTGTTGAGACCGTAAATATCAAGTTTGGTGTTGAGTCCATCCTCATCTGCAACATACCTGTAATAGAGGTTGGCCGGCACATCAGCATACTCACCTGCACGGTTGCGCAGGTTTTCCATTTTGATCTTGGCCTCATCCATCTTTTCTCCCAGCAGGTTCCAGCGGATAAGAGCTGACTTGCGCTCCATCTCGCCGCAGAACTCGAAGGCAAATTCATCAACGATTGCATTGAACATCTGTTCCTTGCTGGTCAGGGCATTGACATATGCGTCCACCTTTGCCGCCCAGTCTGCCTGTGCGAAGGCTCGCTGGCGTATCTGTTTCAGGTACGGTGCCGCATTGGAAGGGCCATTAAGTTCATTCTCCGCCTCAGCAGCCATCAGCAGCACCTCTGCATAACGCAGATACACCTTGTTAAGGCCGTCATCATTGGTTGATGTGACGTACCTGTTCATCCATTCGTAACGATATTTGCCGAAGCACCAGTTGTCAACAGAACGAAGTTCCTGGCTGGCGATGCCGTTAACAGCATTGCCGTATTCATATGGCACGCATGTCACGTCGCGGCGGGTGTCCTTAACGTCATAGTCATAAAAGAAGAACGGCAGAGGACCCACGGTGCCGCCTCTTGGCTGGCCGGTGTACTGGTCTGTCGATCTGTGCTGCACCGCAAAGGTAAAGGCAACCCTTCCGCGGCCGGCAGCAAAGGGTATCTCCCATAACGATTCGCCGCCGGCGGTGATGTCTTCCTCACACCCCAGCCTGAACAGTTCCTCGAAGGTAGACTCAAGGTGTGCCGTATGACTGTTGATAACATCCTTGCATTCCTGGAGTGCTATACCGTACATGGTGGCTACAGACAGGTCCGGATCGTTGCTTCTGCGTATACCGTCAGGGTACTGGGAGTAGCCTGCGGCCCTGAGGCACAGGCGTGCCCTGAGGGCCTTGACAAACGCCCTGTTAATTCTTTCGGTGGATTGGGTTGCTGCGGTCTCATTAGGCCAGGCAACAAGGGTCGCAGCCTCCCCGAGGTCGGCAATTACCTGTTTGTATACATCATCCCTGCTTGACTTGGCAAGGTAGATCGTAGACGAGGAGACCGGTTCGAACCGTGCAACAACATCGCCCCATGCCTTCAGGAGGTCGGCATAATATATTGACCTTAGCGTCAGTGCCTCTCCGAGAAGCTGGCCCATTTCAGTACCAGGGGCGGGATCACCGTAAGTGCGCAGACCCCTTATGCAAATATTGGCACGCTCAATGCCAAGGTACATCATGGCCCAGGCATTGTTGGTAGTATTCATGTAGGTATTGGTGGCAGAATTCTCATATCTTGCCAGCTCCTGAGTGGGGCCTGTGCCGTCAGACGAGTTGTTCCACTCGATATCAGTGTTTACCCCATAGAAGGGAATGAACCTTCCCCTGTATGAGTTGGTCTGTCCCAATGGCTCCTTGATGCCGTCGATAGCCATGGAAGCGAGCGTCGGGTTGGAGAAAATCACCGATTCATCCAGCGTCGACTGTGACGGAGCTTCCAGGAAGTCTTCGCAGGATATGATAAAGCACGCCAGAACCAGACTAATGATATATATTACTTTTTTCATAATCATGTATTTATATCAGTTTAAAAAGTAAGATTTAAACCAAACAGGATCTGCCTGCTCTTTGGATAGGCGGAGTAGTCAACTCCGGGTGTCAGACCTGTATTTCTTCTCGCCGAGACTTCAGGATCAAATCCCGAGTAATTGGTCAGGAGAAGAACATTGTAACCCGAGACGTAGAACCTGAGATTCTGAAGATGAACCTTGTCAAGTATAACCGACGGGATTGTATATCCAACGGAAAGGGTGCTCAGTCTCAGGAATGAACCGTCTTCCACAGCCCAGTCGCTGAACACATGCCTCGTCATATACGGTGACCACATGGTTGTGGTGGCATTCATAGCTGCCAGTTCAGCTGCGTCATTTACAAGCTCGCCGGCAGCATTGACATTTGTCCACCGTTTGCCTTCGGCCATGATGTCAATCAGGTTTCTGAACTGGTATCTGCCGGTTGTATACTCAATTTTATTGGCATTGTAAATTTCATTGCCGTAACTCCAGTTGAACACCGCAGAGAGGTCAAATCCGTAGAGGCGGGCATCCAGGTTGAAACCACCGGTATGTTTCGGATTTGCATCACCAATGATGACACAGTCATCAACATTGACCAGGTGGTCGCCGGTGTTGTCAACCAGTTTAAGGCTTCCGGGCCTTACTGTCCCTATGACAGGCGAGCTGTCATCAATACCTTCCTTTAATGTCCATGTATCAGTCGCCTGGTCATATCCTGAAAAGTCAGTCACTTCATATCTGCCTGCATTCTGATACCCCAGCATCTTGCCAACGGAACCGCCGACAGCGATCCAGTAGTCATTCCCAATTTCAGTTGAGGCCCATGAGGTGTTCATTCCGAAGTCATCCATGATCCCCAGTGAGACGATTTTGTTCCTGTTGAACCCGATATTGAAACCGAGTGTCAGGCCATAGTCTTTCTTGTTCAGGGCCATCCAGTTCAGGGTAACTTCAAGACCCTTGTTCTCCGTTTCACCCATATTCCTGTACTGGGTGTTGTATCCCGTTCCGGAAACAGGGAAATTTATCAGCAGATCCTTTGTGGTATTGTAGTAAATCTCGGCAGTACCGTAGAGTTTCCCGCGGAAGAGACCAAAGTCAAGACCCAGGTTCCTGGTATAGGTTGTCTCCCATCTCAGGTCCGGGTTGGCCATCGTTGTTGACGGTGACCAGTAGTTCATTACATTGTTAATATATGAGGTGGAACTGGAGTTGAATACCTGGGCAATCTGGTTGGAGGGAATGTTGTTATTCCCTGCAGAGCCGTAGCTGAAGCGCAGCTTCAGGTTGTTGATAACCGGTGAAAGACTTTGCATGAATTTCTCTTCAGATATCCTCCATGCCACAGCTGCTGACGGGAAATAACCCCAGCGGTTGCCTGCGGCAAATTTGCTGGAACCGTCAGCCCTGAAGGTTGCGGAAAGAAGGTATCTGCCTTTATAGTCATACATGACCCTACCAAAGAATGAGAGTAACTTATTGTCGGGATCAAAGCTGTTTGAATAAAGGTATGAACCTCCCTGGCTCGTCAGTTTGTATGCCTGGTCTGCAGTAAAGAAGTCCGGGAATCCCCATATCACATCCTCCGTTTCATTTGATTTGGACTGAATGACTTCATGCCCGAGCAACAGTTTCAATGAATGACCTGACGTGCCCAGAAGGTCCTTGAAGTCATAGTTGAGAGTATTCGTGTTGCGCAACTGTATATTGTAATCCCTGTTTGATGTCAGTGCAGGCAGGTTCTGATAATCGACCGACGGAGTGTTTCTGACATAATAGGTTGTAAGGCCATAAAATCTGTCATCATAAGTCTGGTAGTCCTGCAACCCTACTTCAGTTTTAATCTGCAGATTATCTATGATATACCAGCCGAAGCTGCCCCCCATGGTATATCTCGTCCGCTGCTGCTGACGGTCATTATCGTTGACAGATAAGATCGGGTTGACCATTGATGACGTCACTTCCTCAAGGCCGTAATCAGCCATGGTCGTGAAAGGAACAGGAGCGTTTATCATCGTTTGCTTGACCCTTGCGTCATTGGGAGTGGCATTACCCTGATCAGTGCCGCCGGCACCGCCAATCCTGGTGTCTGAATAGCGCAGCGAGAATGAAAGCTCAATCTTATCGTTTGGCCGGTGATCAAGCTTGAGGGCAATATTGTCGCGCCTGTATTTTGAATTGAGCATTATCTCGTTGCTGTTAATCCCTGCATAGCCGACCGAGTAACGGAATTTTTCCGAGCCGCCTGTAATGGTCAGGTCATGGTTGAAGGTCTTGCCGATATGGCTGAATACCTGTTCAAACCAGTTAATCCCGGGCTGACCGTAGTAAAGGTCAATGTCCTGGTACTTGCCGAAGAACTTCTCATAGTTGTCAAGATTGTCGGCAAGCAGGGCGTATTCATACTGCCATTTTACATAATCCTCAACACTGACTGAGTTCAGCTGGTTGGCTACCTTCTTGAAACCGTACCAGGCATTGTAATTAACGGTTACCTTGCCTGCCACACCGCTCTTTGTAGTGATGATGATAACTCCGTTGGCGCCCCTGGCTCCATAGATGGCAGTGCTCGAGGCATCCTTCAGAACATCGATGGACTGTATCTCGGAAGCCGGAATATCAGTGATACTGGATACCGGGAATCCGTCAACAATGAACATCGGGGTGTTGTCCTGGGTGATTGAGCCACCTCCGCGGACGCGTATCCTTACGTCAGCATCGGGCGATCCTTCAGTGGTGACTACCTGAACCCCGGCCATCTTGCCGGTTAGTGCCTCCGCAGCAGAAGCGACAGGTATTGAGGTCAGTTCTTCTCCCCTGACAGATGCAACGGAACCTGTGACGTCCTTCTTGGCTACGGTGCCGTAGCCGATAACAACCACCTCTTCGAGAAGGCTGCTTGACACGTTCATCTGAGCTGTAATGGTGGTCCTTCCCTGTACCGGGACCTCCAGCGGTTCATAGCCGACAAACGAGAAGGCCAGGATGGCATCCGGCGGACAGTCAGTCATGGTGAACTGACCGTTAAGATCTGTCACCACACCCCTGATAGTCCCTTTGATGACCACATTCACACCGATCATAGCCTCTTCAGTCGCGGCATCGGTGACTGTTCCCTTCACTGTGATGTTCTGTGAAAAGGCCGTCATCGAAATCACCAGCATGGCAATGACCAGGCAGGCCCTGAAACCGCCATGCAGGCGGCAGAGGGATCTTCTGATTTCAAAGATTGATTTTGACATAGATAAGTTGATTAGGGTTGTTATTTATTGGTTAACTGTTGTTGGCCGATACTCAAAACATGATCAGCATGAACATCACAATCGTAATGATCAGCCCCATGGAGACAAAAATGATTAGCCAGTTAATTCTTTTCAGCCTCGGGTCTGTCACACGGTTCACTTTATGCCGGAAATTGCAATATGAAAGTTATGACAATCCCGGGAAAGGGGATGCCGTCAATTTCCCAAACAGGCAGGAGATAATTCCCGCAGCGGGCAATAATTCCCAAAAAGAGGGTCTGTGTTTCTCACGCCTGACTCTTGCGGCGGATATACTCCGAGGCGCTCATGCCAAACTCACGGCTGAAACACTTCCTGAAGTGCGAGAGATCCCTGAAACCGGCAGCAAATGCCACCTCGCTTATTGACATCTTTTTTTCGAGCAGAAGCTGCGATGCCCTCTTGAGCCTGATACTGCGGACAAACTCCTTGACAGTCATATTGGTAAGCGCGTCGAACTTGCGGTACAGCTGCATCCTGCTCACCCCGGTTGCAGCAGCGAAACTCTCGATGTCAAAGTCGGGATTTGATATGTTCTTTTCAACTACCTCCATGGCCTTTACCAGGAACTTCTCATCGGGAGATGTCACTGTGACACCGGATGGCCTGAGGATCATCTCCCGCGTATATTTGTCCCTGAGCGCCCTGCGCAGGGAAAGCATGTTCTCCACCTTTGTCTGAAGCACGGAGATGTCGAACGGTTTGGTAATAAAATCATCGGCACCGTGCGACAGCCCCTCTATCTCGTGCTCCCTGGAGTGAAGAGCCGTCAGCAGCAGCAGCGGAATGTGGGAGGTACGCTCATCCTTCTTTATACGCCGGCAGAACTCATATCCGTCGACATCAGGCATCAGTATGTCACTGATTATTACATCGGGAATGACCTGCAGCGCCTGTTCCCATCCCTCCTGTCCGTTCTTTGCCTCCACCACCCTGAAGGAAGATTCAAAATGACTCCTGATAAAGTATCTAACATCGGGGTTATCCTCCACAATGAGCATTATCCTGGCCTCCGGTCTCTCCGCCATCTCCTCGCCGGCAACGGTATGGAAAGCCGGGGCTTCGTCGCCGCATTCGGTGCCGGCACCTGCATTCGGCAGATCACCGGGGAGGGCGGTCTCATAAGGCAGCCTGACGGTGAATTTGGAGCCTTTCCCCGGCTTGCTGATGACAAAGACATCGCCGCCGTGCAACTTGACAAGCTCCCTGACCAGTGAGAGACCGATGCCGGTGCCGGTGCTTTCATGCTGTCCGTCAGCACGGTAAAACCTGTTGAATATTTTATCAATGTTGCTCTCCTCAATGCCCCTGCCACTGTCCCTGACAGATATCTCCATGAATTGTCTGTCGGGTTCATTGCTCAGCAGATCACCGTCCTCAGCGCCGAAGACCAGGGAGAGATGCACGGTCACCGTGCCTCCCTGGCCCGTGTATTTCATGGCGTTGGAGAGAAGGTTGTTCAATATCGTCTCCACCTTGTCCGGGTCAAAAACAGCAATGAGCTTCTTCTTCAGCGTGTTGAACCTGAGCGTTATCTGTTTTTCCCTGGCATACTCCTCAAAAGAACGGACCACATCCGAAACCAGAACGACCATGTCATGGCTTGTCACCTCGAGCTTCAGGTTGCCCGCTTCAAGCTTGCGGAAGTCAAGAAGCTGGTTGATGAGCCTGTCAAGATGCTTGGTGTTGCGGTATACCACGTCAAGGTGGGAGTGCACCTCCGCCTCCGGTACAGTGCCTGAGACAAGCTTCTCCAGCGGACTGAGGATAAGGGTCAGGGGAGTACGGATCTCATGTGAAATATTTGTAAAGAGCCGGAGCTTCAGCATGTCAAGCTCATGCAGGTTTCTGGCCCTGCTCCTTTCCGACACAAGTTCATTCCTTATCTTCTCGCGGTTGATGATAAACCTGACCAGCATGTAGATCAGTGCCGCAATCAGCCCGAAGACGACAGTGCGAAACCACCAAGTCATCCAGAACTCCGGCAGCACGGTGATGTTCAGTGTCAGTTCATCGTCGACCGGCGGGTTGCCCGGGAGAATACGCCTGACGCGGAATATGTAATCGTCGGGGTCAAGGTTGGTGTAGGTCACGCTGCGGGTGAGGCCTGGCTCACTCCACTCCCTGTCAAATCCCTCAAGAGTGTACGAATATAGCGTACTGCCGCTGTGTGCAAAGTCAAGGGCCGCAAACTGCAATGTGATGACATTCTGGTCATAACGCAACACAATATGTGTTGTTTCGGAAATACTCTTTGTCAGAATGGCATCCCTGTCGTCACTGACCTCCACCGGCCTGTTGAATATCCTCAGCTCGGTGAAGAGAAGGGGTACCGGGATATCCTCGTCGACTATCTCTGACGGATTGAACATATTAAATCCCGACAGGCCGCCGAAAAGCAGCTCACCGCTGTCAGAGCGGTAGGCAGCTCCGTAGCTGAACTGATCATTCATCAGTCCTTCCCCGCTGGTGAAATTGCGAAACTGACCCGTGGTCCGGTTATATCTTGACAGGCCCCTGGTGGTGCTTATCCAGAGATTCCCCGTCTCATCTTCCAGTATGCATAACGACTGGTTGTTGGCCAGCCCGTCATTCTCACTGAGATACTTTACCGCCCCCTTCTCCTTGTCGTACAGGGCTATGCCCCTGTCGAGGGTGGCAATCCAGTAACCGTGGCCGGAGTCCTCAAGGAACGATCTGGAGTGTTCCCTGTGCCTGATGATATTGTCACTTACCGGGTCATAAATGATCACCTCGTCATTGGTGCCAAGCCATAAATGCCTTTCGCTGTCCATGCTTATCCAGTTCACCTGACTTCCTGAGGCGATTTCGGGATAACGTTCAAATGAGCCTGAAGAGGGATCATAGCGGTCAAGTCCGGCGCTGCTGCCCACCCATATGCCACCGCTGTCGTCGCGACAGAGTGCCCAGACCCTGTTATCGGAAAGGGAGGAGGGATCGCCGGGAACGTGACTGTAGTTCCTTATCTTTCCTGTTTTCAGGTTCAGCACATCAATGCCTCCCCAGAAGGTGCCAATCCACAGGTTGCCCCGGCCATCATCGAGAAGTGCCTTTATGCAGTTCTGCGACAGCGAGTTGGGGTCTCTGGTGTCCGAAGTGAGGTATTCGAAGGTGCCGCTTGACGGGTCATAGATATTGATACCGCCGTCTTCGGTACCAACCCATATCCTCTCCCTGTCATCAATCCAGAATGTATAGATGATGCTGCTGTTAAGATACCGGTTATCATTCGGGAGGGCACTGAAACTGCGGAACACCTGTTTGCTCCTTGCCAGCAGGTTGAGGCCTCCTCGGGTTCCGATCCAGGTCTCACCCCTGGAGTCATGAAAAATATCAAGTACCGAATTGTTCGCCAGACTCCGGCTGTCGCGGTCATCATGCCTGAAAAAGCCTGTAACACCCCTGTTTTTGGTGTAAACGTACAGCCCTCCGCGGGTGCCGATCCAGAACTCCCCGGGAGCTCTCTCGGAGATAGCCCTGATTGTCTCTGTCCTGTCATGGAGAGGCTCCAGGATGACATGCGAGGCACTCATTTCCGTGGGATGAATAATAAACAGCCCTCCGGTATAGGTGCCAGTCCAGAGCATCCCCTCATCATCCATCACTATCTCAAAGACCTCCTTTGACAGCGTGTTGGTCAGCGGCAAAACAAATTCGTGAAGGCTGTTTTCTTTTGGATTGTATACGAAGAGCCCCTGTGTCGCACCGATCCACAGGTTTCCCTCCCTGTCCTCCTGTATGCACCTTATGAAGAGATCAGTCGACACCCCTGTCAGGCCGTCACCGGAAGGAAGCACCTCCTCCGGCATGCCGTCAGGCAATATCCTGATCAGCTTTTGATCGGTGCCGAACCAGAGTATGCCGTGGGAGTCTTCTATTATGGCGTTGACCGACATGCCCGGTGTGCTGAATTCACTGTGCTGCCTGTAAGGATGGAAGAATCGCTCCTTCTCCCTGTCCCAGAGGTTCAGCCCCCCGTTCTCCGTGCCGATGAGAAGACGGCCGTCGCTGGTCTCGAAGATAACTCGTATCAGCCGTCCGCTTAGACTGGTCGTGTCATCAGGGTCATTGATATAGTTGACAAAACGGTAACCGTCAAACCGGCTGAGTCCCTGGCTCGTGCCGAGCCATATCCATCCCCGGCTGTCCTGGTAGATGCACTGGATCTGATTGTTGGGAAGCCCGTCTTCCTGTGAATAGGAGTCAAAGCTGTGAATGTTGGTCCTGCCGTCGGCCAGGCCCTCCGGTAATGAGATAATCAGAAAAATGACCGTCATCAGCCAGCCGTGCAGATGCAGCCGCGGGCGATCTGCCCCGCTCGTCACATCCCGTCCGGGTATAAATGTTCCCTCTACTTTCGGGCTTTTCATGGGTAGGATAAAGGCGACCATAAACTTACATAAAAACAGACGATCCTGATACAGTCAGATAAAGAATAAGCATAACTCCGGGGCATGCTGCTGAAAGTAACCCATTTTTCAGACTTTCCGGACTGAGAGCCTGAATTGTAAGTTAATCCTCTCTGTCCATTGCGTTTTTTTCAGAAGTAATTTTGTTATCTTGGTGGCTGAACCTGACCCGGTACATACCCTGACACATGAGTGAAGAGATCCTGCGGGCACTGATGGAGTTGTTCGCCCTGATAGTAAAGCAGGACGCCGGAATGCTTCAGAGCGAAAGGGATTACGTCTCGGCCTTCCTGCAGAAACAGCTTACCCATCAGAGTGCAGATGAGTTCATGACTCTCTTCCTGGAGAATGCAGGCCCCATGGCCGCCGCGGTTGGAAAAACAGAACCTGCCACCTCCTCCGTCAGGGATTCAATCAGAATATTCCACAACTGTACCAAGATCAACAGGACCCTGACACAGGAGCAGAGGGTCATCGTTCTCATGCGCTGCTTTGAACTTATCAGCACCGACGGGCAGTATACCCCGCAGCGCATGAATATCATCAACACCATAGCAGAGGTATTCAAAATATCACGGGAGGAGTTCACTGCCATCAGCCTGTTCGTCAGGGAGAATCAGCCGGAGGCCTTCAGCGACCCGTCAATGCTGGTGGTAAAAACAGGACACCCTTCCGAAACCGAAGGCAAGGGTCCGTTCGTCGTCTTCCTGAAGATCGCCAGCGTCAATCTCTACTTCCTGCGCTGCTTCTGTTCCGGGACCACGCTCCTCAACGGACTGCCGATACCGTGCGGCAAGGTCCATGCCTTTGCTCCCGGGAGCTCTGTTCAAACGCCGCCGGCGTCGATACTGTACTACAGCGACATCATCTCACGGTTCATGGCAGACAAGAACATACCCCGCATTACCCTTGTCGCTGATCAATTGAACCACCGTTTCCCTGACGGTACACCGGCCATCACTGACCTGAGCTTCTCAGCCAGGGAAGGCAACCTGGTTGCAATCATGGGCGCCAGCGGCTCTGGCAAGACCACCCTTCTCAACCTGCTCACCGGTTTGATGAAGCCTGACTCCGGCGAGGTCAGAATAAACGGGATACCTGTCCGCGGCGGGGAGGAGAGTCTCGACGGCGTCATAGGCTACGTGCCGCAGGATGACCTGCTGGTTGAAGACCTTACCGTTTTCCAGAACCTCTGGTATGCTGCTGCCCTATGTTTCGCGGGACGCACCGACAAGGAGCTGACAGCAATCGTCAACACTACACTGCAGATACTGGGGCTCTTTGAAAAGAGAAACCTGAAGGTGGGATCACCCCTCGACAAGGTCATCAGCGGGGGCCAGAGAAAGAGGCTGAACATAGCCCTCGAACTCATCAGGGAACCATCACTGCTTTTTCTGGATGAGCCCACATCAGGACTTTCCTCTTCTGATTCCGGCAATGTGATGGACCTGCTCCACGATCTGACGCTGAAGGGAAAGCTGGTGGTAACTGTAATACACCAGCCGTCGTCAGAGATCTTCAAGGGTTTTGACAAGGTGCTCGTGCTTGACATGGAGGGGCACCTGGTCTTCTGCGGCAACCCCATTGAATCCATAGTACACTTCAAGACGCTTGAAGAACAGATCAACAGAGCGGCAGGTGAATGCCCGGTCTGCGGCAACGTTAATCCCGAGACGATCTTTGACATCATCGAAACCAGGGTTGTGGATGAGTACGGCAGACTGACCGAAAAGAGGAAGGTCTCTCCGCCGGAATGGGCCAGGGCCTTCCGTGACAAATCCCCTGCAGCCCCGGTGCACGAGGAACATGAGAGACCCTTTTCAGGCCTGCAGAGACCGGGATGGTTCAGGCAGACCGCCCTCTTCCTGATGCGAGACCTGAAAAGCAAGCTGGCCAACAGGCAGTATATGACCCTCACCCTGCTCGAGGGCCCGGTACTGGGACTCATCCTTTCATACATCATCAGGTATATTGCAGACCCCTCCTCAGACATCTATGTCTTCAGGGAAAACGAGAATATCCCCGTTTATATCTTTATGAGCATCATCGTGGCTCTTTTCCTGGGACTGACAATCAGCGCCGAAGAGATCTTCAGGGACAGAAGGATGCTCAGACGCGAGCACTTCCTGCGCCTGAGCCGCAGCAGCTACCTCCTGAGCAAGGTATCACTCCTCTCCATCATCTCGGCACTGCAGGCCTTTCTCTTCCTGGTTGTCGCCAACCCGATGCTCGGAATCAAGGGTCTGTTCTTTCCTTACTGGCTCACCCTTTTCTCAATTGCCCTGTGCGCAAATATGATAGGGCTCAATATCTCCTCGGCTCTCAACTCGGCAATCTCCATATACATTGTGATACCCCTGCTGATGATCCCTATGATGATACTGAGCGGCGCCATGTTCCCCTTTGACAAGCTGAACAGGAACATCGCACGTCCCGACAGGGTGCCGCTCATCGCAGAGCTGATGCCCACCCGATGGAGTTATGAAGCCCTGATGGTGAAACAGTTCACGGGTAATGAATACGGCAGGAGAGTATATCCGCTGAAACAGCAGATGAGCATCTCCGATTTCAACACCATTTACCGAATCCCCAGGATGGTTGAAGCCCTCGACAGATCACTGGAAAGCATGAGCCGGCAGGGCCGCCCCGATACGGAAAACAGTGAGCTGCGACTGCTTAAAAATGAGATCGGGACGATATCCGCGTCAGGCATTGTCAGCCCGTTTGCATCAACAGACTCAGTGACCGCGGAGCTCTTCACCCGGGAGCTGGGCAGCAGAATCAGGGAGTGGATCGCCGGCGCCGACAGGGAATACAGAAGAGTGAGCCATATTGCAGACATGAGCCTCGACAACTATGTCAGCACCAACAGGGAGGCACTTGACGTCCTGTACAACAAATACCACAATGACAAGCTTGAGGATATCGTAAGAAAAGTCTATGAAAGGAATAAGATGCTGGAGTTCCGTGACCGGCTCGTCCAGAACGCAGACCTCATATACCTTGAGCCTGTGCCCTCAGGACCACTGAGCATCAGGACACATTTCATGGCACCTGTGAAGAATTTCCTCGGCTTTACCATTGATACATTCACATTCAATACTATGCTTGTACTCTTTTCCGTTATACTGCTATACATACTCCTCTATTTTGAAGTGCTCAGACGAATTATCAGGTATTTTGAAAATCTCAGATTTCAAAAGAGGGGGAGAACGGACTTGAAATAACCAATTTTTTTAAATTTGTACAGTAACACAACCGCCTGATGACAGGAAAAATCTCAAAACTGGCCGCGATTATCCTTCTGATGCTGGCATTCTCATGCGGTAACAGCAGTACGAGACACGGCAACCTGGGTTTTCCCGTCGCCGACTCAGTGCCTGCAGGAGAGGCAGAGAAGCTTAGTGAGGAGGCAATTGCAGATATCGTGCAGAACATTGCCTCACCGGTTGAGATAGCAGCAATAATGCAGTCTATGCAGGTTCCCTTCTCTGCTGAACACCTTGCACCCACACATGGCGCTGACAGGCTTACAACAAACTTTCAGAAGGCAGTGATGCTGGGCATATACGGAGCTGACCTCGGGTATCTCAATATCTATGAGAAGACCGGCACCTCCGTTGACCTTCTCTCAACCATCAAACGAATGGCTGACGGACTTCGCGTGGGACAGTTTCTTGATTTTGAAACCCTCAAGAGACTTTCAGTGAGCAAGTCAAACCTTGACTCACTCCTTTTTCTCTCTGTCAATTCATACAACAAAATAGACGAATACCTGCGGGAGAGCAACCGTGGTTCCGTCTCTGCCCTGATGATCGCAGGCGTGTGGATTGAAGGTCAGTACCTTGCTACTCAGGTTACCGCTGCCTATCCTGACAGGGTGCTGAGAGACCGCATCGGCGAACAGAAGATCATTCTGGGTGACCTGCTCATGCTCCTGCGACCTTACCGTGACAGCAGCGGTGATTATTCGTCGCTCTACAACATGATGGAAGAGATAAGCAGTGCATACCGCGATGTGCGCATAACATACAAGCTGGGAGAACCGGAAACGGTGGAAGAAGACGGGAGGCTGGTGATGAAACAGCATGAGGAGAGCCTCGTGGAGATGACTGATGACCAGCTGGAAGAGATTGCCGCTATTTCGGAAAAGGTAAGAAACAAACTAATATCAGGAGGCTAAGATGAAATCCAGATTTGCCATTATATCTGCCGCTCTTCTCCTCCTGTCAGCCCTTGCATCAGGCCAGCCTGCCACCGATGAGCTGGTGAGCAGGTGCGTCCTCGGCGCCGGAGACAACACCACATACCTGAAAGACTTCCGGGTACAGCTGCCGGAGGCGGCCCCGGATGCTGCAACACCGGTATACAAGGCTAACATGTACCTGATGAAGAACATGAAGTACAGATTCTCCGTCTGTGACGCCCCCGGATCAAAGGGAGAGCTTGTTGTCACGATCCATGATCAGGGAAAGGAGCTCATATCTTCATACAGCAAAGGCTCCGGAAAAAGCTACCAGTCTGTTGATTTTTACTGCAACAAAACCGGCTTGTATACCCTCTGGTATAGTTTCCGTGAGGGAAAACAGGGCTCAGGAGTTGGGGTGGTCTGTATGATCAAATGATCAGAAAGGCCAGATCCGGGATACCACAATCATCAGAAGCATCAGCCAGACAAGGATCTCAGCAGAGACCAGATTGCGGGTAAAGGCCATATACCTCGCCATAATGAATGCAACCGGAATCGCCGCCACTGCATTCATCTCCACTGACACCGAGGGGACAAATATATAAGCGGCCAGGCAGATGAAGGTCATCCAGAGCAACATCTCAAAGGTCTTGCGCGACCTGATTTTCTGCGTGGGCATCTCCCTGACCAGGGATACCAGCGCCGGCAGAAAATTAAGTCCGGCAACTGCCAGAAGGATCACCATGGTGCGTGAGATGTATACGGAGAGCATCTCATCAAAGAGATTGTGCCTGACTGTCTCAGTCAGTTCAGCCAGACTGCCTCCCGTAACGTACCACACCGCATAGAGCACCAGCCAGGGCAGCAACGCTCCCGCCAGCGCAAAGACCATCTCCCTGAGGTCCGGACTGCGAAGTATCAGTGTCCCGATGAAGACCAGCATGATGAACCATACAGCACCTGCATAGAACATGCTGCCTGCCGAGATCAGCAGGGCGGCATCGAAGAAATTGAATGCCAGTCCGTTTACGCGGTATGCTGAAATCATCCTCCAGAGACCGGTCATCACCAGAATTGCAGCGGGAAGAGCAGGATTTAGCACCATCTCACCGGGAAAAAGTGAATAGAGGATGATGTAGGCCAGGGCCGGAAGGTAGGTCCTGCGCGGAATGAAGAAGAATGCAATATTGAACCTGACCATGACCAGTGCCATCACCAGCATCAGGATAAATGAGAGTATGACGGCCAGCAGTGGCATCGCCGAAAGTGCTCCTGCGGTAAGCCCCCACAGGGGCATTGGCGCACCGCCGGTAATATCGGGCACCAGCGGAGGTGAGACAAAGTGTTCGATCCAGAGGGCAACGGTGATCAGCATAAGCAGCGTCACCGGAGCTATACCCGACCTCCTGAAAACCCTGATCATCTTTTAATCTTTTTCAGGTCAAAGCCTATATCCTTCCTGTAATTTACTCCTTCAAAACTTATCCCGGAGACGGTTCTGTAGCTCTTCTCCAGGGCTGCCTCCATTGTTTCTCCCCGCGATGTCACCGACAGCACCCTGCCGCCCGAGGTGATGATTCTGCCGTCTCTCTCAGCGGTTCCTGCATGAAATACCGTACTTCCGGCCACACTCCCGAGACCTGTTATCTCCGCTCCTTTGGCGTAAGCATCAGGATAGCCTCCCGATACCATCATAACCGTTACTGCAGTGTCAGGCGAAGTCATCAGCCTGCGGCTGCTGAGATCCCTGCAGGCCACTCCCTCAAGCAGATCGTAAAGGTCACTCTCAATGCGGGGCAGAATAACCTCGCTTTCAGGGTCACCAAGCCTGGCGTTGTATTCAATGACATAAGGTTCGCCCTCTACGTTCATCAGCCCGAAGAAGATGAAGCCGCGATACTCTATGCCCTCATCACGCAGGCCCTCTACCGTCGGCCTTATGATCTTGTCCTCCACCCTGCGCGTGAAGGCCTGAGTGGCAAACGGCACCGGGGATACAGCACCCATGCCGCCTGTGTTCTTGCCGGTGTCACCCTCACCGATGCGCTTGTAGTCCTTGGCCTCGGGAAGTATCTTGTAGGAGATTCCGTCAGTGACAATGAATGCCGACATCTCGATACCGGAGAGATACTGTTCAATGACCACCTTGCTGCCAGCCTTGCCGAAACGGCCCCCGAGCATGGCCTTCAGTTCACGCACCGCCTCTTCAGGGTCACTGATGATAAGCACCCCCTTGCCTGCCGCCAGCCCGTCAGCCTTGAGCACATAGGGCGGAGTGAGGGTGGTCAGGAAATGCACGCCATCCTCAATGGTCTCGGAGGTGAAGGTCTCATAGGCCGCGGTGGGTATCCCGTGCCTCTTCATGAACCCCTTGGCAAAGTCCTTGCTGCCTTCAAGAACCGCCCCGCTGCGCCGGGGTCCTATCACCGCCACAGACGCCAGTTCCGGATCTGCCTCGATATAATCTGTGATGCCCTCAACCAGCGGCGCCTCCGGACCCACAACCACCATTCCGATCTTGTGTTCCAGAATTGCAGAACGTACGGCAGCAAAGTCAAGAGGATCAACCGGCAGGTTCACTCCCAGCATGGCAGTGCCGGGATTGCCCGGCGCAGTGAACAGATTCAGCGGCCGGCTGCTCTGTGACAGTTTCCACGCCAGTGCATGCTCACGGCCTCCGGACCCGAGAATCAGTATATTCATTGTTCAGTGTTGGTTCCGTCTTCAAACTTACATAAAATCACCCTAATTTGCACAGACAAACAAAAAACCGGACCGTGTACCGTGATTTGCCGGGGAAATGTAACCCCTGACCTGTAAATGACTCAACCGGGTGAATAATCGTCCGGCAGGGAGAAAGCATATCCCTGCCGCAGGGCTTCAGTGATGAAACTGTCAAGATAACGGAGAGCGGACGAGCAGGCGGTGTCATGCAAAACTATAAGCGATCCGGGTCTTAGCCTCTTCAACAGGATGCGGCAGGAAGCTTCAGGCGACAACGTGCCGTCAAAGTCATATGGCATGAGATTCCAGAAGACGATGCGCATGCTCCTCTCCAGTATCCTGTACTGCCGCACCCTTATCCTTCCGTAGGGTGGCCTGAAGAGATTGCTGCAGGTGATGTCCCTCCCCCGGAGAACATCAGAACAGTACTTCCTGACCGGTGTTTTCAGGCCATTGAGATGGCTGAAGCCGTGATTGCCCGTGGCATGACCTGAGGCTGCTATCCGTGTAAACAGCCCGGGCTGCTCCTGAACCTTCATGCCTGTGCAGAAGAAGGTTGCCTTTACATTGTGACTGTCAAGGATGTCAAGAATCTCCGGAGTTGATCCGGGGTCCGGCCCGTCATCAAAGGTAAGGCCCAGCCTCCTTCCTGAACCTGTGATCCTGTAGATGGCGTCAGGATAAATTACTGCTGCCGGAAAGGGTTTGCCGTAGTTCCTGATCATCCCGGCCGTACCTCCCCGTAGTACCTGTTGAGCTCCTGCGACGCCCTGTCAGCCAGCGCCGGCATCTCCAGGGAGACAGCCTTCCTGTAGACCTCAAGAAGAGCCTGAAGTGATACTGAAACCGTGTAGTCAAGACCGTAGCCCTTGTCATCAGGCAGCGCTGCTATGAAGGAGAGCGAAGCCAGGGCATTGTCGGTGATGGTGTTGAAGATATCTTCAGCCCTCTCCCTCTCTCCGGCCATGGCCAGCGCCTCTGCAAGCTCTATGCTGAAGTAATCGTATGGCATCTTCTCCGGAGGAACAACACCCAGACCTTTCTCAGCTGCTGCCAGAGCCCTGACGGTATCACCCTCGAGAACCAGCGCCCTGGAGAGCCTCGCAAACTGACGCCGGAAGACATCAAACAGCCTCCTGTTGTTTTCGTCAAGATATACACCCTCCTCGCCGGCGTTGCCAAACCTGAATCTCTCCATCATGTTTTCATACATCTCCCGGGTGTCAACCATGCCTGTCTCTCCTGCCACGGGAGGATCAATCCTTATAGGGCTGACCCTGTAGGCCATACCCTCCAGGACGAAGAAATTCTCGAGGCCGATGTAGGTGGATCCCGGCACGGTGGTGGCATAATAGAGTGGCCGCTCCCAGTTGTTGCCGGCCATGATGTCCATGACCGCAAGATCATCCTTGATGGCCATGTTGCCCCTGAATTTCCAAAACATAGGTATCAGCATACGGTCGGCATGCCACGGCCGTACGGCACCGGTGGCGAGTACATGCGCCGAATCAACATCTATGATGAACTCCCTCACCGGTATGAAATTGAAAAAGTCACCGCGGCCCGAGAGGTCAACCTTCGCCTTGGGATCATCAGACCCGGCAAAATCGACAACCTTGCGAATATCCGTGGGCTCCTTGATAAGATCCTCAACGGGAAGCTGGACACGCTCACCTTCAGCATACTTTTCAGGCGGCAGGGTGAATGGCAACGGATCGGACTCAAATGCCTTGCGGCTCATGGTCTCTATATAAAAGCCGCTCTGCAGGTAGCTGAGATTGGCGACACGCACATCGGTGCGGAAGCCTTCCACATCCTGTATGTACCAGAGCGGGAACGAGTCATTGTCGCCGTATGTCAGAAGAATGGCATTCTCATCACACGTCGAGAGATAATTCGAGGCGATATCCCGTGCCGTATACCTGTCAGACCGGTCATGATCATCATAGTTCTCCACAATCATCAGCAGAGGTACGGCAGCAATGAGCAGTGCGGAAGGGATGACCGCCGCAGGATAATCCTTCATGAAACGCCTCAGAAGATCGAAGAGGAGCATCACCCCCATGCCTGTCCATATTGCCCAGGCATAAAACGACCCTGCATAGGCATAGTCCCTCTCCCTTGGCTGACTGGGATACTGGTTCAGATAGGTGACTATGGCCAGTCCGGTCATGAGAAAGAGGAGCATCACCAGCGAAAGCCCCTTTCTGTCTTTCCGGTACTGCCAGAAGAGCCCCGACAGTCCGGCCAGCAACGGAAGGAGATAATACCTGTTGCGTGCCGGGTTGTTCCGGTTCTCTGCCGGAAGCTGCGACTGGTCTCCCAGGCGGTGATTGTCAATAAAGGGTATGCCCGAGATCCAGTTGCCGTCCATGACGTTGCCGTTACCCTGGATGTCATTCTGACGCCCGGACCAGTTCCACATGAAGTATCTCATGTACATCACGCCCACCTGGTAGCGGAAGAAAAAGCGCAGGTTTTCACCGAAGGTGGGAAGGGTGACCTGCTCACTGCTGCCTCCCGACCTGACAGCCACCTTGCGTCCTTTCACCTTGCCCCAGTATTCATACTGACGTATGTGGTCGGAGTCGCTGCTGTACATCCTGGGGAACAGGGTCATGAACCGCTTGTCATACTCGTATTCTGAACTGTAGTAGGGCACATATCTGCCATCCTTCTTGTTGTATCCTCCCGTCTTTCTCTTGATGCCTGTCACGGGGGCAGAGTAGTAGTGACCGTAAACAAGCGGTGCCCGGCCGTACTGTGTACGGTTGATGTAGTAGATGAATGAGAAGACGTCGGAGGGGTCATTCTGATTCATCGGAGGATGGGCGTTGGCCCTGATGATGATGAGTGCGAATGACGAATAGCCGAGAAGGAGCACCGCAATCACCGTCATCACATGGTTGAGGATAATTCTCTTCTTCTTCAGGGAATACCACAGGCTTCCGGCTGTCAGACCGACAAGGAGCAGGAGATAGATGTAAAGTCCTGAATTGTACGGCATGCCCATCGTGTTTACGAAGAAGAGCTCAAACCAGCCTGCTACCTTGGCCACCCCGGGGATAAAGAGGAAGTTAAGCACCCCCAGGATCAGAAAGCCCGCGAGTGTGGCATATATGCCCCCCTTTAACGTACCCTCGTACTTGCGGAAGTACCAGATGAGACCCAGTACCGGCAGTGCCAGCAGGTTGAGAAGATGAACCCCGATCGAAAGCCCCATCAGGTATGCTATCAGTATTATCCATCTGCCTGCATGCGGGTCGTCAGCCTCATCATACCATCGCAGCATGGCCCAGAATACTGCGGCAGTGAAGAGCGAGCTGGTGGCATAGACCTCCCCTTCCACCGCCGAGAACCAGAAGGTGTCGGAGAAGGCATAGGCCAGGGCACCCACAGCTCCCGAAGCGAGGATGGCCAGGGCCTTCCCTCCCGTGACATCCCTGCCGTCGCCGGTGGCAAGACGTATGAGCCTCGTGACGCTCCAGAAGAGGAACAGGATTGTAAAGGCACTTGCCAGCGCAGACATGATGTTGACCATCATCGCCACCTTCGAGGTGTCACCGCCGGCAAAGAGCGTGAAGAAGCGGCCCAGCAGCAGGAAGAAGGGAGCACCGGGAGGATGACCCACCTCCAGCCTGTATGAACAGAGAATGAACTCGCCGCAGTCCCAGAAGCTGACAGTCGGCTCTATTGTCAGGAGGTACACCAGAAGTGACACTGCAAACAGTGCCCATCCTGTCATGTTGTTCCAGAACCTGAAATCCTTTACCATATCATTATCTTATTTATCATCAATGACAAACCTCCACGGCATGCTGACCCACGGCTCTCCCGCATAGTCGATGCCCACGCGCGGGATGGCCCTCAGTGCCGGTCTGCAGCCGGTATCCTCCAGCCATATCCGTGCGGAGATGTTCAGATCTTCCCTGTTGTACGAACCTTCAATGCCCAGTGCCCGGCTGACACGTCCGGGACCGGTAACGGATGCCACTCCCCTGATAAGCACAGCCTGAGGCTCATCAACCTTTCCCGTTACTATGTTCATCATCCAGTGCATGCCGTAAATGAAGTAAACATAAAGATGTCCGCCCTCAAGGTACATCACTTCCGTACGCCCGGTCCTCCCCTTGCTGGCATGACAGGCCCTGTCTTCCTCCCCCAGGTAAGCTTCGGTCTCGGTTATCATGTACCGTCCGCAGTGATCACCCGGTCCGATGACGATATCCATCCCCGGAAGCAGCCTGGCAACGGTCACGGCGTCATTGAGGAAGAATGATCTTTCTGTGCGTGGCATAACTGCTGATCAGTATCTTGTCTTATCCGGATACTCCTCCCACTTCCTCAGCACGTTGTCACCCCGGTCAATCAGACCGCGCTCCATCATTATACTCCTCTCCTCCATGTCAAGCGTCAGCTCGCTGTAGATCTTTTCGTCATCAAATCCCGCAGCAGCAGCACCGTGACGGTCAGAGGCATAGACAACCCTTCTTATGCCTGCCCAGTAAATGGCTCCCAGGCACATGGGACAGGGCTCGCAGGAGGCATACAGCACACATTCACTGAGGTCATGCGTTCCCAGCAGGGCGGAAGCCTGGCGTATTGCTACAATCTCGGCATGGGCCGTGGGGTCATGCGATGGCACCACCATGTTTGCGGCACGGGCCACAAGACGGCCGTGGCATGCTATCACCGCCCCAAAGGGGCCACCCCCTTCTGCGATGTTTCTGTAGGCGGTATCTATCGCCAGCTCAAGATATTCCCTGTCTACGCTCTTAAGTGTCATCTCTCCGTCATCTGAAATCTAACAACGTGTAAAAATAAGAAAAGAATGAAGCCCCGGAAATTGATCAGTTACTATTATCCCGTCAAACCTCTCTTTAACAGATTGAACCCCGGGGAAAATTAAAAGTACAACATATTGCTCAGAATAAAAATAAGTTGTATTTTTGCAGACCCCAAAATCGGGGTTTTTATTTTGAATTTATATTAATTACCAAAACCTTAGTACCAAAGTGAACACCTTAAGCTACAAGACAGTATCGGCCAACAAGGCTACTGTTGAAAAAGAGTGGGTACTTGTAGATGCAGAGGGTCAGACGCTCGGACGACTGGCATCTGTTGTTGCCCTGATGCTGAGGGGGAAGCATAAGACCAGCTTCACACCTCATGTCGACTGTGGTGACAACGTCATTGTTATCAACGCAGAAAAGATCACGATGACAGGAGCAAAGATGACGGACAAGGAGTACATCAGGCATACCGGTTACCCCGGAGGCCAGAGGATCGTCAAGGCTGACGAGCTGATGAAGAAGCAGCCGACACGGATGATTGAATACGCCGTGAAGGGCATGCTCCCGAAAAACAGGCTTGGAAGCGCCATCTTCAGGAACCTTTATGTGTATGAGGGCCCGGAACACAAACATGAGGCCCAGCAACCCAAATTAATCGATTTAAAAACCATTAAGTAAGTAACATGGAAGTAATCAACGCTATCGGAAGAAGGAAGGCAGCGGTCGCCAGGGTTTACCTCAGCGACGGTAAGGGGCAGATTACGATCAACGACCGGGAGTACAAGCAGTATTTCCCGAACGAGATCCTTCAGTATGTTGTCCTTCAGCCACTTAACCTTCTTGAAGTTGCCGACAAATATGACATCAGGGTCACCCTTGACGGCGGTGGATTCAAAGGTCAGGCAGAGGCGGTGCGTCTTGGAATTTCCAGGGCTCTGATCAAGGTTGATCCGGAGTACAAGCCGAAGCTGAAAGCTGAAGGCTTTACCACCCGCGATCCCCGCGAGGTCGAGAGAAAGAAGCCCGGCAGACCCAAGGCACGCAAGAGATTCCAGTTCAGCAAGCGTTAGGAGTTCAACAGCAATTTATCATAGATGCAGGTTTAGTATCTAAATTGCATTGACTTCCCGCAAGGAACTACTCTGCAATTGACTTCACAGAACGTAAACTTAACAATCACTATCAAAATGTCCAGAACAAGTTTTAAAGAATTACTTGATGCCGGCGCACACTTCGGGCACCTGAAGAGAAAATGGAACCCGGGTATGGCTCCCTACATCTTTATGGAGCGCAACGGCATACATATCATAGACCTTGAGAAGACCGTCGTCAAGATTGACGAGGCGGCAGCTGCCATGAAGCAGATAGCCAGGTCGGGTCGAAAGGTGCTCTTCGTCGCCACAAAAAAACAGGCCAAGGAGATCGTCGCCGAAAAGGTGGGTGCGGTAAACATGCCGTTCGTCACCGAGAGATGGCCGGGAGGAATGCTCACCAATTTCCCCACGATACGCAAGGCGGTCAAGAAGATGGGATCTATAGACAAGATGGCCACAGACGGCACCTTTGACAACCTTTCAAAAAGAGAGAGGCTGCAGATTACACGCCAGAGAGCCAAACTGGAAAAGAACCTCGGCTCCATAGCCGACATGACCCGGCAGCCCTCAGCCCTGTTCGTGGTTGACGTATGCAAGGAACATATAGCAGTACATGAGGCAAAGAGACTGGGGATACCAGTCTTTGCCATGGTTGATACAAATTCAGACCCCTCTGATATAGACTTTGTGATTCCTGCCAATGACGATGCAGCCAAATCCATCTCACTGGTGATTGACATCATGTGCAAAGCCATAGCAGAAGGACTCGAGGAACGCAAGTCAGAGAAAGACAAGGAGAGTGCATCAGGAGACAAGGAGGAGGCTTCCGGGGGAACCGGAAGACGCAAATTCAGTGCCCTTGACTATGAAGAGGAAAAAGCTGAGGTGACGGATGAAGAGGAGACGGTGGCTGAGGTTGCAGAAGAAGAAACTGATGCAGAGGTCGCCGATGAGGAGGAATAATTGTTCAACCATTAATACAGATTTAAACTATGTCAAATATTAGCGCTGCCGATGTCGCCAAACTGAGAAGGATGACTGGCGCCGGCATGATGGATTGTAAAAAAGCTCTCGAAGAGGCACAGGGCGATTTCGAAAAAGCTCAGGAACTGATACGCAAGAGAGGCCAGGCCATAGCCAACAAGCGTGCCGACCGCGAAGCAACAGAGGGTGTCATACTCGCAAAAACGACTGCTGACGGCACAAGGGGAATGATGACAGCCCTGAACTGCGAGACAGACTTTGTTGCGAAAAACGCTGACTTCATCGCCCTCAGCCATAAGATTCTCGACATTGCACTCAGCAATGAGCCTGCTGACCTTGATGCACTTAAGGAGACTATCGCGGACGGGAAGAAGGTGTCTGATATGGTGCTTGAACATAGCGGAATCACCGGTGAGAAATTTGAACTCTCCTTCTTCAGCAAAATTGAGGCCCCGGCGGTACAGCCTTATATCCACCCGGGCAACAAGCTTGCCACTCTCGTGGGTTTCAATAAGGCCGGCATCGATCCGCAGGTTTACAAGGACGTCGCCATGCAGGTGGCTGCCATGAATCCCGTCTCCATCGATAAGGAAGACGTGCCGGAGAAGATACTCGCACAGGAGCTCGATATCGCAAGGGATCAGGCCAGACGCGAGGGCAAGCCCGAAGAGATGCTTGAAAAAATTGCCCAGGGCAAACTCAACAAGTTCTTCAAGGAGAGCACTCTCCTGAACCAGGAGTTCGTCAAGGACAGCAAGCTTACAATAAGGCAGTATCTGCAGAGCAAGGACAAAGCTCTTACGGTCACCGGATTCGTTCGCTTCACCCTGAATACATAAACCGGAGACAAGAAGAGATCTGTCCTTCCGGATTACTCATGAGTCAGGGACTCCCGCAACCGGGCGTCCCTGCTTTTTTTTGACCCAAAACCCAAAAATTAGTAACTTGTGCCGGTGAAGGTTTTATACTCTGTGAGACTTGCAGATGCAAATGTTCACAAAAGGATATTACCGTAGCAACTGTTTTCAAGGCCTGTTCGCCCATTAAAGACCTAATACTTAACAAAATGAAAAAGAACATCGGTAAAACAGACATGATCGTGCGCCTTGTGCTGGCAGCAGTACTGCTGATCCTCTACTTCGTCATCAATGCGAAGATCCTCGGACTGATCTTCATCATTCTTGCCATCATCCTGGCTCTTACTGCACTTGCAGGCACCTGCCCTCTCTATTACATCTTCAGGACAGACACTCTGGAGAAGAAGAAGGAGGATTAACAGTCGCCCCGAAAGACATTTTACTGATGCAGCAATACCCTGACCGCCGGGTTTTGCTGCATTTTTTTATGCCTCCCCTCTATACCGGGCACAATTTTTGTTAATTTCGTTACCATCATAATGACAGATCGTTGCAGTGAAACTTGCATGAGCAGCAACCCGCAAAGGAAGCGGTTATCTGACTTGATGCAAGTTCCATTCGACCAATGAAATAATAATAGAAAACGAATGAAGTACAACAGGATACTGCTGAAGCTCAGCGGCGAGTCGGCCGGCGGCCCTGAAGGCACCGGTATTGATGCCGCGGTGCTGACGGCATATGCCAGGCAGATAAAGAGCGTGGTTTCGATGGGCTGCCAGGTTGCCATAGTCATCGGCGGAGGAAACATTTTTCGCGGGCTGGGCAGCAGTGACGAGGGTTATGACCGCCTGAAGGGTGACCAGATGGGCATGCTTGCCACCGTCATCAACAGCCTTGCACTGGAGAGCTTTCTTACCAGGGCAGGATGCAGCGCGAAGGTCTTCACCTCCATCCGCATGGAACCCGTGGGGGAGCTCTATATCCGCGACAGGGTCTCATCAGCACTGGAGTGCGGATGCGTATGCATACTGGCAGGAGGCACAGGCAACCCCTTCTTTACCACGGACACCGCAGCCGCACTCCGCGCTGTGGAGCTGAACTGCGATGTGCTGCTCAAGGGAACAAGGGTGGATGGCGTCTATACCGCTGACCCCGAGAAGGAGCCTGCAGCAAGGCGATATGAAACTCTCACCTTCGCCGAGGCACTGGAGAAAAAACTCAGGGTGATGGACCAGACTGCCTTTGCCATGTGCAGCGAGAACGGAATGCCCGTAATAGTCTTTGATATGAACAGGGAGGGAAACCTCGGCGAAGTCGTCACCGGCAGCAGCCGGGGAACCCTCATCACTCCCTGAAAAAAATTTAACTACCTTTGCCTTACCCGGAACAAAACTGACACAATGACTGACGAACTGGAACTTATAAGGGATGAAGCCGATGAGAGGATGGAAAAATCCATCAGGCATCTCGAATATGAACTGTCGCACCTCCGTGCCGGAAGGGCCAACCCCCTGCTGCTTGACGGTATCAATGTCGACTACTACGGAACCAGCACTCCTCTGGCTCAGGTATCCAACATCAACACTCCCGATGCGAAAAGCATCATCATTCAGCCGTGGGAGAAAACCATGCTGGGAGTGATCGAAAAAGCTATCCTTGCTGCGAATATCGGCATGACACCGATGAACAACGGTGAGGTCATACGTATTAATGTGCCGCCCCTCACCGAAGAACGGCGTCATCAGCTGGTAAAACAGGTGAGGCAGGAGGGTGAGACAGCCAGGATCAGCATACGATCCAGCCGCAAATGGTTCCTTGACGAACTGAAAAACCTGGAAAAGGAGGGACTTCCCGAGGACGAGGAGAAAAACGGACAGAAGATCATCCAGGAGATAACCGACAGGTATATAGCCAAAGCGGACAAGATCATTGAGGTCAAGGAGAAAGAGATCCTGACTGTCTGACGCAGGTCTCTCATCATCTGACACTGAACCCCTACTGCTGCCGCGCCCTGCTATTGACACTGAAAACAACCCGAACCCTGCCCGGTCAGTTATGCCGTATCTCAGGCTTTAAATCATGGAATCACACGGCAACCAAACCACCCCATGAAACTTGCATCAGCGGAAACTCACAAAAGGGATTGATTTTTTGCTCTCCTCTAAGTTCCATTCGACCAATCATATCAAAGTCAATCAATTGAATGAAAAAGACTGCTCTGACACTACTGCTTGTTGCCTGCACAGTTCACCTGTCGGCACAGATCTCTGAAGGAGGCATGCCTCCGTCATTTAAAACCAGGGAAACAAAAGGCATGGCAGCTGTCACCGCATACAGACTTCCGGTTATGGATACTGCCGGCCTGGCACTTCATAATCGGGAGAACCCCTTCCCTCTGAGATATGCCGTACTGGAGGAGGTAAACCTCGACCTGAAAAAGGTTGGAGCCAGGTCACTGCTTTCTGACGGCAGCACACTGTGGCAATACAGGATCGACTCGCCTGACGGTGTGTCAGTACAGGTGATCTTCCGGAAATTTCTCATCCCGCAAGGCGCACGCCTCTTTCTCTTTGATGAAGAGTACAGCCATGTCAGGGGTGCTTTCACCTACCGCAATATCACCGAAGACCTCTCGTTCGTCACCGCCGACCTCCCCGGTGACCATCTGATCATCGAATACCATGAACCGGCGGAGGCGCCTTTCAGCGGCGAGGTGATCATAGGCCGCATCGGTCAGGCCTATTTTGACATCTTCGGTCTCAAATCGGCAAATATAGACGAAGACGGATACATACCCGTTAACTGCGAGGAGGGCATCCCCTACCAGGACCAGAAACATGCGGTGTGCAGGTACAGCTTCAATGACGGCACCTTCAGCTATCTCTGTTCCGGAGCCCTTATCAATAATACCAGGAATGACGG
Source organism: uncultured Rikenella sp. (assembly GCA_964411345.1). Taxonomy (GTDB): domain Bacteria; phylum Bacteroidota; class Bacteroidia; order Bacteroidales; family VadinHA17; genus SR-FBR-E99. Next base: position 47,356 of record CAYPKP010000009.1, on the reverse strand, counting down.
GACACCTTATTTTCTTACGGCAGCCCATTGCCTCAATACTGCCGCAGAGGCCTCAACCATCGTTGCCTGGTTCAATTATGAGGAGGCATCCTGCACCGGTGTGTCACTCTACAGTTCTCAGACACTTACAGGCTCCTCGCTGTTGAGCACCGGCACAATGTCCGATTATACCCTGCTTGAATTCAACAATCCCGTGCCAGTCTCCTACCAGCCCTACTTCGCAGGATGGGATATAACAGATATCCCGCCCCAATACTCGGCCGGCATTCACCACCCCCATGGCTGGACCAAGAAGATATCCCTCGACTATGATCCGGCACAATCCGTTGAAAGGGTGATCAGTTGGGAAGGCGGGAACAACTCACCGGCAAATTCCCATTGGGATGTCTTTTTTGATGAGGGAATAACCTCTTCCGGATCGTCAGGTTCACCGCTGCTTGACCAGAATAAAAGAATAACAGGACAGCTTCACGGAGGCAGCACCAATGACTACTACGGCAAGTTGAGCTACTCATGGACCCATCCCAACAGCAGCTATGAACCTCTTTCAACATACCTTGATCCCGACAACACCGGCGTAAAAACAGTCGACGGATATTACCCGCCGGAAACCCTTCCCGATGCACAGTTTCTCTCGGACTTCTCCGCCGTATGCCTCGATGCGCCATTTGACCTCACCGGTTTCTCAGCCTTTGACCCCCTGAGCTGGGAGTGGTCCTTCAGGCCTTCCAGGGTCACATATCATGACGGCACATCCTCATCCTCCCGGTCGCCAAGAGTCTCCCTCAACTCGGCCGTCTCCTACTCCGTGACCCTCAGGGTCACCAATGCAGCTGGCGAGGGTGCCCTGACACTCGACAACTACATTACAGCCGGCACCTCCCTGAACCTCTCGGCTTACCCCGTGGCGATGACAGACTCATGCCTTCTCTCATTCACCTCCGTTGCAGTTGAAGCCTTCGGTGCCGATGCTTACCTCTGGACTCTTTCAGAAGATGCCGACGACTATTTTTTCATTGAGAACAATACCGCAAATCCGGCCGTGATTAAAGTGCGTGACGGTGTGGATCTTACCGAGAGTACGGATATCGAGCTCACAATAACAGGCTTACAGGGAACCTGCCAGAGCCTCCTGGCTGTCACTATCCCACTGCTGGCCCAGACAAATGACGATGTCATGAATGCTTCCCCACTGGCCATAGGTGAGAACGGACCTTTCTCAAACAAATGTGCAACCGTTCAGGGCGGTGAGCCCGTGCCCCCGTTCGACAGCTGCACGGGACAGTTGTCATGGTGCGATGAATATGGCACCGGTGAGGATATAGTTGAGAACAGCGTCTGGTTCTCCTTTACCCCCGTGGCAAATCAGAAGATCATGATCTCATCTATGGGAATGGATAACCAGGTAGCAGTATACAAAACCAGCTCCCCGGAAGCGCTCCTTGCCGGCAACTATACCCTTATAGGTGCCAACGACGACTTTACGGATTCAGACTTCAACGCCCGCATAAGTTCGATAGATGTTGAAGCCGGTCAGAAATACCTTATCCAGGTTGACGGCAGCGGTGGAGGACTGACAGGCATCTTCTACCTCACCCTGAGTCTGCTCAGCAGCGCTGAGGAACTGCCCGCGGTGAGTGAGGAGATCAGGGTATATCCTCAGCCCGCTGGCGATGCTGTAACAATTGAATCAGCCGCCTTTGCAGCGTGTGGGGAACTGCGCGTGGAGCTGATTGACAACAGCGGCAGGGTAATCCGCCAGGAACTCTTTACCGGGTCAGCCGGCAGATTTCAGCTGGCGCTGGGTGACCTTCCCCCCGGGGTCTATTTTGCCCGCATTTACTGCGGCAGCAAGGTCACTGTCACAAAAGTGGTTGTCTGAACACCTCACTGCTGTCGTACCCCCGGGCATGAGAGGCTGCATATTCTGCCCGGCTCGACGGTTAACGCCTGAGGAAGGGGCGTGGCAGCAGATATGCCCGCGTAGCTGCAGGCAGCTAATGATGAAACAGAGTAACTTGCGTTCAGAAATCTGAAAGCCACGGCAGAGGCATATGAACAATTTTTCTGGTATAATGTATAGGGAGTAGAGGGATTTTCCGGTCTTATTAATGAAAAGAAGATCAGAAATCAGAACAATCAAACAACAAGAAAATGAAAACAAAAATCCTTTACTCAGTAATAGCTTCTGCCCTCCTGCTGATTATGCCGGCAGGAGAGATCATGGCATCCTACTCCGCTGACAGGAACAGGAAGGAGAAGGAACAGCAGCAGGTGATAACGATAAGAGGCAGGGTGGTTGATATCGAGACCCGCGCCCCCCTTGTTTTTGCAGGCATTGCAGTACAGGGGAGCAACGTCTCCACCGTGACCAACCTTGACGGTGAATTTACCCTCAAGGTGAGCAGCGATCAGACCGGTAACATAGAGGTCTCATACATAGGGTACAAGAACAGGCTTGTGGCCATTGAAGAGATGAAGACCAACGGGCAGAGAAACGTGATCGAGCTCGAGACCGCACTGATACCCATCAAGGAGGTGATCGTAAAACCCTTGCTTCCCGATGAGATAATGATGCAGGTCATAGACCGCTTCGATGTGAACTATCCGAAGCTGCCCAATGACATGACAGGGTTCTACCGTGAAACCATCAGGAAAAACCGCAGCTACATCTCCATAGGCGAAGCCGCTGTTGAGATCTTCAAGGCACCCTACCAGAATGACCTTCGCTTTGACGCCGTCAGGATTTACAAGGGCAGAAAGAGCAACGACGTTGAGAAGATGGACACCGTGCTCTTCAAGCTTCAGGGCGGCCCCACAACCACCCTCTACCTTGACGTGGTCAAGAATCCCGAAACATTCCTCACCAGGGAGGCCCTCAACCAGTATGACCTGGAACTCTCAAGCATAGTGGTCATTGACGACAGGACAAACTACGTCATAAACTTTACCCAGAAGCCTTCAATAACCACACCCCTCTACCAGGGCCGCCTCTTTATCGACATAGAAACCTATGCCGTGGCTCAGGCTGAATTCGCCTTCAACCTTGAGAACAAGGAGCTGGCAGCTTCAATGTTCATCAGGAAAAAGCCCCTGGGCATGCAGGTGACACCGGAGATAACATCCTATTATGTACGTTACCGCGAAATGGACGGCAAATGGTATTTCAGCCACTCCAGGGCAGAGGTGAAGTTCAAGGTCAACTGGAAGAAGAAACTCTTCAACACCAACTATACTACCATGTCGGAACTTGCCATAACAGACCGCACTGATGAGGATGTAGTAAAGTTTGCAGCAAAAGAGAGGATCCGCCCCACCGACTTCTTCACCGAGGAGGTGGCAGCATTTGCCGATCCTGAATTCTGGGGCGACTATAACGTTATTGAGCCCGACCAGAGCATTGAGGCAGCCATAAGGCGACTGAGCAGGAAACTGAGATTCAGCGACAGGAACGAATAGAACGGGACCATGTGCCCATGAAGAGTGACAGTGAGATAATCGGGAGGATCAGGAACGGAGACAAACAGGAGTTTGAGACCTTGTTCCGCTCCTCCTATGTCTCCCTGGTACGCTACGCAAAGAACATCCTAAGAGACTACGATACGGCTGAAGAGATAGTACAGGAACTGTTTTTCAGACTGTGGCAGGACCGGGAGAAACTGAACATTGAAAGCTCATTGAACGGATATCTTTTTCGATCGGTACACAACAGGGCGCTCCATCATATTGAACATCAACAGGTGGTCAGCCGCCATGCAGGGGAAGTGGCTGCAGAGGCAAACCTCTCCTCCGAGCCGGTGACCGAGGCAATATACTACAAGGAGCTCCAGGCAAAAATTGCCCGGGTGCTTGAACGACTGCCCGGAAGATGCAGGATGATATTCAGGATGAGCAGGTTCGAAGGATTGAAATACAACGAGATAGCTGAAAAACTCGCTGTCAACGTAAAAACGGTTGAGGCAGACATGGGAAAAGCACTGAGGGAATTCAGAAAAGCACTGGCAGAACAATGAAGAAGTTAAACAAAACAGAAAAAATGTCAGAACAGGATTGGGCTGATGCAGCCGCGTGGCTCTCGGGAGAGAATACGGCAGGCGAAGAGGCAGCCCGCATCCTCATTGATGAAGACAATGATATAATGAAAAAGTGGGACGACCTTAAAAATATTAATGATGAGATGATTGATGTTGACAAGGCATGGGACAGGCTGAACAAGAGAATAGAAGCTGATGCACCGGTCATAACCCTCAGGAGGAGGTCATTCATCTACTCCTTTGCAAGGATAGCCGCCATGGTCTTCATCGTAACGGGACTGGGATGGCTCGTGTTTAAGGTTGCAGGAACGGAAAAAATCACCGTCTCATCAGGACCAGACGAAAAGAACATAGAGGTTCTGCTCGCTGACGGCAGCAGGGTATATCTCAACCGTGACAGCAGGCTGACATACCCGGAAGATTTCAGGAGCGATATCCGGATGGTTTCACTTGTCGGGGAGGCATTTTTTGACATCGCTGCCGACGCATCACGCCCCTTCATCATCGATGCAGGCAAAGCCAGCGTGAAGGTCCTGGGCACATCATTCAGCGTAATGACCGATAACGGTAACAACGAAGTGGAAGTCTACGTGGAATCAGGCTCAGTTATGCTTTCCAGCGACAACGGTTCTCACAATGTGACACTGGAACCGCAGTTCGTCGGACGCGTCTCTGACGCGGGGTCATCACAGTCGGTCAACACTGATGCCAACTACCTCTCATGGCACACCGACATGCTTGTTTTTGACGGTGAGAGACTGGAGACGGTCTTCGCTGACCTGAAGCGTACATTCAATATCAGCATCGTGGCAGGAGACCCGGCCATCTATGAATACAGGCTGACCTCCCCCTTTGTGGATCAGCCTCACGATACAATTATTAAGGTAATTTGCACTACCTTTAACCTTCATTCTGTCAGGGAAGAAGGTGTATACAGGCTTTATCCCGGGCAGGTACGGTAACAACCGATGTGGCCGACAGGTTCAGTGAGAAACAGGGGGATGGCGGTTGTCGCTCTGCTTCTGCTGCCGTTGCAGCTTTTTACTCAGGATGATATCCTGGACAGGGAGATAAGGCTGCCCGGCAGCAGCATCAGGGCCTCAAAGGCACTCAGCGAGGTAAGCAGCCTTACCGGCTATCTCTTTACCTATGACTCCCGGATAATCAGCACGGACAGGACCTTCAGGCTTCCCTCCTATGATATGCCGCTGAGTGAACTGCTGGACTCTGTAGCGGGTGACCCGGATGTCAGGGTCTCGGTTATAGGGAAACATATCATCCTCTACCGCGAGACAGCCCTCCCCCCTGATGCCTGGCAGGAATATGACAACCCCCCGGCAGATATCTTCATCAGCGGCAGGGTCACCGATGCAGAGAGTGCCGAACCGCTGCCCTATGCTACTATAGGCATCAGCCACCGCGGCAAGGGGACGGTGACAAACTTCAACGGCGACTTCATCCTGAGGCTGAACAACCAGTATATTGATGATACACTCTCGGTATCATACGTGGGCTATGTCAACCGCCTGATACCCGTCAGGAGCCTTCCCGGCAACATCCTGACCATCAGTATGGAGAGAGACTACATCCCCATCCCGGAGATAATCATCAGGGCCCAGGACCCTCATCTCATCATCAGAAAAATACTCTCTTCCGTCGCCTCCAACTACGGCACCACCCCTGCCCTGCTTACCGGATTCTACCGTGAAGGAGTCTACCGAAGAAAAGAACCGCAGATCTATTCTGAAGCAGTGGTGCAGATTTATAAAAGCCCCTACGCAAGATCACTGCAGAATGACCAGATAAAGGTGCTGCGAAGCCGCAAGATCGAGAACCTGGAAGTCCGGGATACCCTGGCTGTCAGACTGAAAGCAGGACTAGGTGCAACACTCACCCTGGATGTTATCAATAACATGTTCGATTTTCTTGACCCCGCATCATTCGATTCCTATGAATACCACCTGACAGATATCGTAACCATTGACGACCAGTCGGCATTTGTGATATCATTCCGGCAGAGGGAGGATATTACCGAACCGCTGATGCAGGGTGACATCTACATCAACGTTGACAACTATGCCCTGGTGCTGGCAGATTTTGAGATCAATCCGCTCTATATTGACCAGACAGCCACATCCTATATCAGCAGGCTGCCGCGCGCCTACTCCATGAGACCCGAGTATGTCAGGTACAGAACCCGCTACCGTACTGTCAACGGAAGATACTTCCTCTCACACGTAAGGGGAGACCTGGGATTTCTGGCCAGGGGCAGGAAGAGGCTCTTCAACAGCCGCTTCAACATATTCTTTGAGCTGGCAGTCACAGATCACCGCACAACAGATGTCGACCGATTTGATCACGATGAACTGGCACCGGCATATTCGGTGTTTTCAAACACCATAACCGGATATGACGCCGGCTTCTGGAAGGGCTTCGATTTCCTCAAGCCCGAAGAAGATCTCGTTGAAGCATTGCAGAAGCTGGAAATTCGCCTCGGCGAGTTCGCCGGGGAAGATTCCCCTCAATAGCTCTCAAGAATATCATAGAGGGCCGTGAGATCAGGTGTAAGGATGATCTCCGTCCTCCTGTTCTTCTGTCTTGAGTCAGAAGTCTTTCTCGTATCTACCGGCATATACTCGCTACGGCCTGAAGCAATAAGGCGTTTGGGGTTGATATTGGTATCCTGGGTAAGGACTCGTACCACCGTTGTTGCCCTCTTGACGCTCAGGTCCCAGTTGTCAAGTATCTGCTGCCCCGGTGCCGCCCTGTAAGGAACATCATCGGTATGACCCTCGATGGTGACGGTGATGTCGGGATTCTTTTCGAGGAGCGCCCCAAGCTTGCGCAGTACCGTGCGCCCGCTGGCATCTATCTCGTAGCTTCCCGTTTTGAACAGCAGCTTGTCATCCATTGAGACATACACCTGGCCGTTCTTCATGGTAACGGTGAGCCCGTTATTCTCAAACCCGAAGAGTGCATCCGACACCTTTTCCTTGAGCTCCTTCACTGCCTGCTGCTGCGCATCAAGCATCTTCTCAAGCTCCGTAAGCCGGGCATTGCGCCTCTCAAGCTCATAGGTCAGTTCCTCCAGGGCGGCCTTCTTGGTGTCAAGGTTTATCTCCAGGTCGCGCAGGAGATTCTCCTTCTGCTGCAGTTCAGCCTGCGCCTGCCTCAACTCAGCCAGCAGCCGCTGCGTCTCTTGCGCCTTGCCTGCCGCCAGCTCCTGCTGCGCCCTCTGTAATTCATCATACCTGGCCGAGAGACTGCCCAGCTCCTCCCTCCTCTGCGTCAGCTCCGTGCGAATCTCCCCAAGCTCCTCCGTCAGCCTCTCTGCATCGTCAGTGAGCTGCATGGACCTCGTTGTCAACTCCCTGTTGGACATCGTGAGCCAGATGTTCTCTGCCTTGAGCGAGTCTCGCTCGGACAATAGCATCAGACTCTTGTCGTTCAGCGTGTTGTATCTCTTGCCGGTTACACATGAAACAGAGAGCAAGATTATCATCACGACCGGAAAAATTAGCTTTAGCCTGTTCATGACCTGTCTGTTTTTTATCCATACCCCGTCTGCGAATTAAACAATAAATGAGAAAACATGTTATTGAAAAGACAAGGATTAATTAACAACAAAGATATTTTACAAGCTGCCCCGGGTAAAGTCAACTTGTAACAAAATTTAAAATATAAGTATCTTTGCTGCTTCTTTTGTTACCTTTAACTGATGTCAGAAAAAGAGCGGCTGCTTGACGGAATCAACACTCCTGAGGACCTCAGGAAGCTCGACAGGCTTGACCTGGTGCGACTCAGTGACGAGCTCAGGCAACATATCATCGACGAGGTAAGCAACAACCCGGGTCACTTTGGTGCCAGTCTCGGGGTGGTGGAGCTTACCGTTGCCCTCCATTATGTTTATAATACCCCCTATGACAAGATAGTCTGGGATGTCGGTCACCAGGCATACGGACACAAGATACTTACAGGACGCAAGGCACAGTTTCATACCAACAGGAAGTACAAGGGCATCAGCGGCTTCCCGCGCATGGCCGAGAGTGAATATGACGCCTTCGGCGTTGGGCACTCCTCAACATCCATCTCAGCAGCCCTGGGCATGGCTGTGGCGGCACAGGCACGGGGCGAAAAACGCAAGGTGGTGGCAGTTATCGGCGACGGAGCACTGCAGGCGGGACTTGCCTTTGAAGGTCTGAACAACGCCGGGAACGAGAAGGCTGACCTCCTGGTGATACTCAATGACAACAATATTTCAATTGACGCCAGCGTCGGGGCCCTCAAGGAGTACCTCCTCGACATCACCACCAGCCGTACCTACAACAGGTTCAAGGACAAGGTCTGGCGTCTGCTGGGCCGGTACAGGAGGGTGGGCACCAGGGCCCGGATACTTGCATCACAGATTGAAGGAGGTATCAAGGGTACGGTGCTGGAGCAGAGCAACCTCTTTGAAGCACTAAAATTCAGGTACTTCGGACCTATCGACGGCCATGACGTGCTTCACCTTACAAGGGTTCTCGAAGACCTCAGAACCATCCCCGGACCCAAGATCCTGCATTGTGTCACAGTAAAGGGAAAGGGATTCCCCAGGGCAGAAGAACAGCAGACCGTGTTTCACGCTCCCGGCAAGTTCGACAAATGTACGGGAGAACTGATCAGACCGGCCGACTGTGCCAAACACCCTCTTTACCAGGATGTTTTCGGCCATACCGTCCTGGAACTTGCACGTCAGAACGACAGGATAGTGGGCGTTACACCGGCTATGCCCACCGGCTGCTCACTGAATATAATGATGAAGGAGATGCCCGGCAGGGCCTTTGACGTAGGCATCTGCGAACAGCATGCGGTGACCTTCTCCGCCGGCATGGCAGCCAACGGGATGATCCCCTTCTGCAATATCTACTCTTCCTTCATGCAGCGTGCCTATGACCAGGTGGTGCACGACGTAGCCATACAGGGACTGAAGGTGATCTTCTGCCTCGACCGCGGCGGACTGGTGGGCACTGACGGTGCCACACACCACGGTTTTTTTGATATTGCCTTCATGCGAAACATACCGGGTATGATCACCGCCGCTCCAATGGACGAGGTAGAACTGCGCAATATGATGTATACAGCACAGCTCGACGGCGTGAAGGGGCCTTTCAGCATACGCTACCCCCGCGGCGCCGGTGTGATTTGCGACTGGCAGCAGCCGTTTGAGGAGATCCCCGTGGGCAGGTCCAGGCTTATAAGCAAGGGCAGTGACATCGCAGTGCTGAGCCTGGGTCATCCGGGTAACTTCGTCGTTGAAGCCGTAGCAGCACTGCGCGACAGTGGTATCACGGTGATGCACTATGACATGCGCTTCGCCAATCCGCTCGACGAAGAGGTGCTGCATGCGGTGATGAAACGCTTCCGCAGGATAATCACCGTCGAGGACGGCATGATCAAGGGAGGATTTGGCAGCGCCGTGCTGGAGTTTGCATCAGATCATGGCTATGCGGTTGAGATACGGCGCATGGGCATCCCCGACTACTTCGTTGAACACGGCTCCCAGCAGGAGCTCTGGCATGAATGCGGGTATGATGCCGACGGGATAAGGGAGGCCATAATTGAGGCAGTAGAGAGTAGGCAGTAGGCAGTAGTGGGGCGAAAGTCAATCCCTATCCGCCAGATGACGGATAGGGAAGCGAAGCAGTCAGCCTGCTGTGAGGGCATAGGCAGCAGCCGGCAATTCTCAGTCGGCAGTCGGCAGTCCTCGGCCGGCAATTCTCAGTCGGCAGCCGGCAGCCCTCGGCCGGCAGTTTTCAGTCGGCAGCCAGCAGCCCTCGGCCGGCAATTCTCAGTCGGCAGTCGGCAGTCGGCAGTCATCAGTCGGCGGCCCTCAACCGGCAGCCGGCTACTTTCGCTGCAGGCGATAAAGTATTGCATACCAAAGATGAAAAAAACACTGATCTTCGCCGCCGTCACCATCATGATGGCATCCTGTTCCCCGAAACCAAAGGAACAGTGGACAGAGTTGTTCAACGGTGAGAACCTTGACGGCTGGACCATAAAGATCAAGGGATCACCTCTCGGAGAGAACTACAGGAATACCTTCAGGGTGGAGGACGGCATCATGAAGGTATCCTACCAGGAATATGACACCTTCCGGATGGAGTTCGGGCATATCTATTACCAGGAGCCCTTCTCGTCCTACAGACTGAGGGTGGAATATCGCTTCACCGGAGAGCAGGTTCCCGGCGGACCTTCATGGGGCTACCGCAACAGCGGTATCATGTACCACTGCCAGGATCCGGCAACGATAGGACTGAACCAGGACTGGCCAGTATCTGTTGAGGTGCAGTTTCTCGGGAGCACCGCAGACCGGGAAACACCCACGATGAATGTTTGTACACCACATTCTCATATTGTGATGGGGGACTCCCTGATAACCCGGCATTGTACCCCCTCAACTTCCGGATACTTTTATGATGACGCCTGGGTCATGGCAGAGCTGGTTGTATATGCCGACAGCATCATACATCACATAATTGACGGTGACACGGTACTGACATATTCAAAGCCGCAGATTGGCGGCGATCTGCCTGAGGGCTTCACCCTGCCTCAGGGCACACCTCTCAGGGAGGGCTACATCGCACTGCAGTCGGAATCCCACCCTGTCGAGTTCAGGAAAGTGGAGATACTGAGAATCAGGGAATAGGCAGTGGGCAATAAGCAATAGCCCGGTTCGGCAGTCCTCCGTCGGCATTCCTTCCGGGCAGCACCCCATTGATGAGCGAGCGCCGGCAAATGACCCGCCGGGTCATTTAAGCGATCCGCCTGATTGCAGGGGAGGCTACTCTTAATTCAGCAATAGTCCTGCACGTAGTCACCAGTTGGCAGCAGTCAGTAGCGTGCTTTTCAAAAAATTATCCTAATTTCGCATCCTGCTGATGACTTCAGACTGAAGACCGAAGACTGCAGGCTGAAAATGCCCGGATGGCAGGTATGCCCGGATGGCGGAATTGGTAGACGCGCTGGTCTCAAACACCAGTGGCAGCGATGCTGTGCCGGTTCGATCCCGGCTCCGGGTACAGAAACGGAAGAAACGGATTTTTAATCGGTTTCTTCTTCTTTTTATCCTGTAACTCTTTGGTATTCTCCAATATACATTCAATGAGTTTTTGAAAAAAGGTAGTTCGATATTATTGGTTCTGAAAAAGGATCTTTTCAAAAGAACTTAATCTTTCAAGCAGCCTATCGGAACCACCAGTACACCGTCAGCACGTTTGTATGCAACCTGACCTCCAGTAAGTACCATGAGAAAAGAAGGGCTGTTCATCTTTTCTTTATCAATTTTTTCACTGAGTTTTAATAAGCTGGCAGCCGCTTCATCAATTTGTTTCATGCCGAGTTTAACTTCAACAGCAGCCCACCGTCCATCATGAAGTTTTAAAATAAGATCTGCCTCCAATTCTGATTTATCCCGATAATGAAAAACTCCTCCATCATTAGCCTGTGTATATACTCTTAAATCTCGTGTGCACAGGGATTCAAATAAAAATCCAAATGTTTCAAAATCATGCAAAATACCTTTTGCATTTGTGCGCATCACCGCTGTTGCAATGGATGGATCAACTAATTGACGTTTGTTGGTCGTGCGTATTGCAGTTTTTGAGCGAAGTGAAGGTTGCCAGGCAGGAACATCTTCGATAACAAAAAGGCGACGAAGGGCATTAAGATAGGAGCTCAGTGTCTTATCTGTTATGGATGCCTCGTTAACCTGCATATCTTCCATGATCGTTTTTGAAGTTGCCATGGTTGAAATATTACGAGCCAGCGATTGGAGCAAAATCCTGACCCTCTCAGGATCCTTTTCAATGCCATCAACACGTTGAATGTCAAAATTAATGATAGCATCAACATAGTTCATGGCAATGCGGGCAGACTGATTTCCGGATGTAACTGCAGCCGGCCAGCCTCCCCTGCAAATAGCATGAGAGATCTGTTCTATGGTCAAAGTGCTTTTCGAAGCAATATCTGTCTTCCCATCAAAAAGATCTTTAAGAGATACGCTGCCATTCGATTCCTGTGATTCAAAAAGACTCATGGGGCGCATAATCATACGGGCAATTCTACCAGTACCAGAATGAGAAGTTACATTATCTCTGGGTGTGGCTGAACCCGTAAGAATAAACTGGCCCATTAAACCTCGTTTATCAACAGCAAATCTTACAGCATCCCAAATTACCGGAGCCATTTGCCATTCATCTAGTAGCAAAGGTGGGGCACCTTCCAGAAGAAGTGAAGGTTTTGTATCAGCCATAGCCAGATAACCTGGTCCTTCATCAGGGTCTTGAAAATACACTACACTATTGGCAATTTGTAATGAAGATTGTGTTTTCCCACACCATTTTGCACCTTCCACCAGAACCGCCCCAGTCGATTCAAGTAAAATCTTTAATAGCTTATCGCTGACACGAGGGATGTAATTCGAAGCTTTCAATTATAGTAATTTAATTTTTACCAAAGATACTTATTTTGTGTTATTTAAGAAAGGTATTCCGAACTTTGGCGATCTTTTATTCCTAACTTTGGCGATCTTTTATTCCTAACTTTGGCTAATTACTATCCGCAAGATCAAATCCAAATCCCTCAGCCTCCTGACCGCTTTTGTTGACTTTGGCATCTATGTGGCGTAACTTTGAATCAAATCCATTACAGGTTGCAGATGTCAGGAAAGGAATTAATCACACTCGCACTTCTGCCCGCATGCCTGACTCTGATCAGCTGCGGTAATACACCCGATAAAAGTACTCATACTCCCCCTGCAAGAAAGACCAATGCGGTCGGTTATGATCTCTCCAACCCCGACAGGATTTTAGATCTGCCCCCTGCTCTCTTTGAAATATCAGGAATTGCCGTTATCGATTCAACCTCCGTCGCCTGCGTCCAGGATGAAAATGGAATTGTCTTTGTCTATGACCTTGTTGAAAATGAGATCAGGGATCATTTCACTTTCCACTACCCGGGTGATTACGAGGGCATAGCAAGGGTTGACGACACATTCTATATACTGAGAAGTGATGGCACAGTATTCGAAACCAGGACTCAGCAGTCACCTGATTTAACCAGACAGATTCCTTTGGCAGGCGCCGCCTCCGCAGAGTATGAGGGACTCTGTTACGACAGGCGCAATCACAGGCTGCTGATCGTGCCCAAAAGCAAAACCGGGAAAGAGTACGGAGATCGAAAGAAACATCCTCTCTTCGGCCTGAACCTTGTTTCTGACAACCCGGAATGGGAGAAAGTACTGGATTTTGATCTGAAAGCTATAACCAGATACGCAGCGGATAATAACATCAAAGTCCCGGATGGCAAAGACGAAATCAGACTCAGGGTCTCTGACATAGCCATCCATCCATTGACAGGTATGCTGTTCGGAATTTCAGCTGCGAACCGGATGCTTTGCGTTTTCAATGATGACGGTACCGTTCACTATATAGAAAAGCTGGATTCGGAGCTCTTCAATCTTCCGGAAGGGATCTCATTTCTTGACAATGGAGATATGCTCATATCAAACGAAGGCGGTAACAATTCTCCGACAATATTGTTATTCAGCTATGAAAATATTGAAAACAGGGTCCGGAAATAGAGCCGGCAGTGCACGACACCGTCTGATGACCTGGGCCATGGTACTCCTCTTGCTGTCAGTAGTGCCCTCATTCGGGCAGGTTGATACTTCCGTGACGGTGCAAAAGGAGGAAGATGCTTCCGAAGAATATTTCTCTCTTTTTGAAGGTGAAGATCTCCTGGAGGTATCACTGTACTTTGACCTCACCAAATTCCTGAAAAAGGAAGAGAGGGACCAGACCATAGACGGCAGAATGATCTTGCATCTTGGTGAGACAGACTCCCTGGAACGAAAAGTAACGGTCAAGTACCGGGGTCAGTCGCGGTACGAGAGATGCAAATACCCACCTGCGAGGATTACTCTTAAAAAGCCGTTGTATGAAGGCCCCGGGTCCGGCAGGATAAAGAAGATAAAGCTGGTTAACCAATGCCAGCCGGGTACAACCTATGGAGATTACGTTATCCGGGAATATCTCGTATACAGACTTTATAGCGTGGTTACAGATACCTCTTTCCGGGCCAGGCTTATAAGACTCACCTATTTTGACACGGAAAGGAAGAGAAAACCTTTAGTGCAATACGGGATGCTCCTGGAACCGGAAGGGCTTGTCGAGAGCAGGTTAAATCTGCTTGAGGTCAACACGAAAGCTGTGTCAATGAGACATATGCTTCCGACCATGATAGACCGCATTGCCATCTTCAACTATATGGTATCCAACTGGGACTGGTCCGTTCCCGGTCAGCACAACATATCAGTTTTTTCATCCCCGATATTTGAATATGCAGGCCAGGGTATCCCGATTCCCTATGATTTTGACCTGGCAGGAGTGGTCAATGCCGATTATGCCATCCCCCTGCCCGAGACAGGGTTGGAGAGTAACCGCGACCGCACCTTCCTGGGCATATGCCGTTCCAGGGAGGTCTTTGAAAGCGAACTCCGGCTCTTTCTTTCAAAGAAAGAGGAGTTCTATTCCGTCATAGAGAATTCTCCCTACCTTAGCCGGGGGGCAAAAAAGGATATAACTGTCTTCCTGGATCAGTTCTTCGATCAACTGGAAAAGCCCAGGGGTTTTGAGAGGATGGTGGATCTGTTTCTTGCAAATTGCAAGGATTTCCAATAGTCAGGCATCATAATATATATCCAGGACCGCAGTCATCTCCTTATAGTTAACCCTGCGGATCCGGACCTTTTTGATGTCGAGTCCGGTCATCTCCGCCACGCTGGCAATAAGCTCCTTCTTGTTGTGAGGCTTCAGCATCTCCAGGTTGTCATAGATTATCGGGTGGGTGCTGTATTTCTCCTTTTTGGTGAGAAAATATTCAAGAATGAATGCCGATGCTATAATTACGATATTGAAGATCACAACTCCCAGAAACGGGAATTTTCCCTTCAGATCAAGGGAGTTCAGGGCGGAAATGGCAATTACGGCAAAGAGATAGGCCATATTCTTCACATCAAAACTAATAGTTCTCAGATTGAGGATGGTGAAAATGGCAAACAGTCCTATTGCCATCTGAAACTCCATCGCAACGATCTTAAGCATGGCGCCAATAAAAAAGATTACGATTCCCATCAGGAAGAACCCGAAGAGATAATTAGACTTTCTGGAAAACCTGTAATAAACGACCCTCAGGAGGAGAAACAGAAAAACCAGGTTCATGGCAAACCTCTCCATAATGGCCCAGAATGCCGGATTGTCAAGATTGAAGAAATCGGTGGTCATACTACTGCTCTTTTTAAAAAGAGGCCTAAACCTCTCTCCCGTGAATGACTATTGAAGAAACCTGACAAAGGTTTGATTCTCTTTTATTCAGAGTAAATATAGGAAATGTAATGTGTCAAGTCAATTAATTGGCTGAAAATATAGCTACTGCCAGACCCCGGGCATTAATAATTGGAACCGGTATCCGTGACAAAGGAGAAATGTAAAATAATCGCGAAAGACAGCCACGGAGAGGGTGACGGCATCTCCTCAGGCAAAAGGTGCAATTCTTCCGAAACAATGTCGCGAAAGAAGTGTTATCTTTCTGAAGATTAACATCGTTTCAATGGTTCAGAATTACAACAGATTATGAAACAACAATTGCTTTTCTGGTCAATCAGTATTTTCCTCAGCCTGAATCTGCCGGCACTCCCGGCATCAGAAAACAGAGACAGTGTAATCAATGATGGCCCCTATCTTTTCCTGGACGGCGATACACTCAGGGCCATCCTGATCGCAGACAATATGAAAAGAGAGAGTATCCTTCTTCCCGGAAGATCTTCAGAAATCACGCTGCCGTCAGGTCAGTCAGTAAGTTATGCTGAGCTCACCAGGACTTACAGGACAAAACCGAAATATCGCCAGAGTTACAAACGGGTCGACAGTATTGCCGTAATCAGTGATGTCCACGGATATTATGACAACTATCTGAAGCAGCTGGAGGCAAACGGAATCATTGATAATGACCTGAACTGGAAATTCGGCAAAGGACATTTTGTCTTCCTTGGCGACGCCTTTGACAGGGGAGACGAGGTCACTGAAATTCTGTGGCATCTTTTCAAGCTGGAAAAACAGGCTGCCAGGGCCGGGGGAGCAGTTCATCTCCTTCTCGGAAACCACGAACAAATGGTCCTTTCCGGTGACCTGAGGTATATCCATGACAAGTACACGAAAGTGGAGACCATCGCGGGAACAACATATTCGGATCTATATTCCGAAAATTCGGTTCTGGGCAAGTGGCTCAGATCGAAGCCCGTTATGCTTACAATAAACAATATCCTGTTTGTTCATGCAGGAGCTTCACCGGAGCTTGTTCAAAAAGGACTTAAGCTCAAACAGGTAAACAAGATCTTCGCTGAGAGGATTACAGGCAGAGAGGCAGACTTGCCCCCGGGGGACGCAGAGCTGGACCTTTTAGCCGGGAACAGTGGTCCCTTATGGTACAGGGGATTTTTTAGAGATACAACCCTGGCGGTAACAGACGTGGATATGATACTTGATTTCTACGGTAAGGAACATATTGTTGTCGGGCATACACCGCATAAATCCATAACGATCCTTTTTGACAACAAAGTAATAGGCATTGATACGGGTATGGGCTATGGCCGCCCCGGGACAATGCTTATTTACAAGGAGGGGCATTTCCGCACAGGATCCGTATCAGGCGTAAGATCCGGATCATTGTGGCATTCCGAGGGGGACGTGAAATGACCTGCTGTCAGGACCGGCTTCCGTAAGAAGCAGCGTTTGGTTCTGTCAATGCCACGGACTGTTAAGGCTGCTCTTCAACTGCTTTGACAATACCATTCAGGAATGCCTGCCAGTCAATGGTGCCGCTTGGAGAATATCCGGTGCGAACAATAACCAAATCCTGCTGTGGCAGTATGAAAATCCGTTGACCCTCATAACCGTCACAGTAATAGAGGTCATCAGGAAGAGAGGGAAACTCACCCTTCCTGTTCAGCCAGAAGAGAGCTCCGTATTCGCCTTCTGACCCCGGTGCAGGTGTGGTGGTATAACTCACCCAATCCTCAGGAAATATCTGCTCTCCCAGCCAGTTGCCGTTATGCAGGTAGAGGAGACCGAAACGGGCATAATCACGCATGGTGGCGTACAGGTATGACGACCCGACAAAAGTACCCGAGGCATCCACCTCCCATACCACGCTGCGCATACCGGTCTTGTTGAATATCGCCCTGCGTGGCCAGGCAAGATAATCGTCGTGGCTGCTGAAGGCTGTACGCAGGTAATCCTGAATGATATTGCTTGACCCCGATGAGTATGACCAGACGGAATCAGGCTTGAAGAGCTGCTTTTTCGAGGCAGCGTAGTGGCTCATGTCACCGCTCTTGTACAACATGGTGGTGGTATTGGTCAGCCGGGCCTTGTAATAGGCCTCACTGAACTCAAGCCCGCTGGTCATCTGCATGAGATCGTCCAGGGTGATATCCCTCCTTCCGTCGTTTGCCCACTCATCAATGGTCACCGGACTGTTGATGTCAATGAGCCCTTCCTTAACCATGGTGCCGACCATCGCATTGGTGAAGCTTTTGGCCATCGACCAGCTCAGGAAGAGGTTCTCAGGCCCCAGATCACTACGGAAGCGCTCTGCGACTATCTGATCTTTGTATACAACAGTTACGGCGTAGGTGCCCCTGTAGGCAACGGTATCTTCAAATACACGGTCGAGCATGCTGTTGAGGACCTCCATATTGATGCCTGCGGGAACAGTATCACTGAGCCTGTCGCCGGCCGGCCAGGGGATAGTATCCGGATCTCCGGGCGGTAACGGTACGTCAGGATAATCAAGGGCCAGCACGTCGGCGAGCGGGAAATCCCTGACCAGGGTGGCCCCAAGCCCCTCGTTGTATACCGCCTTTGATTTCCAGATGCCCAGCAGCCTGCTGGTAACGGTCGATCCCTCGCTGTCAACGATGTTGCTGCTATATTTGACGGGAAAGAAATTGAGCTCTGCATTTTCAAGGCTTTCCTGTGTCCGTCCCGCTACAAAGACACCCGAGGCCAGGTATTTTGCAGCATAGCCGGTTATGCCAGGTGAGAGATAGCTGATGTATGAGAATACGGCTATGATAAGTACAGCAATGAAAATCAACAGGGAAAGGAGTAAACGCTTTTTCATGGGGCACGGTTTTAATGATGCAAAATAACTATTTATATGATTGTTTTGACAGCAGGCGGGGAAGAGATAAGTTAATATCCGCAGAAAAGATGACCCAATATTGTACGGGGTGGTGATCCGTCAATCTTTTTCAATATTTTCAACCTTTGGCTCTGTATATTTGTAACTGCTTATTATAATCCATATGAATAAAGAGAGTCGTGTGATATCAATTGACATAATGCGTGGCCTGACACTTCTGCTCATGCTGTTTGTCAACGACCTTAACATGAGGGTGGCTCCTGCCTGGCTTGGTCATATGCCGGTCGACCATGACGGAATGGGACTCGCCGACTGGGTTTTTCCGGGCTTCCTTTTCATCGTTGGCATGGCAATACCATTCGCCATCTCCGGCAGGATGAAAAAAGGTGAGACAGTATCGAAGATATTGATGCACATATTCATTCGGACCCTGTCACTGCTTGTTATCGGGGTGCTGATGCTCAATTCCGGCAGGGTGAACCCGGAGACCACGGGAATGCACAAGGACCTGTGGGCGCTGATGATGTATCTCTCTGTATTCCTGGTATGGAACGACTACCCGCCGGACAGGAAAAAAGTGCTTTTCACCATTCTGAGAAGCCTGGGCGCGGCCATCCTCATATTTCTGGTCATCGTCTTCAGATCGGGTCCTGCGGATAACCCTGGATGGATGATAACGGGATGGTGGGGAATACTGGGTCTTATAGGATGGGGTTACCTTGCCGCCACACTCATCTATCTTGTAACCCGCGATTCCGTTACCCGGGCGGCAATGGCAGTCATCTTTTTCCTGGTTGTCAATATACTTGACGCATCCGGCCTCCTCGGGTTCCTCGACCCTGCAAGGCCTGTACTGGGAATCATTATAGAGGGAAATGTACCCCTGATAGTGCTGACAGGCACACTGGCAGGCGTCATAATAAGGAGAATGAAAGAATCCGGAAACGAACGCATCCTTACTGTGCTTTTAACACTGGGATTTTTGTCACTGGCCACCGGATTAATCCTCAGAAACTGGTTCCTGATATCAAAGATCCAGGCTACTCCAAGCTGGGGAATGATCTGCAGCGGAATCAGCTTCCTGGTTTTTGCAATGATATACTGGCTGGCAGATATTAAGAGTCTGACCGGATGGGCTGCATTTGTCAGGCCGGCAGGCCGGCATTCGCTGACCACCTACCTCGCCCCTGCTGTACTGTACCACGTAATCTGGCTGTCGGCCGTCCCGGTGCTGATCTACAAGCAGTCGTCCGAACCGCTGATAGTGATCATCGGTTCAATCGCCTGGGCACTCCTGATGGCCGGGCTGACAGCACTGCTTGCGAAAATCAACATCAAACTGAAGCTATGACCTGAAACCCGGGGATGGGATCATGAGACAGGTGAAAATCTTAATGATTGTGAGCATAATCCTAAGCCATTAAATGAGTTATGGCTTGTCGGAGGACTCCTCCTTCTGCTACCCGGCGTTGCAGGGTATCCTGTGACACCAAATCATGTTCATCCTCCCGGCGCCAATGATCTTTTTTCATATTCCTCCATCAACTCACCAGGGCTGACAGGCTTTCCGTGACCCGGCAGGAAGGTCTCACAACCTGTATCAATAATCTTTCTCCAGCTCCTGAGAAGAATATCCACATCATCGGCAAAGGGAGGGAATGGCTTGCCGGGAGTGGTGCCGATGATCGAATCACCGGCAATGGCCACCAGCCCGTCAATGACCAAGGTTGCACCTCCCGGTGAATGGCCCGGCGTGTGTATGATGTAACCGTTGATCCCGAACCGGTTCAGGTCAAACGTCTCTCCAAAGAGGTGATCAGCATGGCACGGCTCATACCTGAACATCGGGGTGACCTTCTTCCCCAGACTCACCAGTCCCCTGGTAACTGCATGAGTCCCTTCGGGAATAGGGGTGTCACCCGCCGCCAGAAATTCACTCTCGGCCTCCTGGACAACCACCTCAGCCCCGTACTCCGCCTGAAGCCAGGCAGCATTTCCGGCATGGTCAAAGTGCGTGTGAGTAAGCACGACTGCCTCAGGTACCAGTGACTTACGCTCAAGTGCATGCTCTATCCTTGCCCTGTCAAATGAAATCCCCGTATCAATGATTATAGTACGGCCGTTGCGCGTCACAGCAAAAATATTGCAGCGGGCAGGGGTCAGCCTGATAACCGATGTACCCTTTCCCGTGTCCGGTATCTCTATCATTGCACTAAGATATAACAGTTACAGCCTTGCGAAGCCACAAAAACCGGAAACGTTAATAACTTTGCCGGAAAACAGAGACCTGCAGCACTGTTGTCCGGGGCTCTGCAATGTTTAACGATATTGAGCAATTTCGAATCATAACCCTGAACTAATCTATGAAAAAGATACCTGTCTACCAGGTGGATGCATTTACCCACGGCCCCTTTACCGGCAATCCGGCCGCAGTTTGTGTTCTTGCCGACCCGGTCACGGCCGAGACGATGCAGAAGATAGCCATGGAGAACAACCTGTCCGAAACAGCCTTTATCACCCGCGGAAATGATGAATGGCTCATCCGATGGTTCACCCCGGAAACGGAGGTCGACCTGTGCGGCCATGCCACCCTCGCCTCGGCGTTCGTGGTCCTCAATATCCTTGAACCGCAGAGCAGTGAGGTCATCTTCCGCTCCAGGGTCATGGGTCATCTTACCGTCAGGAGGAGAGGAGACCTTCTGGAGCTCGACTTCCCGGCAGACACCCTCAGGGAATGTGAGCTGCCCCCGATACTCGGGGAGAGCCTCGGCATCAACCCGTCAGAGTGCCATACGGGGAGAAGCGATTACCTGCTTCTGTACGGCAGCGAGGAAGATATCCTGGCACTAAAGCCCGACTTCAGGATGCTGGCCGGTACGAATGCAAGGGGGGTTATTGTCACTGCACCCGGTAAGGATGTTGATTTTGTTTCAAGGTTCTTCTGCCCCGGTGTGGGAATCGACGAAGACCCGGTGACCGGCTCCGCCCATACTACGCTGACACCGTTCTGGTCAGAGCGACTGAAAAAGGATCACCTGACAGCCAGGCAGCTTTCATCCAGGGGCGGTTACCTGGAGTGCGCCCTTGAGGGCGACCGCACCCTGATAGCAGGAAGAGCTTCACTGTACCTTACAGGAGAGATTTATGCCTGAAGTGTGACAAAAAAGATTAAGTTTGCCGACGAATTTTTCAGCTATGACAAAAAAAGATGCCGTTCATCCCTACGGCGAAAAGCAGACCCAGTTTGACAGACGCTACCTCCGGATGGCGGCCGTATGGTCAGAGAACTCATACTGCGAGAGGAGAAAGGTGGGGGCTCTCATCGTGAAAGACAAGATGATAATATCCGACGGATACAATGGCACCCCTGCAGGATTTGAAAATGTTTGCGAGGATGAGAATAATGTTACCAAACCTTACGTTCTACATGCTGAAGCCAACGCAATAACGAAGGTTGCCAGGTCAAACAACTCAAGTGAGAACGCCACACTGTATATCACTGACTCACCCTGCATGGAGTGCGCCAAGCTTATCATACAGTCGGGCATCAGCCGTGTTGTATACAGTAACCAGTACCGCAACCTCGACGGTATTGAACTGCTGAAACGGGCAGGCATTGAGCTTGTTTATATCGATATTGCAAAGGATGAAAATGAATTATAACAGAGCCTATCTCCCGCTGATAATCTCGGCTGCCGTTGCCATCGGACTGCTCATAGGGTTTTACATGCCCCATCCGCAGACCGGACTCTACACAAATTTCCCTCCCTCGAATGATAAGCTAAGCAGGGTGCTTGACATTATCGAATCTGATTATGTAGATACGATAAACCGCAATGCCTTGATTGAAGAGGCTATCCCTGTAATGTTACGCAAGCTCGATCCTCATTCGGTATATATTCCCGCTACCGACCTTGCAAGAGCCAACGAGCCGCTGCAGGGCAACTTTGACGGCATTGGAGTCTCCTTTAACATGCTTACTGACACCGTGTTGATAATCAGCACCATATCGGGTGGACCCTCAGAAAAGGCCGGAATACTTGCCGGAGACAAGATAATCTGGGTCAACGACTCACTGATAGCTGGCAAAAGCATCCCTGATGAAGAGATTGTCAAGATGCTCAAGGGGCCTCGCGGCACAAAGGTCGAACTGAAGATCGAACGCAAGGGAACCGACACTCTGCTGCCCTTCACCATCACCCGCGACAAAATTCCAATCTACAGCGTGGATGTAGCATACATGATGTCCGACGACGTGGGTTATATCAAAATCTCAAACTTCGCCCTGACAACCCATGAAGAGTTCAAAAAAGGAGTGAGTGACCTGAAGCAACAGGGCATGCGGAAACTCATCCTCGACCTTAGGGGCAACTCCGGAGGAGTGATGGATGCCGCTACCATGATCGCCGATGAGTTCCTTCCGGAGGGTAAGCTCATCGTCTACACCATGGGCAAATCCACGGCACGCCAGGAGATAAAGGCCACCTCGCGAGGCGATTTTGAAGAGGGTGAACTGGTGGTGCTGATTGATGAGTGGAGTGCCTCATCCAGCGAGATACTCGCCGGTGCCGTTCAGGACAACGACCGTGGTACAATCATCGGGAGACGGTCATTCGGCAAGGGACTGGTACAGGAACCCGTGATGTTCCGCGACGGCTCGGGCATGAGACTCACCATTGCGCGCTATTATACCCCTACAGGACGATCGATACAGAAACCCTATGACGAGGGAATAGAAAAATATTATGAAGATCTCGGCAACAGGATGATGCGCGGTGAGTTTGAGGAGGCCGACTCAATCAGGATGGATGATTCCCTCCGTTTTACCACCCCCGGAGGTCGTATCGTATACGGAGGCGGAGGAATCATGCCCGACATATTCATCCCTATTGACACAACAGGTATCTCTGACTACTTCCTTGCCATCAGAAACTCCGGGCTCATATACAGGTATGCACTGAAGTTCACGGAAGAGAAGCGTGATGCAATGAAGAAATACAAGGATCTGACCTCGCTTGACAGGTGGCTCACTGACCAGAACCTGACTTCAGAGTTCATCAGGTTTGCCGAACAGAACGGCATTCCTCCCAACAGGCAGCAGATCGCCGTATCCAAAAATATAATCGATGTTCAGCTGAGGGCATATGTCGCCCGCAATATGCTTGACAACCAGGGCTTCTACCCTATCTGGCAGGCGATTGACAGAACACTCCTCGAAGCACTTGATTATATTCAGGGTATCTGATCACTCAGCCAACCGGCTGTTACGTCAGACCAACAGGAAACTTGCTGACAATCTGATGTTTCCAACCTATCCGGTGGTAAAGGCAGTCGGCGCACTGTAGCCCATGTGCCGTGCCAATGATGAGTTTAGTGCCGCAATCAGCTGATTGTCAACGCTGCCAATCTGGCCGTCGGCCAGGACCGCAAGTTGCTGATTGATCTTATTGCCAACTGAGCCGGCATGCAAAACCGGTTATCAGCTGAACTGACCTCTCCGTCTCTTCGATAAACCCCAGGTGACCCGAGTTCTCCAGTATGGCAACCTCAGCATTTGGCGGCAGCTTTGTCTCCCGCAATGCAGTGTCAGGATCAAAGTAAAGGTCCTCCCTGCCAAGTATCCAGAGCAGCGGCACCCTGCCGCTCTCAACGACTGCCTGTCTTGACGGCCGGGAGATCATTCCGTTAAGAAGCGCTATGATACCCTCGCCGGGATTCCTTGAAGCTATCTCCTTTATCCTTTCAAGTTCATCAGGCATCGCCCCGAGGTTCTTCTCCGAAAACATCATGCTCACATTGCCGGGATACATGATGTTCTTCTTGCCGGCGCGTACAACAGCTATCTCCCTATGCCTCTTTTCAATGGCTTCAGCCGTATCGGCATGGGGATGTGAATGAAAAAGCACATAGCCGGACAGAAGCTCCGGCCAGAGCTCGGCAAACGCCAGTGCCGCATATCCCCCCAGGGAGTGCCCCACCATCAGCACCCGGTCCTCCCCCGCATCGGCAATCACCGCCCTGACGGCCCCGGCAAGAAACTCCATGGTGTGCTCCTCACCGGCAATGCCTGATCTGCCATGCCCTGGAAGGTCTATGGCTATCACCCGGAACTCCCGGGAAAGCAACTCAGCAAGAGGCTGCCATACCTCACCGCTCTCCAGGTACCCGTGCAGAAGGACAATAGGCTTTCCCTCCCCTCTGTCATACCAGCAGACCGGGATGCCGTTAAATATTATGCTCCTGTTCATTGGTCATTTGTTATAGAATAAAAACTTTATAAATTTACGAGGAAGAAAAGAGATTTTACCGATCTTTCAAATAATCCCGAAATCAAACGTACCATACTGATGAATAAAATTCTCTTCTCAGCCGTCTCGAAGAAATTTGTGATGGCTCTGGCCGGTCTTTTCCTGCTGCTGTTCCTTCCCGTTCATCTGGGTATAAACCTGATGCTCCTGAAAAGTGACCCTGAGCCTTTTAACAGCGCGGCACACTTCATGGCAACATTTCCGCTGATAAAGGTTGTGGAGGTGCTGCTATTCCTTACCATACTGATACATATAACCTATGGGATCTTTCTGCAGATACAGAACTGGCTCTCGAGACCCGTAGGTTACAAAGTCAGAAACAAATCTGAGACCAGTGCATTTTCCAGGTTCATGATCTGGACCGGCGGATCGGTTCTGATCTTCCTGGTGATCCACTTCTTCAACTTCTACTTCATCAAACTGGGACTGGTGGATGGCAATCCCGAGGACTTCTACTCGGTTGCCTGGCAGCTCTTCTCAATTCCCGGTTATGTCATCCTCTATTGGATCTGCTTCCTGCTTCTGGGATTTCATCTTTACCACGCCTTGCAGTCGGCCTTCCAGACTCTGGGCCTCTCCAACGAGTTCTGGAAGCCGGTCATCAGGGCCGCGTCCCTCATCTATGCAGTTGCAGTGCCGGCCGGATTCGCCATTATCCCGCTTGTGATCTGGCTTATTAAGTAACCTGAAGCAACAAGACGACATGATAACTCTTAACTCGAAGATTCCTGAAGGTCCGCTTGAAGAAAAGTGGACGAGATACAAGAAAGAAGCCAAACTGGTCAATCCGGCCAACAAGAAGAAGCTTGACATCATTGTTGTAGGCACCGGCATCTCCGGAGCTCCTGCTGCCTCTTCACTCGGCGAGCTTGGATACAATGTGAAGGTCTTCTGTTACCAGGACACCCCGCGCAGGGCACACTCGGTAGCGGCCCAGGGAGGCATAAACGCGGCCAAGAACTACAAGAACGACGGCGACAGTGTATACCGCCTCTTCTATGATGTCATCAAGGGAGGCGATTTCAGGGCACGCGAAGCAAACGTCTATCGCATCGCCGAGGTGAGCAACCAGATCATTGACCACTTTACTGCAATAGGAGTACCCTTTGCCAGGGAATACGGCGGCACACTCACCACACGCTCCTTCGGTGGCGTTCAGGTCTCCCGCACTTTCTATTCCAGCGGCCAGACCGGTCAGCAGGTGCTGCTGGGAGCCTATTCGTCACTGAACCGGCAGATTAAAGCAGGGACCGTAACCATGTTCCCCAGGCGTGAGATGCTTGATCTTGTTGTCATAGACGGCAAGGCCCGCGGCATCATTGTCAGGAACCTGGTCACCGGAGAGATTGAAAGACACTCAGCCCATGCCGTAGTGCTGGCCACGGGCGGCTACGGCACCATCTATTATCTCTCCACCCTGGCCGTCAACTCAAATGCCTCGGCAGCATGGAAAGCCTACAAGAGGGGTGCGGCATTTGCCAACCCCAGCTTTGTACAGATACATCCTTCCAGCGTGCCGCAGATGAATGAGTTCCAGAGCAAGCTGACGCTGATGTCAGAGTCACTTCGTAACGACGGCAGGGTGTGGGTGCCAAAGGCAAAGGGCGACAAACGGCCTGCAAATGAGATACCTGAAGAGGAACGCGACTACTACCTTGAACGCAGGTATCCCGCCTTCGGAAACCTCGTGCCGCGCGATGTGGCATCACGCGCTGCCAAGGAGAGATGCGATGCCGGGTACGGTGTGGGCCCGACAGGACTGGCGGTTAACCTCGACTTCCGCGACGCCATCAAAAAGCAGGGCAAAAAGGCTATCGAGGAGAAATACGGCAACCTGTTCGAGATGTACAAGGACATCACGGGAATAGACTCATATGAAGAGCCCATGCGAATATACCCGGCAGGTCACTATACGATGGGAGGTCTCTGGGTTGACTATGAGCTGATGACAACAATCACCGGCCTCTTTGCCATCGGTGAGGCCAACTTCTCCGATCACGGCGCCAACCGCCTGGGAGCCAGCTCGCTGATGCAGGGTGCGGGAGATGGCTACTTCATTCTGCCATACACCATCAGCAACTACCTGGCCCCGGAGATAAAGGTCCCCAGGTTCAGCACCGACACTCCTGAATTCAGGGAAGCCGAGGAGAGGGCTGTGGAGAGAATCAACAGACTCCTGTCAATTAAGGGAAAGCAGACGGCTACCGATTTCCACAAGAGGCTGGGGAAGATAATGTGGGACCATTGCGGCATGACCAGAAACGAGGCGGGACTCACCGAGGCGCTGAAACTTATCGGGGACCTGAGGGAAGAGTTCTGGAAGGATCTTGCCATCCCGGGCTCTGCTGATGAGCTGAACCAGGAACTGGAGAAGGCAGGCAGGGTGGCTGACTTCCTGGAGCTGGCAGAACTGATGGTCACCGACGCCCTTAACAGGAGAGAGTCATGCGGAGCACATTTCAGGGAGGAGAGCCAGACGCCGGATCATGAGGCACTGCGCAACGATGAGGAATTTGCCTACGTGGCCGTATGGGAGTACAATAATGATCAGCCTCCGCTGCTGCACAGGGAAGAGCTGAAGTTTGAATTCGTGGAACTGAAACAGAGAAGTTACAAGTAAAAAATTAGCACGGTAAGATATGAAGCTCAAACTCAAAATATGGAAACAGAAGAACGCCGCAGCAAAAGGCGCTTTTGAAACATATGATCTCGACGGAGTGGCTCCCGAGATGTCCTTCGTAGAGATGCTTGCATTACTCAACCAGACCCTGGTGCAACAGGGCCGGGAGCCGGTTGCCTTTGACCACGACTGCCATGAAGGTATCTGCGGCAGCTGCGGCATGTACATAAACGGTTATCCTCACGGTCCGGTCAAAGGGCTGACCACCTGCCTTCTGTCAATGAGGCACTTCAAGGACGGGGAAACCATCGTCATCGAGCCGTGGAGAGCCAGACCCTTTCCGGTGGTGAAAGACCTGATAGTCGACCGCAGCGCCCTGGACAAGATACAGGTGGCCGGAGGTTTTATCTCCGTAACCACCGGAGCCGCTGCTGACGCCAATGCTGTCCTGGTCAACAAGAAGAAAAGTGATCTGGCCTTTGACTCTGCTGTCTGCATCGGTTGCGGCGCCTGCGTGGCCGCCTGCAAGAACGCTTCGGCGATGCTCTTCGTCTCAGCCAAGATATCGCAGTACGCCCTCCTGCCCCAGGGAAGACCGGAGGCCAAAGAACGTGTCAGAGCCATGATAGCCGAAATGGACAAGCAGGCATTTGGGAGCTGCTCAAACACAGGCGCCTGCGAGGCTCAGTGCCCCAAACAGATCAAACTGTTCAATATCGCCAGGCTGAACAGGGAATATTACAAAGCATTCTGAAGAGGCCTCTCCCGCAACCAGTAGACGGCAGCGATAAACCCGACGGCCCCGGTAACAATCCGGCGGCGACGGCCCCGGTAACAATCCGGCGGCGACGGCCCCGGGGTATTGTACCTGCAAT
>CAYPKP010000009.1:15792-19175 GCA_964411345.1 uncultured Rikenella sp. | reverse complement strand
CGACGGCCCCGGTAACAATCCGGCGGCGACGGCCCCGGGGTATTGTACCTGCAATGCCGCCCGGGTTTTGTCATGAATTTATCTCCTACCGGCAGGTATCTTCTATCTCCGTCACCGTCTTGGGCGCTGTCCTGCCCAGCATCCTTGCGCCGTCAGGAGTGATCAGAACATCGTCTTCAATCCTTATCCCCCCGAAGTCGAGGTACTTCTCCACCCTGTCATAGTTGATGAAACCGGTATGCAGACCTTCAGACTTCCACTTGGCAAACAGCTCAGGGATAAAATATATGCCAGGCTCCACCGTGAATACATGGCCCGGCTTGTAGGGCAGGGCGAAACGCAGCGATCTCAGTCCAAACTGCGTGCTGCGTTTTACCTCGTCGTTGTAACCCACATAGTTCTCCCCCAGAGCCTCCATGTCATGCACATCAAGACCCATCATATGCCCCAGTCCGTGAGGCATGAAGAGAGCATGAGCCCCGGCGGCCACAGCCTCCTCCACGTTACCCTTCATGAGGCCCAGATCCTTGAGCCCGGAAGCTATGACAGCGCAGGCACCGAGATGCAGATCGCGGTTGGAGATGCCCGGACCGGCTCTTTTGATTGCCTCAGTGTTGGCCTTGAGTACAATCTCATATATCTCTCGCTGGCGCTGGCTGAAACGGCCTCCGACAGGAGTAGTGCGGGTCAGGTCGGCAGCATAGTGCATGTCTGACTCTGCCCCGCAGTCGGTGACCATCATCCTGCCCTCCTTCAGTATGTTGCCGTGATAATGATTGTGAAGCGTCTGGCCGTTTATGCTCAGGATAATCGGAAACGACGGACCGCTGCCCCTGGCCCAGGCAATCCCTTCAATCGTTCCGAATATCTCCTTCTCCGTAACTCCGGGCTTGCACATACGCATAGCCGTAGTCTGCATCTCACATGCAATATCTGCTGCCTTTTCAATCTCTGCAATCTCAACATCTTCCTTGATTGATCGCAGGGAAACCACAGCCTTGATCAGACTGTCGGATGCCTTCGAGTGCATCTGGCATGGATTTTCCTTCAACAGTGCCCCAAGTGTCATCCTGGTCTCAGCCCTGTATGGAGGAAGAAAATGTATAACCCTGCCCTTGTTCACCGCATCATGAACATAATCCTCAAGCTTTGAAATAGGCCTGATAACAGAGACGCCGGCACCGTGGGCCAGGTCCGCCATCAGGGGCTGAGGACCCATCCATACGATGTCATCCACATCGAAATCATTGCCGAATATTATCTCTTCTCCGGAGTTGAAATCAATTATACCCGCAATTCCCGGAAGATCTATTCCGAAAAAATAGAGGAAATCACTGTCCTGCCTCCGGTGATAGGTGTTATCAGGATAATTCATGGGAGACTCAACATTACCCACAAGAAGGGCTATGCCGTCACTGAGCAGGGACCTCAGCTTTTTGCGGCGATTGATGTAAACTTCTTTGGCGAACATATCTGTTGTTTTTGGTTCCAGATTGCTAATGTAGCAAGAGCTGCCGACTTTTTTCAGCATAAAAGTCAATTTTAATTGCGAAGGGCATTGTTATCTGTTTACAAGTGTATATATTCGCAGTTGGTTAATCTTGAATATATCAGTCCATTATGCCCTATCGCCGCCTGCCCAATACTGACACTGCCCGACTGCGTGCCATGAAGAGAGCCATTGAAATGAGCAAAAACATCCCTCCTTTCAGGCTCGCCTTCTCCATGAAGACCCTGGTCAAACTGCAGGCATTTCTTCCTCTTTTTGAGAATGCCGTAAGCCATCAGCGACAGACCCTTGCCAACCAGTCAGAGAAGAGCAGGAGCAACCAGGAGACCGCCAGGAAAGCAAGGATATATATCACCCACTTCCTGAAGGTCATGAACATGGCTGTTGCCAGGGGTGAGATACCGCCGGAGACAAGGTCGTTCTACGGCATCGCCCCGGACGATGGCTCCATCCCCGCCCTGACCACTGAGAATGAACTTGTGGCCTGGGGCAAGCGTATCATTGACGGAGAAGAATACCGGATCCGCAAGGGTAACTCCCCGGTAACCAACCCCTCTGTTGCTGTTGTCAAGGTGCGGTATGAGAAATTCCTGGAGACACGAAATCATTACAAGACCATCAACCGCCGGGCATCCGACTGTGTTAACCGCACTGCTGACATGCGCCGTGAGGCTGACGAACTGATAACCCTTCTCTGGAATGAGATCGAGGGCAAGTTCGCCTCCCTGCCCGAAGATGAAAAGAGGGCCAGTGCCGAGAAGTACGGAGTCTCCTATGTCTTCCGCAAGAATGAGACTGCGGCCCGTGACCTCTCTCCCACCCTGTTCGAGGTGAAACAGGAAAATAAATAGGTCTCCGTTGCAACTGGGAAGAACCATATTAAGGGACCAGCCTCTCTTCCTGGCTCCCATGGAGGATATTACAGATCCCTCCTTCAGGTATGTCTGCAAGATGTTCGGGGCAGATTTAATGTATACCGAATTCATCTCTTCCGACGGACTGATCCGGGATGGCAGGAAGAGCGTGAAGAAGCTCGACCTGTTCGACTATGAGCGGCCAATAGGTATCCAGCTCTACGGCCACCTGATTGACTCAATGGTCGAGGCCGCCCTCAGGGCCAGTGAGGCCGATCCGGACCTCATTGACCTGAACTTCGGCTGCCCGGTTAGGAAGATTGCCGCCCGCGGTGCAGGTGCAGGTATGCTTCAGAATATACCGCTGATGATCGAAATGACCTCTGCTATTGTCAGGGCCGTGAAGATCCCGGTGACTGTCAAGACCCGGCTGGGATGGGACGAAAACAGTAAGATCATCGTGGATCTGGCGGAACAGTTGCAGGATACGGGAATAGCCGGATTGACAATACACGGCCGCACACGGTCGCAGATGTACCGCGGGGAGGCTGACTGGACACTCATCGGTGAGGTGAAGAACAACCCACGGATGAAGATCCCGATAACAGGCAACGGTGACATCAACGGACCGGAAAAGGCAAAGCTTATGTTCGACCGCTACGGCGTTGATGCGATAATGATAGGCAGAGCCACCTTCGGCCGGCCCTGGATATTCAGGGAGATACGCCACTACCTCGATACCGGCGAGCTGCTGCCTGAACCTTCAGTCAGTGAGAAAACAGACCTGGCACTGCTGCACCTTGAAAAGTCACTCGAACACAAGGAGGGCAAGAGCGCCATACTGGAAATGCGAAGGCATCTCTCCAACTATTTCAAGGGACTGCCCAACTTCAGGGATACGAGACTGCGGCTGCTCACATCACTTGACATTGAAGAGATAAAAGGGATTATTGAGGAGATCAGGGAGAAGTGGGGGTCATTCAGAGGCGAGAGCCTGACCGGCATCTACGGCGTCTGAC
>CAYPKP010000009.1:0-15692 GCA_964411345.1 uncultured Rikenella sp. | reverse complement strand
GCATCTACGGCGTCTGACACCATGGGCGTTGACAAAACCCCGGTGACATCCTAAGCGGCATCCTCTGCCGGTGATACAATCACCCTGGCATATAGCCTGCGGATATCCTTCCAGCGATATACCACTGCCATAATTAAAATAAACACAACTGACATGGCAGCGAGTCCCGCAAACTCCTTCCACGGGTAGATCTCAAGCTGCTCATACATGGCCGGCGTCTGAAGAGCAGCGTCCTTATGGGTAACAAAGATTGAGAGAAAAGCATTGTTGGCAGCATGGGCACCTATGGCCAGTTCGATGCCGTCATCAAGCATTGTCAGGATCGCGAAAACAAGCCCGAAAAATATATACTGCGGTATCATTGTCATGAAACCGTATTCCTGAACCTCGGGGTTGAGGGCATGCATAAGCCCGAACAGTATCGAGGTAACAACAATTGGAAGCCATCGGTTGCGCGCCAGCACAGCAAATCCCTGCATCAGATAGCCCCTGAACAGTATCTCTTCATAGGCCGCCTGGAACGGTATCAGCAGCAATGCGATTACCGCAAGGATTATCAGGCTGTTGGAGGTGTTGTTCAGGATGAAGTTATCCGGGACAGACCTGACGGACCACATAAGCCAGAGGGCCGAGATAAATATCCATACCAGTGCCGAGAAGAGCATCCTTCCCCATCGCACCTTCCTGCCACCGTTCACAACTGTTCCAAAACTGCGGTTATGCAGCGGCTTTATAAGTAATACTATCGTGAAGAAGGCAAGAATAAACGGGAACAGGAGAAGGAGCAGCCCGATGTTTGGATCGATGCCCATCATCTCAAAATCGGGCATCCCCCCTTTCTGGGGAACTTCTGACCCGTCAAGGGCATAGGTGACCATTACTATCCCCAACGGTATGGCTCCGATGAGATTGGAAACAAGAAACGGGATCACACCTCCCAGGAAATACCTCCAGAAGGCATTTCTCCCACGGAAGGGAGCGGTTATGAATGGGGTGTCACCCTGCACGGGCGATTCAAGGATTTCATTGCTTTCCATTGATATCACATCTAAAATTCCGAGCCCGGCCTTGCGGGATAATCTATTGAATAGTGCAGTCCGAGACTCTCTTTCCTGTTCTTTGCCATCTTTATTACCAGGTATCCGGCAGCGATCAGGTTGCGAAGCTCAATCAGCTGTCTTGAGATCGTCGACCGGCGGTAAAGGTCTTCAGTCTCCTGATAGATGATCTCGAGCCTTGTCTTTGCCCTGGCCAGACGAAGGTCTGATCTGACAATACCCACATAGTTGCTCATTATCATCTGCATCTCCTTGTAATTCTGCGTCACCAGGATCATCTCCTCGAGGTTTGTGGTGCCGTGGTAGTTCCACAGCGGGATCTTCTCCTCAAAACTCAGCCCGGCTATCCGGTCCGCAGCATCACGGGCAGCCCTGTGTGCATAGACGGCAGCCTCTATGAGCGAGTTTGATGCCAGCCTGTTGGCCCCGTGAAGCCCGGTGGAGGAGACCTCCCCAACAGCGTATAGGCGGTCGATGGAGCTTCTGCCGTTCATGTCAACCTTCACCCCGCCGCAGGAGTAGTGCGCCGCAGGAACCACGGGTATCATCTGCCGGGTGATGTCAATGCCTTCCTCCAGGCACTTTTCATAAATGTGAGGGAAATGTGACTTCAGCTCTCCGGCATCAAGATGCGTACAGTCAAGCCATACATAGTCGTCACCCCTGAGCTTCATCTCGTTGTCAATGGCCCTTGCCACAACATCACGCGGAGCCAGTGAGCCTCTGGCATGATACCTGGGCATGAACTTCTCCCCGTCACTGTTGCGCAACTCCGCACCGAAACCCCGCAGTGCCTCTGTGATCAGGAAGGATGGCCTGACGTTGGGATTATAGAGTGATGTGGGATGAAACTGGATGAACTCCATGTTCTCCAGTATCCCGTTAGCCCTGTGTACCATGGCCATACCGTCGCCCGTGGCAACAACGGGATTGGTGGTGGTAAGATATATGTTACCGCATCCGCCGGTGGCAAGAACGGTTACCTTCGAAAGGAATGTCTTCACCTTGCTGCTCTCCAGGTCAGCCACATAGGCCCCGTAGCACTGTATGTCCTTCCACTCCCTGGTCACATACTCCCCGAGGTTATGCTGGGTCAGAAGATCGATGGCAAAATGATTTTCGAAAACAGTGATGTTTTTGTGTTCCCTGACCCTGCTGATGAGAACCTCCTCTATTGCAGCACCTGTGGAATCCTTCTGATGTAGTATCCTGTGCTCGGTATGACCTCCTTCCATGGCCATGTCGAGCTTGCCGTCAGGCTTCCTGTCAAAATCGACTCCCCACTCTATCAGGTCCCTGATCCTTGCCGGGGCTTCACTGACCACCATCCTCACCACCTCCTCATTGCAGTAACCTGCACCTGCCACCATGGTGTCCCGGACATGCTTTTCGATATTGTCAGGCTCATACATCACCGCCGCTATGCCCCCCTGTGCATACTGTGTGCTGCAGTCCTCCATGCCCGCCTTGGTTATCACGCATACCGTGCCGTGATCCGCAGCCTTGAGGGCAAAGGAGAGACCGGCGATGCCTGAACCTATTACCAGAAAATCACACCGAACTTTCATACAGCCATTTTCAAAGACGATTAGCAAAGATACAAATTGATTTTACACCTTTTCGGTCAATTGTAAAACAGCGGATTTTAATATACTTTTGCCCGGTTAACAGGCAGAACCCAAAAAATACTATGGCTCAGGAGGATCTCTTTAAAAAACTAGTAGCGCATTGCAAGGAGTACGGTTATATTTTCCCCTCAAGTGAAATCTATGACGGCCTGGCTGCCGTGTATGACTATGGCCAGTACGGCGTTGAACTTAAAAACAACATCAAAAAGTACTGGTGGGACAGCATGGTCCTGCTCCATGAAAACATCGTCGGCCTGGATTCGGCAATATTCATGCACCCTACAGCATGGAAAGCCTCAGGCCATGTCGATGCCTTCAATGACCCCCTGATAGACAACAGGGACAGCAAAAAGAGATACCGTGCCGATGTACTTATCGAAGAGCATCTTGAAAAGCTCTCCGACAAGATTGAGAAGGAGGTTGAGAAGGCCAGGAACAGGTTCGGGGAGAAATTTGACGAGGAGCTTTACAGGTCAACCAACCCGCGCATACTTGAGACAAGCCAAAAATACGATCAGCTGCACAAAAGGTTTGTTGATGCCCTGGCGGGGCCGGACCTGGCTGAACTGAGACAGATAATAATTGACAGTGAGATAGTGTGCCCTGTCTCAGGCACAAAAAACTGGACCGAGGTAAGGCATTTTAACCTTATGTTTTCGACGGAGATAGGCTCCACCTCCGACGGAGCCATGAAGATATATCTCCGCCCCGAGACTGCCCAGGGTATCTTTGTTAACTTCCAGAATGTCCAGAAAACAGGACGCATGAAGCTGCCCTTCGGAATAGCACAGATAGGCAAGGCATTCAGAAACGAGATCGTCGCACGGCAGTTCATCTTCCGAATGCGCGAGTTCGAACAGATGGAGATGCAGTTCTTCGTAAAACCGGGCACAGAGCTGCAGTGGTTCAGCCACTGGAAGGAGGCACGCATGAAATGGCACCGTGCCCTGGGCTTCGGAGACGACAACTACCGTTTCCATGACCATGACAAGCTTGCCCACTATGCCAATGCTGCAGCTGACATAGAATACAGGTTCCCGTTTGGATTCAGGGAGGTGGAAGGCATACACTCCAGGACCGACTTCGACCTTAAACAGCACCAGCAGTACAGCGGCAGGAAGATGCAGTACTTTGATCCTGAAATCAATGAATCATACATACCCTATGTGATCGAGACCTCCATTGGTGTAGACCGCATGTTCCTCCAGGTGGTTGCTGCCTCATATTACGAAGAAGATCTTACAGGGGAGGACGGTGTGCCCGACAGCAGGGTAGTTCTCCGCCTGCCCTCCGTGCTTGCACCCGTAAAGCTCGCCGTGCTTCCACTGGTACGGAAGGATGGTCTGCCCGACATATCACGCAGGATCGTGGATGACTTGAAGTTCGACTTCAACTGCCAATACGACGAGAAGGACTCGATAGGCAAACGCTACCGAAGGCAGGATGCCATCGGCACACCCTACTGCATTACCATCGATTACCAGACTATGGATGACTCCACCGTCACCATAAGATACCGTGATACCATGCTCCAGGAACGGGTGGCCATTGCTGATCTGAAAAACATCATTGCCGACAAGGTCAGCCTGCAGGAGCAACTTAAGAAGCTGTAAAATGAGGTCAAGGCCGGGAAAGGTTCTGATAATAACCTATTACTGGCCTCCCAGCGGAGGCGCAGGGGTACAGCGGTGGCTCAAGTTTGCCAAATACCTCCCGTCGTCCGGGTGGATGCCCGTCGTGCTTACCGTTGACCCCGACTATGCCGCCTACCCCTACAGGGATGAGTCACTCTACGGCGAAATCCCCATTGACGTTGAAGTTTACAGAACAAAGGCGGTCAATTACTTTGCTCTCTACAGCAGGGATCAGTCGAAGATCCCCCACGCAGGTTTTGCCTCCGGCGCCGGCAAGGACCGCAAGAGCAGACTCAGCCGTTTTATCCGCGGTAACTTCTTCATCCCCGACCCCCGCAGGGGATGGAACAGATATGCATACCGGAAAGCCTGCGAGCTGATCCGGAGCCAGAATATCACCCATGTGATCACAACAAGCCCGCCACACTCGACACAGCTCATCGGTCTCCGGCTGAAGCGCCGCTTCCCTCATATAAAGTGGGTGGCTGATATGCGTGATCCCTGGACGGATATATACTACTACGACCTGTTCAAACCTTCCCTTCCGGCAAGAATTGTTGACAGCCGCATGGAGAAGAATGTGCTTTCGAAAGCAGACCGTATCATTACTGTGGGCCGGAAACTGGCATCCCTGCTCGCAGAAAAGGGTGAAAATATCGAGGGTAAGATACACGTGCTCCCAAACGGATTTGATGAGGAGGATTTTGAAGGTATTATACCAACCACCCCTGACCTCTTCACAGTAACCTACGTCGGGACACTCTCGCCCTCATACCCGGTGAAGGGATTTCTGCAGGCCGTACGGGAACTGCAGGCCGCCGGCCAGCCGGTGAAGATAAGGTTTGTCGGCACAGTGTCTGAAACGGTGCGGGCACTACTCCCTGAGGGCGGGGAAAGCATTGAATTCATTCCCTATTGCGAACATCCTGCAGCCATCAGGTACATGATGGAATCAAGCCTGCTGCTGCTGATAATACCGGACCATCTTTCAAACAGGTCAATCCTCACCGGGAAGATATTTGAGTACCTGGCTACCGAAAAGCCGATACTGCTGCTCGGACCAAAGGATGGCGATGCGGCTCAGCTGCTTGACAAATGCGGCTACCAGGGCATATTTGCCTATGATGATGCTGAGGGAATCAGGGATTTCATCCTGAAAGTGGCTGAGGGCAGGCCGGCAAAACGAAGCGGCCACCACCTCGAATACTCACGCCGGGCACTCTCATCAAAGCTCGGCGAGATGCTGGGTGATATCCTATGACCCTCCCCTGAACCTCCCGGTGACCATGTCAATGAGATTGTTCAGGTCATCAGAGAGCCTCCAGAAATAGAGACCGGCAGTGTAAACAACCGTCACAAGCAGACTCCTCAGAAGTATGTCGGCAACGAGCGACATCTGCGGCATTATGAACCCAGCCAGGGCAGCGGCAGCAGCCATAAGTGTCATCTTCAGATGACCCGTGCTGAAAGGCCATATCCCGAATCTCCTGCCCGCAACAACAACACCGAGCATATTGTAGATTATGTTGGAGATCATCGTTGCCAGCGCAGCTCCGTTGATGCCGAATAACGGAATGAAGATCATACTGGTGCCAACGAAAAGGGCCACAAGGATGAACATCAGCCATGTCTGGTACCTGTACAGCGTTGACGTGCTCAGAATGATGCCGTTGATGCCTGCAATGATGCTGATGAGATAACCGAGTCCAACCATTATGATCACCCCTCCGCTGTTGCCGTAGGCTGCCGGAAGGAGGCGGAATATGTTGTCGAGGTTGACAACCAGCCCTGTGAAGATCAGCAGTCCGATTGCATACTGATTGATACTGCTCCTTTTGTAGAGGTCGTATATGGTATCCAGGTCATCGTTCTTCCACGACTCTGCCAGAAAAGGTATCGAGATCTTTGCCACCGACCTGCCTGGCAGGGCAATCATCACTGCAAAATAGGTTGCGATAGCATAAATCCCTACCTCATTTTCTCCCAGGTATCTGTTTATGAACACCTTGTCGAGCGTGGTAAGTATTATGGAGCTGAAACCGGTAAGGATACCGAACAGCGAGAGGAAGAAAATCTCCCTCCGTAAACTGTGGCTGATAAAACCCGGTTTGAGCTTCAGTGATATCTCCCCCCTCGCCAGCAGGCTGACAAAGATTATGATGAGCGGCACCCCCTGTGAGACAACATACCCGAAGAGATATCCGGAGAAGTCGATTATACCGAACCAGAAGAGAGAGATAAGTCCGAAGTTAAACACCCTGAAGAGGAACTCCTTCAGAAAGGTCCCCAGAACGGCATCATAGAGAACCTTGTTGTAATTGTCGAGGAGATTGAAGAGAAGAGTGATCAGCAGTAAAGCCGGCAGATAGTAAGAGTATTCGGCAATCAGTGGCGACCGCTCCATATTTACTCTCTCGAAATAGGGAGAGTAGAATTTCAGAAATATCAGTGCGAGGATAAATCCGGCAAGAGTTATGATCAGCGCGAGCCCGAGGAACCCGTGGTGCTTTTCACGGCTATCCCTGAACCATGGAAAAAGCCTGTTGATGACATTGGTGAAGCCAAGACTGGAAAACTGTGCCAGCATGGTGGCAAGCGACATCAGCAGCTGCACAACGCCGATCTCTCCCGTACTGAAAACTTTGGGCGAGAGCAGGATGATATTAACAAACCCGAGGAGGGCTCCAAGATATGACCATGCTGTGCCGCGGAGCGTCTGATTCCGAACAATTCCCATCTTACTCTCTTGCTCCGGCAAATGTATAATAATATACTCATTTGATTTAAACCTCAGTTGGTGTATTTTTGTCCGGTGATATTTAATCCCCGGTTTTCCAAAATGATCTCTTTATGAAATCAAGCGCACTGAAATCATCCCTGCCCCATATCATTGCCGTGCTCCTGTTCACGGTTGTCTCCTTTGCATATTTCTATCCTGTGCTTGAAGGCAGGAAGCTTGATGCGCATGACACCAAGGTCTGGCTTGGCTCCTCAAAGGAGATCAGCGACTACCGTGAAGAACACGGGGGTGAACCGTTATGGACCAACTCGATGTTCGGAGGAATGCCTGCATATATGATATCTGTCAAATACCCGGGCAACCTTTTCAAGCATCTCGACAACTTCCTGAAGATATATAACACCCCTGTTGCGGCTCTCTTTCTGTCGATGCTCGGATTCTACATCATGCTGCTCTTCTTCAGGGTAAACCCATGGCTTGCCATGGCCGGTGCCATTGCCTACGGCTTCAGCTCATACCTCTTCGTCAGCCTCTCGGCAGGTCACAACACCAAAGCTTATGCCATGGCATATATGGCTCCCGTTTTAGGCAGCGTGGTCTGGTCGTTCAGGAAAAATGCCCTAACCGGAGGAATACTGTTCGCCCTCTTCCTCTCCCTGGAAATAATGGCCAACCACTTCCAGATAACATACTACACCGGAATGATAGTACTTGTCTTCGGCATCTTTGAGCTGGCCGATGCCTTCAAAAACAAGACCCTGCCCGCATTCATGAAGACTTTTGGGATACTTGTCGTCGCGGCTGTAATTGCCTTTGCCGTTAATTTCGCCCCACTCTATTCAACACTGGAATATAGCCGGGAATCAACAAGAGGCCAGAGCGAACTTACTGCAGCTGCAGGCAATGATCAGAAAGGACTTGACAAAGATTATATTACACAATGGAGCTATGGGATAGCCGAGTCGCTGACCTTCCTTGTCCCCAACTTCAGGGGTGGCGCCACAGCTCC
Source organism: uncultured Rikenella sp. (assembly GCA_964411345.1). GTDB lineage: Bacteria > Bacteroidota > Bacteroidia > Bacteroidales > VadinHA17 > SR-FBR-E99. The sequence continues at coordinate 7,623 of CAYPKP010000009.1, read as the reverse complement.
TTTCCCGAGCGATTCGGAGACTGTAAAGGCACTGCGTAAAAACAACCTTGGGCAGGCCCAGGGACAGCTATTCAGGTACTGGGGCAAACAGCCTTCAACAAGCGGTCCGGTATATTTCGGGGCCGTGGTTCTCTTCCTGTTTGTAATGGGACTCCTGATTGTCAGGGGCAGGGAAAAATGGTGGATACTAACCGGCGTGCTTCTCTCCCTGGTACTGTCATGGGGCAAAAACCTGATGCCGGTTACATCCCTTTTCATTGACTGGTTCCCCGGATACGACAGATTCCGTGCAGTGTCAATGACACTGGTCATGGCAGGAGTCCTGGTGCCGCTGCTTGCCGTACTGGCACTGAAGGCTGTGACCGAAGGATCCGTCACCGGGGAAAAAGCCCGGAAAGCACTGCTGACCTCAGCGCTGGTCACAGGAGGTCTTGCCATTCTCTTTTTCCTTTTGCCCGGACTGGCAGGATCATTTCTCAGGCCTGATGAGATCTCGCTGCCCGACTCACTTGCATGGCTGAAAGAGGCCATGATTGCCGACAGGAAGATGATGCTTCGCACCGACGCCCTGAGAGCGTCACTGCTGATAGCTGCCGGTGCTGCTCTGCTGTGGTTCTTCCTTAAGGAAAAAATAAAGCTTGCGCATACCCTCATAGGTCTCTCGATACTCTTCCTGATTGACCAGATACCTGTCGATGCAAGATACCTCGGAGCCTCCAGCTTTGAGACGAAGAGATCCGCCTCCAATGCCTTTGCTCCCACCCTGGCAGACAGGGAGATCCTCAGCGACCAGGGTGAACACCGGGTGCTTAACCTGACTGTCTCGGTCTTCAATGATGCCTCAACATCATACCATCACATGTCTGTGGGAGGATACAGCGGGGTGAAAATGAAGAGATACCAGGAGTTCATAGAAGCAAACCTCATGGATGAGATAAACTCACTGGTAACCAGCCTCAGGTCAGCATCATCATGGGAAGATGCAGAAGGCATAATGCAAAATCTCAACGGATTGAATATGCTTAATACCAAATATATAATCCTTGATCCCGGCTCTCCTCCCCTTAAAAACAGCCATGCCCTGGGCAATGCCTGGCTGGTTGACAGGGTTACAATCGTTGAGAATGCCGACGCTGAGCTCAGCGCGGTCAGGACCATCAACCCGGCATTAGAGGCGGTAGTTGACAGGAGGTTTGCCAGTATGATACCGCTGCCGGTTGGACCCGGCTCACCATCTGACACTATCTATCTTGAATCATACCTGCCAAACCATCTCACCTACAGGGCAGAACTCTCTTCCGACAGACTGGCTGTCTACTCGGAGATATACTATAAATACGGCTGGCAGGCATATATCGACGATGTCCCGGCAGATCATTTCCGTACAGACTATATACTCAGAGGGATGTCTCTTCCTGCAGGAAACCATACGGTGACATTCCGGTTTGAACCCCGGTCGTACAGGACAGGCAACAGGGTGTCTCTGGCAGGCTCTGTGGTGCTGCTGGCCCTGATATTGTTCGCCGGTGCCACATGGCTTAGACAGATACGCAGGAATGGCTGAGCTTAGATCATGCCCGGTATGCGGAGGAACTGATTTTTCAGACCTCTTTGACGCACGGGATCACCTGGTCACCGGCGAGAGCTTTCATATAGCACAATGCTGCGGCTGCGGACTTGCAGTCACTGCCAACCCTCCGGATGAACAGGATATTGGCAGATATTACCAGTCAGATGATTATATATCCCATTCCGACAAGAGGCAGAGTCTTACCGAACGGTTTTATCATCTTGCCAGAAGGTATATGCTGGGGAGAAAACAGAGGCTGGTCAGCAGGGCAACCGGCAAGAAGACCGGTACAATCATAGATATCGGCAGCGGCACCGGTTATTTCGCATCCTTCATGCAGAAGAAGGGATGGAATGTCACCGGGGTTGAACTCGATGACCAGGCCCGTGAGTTTTCGGTGGCGAAATTCGGCTTTAGGAGTCTTGAGCCTGCCGGAATCAGTGATCTTGATGATGCTTCCGCTGACTGCGTCACATTATGGCATGTTCTGGAGCATCTCTACGACCCGGGAAGATGGATGGCAGAGATTCGCAGAATACTTGCCGGTGACGGCCGCTGCATCATTGCCCTGCCAAATATGGAATCTTCCGATGCGCAGTGGTTCGGGAAAAACTGGGCCGCACTGGATGTGCCAAGACACCTCTGGCATTTTCCACCCGACACCGTACTGAGGCTTGCAGAAGAGCATGGCTTTGCCTGCGAGGCAATTCATTCCCTGCCTCTGGACCTTTTTTATATCTCTGCTCTAAGCTACAGGAACCGGTGGCGCCGGCTGTCCCTTCTCCGAGGTATGGCTACAGGGCTGTTTCTTGCCGTTGTGAACCTCTTCCGGAGGAACAAAGCCTCCTCTCTTGTTTATGTGCTGTCAAAACGGAAATCCTGATGCCTGTCAGACCAGTGACAGCCCCCAGATCTGAAAACGGCATGACAATCGCCATGCTGACTACGACCACCTGTTGCAGAGAAATAATCTCATGATGTAAGAGCCATATTTCCGCGCACCTGCCACTTCGGTTGCGGACCAATGATCCAATGATGTCAGAACGATTATCCTAGTATCTGTCGAGCCACCGGTACTTCCTTGGTGTATCCCCGAACCGGACTGCCATTATGAACTCATGGGAGCCGTATGTTGCCATCTGTATCGACTGCAGGGTGAAGTCAAACGAATATCCGAAAAACAGCCTGTCCCTCCTGACCCCGACATTGGCGATGAGCGCACTGCCTGTCCTGAAGGTTGCCCCAACCCAGATCCTGTTGTCATACGAATATGTCAGACCGATATCTGCCTGAGGGCGCAGCTGCTCTGACATCCTGACCAGCAGTGAAGGCTGGATAAGGCTCTTGTCGTCAGGTTCAAAGTCGTAGTTGCCAAAGATGTAATATGTCCTCTCTATCTTCAGGTCCTTGTAGGCCTGGCTGCCTGCCTTGATGAATCCCTCCATCATATCCTGCACAGAGAGTCCGACAGCAAACTTCCTGTTAAGTAGGTAAGCCCCGAAATTGAAATCAGGGACGAATATTCCCTTCCTGAAGTCAGTGTTCATCCAGGGCTCATCAGGATTATCGAACTGTATCTGCCTCTGGTCTATCTTGTAATGGTAACCGGTGAATGCAAGCCCGAATGAAAGCTGGGTTCCACCGTGAAGCCAGATGTGATAGGCGTATGATGTGGAGAATCCTGTGCGCCGCACCAGACCATTGATATCAGAAAAAACAGTTGCGCCGATTCCCACTTTCCCTTCCGTGCTCGGCTTGAATATCTTCTTGTCGAATATGTTGTCCCTGATAAGATACTTCTGCTTTAGAAGACGGCCCTGTGCACTCAGGGAATAGGTCTGCGGTGCCCCCTGATATCCGGCCCACTGCTGCCTTGTGGTAAGGTTGATGCTCGTATAGCCGTCACTCCCTGCCACGGCCGGATTAATGAGATACTTGTTGAAGAGATACTGGCTGTAGACAGGCAGCTGCTGGGCTTCAAGCCCCGCCGCCATCATCACCGCTGCCAGTAACAACAACCATCTGCTCATCTTACACGCTGCTCTTCTTCCAGTCATGGCTTACCTTATTATGGTCACGTGTCCGACTATAGGCTTCTCACCATTGTGAAGGTCAATGGCATAATGATACGAATCCATCGGCAATGCTCTGCCATTGGATGCCCGGCCGTCCCATGGTTCAGGATAACCCTTCTCTGACTTCCAGACCATTTCACCCCACCTGTTGAGAATGACCACCTCGGCCTCCGGATAGAGGGATATCATGCTGATGACCCAGTATTCATTTATTCCGTCCCCGTCAGGAGAGAATGCATTTGGAATTCCCACACACCTGTCGTTGAGTGGTGACAGGATTAATGAATCTGTGGCAGAGCATCCGTTGTAATCGCTGACATCAACTATATAGAGTCCGGAGGTCAGTCCTGTTATCTCCTGCGTTGTCTGCCCGCTGTTCCAGAGGAAGCTGTAAGCCCCTTCGCCACCCGTCACACCGGCAAAGACAGTTCCGTCCGTGCTCTCCGGACAGTAGGGTGACACCATGCTGAACGAAATGTTCAGCGGGTCAGGCTCGGTGAGGGTGAGAGTTGTGTCGGCTGAACATCCGTTGCCGTCAGTAACTATAACCTCATACCCTCTTGCTTCGAGATCATCACGGCTGGAGCCTGCACCTCCGTCCGACCACAGATATGACACTGTGCCAGCCGCGTTTACGGGAGCAAGGTCAACACGACCCGATGATTCGCCGTTGCAGTTGATGTTGTAGTTGCCCCCCTCGGAAGTCTGTTTGGTGATAGTCAGGCTTAACTGTCCGGGTGAGACAAGCGTTGTCTCTACAATGGTGTTGCACAGATTATTGTCCGTAACGGAAAGGGTATAGAGGCCCTCCCTGAGACCATGGATAGAATCGGTGTCAGTGGCGGTAAAGCCGTCAGGACCGCTCCATAAGTACTGATAAGGTGGAGTGCCGGTAACCGGAACAACCTTCATCCAGCCGTCAGATCTTCCCAGACAGCTGACATTAAACCCGTTATAGTCAGACAGGATCCTTTCGACGGTCATCGGCTCAGGCAATGAAAGCTGTGCATTGATATCCATGATACAGCCGTAGTCATCGGTGACCCTGACACTGTAGTCGCCCTGGGTAAGTCCGGCAATATCCTGCTCCGTGGATGTGTACCCAGATGGGCCTGTCCACAGGTAACTGTACGGGGCCTTGCCTCCTTCTATCGTAAGGTCGACGGCTCCGTCATTGTAAGCCGGCGCTGTCAGACAGGTGATATCCGAGATGTCAACTGAGAGACCCAGCGGCATCGGCTGGGTAAGCTCCACTCCCCTGTCCGTAGTGCAACCGTTGGCGTCGGTGACATATACCCTGTAGGAGCCGGCCTTGACACTCAGGTCTTCCAGGTTGCTTGACCATTCAGGATTGCTGTCGTTCTTCCAGTCATAAGAATAGGTGCCCGGCCCGCTGCCTCCGGTAACGGTGATGTCAATCTGGCCATCCTCACCGTTACAGCTGATGTTGTAGAGACCATCGCCGGTAAGGGATTTTATGACAGATATTCCTACTGAATCGGGTTCGTTAAGCACATACTGGTAATACCTGTGGCATCCGTTTCCATCAGTCACCGTGAGGTCATACGTGCCCTCATACAGGCTTGCGATTGATGCCGTGGAGGCTGTAAACGATTCAGGACCCGTCCAGGAATAGGTGTAGGCTCCTGCCCCTCCGTCAAACTGAAGGTCGATATATCCGTCGTTCCTTCCATAACATGAAATCTGATAGTTGCCGTCAGGACTTAACGAGACATCCTCCGCCAGCAGGTCTATGCCGTCAGGTTCGGTAAGCACCTCTGTGAACTGGAATGTGCAACCCTTGCTGGTAGTAACCGTCAGGTGATATGTCCCGGCCGGAACATTAACAAGATTGTTTTCTGTTGAGCTGCCCGTTATCACACCTCCGTCAGAAGCAGTCCACTGATAGTTGTAAGGAGCCACGTTGGTGACAAATACCGTGTCTGCACCGTCCATGTAATAGCTTCGTATGTTGCTCACCCAGATGGATCCGTCACTGTACGCTTCGCATGATATGTTGTAGCCCGAGTAATCAGATTTACCAAATTTTACCTCTGTGACGGGAGCGTCAAACAGAGTCCTGATCTCAGGCAGTTTGCATCCGTTGGCATCCTCTACGATCAGTAGATATTCTCCGGGAGAGACGCTGTCAATGTGTACTGGAACGGGCGGGAAACTCTGCGGAGGAAGGGGTCCTTCATAGATCGTATCTGTCAGATCGCGCATTATATAATAATAATACGGCGGGGCTTCTCCCTCGGTCAGCGCCAGGGTTATCTGCGCATCATTGGCTCCGGGGCAGGAAATATACTTGTTGAAATAGAATGCCACCTCGGTATATGGCTCCAGCAGGTTGAGAGTTCCCACATTATAGCAGCCGAGGCTGTCGGTCACCGTGGCCGTATAGAATCCCTGACGTCGCTCATCGACGATGAACATGTTGTATCCCTCATCCTCCCAGTAGTCAGGTCCTGTCCACTCGACCCACAGCGGGTCAACCCCTTTGGCCGGTATCACCTCCAGGGTGCCGTTCTGACCGCCATGACAGGTGATGGAGTCCCTGATCTCAAGCGACTGAAGGGGACGGGCGTGAACCTTGACCTCTGACACTACCGTGTTTCCGTAGGGACATGTCAGTCCGGAGACCTTCGGAGTAATGTGGAAGTAGACCGACTGTATCGTATCACTTTCATTGGTATACTGAAACTGCAGTGGTGTGCCGGAGGGTTGGCTGTTGGCCGGTGCCCTGTTGCCGGCGACTACGGTTTCAGGAGCAGTTGCAGATATCGTATAGTTGAATTCGATCACCCCTGAAGTCATGACGGTGGGCGATGTCAGAATGATATCCGTTGTCCCCTGTTCGCAGATGCGGGGGGTGTTAATCAGCGGAGTGGCCCTGGGAGTGGGGTTGACCCATACCTCGACGGTGTCATTGATGCCAATACACTTCTGGTTGTCGTTGACATCAAGGGTAACCGGTGTGATGACATACAGAACGAGTCTTGCGGTGTCTCCGCTGTTTGAAAGAGGCTCGGTGATGATATCAGTCACGCTTAGGCCGGTCCTGTCATTATAACCTGAGATCTCGGGATAACCGGACATTGCATCAACATTGAACTCGATTCCCCGGTAAGGTACTGTCACTGTTGCCAGCTGGATGCTGACATCATCGCCGTTACACAATTCGTCGTTTGCCAGCGTATGCGAAACCCTGGCGGTAGGTTCAATGTGTATCACAATAGTTATGTCAATACCGTCATTACATGTGGGATCTCCCGGCTTGCCCTGGATATATGGCCTGAAGGTGTAGGTTACGGTCTGGTGGCTGTCGGTACTGTTGACAAGTACATCGGAAATATCAGCTATCTGCCTTGGACCGTCAGTAAGATCACCGCTGACCCCCGCTGCATAGTTCACCTCAAGGTCATACATCACCTCTCCTCTTGATATCACCAGGGAGTCAATAGTGAAGTTGACAGTAGCTCCGTTGCAAAACAGGGTATCAGGGACTGCCACCGATATCTGCGGCACAGGCTGTACCCATATGATCTGGTATTGTGTCGTTACGTTTCCGCAATTGTCAGTAAGGGTCCAGGTTCTTGTAATATAACCTACCTGAGTTACAGTTCCCATCGCCACGTCGGAATCTGTATATACTGCATCCAGACTCGTATCACAGTTGTCAGCTTCATCATACACATCTCCGGTGTTTGAGACATCTCTGTCATAGTTGCCGTCCACATCACGACAGATGGTGATGTCAACAGGAACAGTGAATGTTGGCGGAGTGGTGTCAATGATGGTAATAGTCTGGGTGTAGACGGCACTGACATTACCGCAGTTGTCCGTTACCGTCCAGGTATTGGTGTAAGTTCCTGCCTCGGGGCACAGAGCTCCCGGGACAAATGCTCCTGTTACTTTTACTATGTCTGTGACGTCTGCATCGCAGTTGTCCGTTGCCACGGGGAACATCGCCTG
>CAYPKP010000008.1:54152-84503 GCA_964411345.1 uncultured Rikenella sp. | reverse complement strand
GAAGAGAAGATCAAAAACGGAAGCCCGGTTAAATAAGTCGGCAGTCAAAATCAGTCGGCAGTCGGCAGTCAAAATCAGTCGGCAGTCGGCAGTCGGCAGTCAAAATCAGTAGGCAGTCGGCACTCGGCAGTCGGCAGTCAAAATCAGTCGGCAGTCGGCACTTGGCAGTTGACAGCCGGCAATATGTAACTGATTGATTGACTGTGGACTGTAGACTGTGGACTGTGGACTGTGGACTGTGGACTGAAAACTGCTACCTGCTCTTATACACCCACGCCCCCGGAAAATCCCTCTTCATTGTCTCCAGTGAGGCCACTGCCTCTTCGAGGGTGCCGAATGATTCTGCACTGACACGCAGAAAACCGTCAGGGCCGCTTGCCACCTCCGGGTCAAAACCGAGCTTGCGCAGCTTATCCACCATGGTCAGGGCATTGTCCTCCCCCTGAAAGCTGCCTATTATCAACAGGTACCTGTACTCATGCACCACCACTGCAGGCCTTTCCGGTTTGGCACCGCTGCGGGCCGTGGTCTCTGACGGCGCCGTTGCAGGCTTTGAGGCAGCAACAGCCGGTGGCTTCTTCGGACCCTCATTCTCAACCGCAACCGTCCGGCCGGCAGAAGGCTCTTCTGCAGCAACAGTCAGGCCTTCACCCGGTTCCCGGGTCATGGTCTTATCTGCCCCGGGCTCTCTGTCCGGGAACCGGCCTTCTCCGGGCTCTTCACCGGTGACGCCGCTGTCCGTGATCACCGCTGCAGCGCCGGCATCAATCTGCTCACGGTTGTATTCGAGCTCCGCCCTGGCAAGAGGATTGAGAGTCGACTCCTCCATCCTGCCCTTGAAGAGATGATCATTGAAAGGCACCAGTGCCAGCGCCACAAGAAAAGGTATTATCACCGCTGCCCTGGTAAGCAGGCGCCGCACTGAAGGAGGGCTCACGGATGGCTCATGCTGCTTCTCAAGCACCCGCTTGCGCACGTCAAAGCCGCTCACCGGATGCCGGTGGTAAGCGCTCAGCCCGTAGGATGTGAGCAGGTAATTGACACTCAGATCAGGATCGAAGATAATTGTCCTCTCATGGTTGAGGGTAAAGGTGCCGAGGTGCTCCAGGGTGACGGGAGTGCCGGTCATGATCCTCTTGCGAAGCTCATCGGTCCACTCGCTTACAATGTCACGAGCCTCACCGTAACCGGTCTGCAGGTGTGAGGAGATGTGACCTATCAGGAGCCCGTCATTGCCGGTCAGATGGCGGTTGAAGGTGACCTTGCGCGACGGGGGGTAAAACATCCCCTCACTGCGGTCGATCTTCGCGGGGAAATAGTTGCCTATGAAGGCCCCAAACCCCGGTATAATGACACAATCGTGACTGAAAAGCAGTTCTCTTATGTATCCGCTGATATCCCTCGCCATGTGGAAGCAATAATGAACAAAGATAAAAAAGAAAGCTGATGCCGGACCAAAAAAAAGGGTTAAAATAATTTCTGTTATCTTCGCTTTCAGTAGATGCACAGACAATGAAAAAGATAGAGATGGTAGACCTCCGGTCGCAGTATGAAAGGTATAAGGCCGACATAGACAATGCCATATCCGGGGTCATCAGTTCGACAGCCTTCATCAGGGGACCGGCCGTCCGTCAGTTTGAGGAGGAGCTGCAGCGTTATCTTGGCATCCGTCATGTCATCTCATGCGCCAACGGCACTGATGCCCTTCAGATAGCGATGATGGCCCTTGGCCTCAAACCCGGCGACGAGGTCATCACAACCAACTTTACATTCATTGCCACCATCGAGGTTATCGGACTGCTGGGCCTCACCCCGGTGCTTGTCGAGCCGGACCCCGACACCTTCAACATCAGCATTGAGGCTGTGAGGAGGGCGATCACCCCGCGTACGAAGGCTGTCGTGCCTGTCCATCTCTTCGGACAGTGTGCTGATATGGAGCCGTTGATGGCCCTTGCAGAGGAGCATGGGATACATATAATCGAGGATGCCGCCCAGGCTACCGGGGCAGAATACCGGTTCAGCGACGGCACCGTGAAGAAGGCAGGCACCATGGGCATCATCGGATGCACCTCGTTCTTCCCTTCGAAGAACCTCGGATGCTACGGTGACGGCGGGGCGCTGGTTACTGCCGACGATGACCTGGCAGCGCTGATAAGAAGCATCACCAACCACGGGATGAAGATCAGGTATTACCATGACCATATAGGCGTCAACTCGAGGCTTGACACCCTTCAGGCAGCCGTGCTGAGCGTTAAGCTGCGCCATCTTGACACCTTCAACGAATCGCGCCGTAAGGCTGCAGCGCACTATGACAGGGAGCTCGGCGGGCTGGAGGGCATAACCCTGCCGCTGAGGTCAGGGAATTCAACACATATCTTTCACCAGTATACCCTCAGGGTTGAGGGGGGTAAGCGGGACGGTCTCCGCGAGTGCCTTGAAAACGAGGGGATACCCTCAATGATCTACTACCCGGTGCCACTCCATATGCAAAAGGCTTATGCCCATCTCGGCTACAGCGCCGACGCCTTCCCGGTGACCGCAATGCTCAGCGGCGAGGTGCTCTCGCTGCCCATGCATACGGAGCTTGATGATGAACAGCTAAGCTATATTACCGGGTGCATAAGGTCAGAATACAAATAATCACTCAGATGGAAAAGGAATACTTTGCACATGAGACGGCGGTGATAGACGAAGGGTGCACCATAGGCCCGGGCACGAAGATATGGCACTTCACCCATGTCATGAAGGATGCCGTCATAGGCGAACGGTGCAACCTGGGCCAGAACGTCGTCGTTTCACCCGGCGTGATCCTGGGAAATAATGTGAAGGTGCAGAACAATGTATCGATATATACCGGAGTTATATGTGAGGACGATGTTTTTCTCGGACCCTCCATGGTATTCACCAACATAACCAACCCGCGCAGCGCCGTCATCAGGCGCGACCAGTACGTGACCACCGTGGTCAGGCGCGGCGCCTCCATAGGCGCCAACGCAACCATAGTGTGCGGCAATGAAATAGGTGAATATTCACTTATCGGTGCAGGCGCCGTCATCACCCGGGATGTCATGCCCTATGCCCTTGTGATTGGCAATCCCGGACGCCAGACCGGATGGGTCTCCGAGTACGGTCATAAGCTTGCCTTCGGCGACAACGGCATGGCTGTCTGCCCGGAGAGCGGGGACAAATACCGTCTGCATGAAGGAAGGGTAAAAAAAATTGAATAGTATAACAGCCATACTTATCTCTCTTGATGGATAACAAACCTAAAAATTTCGGGCTCATAGGGGTGGCCGGCTATATCGCCGACAGGCACCTTAAAGCCATAAAGGAGACCGGCAACAGGCTGCTGGCCAGCCTTGACAGGTTCGACTGCGTGGGAAAACTCGACAGCTACTTTCCCGAGAGCGACTTCTTCGTTGAGTTTGAACGGTTCGACAGGCATATCGACAAACTCAAGAGAAGCGGCGTACAGCTCGATTATGTGAGCATCTGTTCTCCCAATTACCTGCATGACTCTCACATCAGGTTCGCCCTCAGGCACCAGGCAGATGCCATATGCGAAAAACCGGTGGTGCTGAATCCCTGGAACATAGATGCACTACAGGAAATAGAGAAGGAGACCGGCCGTAAGATCTACAACATACTGCAGCTCAGGTACCACCCGGTGATCATCGACCTCAGGGAGAAGATGGCGGCAGGCAGTGCCGGCAAGAAGCACGACATCGACCTCACATACGTCACCAGCCGTGGCCACTGGTACCAGATCTCATGGAAAGGCGATGTGAACAAATCGGGCGGCATAGCCACCAACATCGGGGTCCACTTCTTTGACATGCTGATGTGGATATTCGGCCCGGTGGTCTTCAACAGGGTGCATCTTCTCGGCAAAAACAAGGCCTCCGGGTTCCTGGAGCTCGAAAATGCCCGCGTGAGATGGTTCCTGAGCATCGACGCCAATGACCTTCCACCCTCTGTCAGGGAGACAGGGAAAAGAACCTACAGGAACATAACCGTCGACGGTGAAGAGCTGGAGTTCTCCGAAGGATTCACTGACCTGCATACCGTGACCTACCGGGAGATCCTCAGGGGCAACGGCTACGGCCTGGAAGATGCACGCCAGAGCATCGAGACGGTATACCAGATACGCAACTCCGCCCTGTCGGTGCTGTCAGGAGAATACCATCCCCTGATAAAAAAATGAACCCTGCCTCAGCAGCCTCTGGCCGCAGAGATTCAATATCAGGATAAAAACAGGTTCAATCCAACGGAAGAAACGTGCATGAGCAGTAAACCGCAAATGAAAATGATTGTATTACCGCATGTAAATTCCAACAGAACAATAAAATAACAAGAAGAAAATCCGATTATACAGAATTTTAAAATGAGTAAAAATATGTACGATAAACTCTTATCCGGGGAAACCAAACTCTCACTTATAGGCCTGGGTTATGTAGGCCTTCCCATTGCACTGGAATTTGCAAAAAAGATCAGCGTTGTTGGCTTTGACATCAGGCCCGACAGGGTAGAGCTCATGAGACAGGGCATTGATCCCAGCAATGAGCTTGAGCGCGGGGCATTTGAGGGAACAGACATAAAATTCACCTGTGACCCCGAAGATCTGCGTGAGGCCTCATTCCACATAATAGCCGTCCCCACCCCGGTGACAAGGCATAACCTGCCTGACCTTGGTCCGGTGCTTAAAGCCTCGGAGACCGTGGGACGCATTCTCAAAAAGGGTGACTACGTTGTCTACGAATCAACTGTCTACCCGGGCTGCACCGAGGAAGAGTGCATACCTGTGCTGGAGCGTTTTTCCGGGCTGAAATACCCCGAAGAGTTCAAGGTGGGATTCTCCCCCGAACGCATTAACCCCGGAGACAAAAACCACACTCTGACAAAGATTGTCAAGGTCACCAGCGGCTGTGACGCAGAGTCGGCAGAGAACATCGCAAGGACCTATGAGATGATCATCGAAGCAGGGGTGCACAGGGCCTCGTCGATAAAGGTTGCCGAGGCTGCCAAGATCATCGAGAACACTCAGCGCGACATCAACATCGCATTCATGAACGAGCTCTCCATCATCTTTAACCGGATGGGCATCAGCACATACGAGGTGCTTGAGGCTGCCGGGACAAAATGGAACTTCCTCAGGTTCTACCCCGGGCTCGTGGGAGGCCATTGCATCGGCGTCGATCCCTATTATCTCTCTTACAAAGCCAAGGCGATGGGTTATCATCCGCAGATGATCGACTCGGGAAGATTCACCAACGACAGCATGGGCGCCTTCGCGGGCAAGGAGACGGTCAAGAAGCTGATAGCTGCCGGCAAGAGCCCCGACAAGGCCAGGGTGCTGATAATGGGAATGACATTCAAGGAGGATGTTACGGACATACGCAACTCAAAGGTGATTGACGTGGTAAACGAGCTGCGCGACTTCGGCGTGGAGGTTGACGTGATCGACCCGGGAGCCTCGCCTGAGGAGGTGAAGCATGAGTACGGCATCGAACTCAAACCGGGCCCCGAAGGAAAATATGACGCCATAATAGTGGCAGTAGCCCACAAAGTCTACCTTGAACTCAATGAGACATTCTTCCTTGACCTGTTGAATGAGAAAGGTATCCTGGTGGATCTCAAGGGCATATACCGAAACAGGATGAAGTGGCTTACATACTGGAGTCTCTGATGGAAAGAAAGATCATAGTAACGGGCGGTACGGGCTACATCGGCTCTCACACTGCCGTTGAGCTGATAGCTGAAGGATACGAGGTGGTTATCATTGACAACCTCTTCAATTCTGATGTATCCGTTCTCGACGGCATTCATGCCATCACCGGCGTCAGGCCGCGCTTTTACAACGAGGATCTGTGTGACCGCGCTAAGCTTGATGAGATCTTCACCGCCGAGGCTCCGGTAGATGCCGTTGTCCACTTTGCCGCCTACAAGGCTGTGGGAGAGTCGGTGAAGAAGCCGCTTGAATATTACAGGAACAACCTCCTCTCCCTCATCAACCTCCTGGAGGTGATGGAGCAGCACCATACCCCTGCCATGGTCTTCTCATCATCATGCACCGTCTACGGCGAGCCGGAAGAGCTCCCGGTGACGGAGACCTCACCTGTGCAGGAGGCAGCCTCACCCTACGGTTTTACCAAACAGGCCGGCGAGATCATCATCCGTGATACCATGGCCGCCAGGCCGCAACAGAAAGCTATCTCACTCCGGTATTTCAATCCCATTGGGGCGCACCCAACGGCACATATCGGCGAGCTGCCCAGGGGCGTGCCTGAAAACCTGGTGCCCTTCATCACACAGACGGCCATAGGACTGCGTGACGAACTGAAGGTGTTCGGCAACGACTACAATACTCCTGACGGGTCATGCATACGTGACTACCTCCATGTGGTTGACCTTGCCAGGGCACACGTGGTTGCCCTGCGAAGACTCATGGCAGGAGAGAACAAGAGCAACTACGAAGTCTTTAACCTGGGCACGGGCACGGGTGTCTCCGTGCTGGAGGCAATAGCTGCCTTTGAAAAAGCCACGGGGGTGAAGCTGAAATATACCGTCACAGACAGACGGGCCGGTGACATTGAAAAGATATGGGCTGACCCCTCCCTGGCCAACAGGGAACTGGGATGGAAGACGGAGATATCAATTGAGGAGGCCATGGAGACAGCATGGCGATGGGAAAACAGACTGAAAATCAAATAATCGAATGAAACGAAACATTCTTATCACAGGCGGCGCCGGATTCATAGGTTCACATGTCGTCAGGCGTTTTGTGAACAGCTATCCTGAATACAGGATTGTCAACGCCGACAAACTGACCTATGCCGGTAACCTGTGCAATCTGACAGACATTGAGAAGAAGCCCAATTACCTCTTCCGGAAGATTGACATCGTTGACAGGAAGGCAGTAAACGCCCTTTTCGATGAATTCCGGTTTGACGGGGTGATACACCTCGCCGCCGAATCACACGTTGACAGGTCTATTACTTCGCCGGACGAGTTCATATACACTAATATAGTTGGCACTGTCAACCTGCTGACGGCCTTTCGCGATGTTGCGCCGGCAAGCCGCGCCGGCAGGATATTTTACCACATCTCCACGGACGAAGTGTACGGTTCGCTGGAGCACGGAGGCTTCTTCACCGAGCAGACTCCCTACGACCCCCGCAGCCCCTACTCGGCCTCCAAGGCCAGCTCAGACCATATGGTCAGGGCCTTCGGAAACACATACGGACTCCCTTTTGTGATCTCCAACTGCTCCAACAACTACGGCCCGAACCAGTTTCCCGAAAAGCTTATTCCCCTTACCATAAACAACATAAAACTTCACAAGCCAATCCCTGTCTACGGCAGGGGTGAGAATATCCGCGACTGGCTCTATGTCGGGGATCATGCAGCAGCCATAGATATCATCTTTCACAGCGGCACGCCGGGCGAGACCTATAACGTGGGTGGCGACAACGAGTGGAAGAACATTGACCTTGTCAGGCTCCTCTGCCGCATCATGGATGAGAAGCTGGGCAGGGGTGCGGGCAGCTCCGAAAACCTGATAACATACGTTACAGACCGTGCCGGCCATGACCTCCGCTATGCCATTGACAGCAGCAAGTTGCAGAAGGAGCTTGGGTGGAAGCCATCGGTCACCTTTGAACAGGGACTGGGCATGACCGTCGACTGGTACCTGTCAAATGAGAAGTGGCTGAATGCCATTGTCTCGGGAGACTACGCCAGGTACTACGAAGAGATGTACGGAAGCAGGTGAGGCAATAGACAATAGGCAATAGTGTTGACAATAAAAGCTCGCAGAACACTACTGCCTATTCCCTACTGCCTACTCCCTGATTTGTGCCTCCGCAGGCGCGAAATCAGCTCGTCACCCAGTTCGGTTTTGACCTTGATATGATCAAGGATGGCGAGCACCACACCGTTTTTCTCGAAGTCGCCCCTTACCTGCTCGAAGTCGCGCTTCTTGACCTCGTCGTCACCGTCGATGCCGAAACCGGTCATGGATGAAAGCGTGAACTCCTTGCGTGCATCCTCGTAGAGCATCCTGTCAAGGTCAACCACGCTCTTCTTCCACCGCTCCACTATCTCAATGATATCGGAGGCAGTAAGCTCGTCATTGGGCTTGCCGGTCTCCTCCGGCAGACGGTCATAGACCCAGCTCCACTCGAGTTCATAATAACGCTTATGGATCGACTCGAAGCTTCTGTTGACGGCCTCGGCGTTCTTCATCTCCCGCTTCTCAATCGATGACAGCAGAGTCTCAATGGCGCTAAGCGGCGTGATCAGTCCTGACATGTCTATCCAGTCCCCGGTGCCCTCGTTGCTCTCTGGCCTCATCCTGGTGCGGATCTGATCGTCGGACTTCAGCTCCGTCCCTTCCAGCCTCTTGATAACCGAGTTGCCGATGAACTTGTTGATGCCCATCTGGTAAAGGAGAATGCCGCGTTCTGCTGCAGAGCTTTTCATCCTCATCCTTTCAAAGGAGATGATCTCCTGTCCGGGATTTTCCTCCAGCAGCTTTTTAAGCAGCTCCCGCCCCTTCATCATCTTGCCTACGGTAAAGGGACTGAGCAGGTTGTAGTTTATCTGGTCAAGCTTCTTCGGATCTTTGCGTGCATCGCGCTTCGGCCACTTCTGGGCATCACGGATGGTACCCACGGAGCGCAGGTTTATCCCCGGTATCAGCTGTGACTCATAGCTCACCTCGGTGAGGTATGAGAAGGGGAACTGGGTGGTGTCCACATTATGGTAATGACGGCCCACCACCAGGGTGAAGGGACCTATGCGCGAGGGCCACAGCACGTATGAGTCAGATGTTGTTTTCGACCCTCTCTCCATGATACCCTGGTGTATGGGGCCGAGCTTGTACATGTGGTTGCTCTGGTTTGAACCGCTGCCGGCATTCATGAATGAAAAGATACCGGCAATCAGCAGTGTCGACTTATGGTGGGTGACGGTAAAGGGCCCCGCGAATATGGAGCAGGCTTCACCGTGGTAGCCGCCGCAGTTGGCAAAGAACAGTGAGTTCTCAGCCGAATACTGCTTTGAGAGGGTGCATCCCTGACCTATGAAGCATTTGTCTATCACGGCGGCATCATTGACCTTTGATCCGGAACAGATTATAAAGTGATCCATGATCACGTCATTGCCGATAAATACGGGGTCTTTGAAGGTGCTGTTGACCGACCCTTCAGCCAGCCGTGACACATCCTCGATCACCGCACCGTTGCCCACCCTGACGTTCTTGATGGTGCCGCATCCGGCAATATATGACCCTGCCCCTATCTCGCCGCGATCTGACTTGACCTGTTCCGTGTAGTCGCCGATCAGCTCTTCTATCACCTCTATGGCTGCAGGCCTGTGCCTGTAGAGGGTGATAATATAAGCCATATGCGATGTCAGCCGGTCCCAGATGGGCACCTCTCTGCCGCCGGTCTCATTGAGGACAGCCACGCGGGTGCCGTTGCCGAACGAGGTGCGGCCTTCTGTTGAGATGTGACCGCAGTTCCTGATAACAACCCCCTCGCCGATATCGTAGTTGGCGATGAAGCCGGTGATGTCAGTTATGGTGACATTGTCACCTATGGTACAGTTGTGTATGTGGGCATTCTTAATGCCGTGCAGCAGTGGCAGCCCGCATCTCTCGCGTGCCGTGCCGTTGAAGTGCCCCAGCCTTACCGTACCGCTGAAGGTGACATTCTGGATCCTCTCTGCATTGAAGGGCTCCTTGACAAAGACGCTCTCCCATGAGTTGCTCCTGCATCCCGAGGCCTCCAGGCCCCGTATCTCACCTATACTGAGACTTCTGTATCCGTCAGCCATGATATCCTTTCTTTGTTTTACTCTACAGTGACAGATTTTGCCAGGTTGCGGGGCTGATCAACGTCACAGCCACGCAGAACGGCAATATGATAAGAGAGCAGCTGCAGCGGCACCACCGCCAGCACCGGCGCAAATACGGTAGCCGCCTCGGGCACCTCCAGTACGTAATCGGCCATGCGGCCTATCACCTGGTCACCCTCGGTGACTACTGCGATCACCTTGCCCTTTCTGGCCTTAACCTCCTGTATGTTGCTTACTATCTTGTCATAGGAGTTCTCCCTGGTAGCCACAACCACAACAGGCATGTGCTCATCAATGAGTGCTATCGGTCCGTGTTTCATCTCGGCAGCCGGATAACCCTCGGCATGAATGTATGATATCTCCTTCAGCTTCAGGGCTCCCTCCAGTGCTACTGGATAGAGAAGACCCCTTCCAAGGTAGAGGGCGTTGGTGGAATCCTTGTATATCTTCGCCAGTTCCAGGGCCTTGTCATTAACCTGCAAGGCCTTTTCGACCTTATCGGGAAGAGATGTGAGATCACCTATCAGCTCGCGGTAACGAGCTTCGTCGATAAGTCCCTTGCGGTATCCCATTTCGAATGAGATCATCGCCAGGGTCACCACCTGTGTGGTGAAGGCCTTGGTGGAAGCCACCCCGATCTCGGGACCGGCATGGGTGAATACTCCGGCATTGGTCTCGCGTGAGATTGATGATCCTACCACATTGCAGATACCCAGCACCATTGCCCCCCTCTCCCTGGCGAGCCTTATGGCTGCCAGGGTATCGGCCGTCTCACCGCTCTGGCTGATGGCCAGGACAATGTCGCCCTTCTTTATCACAGGGTCGCGGTACCTGAATTCGGAAGCATACTCCACCTCAACCGGTATGCGGCAGTACTCCTCGATGATATATTCACCGACGAGACCTGCGTGCCACGAGGTGCCGCAGGCCACTATCAGTATCCTGTCGGCTGAAGCCATGGTGTCAAACACATTGTGAAGCCCGCCGAGCATAAGCCCTGCCTTGTTGGGCAGTATCCTGCCCCTGAAAGTATCATGTATGGCCCGCGGCTGTTCAAAGATCTCCTTGAGCATGAAATGGGGATAACCCTCCTTGTCTATCTCACCGAGCTTCAGGTCCACCTCCTTGATGTCGGGCTCCACATTCTTGTTCCTGATGGCCTTGAGCACCATCTCATCCTTCCTGATGACGGCGAGGTCATCATCATTGAGGTATATAACCCTCTGGGTATGCTCTACGATGGGTGTGGCGTCAGAGGCAATGAAATTCTCTCCGTCCCCCACACCTATCACCAGTGGCGACCCGAGCCTGGCGGCGAAGAGCTTGCCGGGCTCATCGCGGCAGTAGACGGCTATCCCGTATGTCCCTTCCACCTTGTTCAGCGCCATGATGACAGCCTGCTCGGCGGAGAGGTCCCCCTCAAGATAGAGATGCTCCATAAGATTGGCAAGCACCTCGGTGTCAGTCTGGCTGGTGAACCTGACGTCACGGCCCTCAAGATGCTTTTTGATTCGTGAATAGTTCTCAATGATACCGTTGTGAACCACGATGAAGTGACCGCGGTAAGAGACCTGGGGGTGAGCGTTTATCTCATTGGGCTCTCCGTGCGTGGCCCAGCGTGTGTGCCCCATGGCAACGGATCCGTCGAATTCCTTGCCCACAACCATCTCCTCAAGATCGCGGACCCTGCCGGCACACTTGAAGATCTCCGTCCTCTCGCCGTCACTGATGGCAATGCCAGCCGAGTCATAACCTCTGTATTCCAAACGCTTGAGCCCATTGATGACAATGTCACGGGCAGGACGTGAGCCTATATAACCTACAATACCGCACATATAATGATTTCCGGATAAGTTAACGGTTATTTTAACTTATAGTCAATCAGAATATTGTGTAAGCAAACTCGAATCTGATGGCCGGGTTGTTTCCGTTAGCCCTGAAGATCACGTTTTTCTCAGCAGTGAGGGGGAAGAATAACTCAACGGAGGGGTTCTCCACCGTTCCCTCCAGGTACTGCTGGACAAATGTCGTGATATTGAATTTGTAATAATCGCCCACAGTGTCATACCTGCCGTCCATAAAACTGATATCGTGCAGCAGGTCAGGAACCAGGTGCTCCTTGCCCTCGTTGTCACGGTACCGCAGATAAATCTGACCTGGCATCTCCTCCTCGGTATAGGTCTCCCCGTCAATGTAAACAGGAGCATATATCCTGGCCTTGTTGACGGCTATCCGTTCAGTGCCCCTGAATGAGGCAAGCGACGGCAGGTCGAGAAGGGTATAAACCCCGTAATAGGTCTGCAGGTATACGGCAGTATCCGGTACAAGGTCGTTGACATGCTGCAGCTCCTTCTCAGGATCGGCGGTAGTGCGGTCATGGGTGAACCTGTTGTAGTTCACCGCCCTCTCGGTGGCAACGAAAAAGTATGAACGGCTGACATCTGCGTCATCATGATAGTAGACGGAGATGGAAAGAGGATTGTCGGCCGCATTGAGGGTTATCAGCACCGGGTTGGTTTCACTCCGTATTCCGAACCAGAGTCCCCTGAAGAACTCCTTGTAAAAGTTGGTGGCAGGACGGAACTGGGCGGTATCCCTCAACAGGTACTCCGCCACAGAGTTGTCAAGCCTGACCGAATAGAGGGAGTCAGCCTTCAGCACCGGCATGGGGTACTCACCCAGGAAGGTGATGGTGTCGGGGTCCTGACCTGTATAGTAGACATCCGGATCAGTCAGCTCAGTGCCTGTCTCATACAGCCTCAGGTAATGCACTGCTGCAGTGTCACCCGAAACCTTCGCCGTGTAGAAGGAAATGAAGACTGAGTCAATGTTGATGGCTGACCTGCGCAGTGAGTCCATAAGCCTGAGCTGCGTGACGAAGTCACAGTATGTGGATCCGAAATATTCGTCATATACCCCTCCGGCAATCATCCTGGTACTGTCAGAGGAGAGTGACAGCTCATTGTACATGGTATAGGCCCTCACCCCTATTGTGTCAGTGGAGTATACATCAATGAAATCGTCCTCCGGCAGAAGATCGATCCCGATCTTCATCGGATCTTCCGCGCACGAGGTAAAGATCATTGAGAGAATTAGAGGAAGCGGTAATATTTTTTTCAGAAATCCGGTTACTGAGCCGTTGTTTCTACTGTTTTGTCGTGTCGAGCAATAGTCTGTCATAAAACTCATTGTAAGCATCAATATAATTCTCCTCACCCTGGTACTCAAGCAGCGGTTTGCCCAGCCCGGCCATCTCTTTCCTGACATGGTCATCTATCCTGTCACATCCCATGATTATCGCGTCTGAATTCTCAGCCGCCAGCCGTGTCAGGCTGAGGTAATCAGCACTCTCTCTTATGGCATCCAGGGCGCTGCTCTCGATGCCGTCAGCTTCAAGTTTACCGGTCAGTGCCGGCTTCAGGGGCGTCCTGAAACCGTTGTTGTATACGGAGTAGATGCTTTTGAGCTTGCTGAAGACAGGGTCATCTGAATAGAGTTTCCGCAGATAGAGCGGGACAAGCGATGTGAGCCAGCCGTGACAGTGCACTATGTCAGGACTCCAGCGCAGTTTTCTGACCGTTTCTATGACGCCGCGGGCAAAGAAAATAGCTCTCTCATCATTGTCCTCGTACTCTTTGCCTGAGGCATCGGCTACTGTATGCTTGCGGTGAAAATAATCCTCGTTGTCAATAAAATATACCTGCATACGTGCAGATTGAATGGAGGCTACCTTTATTATCAGGGGATGGTCAGTATCGTCAATGATAAGGTTCATGCCGGAAAGACGTATCACCTCATGCAGCTGGTTCCTCCGCTCGTTGATCGATCCATAGCGCGGCATGAATGTCCTGATCTCCTTCCCCCTTTCCTGTATGCCCTGCGGCAGGTCACGGCTGATCCTTGAAAGTTTTGTCTCACCAAGATAAGGCATGATCTCCTGTGACACAAACAATACCCTTCTGCTTTGCATTAAAACCTCCCGATATACCTTGATTTGATCAAAGTGCAAAGATAATAAAAAAAATAGAATTAATTTCCAAGCTTAAATTCAACAGGTTACCGGGAAAATGGTGTTATTTTGTATTGAAATGGCGGACCTTATTCAATACGGGAAGAGGACGCTGTCCAATAACTTGATGCAATGAAGGTATTTGCAACGGGCAAGGAGATAAGGGAACATTACCGGATCCATGAGCTGAGGCAGCCCGGGTTTGTGCCAACCATGGGAGCCCTGCACGAGGGTCACCTCTCTCTTGTCAGGCTTGCCACAGAGAGCTGCCGCATGGTTGCCGTAAGCATCTTCGTCAATCCCACGCAGTTCAATGACCCTGATGACCTGGTCAGGTACCCGCGCACGCCCGAGGCTGACCTGCAGATGCTCTCCGGAGTGCTCAGGGAGAATGATTTTGTCTTCACACCGTCGGTGGAGGAGATCTACCCGGAACCTGACACCAGGCAGTTCGACTTCGGAGCTATCGGCGCGGTGATGGAGGGAGCACACCGGCCCGGACATTTCAACGGTGTGGCACAGGTGGTCTCACGACTCTTTGACATCGTAAGGCCCTCGGCAGCATTCTTCGGACAGAAGGATTACCAGCAGCTTACAATCATCAGGGAGCTGGCACGCCGTCACTACCCCAAAATTGAGATTGTGGCCTGCCCCATAGTGAGGGAGAGCGACGGTCTCGCAATGAGCAGCCGCAACAGAAGGCTGCTGCCGCACCACCGCGAGAGAGCCGGGGAGATATACAGGACACTCATCGCCGCCGCCGCAATGGTTTCCGATTTTGAACCGTCAGAGATAAAGGATTTTGTGGCTGACAGGATAAACATGATCCCCGACTTCAGGCTTGAATACTTTGAAATCGTGGAAGATACAACACTCAGGCCGGTAACCTCAGTCTGGGAGCTGTCGCCCGAAAAGAGCTACTACGGCTGCATTGCCCTCCGGGCAGGAGAGGTGAGACTGATAGACAATATTGAGATCAGTTTGCGCTGATAGATAAGGTTGTGTATCTTTGCAGCACGGAAACAACTGATTCCTGACAACAATGATGATAGAAGTTCTCAAATCGAAAATACATAACGTTACCGTCACCGGCGCTGACCTCAACTATGTGGGCAGCATCACCATCGATGAGGATCTGATGGATGCTGCAAACCTAATTGAAAACGAAAAGGTTACGGTACTTAACAGGAATAACGGAGCGAGGCTTGACACCTATGTCATTACCGGGCAGAGGGGCACGGGAGAGATATGCCTCAACGGACCGGCGGCACGCAAGGCTTCGGTGGGTGATGTGATCATTATCATGTCATATGCCGTGATGGACTTTGAAGAAGCCAGAACCTTCAGGCCTCACATCATTATTCCCGATACCGCCACCAACAAACTTGTCTGAAGTTGAAGAAGGGTCTTAAGCAAACAGTGCGGGCCATTATTTTCCTTGCCATGGCTCTGCTGCTTCTGTGGCTCTCATTCCGTGACATCGGATTCCGGGACCTCTGGGCCACCCTGCGCAGGGCTGACTACCTCTGGCTGCTGCCTGCCGCGGTGATGACCCTGCTATCCTTCTTTATCAGGGCACACCGGTGGAATCTGCTCATTGAACCCCTGGGCCGCAAGGGCCGGCTGATCAACGTATACCATGCCGTCGCCACCGGTTACCTGGCAAACATGATCTTCCCGCGATTGGGCGAGGTGACAAAATGCGCCGCCCTGAGCGAGCACGAGAAGATCCCCTTTGACAGGCTGGTAGGAACAATGCTGGTTGAGAGGACCGTCGATGTGCTGACGGTAGTGGCCCTGCTCGGGCTCACACTCATAGCCGGGAGCACCACCACGGGCAGCTTCCTCTCCGAGAACGTCATCGCACCCCTGGGCCAAAAACTGTCATCCTCAGCCCTATCCATATCTGTGATCGTCATCGTGCTCCTTGCCCTTCTGACAGTGACGGCGGTTCTCTGGTTCGCCATGAGGAAAAAACTCTCTGACAAACCCGTTTTCAGGAAGCTGTATCAGTTTACCGACGGCATCATTGACGGTCTCAAGTCGATAGCCAGACTCAAGAGGAAATGGGAATTCATCCTTTATACCATCCTCCTCTGGGTTGTTTACCTGCTGATGACCTGGTTTCCCCTTCTTTGCCTCGATTCCACCTCGGGCCTGGGGCTCGACGGAGCGCTCTTCATCCTGGTAATAGGCAGCTTCGGCATGGCGGCACCGGTGCAGAGCGGTCTGGGAGCCTTTCACTGGATCGTCTCGCGCGGCCTTCTCGTTGCCTACGGCATACCCCTGCAGGAGGGACTCGCCTTTGCCACTCTCTCACATGAGTCACAACTGATCTTCATCGCCCTCCTGGGAGCAATCTCCTTCTATGCCCTCTTCGGTGGCAAAAGAGGAAAGATTTTGCCCTCAACACTCATTGACAGGGCAAGCTGATCCGAAGCTTTTAGTACATTTGTCTGTTGCATAATCCTTTTCCCGATGGCAAAGAACAAGACTGTCTATGTGTGCCAGAACTGTGGCGCCGAGTCACCCAAATGGATAGGTCACTGCCCCGCATGCAAGGAGTGGAACACCTACCGTGAGGAGCTCATCACCCTCTCTCCCGGCCCCGGCATCGCCAGGGATGCCCCGCGTCGCAAACCCGGTCTGCTGTCGGGCATCGAGGTCAATGAGAGTGACCGCATAAGCTCTGGCATAGGTGAGACAGACCGCATCCTGGGCGGGGGAATGGTCAGGGGATCACTGATACTCATGGGAGGCGAACCCGGTATTGGCAAGTCGACCCTGGCCCTGCAGATAGCACTGGCCATAGGTGGCCGGAGAGTACTGTACGTCTCGGGAGAGGAGAGCGAAGGCCAGGTCAAGCTTCGTGCACAGAGACTGGCAGGAAGCAATGATGCCTGCTACATCTACAACGAGACGGAGCTGGAGAGCGTGATCACACAGGCAGAGGCCATCAGGCCCGAGCTTCTGATAATAGACTCTGTACAGACCCTCAGCTCCTCCATGCTTGAGTCATCAGCAGGGTCAGTGTCACAGGTGAGAGAGTGTGCCGCCATGCTGCTCCGCTATGCCAAGGAATCAGGGGTGCCGGTGATACTCATAGGGCACATCACCAAGGATGGTTCCCTGGCCGGGCCCAAGGTGCTTGAGCATATTGTTGACGTGGTACTGCAGTTCGAGGGTGACGGCAACTACCTCTTCCGGATACTCAGGCCCGTAAAAAACCGATTCGGCTCCACGGCAGAGATAGGCATCTTCGAGATGGGCTCCGGGGGCCTGCGCGAGGTGACTGACCCGTCGGAGCTCTTCATACGCCGCGACCGCGAACCCGCCAGCGGCGTCGCCATAGCCGCCACCGTCGACGGCCTGAGACCATTCATGATAGAGACCCAGGCGCTGGTCAGCAGCGCCGTCTACGGTACCCCGCAGAGAAGCACCACCGGCTTTGACACACGAAGGCTAAACATGCTGCTGGCAGTGCTCGAGAAGAGAGCCGGGTTCCGGCTTGCAGTCAAGGATGTGTTCCTCAATATAGCCGGAGGACTGAAGGTCAGCGACCCCGCCATAGACCTGGCCGTGGTGAGCTCGGTGCTCTCCTCCGGCCTCGACACGCCCGTAGGGCAGCAGACGGCCTTCGCCGGGGAGGTGGGCCTCTCCGGTGAGATTCGACCGGTAGCCCGGATCGAACAGCGCATCCTTGAAGCCTCACGCATGGGCTTTGAACAGATAGTGATATCCGGATATCACAAGAACCTTACGGAGCAGCCCGGAATTCAGATATCCAGGGTAAACAGGGTGGAAGGCCTCGTCAGGCTTCTCTTCTCCTGAGATCAGTATTCGCGTTGCCGCAGTGAGCTGCCCTGCTGCTGCTCCCTGACATGGTCGCAGTCGAGCTCAACATTGAAATTGGAAGGAGCCTCAAAAACAGACTCCCCATAGGGAGCAAAGTTCTCGTCGGCCAGGAGCCGCTGAAGAAAGAGTCCCACCACAGGCAGTGCCATATTTGCGCCCTGTCCCAGTGAGAGATCCTCGAAGTGAATAGCCTGATCCTCCCAACCGGTCCAGACACCCGCCACAAGGTCAGGCATGACTCCCATGAACCATCCGTTGGAGTGGTTCTGTGTGGTTCCCGTCTTGCCGCCCATCTGGTTGAGCAGCCTGTATGTGAGACGCAGCCTTACTGCCGTTCCCGAATTAACCACCCCCTGCAGGAGAGAGGTCATGAGATAGGCATCATCCTCGCTGATCACCTCATCAATGAACGGAGAGAATGTGGAGATCACATTGCCGTTCCTGTCTTCAATGCGTGTGACATAGAGGGGCCGGGTGTAGACACCCTTGTTGGCGAAGGTGCCGTACGCTCCCACCATCTCCTCGAGCGACAGGTCAGAGGTGCCGAGGAAGATTGAGAAGACGGGGTCAATGAAGCTCCTGATACCCATGCGGTGCATCAGGTCAACAACAGCCTGGGGTGAGAACTGCTTCATGAGCCAGGCTGAAATATAGTTCTCCGACTGCGCCAGTCCCCACTTGAGAGTAACCATCCTGCCATGATATTCAACAGGGCCGGAACTGCGTGGGATCCATACCGAATCATTGACATCAAACGAGCGGGCTATGTTCTCAACCTCAAAACAGGGTGAGTATCCGTCCTGCATCGCCAGCGTATAGAGGAACGGCTTGATGGTCGAACCCACCTGCTTCTTCTGCTGGGTGACAGCATCATATTTGAAATATCGGAAATCAGGTCCGCCGACATAGGCCTTCACATGACCAGTGTGAGGATCCATAGCCATGAACGACGACCTGACGAAGAACTTGTAATACCAGATGGAATCCAGTGGTGTCATCAGTGTATCCCTCTCGCCGTCCCACGAGAAAAGCTTCATGGGAATGGGAGTGTTGAAGGCCAGGGTGATTGAGTCTTCCGGTATGCCGGCACGCCTCATGTTCTGATACCTGTCACTCTGCCTGACCGATCTGTTGATCAGCTCTTTTACCTGTGACGTGTTGAGGTCATTGGAGTAGGGAGGGTTCCTGTAGCCTTTTGCCCTCTTGTTGAACGCCGGCTGAAGATCCTGCGACAGATGCTCCCGGAGTGCCTCCTCGGCATAGCCCTGCATCTTCGAGTTAAGGGTTGTATATATCCTCAGCCCGTCACGGTAGAGGTTGTAGTTGCTGCCGTCAGGCTTCTTGTTTTTCCTGCACCACCCGTACAGCGGGTCATTCTCCCAACGCCAGAGGGCATCCTCGTACTGATCTTCGGAGTAGAACATATTGCGCTCAGGCTCATACCTGATCATGGTGGTGCGCAAATACTCCCTGAAATATGTTGCCAGCCCCGTGTTGTGACTGTCTTCGCGCAGGTCAAGACCCAGGGGCAACGTCCTGACTGAGTCGGCCACATCGGGAGTGATGTATCCGTAACGCTCCATCTGGCCTATGACCACATTGCGCCTGGTGAGCGCGCTCTCCTCGTTACGGCGCGGGTTGTACACGATAGAGTTCTTGAGCATACCCACCAGCATGGCCGACTGTTCTATGTTCAGTGAGTCGGGCGTCGTATTGAAATAGATGCGTGACGCTGAGTTGATTCCCACTGCATTGTACAGGAAGTCAAAAACATTCAGATACATTGTGATGATCTCTTCCTTGGTGTAGCTCCTCTCCAGCCTCACCGCCGTCTGCCACTCCTTGAACTTTGCAACGGCCAGTTTGGCGCTCCTGACAATGGCCGGATCATTTGAGAGATCCCTGGGAAGAAAGAGATTCTTGGCCAGCTGCTGGGTGATGGTGCTTCCCCCGCCCGTATTCTGACCTAAAATTATTGTCTTGACAAGCACCCTGGCCAATCCTCTGAAATCGATGCCGGAGTGCCTGTAAAACCTGATGTCTTCGGTGGCTATCAAGGCATCCACCACATGGGGTGAAATATTCTCGTAGTCCGTCCATGTACGGTTCTGAATGTAAAACTTGCCAAGCAGGACGTTGTCTTCTGAGTAGACCTCGGCAGCAAGGCTGTTGTCAGGGTTCTCCAGCTCCTCGAAGGAGGGGAGAGGGCCCAGCTTGCCTGC
Organism: uncultured Rikenella sp.; assembly: GCA_964411345.1. Taxonomy (GTDB): domain Bacteria; phylum Bacteroidota; class Bacteroidia; order Bacteroidales; family VadinHA17; genus SR-FBR-E99. The sequence continues at coordinate 64,559 of CAYPKP010000008.1, read as the reverse complement.
CCCTATAAGCAAAAAGAATGTCAGCAGCAAAACTGCCGGCACGGATACTGCCACCCAGAACCAGATGATGCCCTTCCGGAATTTCTTATCCCTCATTGTACCTTGATGATATGGCCGCTAATTTAATGATTAATACAGAATCTTACCCAATAATTTTGAAGTTAGTACCCATAATCATTTACTTTGCCCTGTTTTTAAAAAATCTCTGATGACAGAAAATCTGGTAATAGTTGAATCCCCTGCCAAAGCTAAAACAATAGAAAAATTCCTCGGAAAGGATTTTACCGTGGTCTCAAGTTTCGGGCACATACGTGATCTCTCAAAGAACAATCTGGGAGTAGAGGTAGATAAGGGGTTCAATCCCGTATATGAGGTTCCTGACGATAAGAAGAAGGTTGTCAGTGAGCTTCGCAAGATGGCCGGTCAGGCCGGCAAGGTATGGATAGCCTCTGACGAGGACCGTGAGGGTGAGGCCATAGCCTGGCATCTCATCTCGGTTCTGGGCCTTGATCCCTCTTCCACCCGCCGGATAGTGTTCCATGAGATAACCAAAGATGCCATCACCCGCGCGGTGGAGTCGCCCCGCCAGGTTGACATGAACCTCGTCAATGCCCAGCAGGCGCGCCGCATACTCGACAGGCTGGTCGGTTTTGAGATCTCGCCCGTACTGTGGAAGAAGGTGCAGCCCTCCCTCTCTGCCGGAAGAGTTCAGTCGGTGGCCGTTCGGCTGCTGGTGGACCGTGAACGTGAGATCATCAGCTTCGTTCCGGACTCGGCATTCAGGGTGACAGGCACCTTTGAGGGAACAAACAGGGAGGGTGCTGAGGTAAAGCTGAAGGCTGAGTGTCCCAAGAAATTCGGCACCGAAGCTGAAGCCGGCAGTTTCCTGCAACAGTGCAGCAGCTCCGCCTTCTCCGTTGAGAATATAGTTGTGAAGCCGGGCACCCGCTCACCGGCACCTCCCTTTACCACCTCCACGCTGCAGCAGGAGGCATGGCGCAAGCTCGGCTTCTCGGTGGCACAGACAATGTCGGTGGCACAGAAGCTGTACGAGGCAGGGAAGATAACATATATGAGGACCGACTCAACCAACCTGTCGTCGCTGGCTCTGAACACAGCCAGGGAGGTTATCACCGGCGAGTTCGGGGCGAAGTACTCCCGCACGCGGCAGTTCAAGACCCACTCCAGGGGTGCCCAGGAGGCCCATGAAGCTATCAGGCCGACATATTTCGACAAGCGAGAGACCTCAGGCAGCAACAACGAGAAGAAACTCTACGAGCTCATCTGGCGGAGGGCCATAGCATCACAGATGGCTGATGCCGAGATAGAGAAGACGACGGTCACCATCGGCATGTCTTCATCACCCGTCACCTTCACCGCTGCCGGAGAGGTAGTGCTCTTTGACGGTTTTCTGAGGGTCTATACCGAATCATATGACAACAGCGCGGCCGAGGATGAGAAAACCATTCTCCCGCGTGTTGACAGGGGGATGGCCCTTGTTCCTGCAACCATCAACGCCCTGCAGCGTTTCACAACGCCGCCGCCGCGCTATACCGAGGCGAGCCTGGTGAAGAAGCTCGAGGAGCTTGGCATTGGAAGACCCTCAACCTATGCTCCCATTATCTCAACGATACAGACGCGCGGATATGTTGCCCGCGAAGACCGGCCCGGAGAAAAGCGGACGATAACGCAGCTAACCCTGGTCAGGGGCAAAATCACCCGGAGCGAGAAGAGCGAGATGGCAGGCAAGGAGAAGTCAAAGCTGTTTCCCAAGGATATAGGCATGATTGTCAACGACTTTCTGATGGACAACTTTCCTGACATCATCGATTACAACTTCACCGCAGGCGTGGAGAAGGAGTTTGATGAGATAGCCTCCGGTGAGCTGGAATGGGATAAGATGATATCACGGTTCTACAGCCCCTTCCATAAGTCTGTTGACGAGTCCCTCTCCACAAGGGCACGCAGCACCGGAGCGCGTGAGCTTGGCACAGACCCGGAGTCGGGCCTGCCGGTCTCAGTGAAGATGAGCAGGTATGGCCCCGTGGTGCAGCTGGGGGAGGCCTCTCCCGACAGCAAGCCGCGCTTTGCCAACCTGCGGCGCGACCAGCTTCTGGAGACCATCACCCTGGAGGAGGCCCTGGCGCTCTTTGCCCTGCCGCGTGTCATCGGCACCTTTGAGGGTGAGGATATGACGGTGGGCATAGGCAAGTTCGGCCCCTACGTCAAGCATGCCGGCAAATTCTACTCCCTGAAGAAGGATGTCGATGACCCCTACACCGTCACCGGTGAGAGAGGCATTGAACTCATAAGGGAGAAGAGGGAAGGTGACGCTCAGAAGATCATCAGCGAATTTGGTGACATCAGGGTGCTCAACGGGAGGTACGGTCCCTATCTGGTGTATGAGGGCGACAACTATCGCATTCCGAAGGGCACCGACCCTCACAAGCTCACCCGGGAGGAGTGCCTCGCCATCATAGAGAAGGGCGGCAGGACAAAGAGCGCCAGGAAAGGCAGGAAGAAGTGACCTTATAAATGATATGATCGACCTGAACCACTATTTCGATCCTGTTTGTCTTGACAGGCCTGAGGCAGAGCCCCTGAAGGGAGCGGCAGCCTTTTCCCACGGTGTGGCTGTCAACACCGGCAACGCACCCATCGGTGACCTTGACGGTTTTGCCGTGGCCATCGTGGGTGTACCCGATGACCGCTCCTCGGTAAATGAGGGTGCTGCCCATGCTCCCGATGCAATCAGGAAATGCCTCTATTCCTTCTCCCGCCTGCCGGGAAAGATGAAGGTCACAGACCTCGGCAACCTGCGTCCCGGCAGCTCTTTTGACGATACTCTCGCCGGACTGCGTGACGTGCTGATACAGCTGCTTGATGCCGGTGTGGTGCCGGTGATCCTGGGAGGCACCAGTGCCCTCATGCCTGCCATTGACCGCTGCCTCTCGTCGCAGAAGAAGAGCTGGTCACTGGTCTCCGTCGACTCCAGGGTCGACTTCACGGCAGAGAAGCGGCCGCCCGACTCACTCAACTGGATGAATGACCTCATATACCGCAGCAGCAGTTACCTCTCCCACCTCTCAGCCCTCGGATACCAGACCTATCTCACCGACCAGCAGGTGGTGAACCGGTTTAACCGCAGGCATTATGACATGATGCGCATTGGGGAGGTGCGGGCTGCCATCAATGAGACGGAACCGCTGTTCCGTGATGCCACGGCGGCGCTTTTTGACCTTGGCGCCGTACGGCAGTCGGACGCCCCCGGCACCCGGCTGCCCTCAGCCAACGGCTTCTACGGTGAGGAGATATGCCTGCAGGCCCGCTATGCAGGCCTCTCGGATAACCTCAGGATACTGGCCGTCACGGAGGTAAACCCCACCCTTGACAACAGGTCACAGACATCCCACCTCGCGGCCCAGATGCTCTGGTTCTTCCTGGAAGGCTTCTCACAGAAGCAGTATGAGGTATCATACCTCGGCGACCAGATGAACAGCAGGTTCACACGCTACCACGTGACCCTCAGTGACCTCGACAGTGAGGCGATCTTCATCAGGAGCAACATCACGGAACGGTGGTGGATAGAGATTCGCGACAGCAAGGGCGACCCTCACTTTCTTGCCTGCTCCTACGAAGACTACCTCATGGCAAACAGGGACCAGGTGCCCGCCAGATGGACAAGAGCCATGCTCAGGTTCAGCCAGTAAAAAATAACCTGATTTGGCTGCTTGCATATTTTTTATTTATTTTACTCGTTACTATTGAGGTGCAGAGGAGCTCCTTGAAGATGAAGAAAGTCAGGACAGTCATTTCAGCCTTTTTTATTACGGTGAGCGTGGTCTTTGGGCAACAGGATCCTGTGCTGAGCTATTACATGTTCAACACGCAGACCTACAACCCCGGCTACTCAGGCATGAGCGGCATGGTCACCGCCACCGCCCTCACACGCCAGCAATGGGTTGGATTCACCGGTGCCCCCTCCACCATGATCTTCAATGTCAACACCCCCTTCAGCCTGTTCGGGCTCCGCAGCGGAGCAGGGCTTCTGGTAGAGGCCGACCAGTACGGCTTCAGCAATGACATCAACCTGAGCCTCTCCTACTCATACCTCTTTCCCATAGGTACAGGCAACCTGGGGGCAGGCTTCAGCCTCGGCATGCTCAACAAAACCCTCGCCCCCGAATGGTTCATACCCTCGGGCACAACCCATACACCTCCCTCCGGAGACCCCCTCATACCAGAAAATGATGAGAGTTTTATTGCACTCGACCTCTCGGCAGGAGTCTATTATGAGGGCCTAAATTATTATGCCGGGATTTCTGTTACTCATATTAACCAACCTAAAATAAAATACTCCGAAACAGCCACTTATGTTAGCCGGCAGTACTACCTGACCGCAGGATACTACTTCCAGCTCCCCAACCCTGCCTTCGAGCTCATTCCGTCAGTTTTCATCGTCAATGATGGCGCAACAACACAATATGTTGCAACAAATATGTTCAGATACAATAAAAAGATATGGGGTGGCGTTTCATACAGGATAAGTGACGCAGTCACAGGTTTTGCAGGTATAGAATTGTACAACGGCCTTAAAATCGGATATGGATATGACTTCCCGATATCGGAGATCAGAAAAGGCACCAGCGGATCGCATGAATTCGTTGTTTCGTACAGTTTTGACATCGGCCTGGGAAAAAGTGTCACCAAATATAAAAGCATAAGATTTTTGTAACTGACAGAATAGATTCAATTCATTTGCGTTTTAAATTAAAAAGTATATGAGACCCTCATGTTATAGAGACATAAAAAGTGCTGAAGCCGGCAATCCGGACATGAGAGTTGCATGTGACCTTAAAAAAATAAACTCTTCACACATGAAAAAGGTAATCCTTTTAGCTCTGGCATCAATATTTGTTGTTACCGGGTGTTCCTCCTACGAGTCGGGTGAGCTGACAGGCGTCCCGGGCAGGAAGAAATTCTACGAGCCTGAACCGTTTGAGATGGCCTTCATCCCTGCCGGTTCGTTCACAATGGGCCCGAGTGATCAGGATCCGCTTCGCGCCATGAACAGCCTCTCAAAGACCGTTACCGTTGAGGCCTTCTGGATGGACCAGACCGAGATCACCAACAACAAGTACCGGCAGTTTACCTACTGGGTGCGTGACTCCATCCTGAGAACCAGGCTGGGCGAGGAAGGCATCGAGGGCTACGAGTTCTTCCGCACCGATGATGAGGGCAATATCCTCGAACCCTATGTCCTTAACTGGGATGAGGAGATAGACTATGATGATGAGAATGTACTTGCGGTACTCGAGACCATGTACTATCCTCCCGAAGAACGCTTCAACGCCAACAAGCAGATAGACACACGGTTGCTGAACTACTCATACTTCTGGGTCGACTACAGGCAGGCAGCCAAGGCGAAGTACAACTACAAGGATCAGAAGTACGAAGGGCAGGTCACTGACCTCGAGGGCAATACTACCGATGTGGTTAACCGCTCGTCGTTCATCATGCACCATAATGTAAATATCTACCCTGACACGCTGGCATGGATACGCGATTTCACCTATTCTTTCAATGAGCCGTGGGCCACACTTTACTTCTGGCATCCCGGTTATGACGACTACCCCGTTGTGGGTGTATCATGGGTGCAGGCACGCGCATTCAGCGTCTGGCGTACCAACTTCATGAATGATCATCTGCGCAAGCAGGGCATCGCCGACGTCCATAACTACCGTCTCCCGCTTGAGACTGAATGGGAATATGCAGCACGCGGCGGTCTCGACCTCTCGATGTACCCGTGGGGCGGACCCTATACCCGCAACTATGAGGGCTGCTTCCTGGCCAACTTCAAGCCGCTGCGCGGCAACTATATTGACGACGGTGCCGTATATACTATAAAGGTGGCATCCTTTGAACCAAATGAGTACGGACTGTTTGACATGTCGGGCAACGTGGCCGAGTGGACCTCATGCGCCTACCACCCGTCGTCTTACGTCTTCACCCACGACCTCAACCCCGACTATGAATACAACGCACGCCCCGAGGATCCCCCGGTGCTGAAGCGCAAAGTCATCAGGGGCGGTTCATGGAAGGATATCGCATACTTCATGCAGACATCCTCAAGGGATTATGAATACCAGGACTCAACCAAGTCATTTGTCGGGTTCCGTAACGTAAGAACATATATTGGAGTCAACAATTAATACTGTTTAACCTTAATTACTACTATAATGGGCCTTTCGGAATTTGTTCACACAAGTAAGTGGAAAGCATTCATGTCCAAACTTTACGGCTGGGGAGCCTCAGTCGTGATAATCGGCGCTCTTTTCAAGATACAGCACTATCCTATGGCAGGACTACTCCTCTCCGTAGGTCTGATAACAGAGGCGGTCATCTTCTTCTTCTCGGCCTTTGAGCCCCTCAAGGAGGAGCCTGACTGGAAGCTGGTATATCCCCAGCTTGATCCGAATTACTCAGGCGAAGAGGTGGGTTTCGCTGCTGTCGGCGGCGGTGGCGGTGGCTACGGCGGCGGAGCAGGACTGTCACAGTTTGACAGGATGCTTGCCGATGCCGGCATAACCCCCGAGGTGTTTGACAGGCTGAGCCAGGGGCTGAAAAAGCTCACCGAGACGACAAACAACCTCAACTCCATGGGCGACCTGGCCGTTACCACCAATGAGTACGCCGGCACCATCAGGAAAGCAAACGAGTCGCTGATGAACCTCTCTGACTCGGTGACAAAGACTGCAAGGTCAATGACTGAAACAGGCAATGTGTACCAGGCAATAGGTGAATCATCCAAAACCATAGAAACCGGAGGCAAAGCCTACAATGAGAAGCTGGAGTCCCTGAACAAGAACCTCTCGGCTCTCAACGCTGCCTATGAACTGCAGCTGCGCGGCGCCAATGACCACGTCAAGAGCACTGAGGTTATATATAAGGGTATCGAAGGCCTGATGCAGGACCTCTCCGGCTCAGCCGATGACACAAAGAAATACCGTGATCAGGTTGCCAAACTCAATGAAAACCTCAGCTCACTCAACAATGTCTACGGCAACATGCTTGCAGCCATGAACGTGAAGTAGAAATGACGGTCTCAACAATATTTCAGATAACATCTAAATTATTTACCAATGTCTAAGGGAAAAGAGACACCGCGGCAAAAGATGATAGGGATGATGTACCTTATCCTTACTGCCATGCTTGCTCTTAACGTTTCAAAAGAGGCCGTTGAAGCTTTCAAGAAGGTAGACCTGAGCCTGACGAAAACAACCGCCAATTACATCAAGAAGAATGACATCACCTATGCCACTTTTGATGCTGCCGCGGCTGAGAACCCGGAGAAGGCCGGACCGTGGAAAACAAAGGCCTATGACGTTAAGGGACGTGCCGATGAGCTCTTTAACTATATCCAGGACCTGAAGATAGAGATCATCACCAAGGCTGAAGGTCCTGATGCAGAGGCTATTCTCCCTGACAACCGGATTGATATCACAAAGGTTAAAAGGATCGATGAGAACAACGTCCCTTCAGAGGTTCTGGTAGGAGCAAACCAGGATGGCAAGGGCAATGACCTCAAGGCACTTATAGAAGATTACAGGCAGTTCCTCGTTGAGACCCTGGAAGGCAAGGATTTAGGCGCAGAGCAGTCCATTCTTGATATCCTCAATACCGATGACCCTGTCAACCTTGAAGGCACTGGCACCGAAGACTGGGTAAATGCACAGTTCCAGACATTGCCGCTCGTCGCGGTCATAACCATCCTTTCAAAGATGCAGGTCGACGTAAGAAACGCCGAGACCGATGTCCTCAACTTCCTCTATACACAGATAGACGCCGGCTCTTTCAAGTTCAACTACATCATACCCACGGTCACGACCAATACCTCGTACGTGATGCAGGGTAATGAATACGAGGCAAAGGTATTTGTTGCCGCAACCGATACCACCCAGGATCTCGAGATCTTCGTTGGCCCCTATACCACGACAACCAATGCTGACGGTTCTCTCTCATATGAGCCTTCGAGCCAGGCCACCAAGCTGCCTATTGATGATTCCGGCAGGGGTATTTACAGGGTGCGGGCAGGCTCCGTGGGTGAGAAGTCGTGGGGCGGTGTCATAAAAATGAGAGCTCCCGACGGCAGCACCCGCTCATACAAATTCGATCAGAAGTATTCAGTGGGCACGCCCAACGTAGTCGTATCCCCCACCGCAATGAACGTCCTCTACCAGGGGATCCAGAACCCCCTTGACATATCCGTCCCGGGCGTCGGGTCAGACAAGCTGACAGTACGTATTACCAACGGTGATATCAGGAAGGGTAAATACAAGGATTACCGCGGTGAATATATAGCACAACCGCGTACCGTGGGGCAGAATGCACAGATCATCGTGACTGCCAATATTGACGGCAAGGTGCAGACCTTTCCTCCCGTGGAGTTCAGGGTCAGGCGAATACCCGACCCCGAGGCAAGGTTCGCCAACATGAAGGAGGGCAATGTCCTCAGAAGTGTTGCAGCAGCCCAGCAGGTGGTCACCGCCGTACTTGAAAACTTTGAATTCGACCTTACATATACGGTCACCGGATTTACAGTATCAGTGAATGACAAGGGCTTTGAGATCACGGCTGAGTCAAACAGCAACAGGCTCACCAACAAGCAGAAGGAGCTTATTGGCAACCTGCGCGCCGGCCAGAAGCTTATCATAGAAAAGATAAAGGCAGTCGGACCCGACGGACGCAACAGGGACCTCAACCCGATAATTCTTAAGATTAACTAACAGATGAAGATACAAACCATGAAAAGGAGCATTCTGGCAGGCCTCGCAGGCCTCCTGTTCTGCACGGCCTCAATGGCACAGTCGTTCGGCGATATCTATGAGAAACAGATACCCCAGAACGAGAAGATCAGCTACACGTACCTCGGCGAGTCCGACGTGATATGGTCCAAGAGACTGTACCGTATAGTTGACCTGAGGGAGAAGATGAACCTGAATCTCTACTATCCGTCACTAAGGTATGACGCTGACAATAACCGTTTCACCTCGGAGATGTCTGACGGCAGGATGAATTTTTCGGGTATCCTCCTCAATGAGATCCTCTCAGGCAGGGTGCAGGCCACCGACGGCGACGCCATGACCATACCCACCACCTATAACGATATTGCAGCCAAGATGAACCGCGATACCATGACCATCGCTATCGTCGATGCCATGGGCAATGAGCGTGACTCCACCGTCACCAACATGGAGAATCCGGCCGACATCAAGCAGCTGATGCTGCTCGAGGAGTGGTTCTTTGACAAGAAGCATTCACGTCTTGATGTGCGGATAATAGGCATATGCCCCATATACATGGGTTATGACCAGATCACCTCACGGCTGGTGAAGAGACGCCTTTTCTGGATCAGGTACGAGGATGTCAGGCAGGCACTGGCTACCCACGAGGCCTTCAACAGCTTCAACGATGCGCAGAGGATATCCTTTGAGGACCTCCTGCTGCAGCGCAGGTTCAACGGTTATATCGTCGCCGAATCAAACGTCTACGACGACAGGTACATCAACCAGTACAAGATGGGTCCTGCCCAGATCTTCGAAGCCGAACGTATCAAGAATGAGATATTCAACTTTGAACAGGATCTCTGGGAGTACTAGGCGAGCAAGTGAAAACAGTAAGAGGGTGTCTCAAATCATCAAATGAGACACCCTCTTTATTTCATGTGGCGGAGGTGGCCGACTGAAGACTCGACTATCACCCCCACTACTGCCTATTGCCCACTGCCTGATATGACTGCCGGCTGCCGACTGAAGACTGTGGACTAGAGATACTCCTCTCCTGCCGTCCGGCCGACATCCTCGAGATAGCGCCTGAGGTTCTGCTCCTGCTCGCGAGAAACGATCAGCAGCACATCTCCGCTGTCAATGATTATGTAGTCATCGAGCCCCTGCACCACCGCTATCTTTCCCTGTGGCAGACTTATGATGTTGCCTTCCGAGTTGTAGGTCAGCGCCTTTGAATTCAGAATAGCATTGTCGTTCCTGTCATGCTCCGTATGCAGGTAGAGTGAACCCCAGGTGCCCAGGTCGCTCCAGCCCAGGTCAGTGCAGATGACGTAGACATTGTCAGCCTTCTCCATAATGCCGTAGTCCACTGATATGCTGCTGCACTGGGCATAGGCCCTCCTGATGAACTTCTTCTCCGAGGAGGTGTTGAAGAGCTCCTTCCCCTCCAGGAAACTGTGGTAGATATCGGGAAGATGCCTGTTGAAAGCCTCGAGTATGGCACTGGCCTTCCAGATAAAGATGCCGCTGTTCCAGTAGAAGTCGCCGCTCTCAATAAAAAGCTTCGCCATGGCCAGCTCAGGCTTTTCGGTGAAAGCCTTCACCTTGTGAAGAGAGCTGT
>CAYPKP010000008.1:35528-54052 GCA_964411345.1 uncultured Rikenella sp. | reverse complement strand
GCCATGGCCAGCTCAGGCTTTTCGGTGAAAGCCTTCACCTTGTGAAGAGAGCTGTACCCTGCTACAGGCTGGTCGAAGTTGGCCTGTATGTAACCGTAACCTGTCTCCGGCCTGTCAGGCCTTATGCCAAGGGTAAGCAGGACTTCATCAGCCGAGGCAAACCTGAAAGCCTCATCCATCACCTTCCTGAACTCATCCTCCTTCTTTATCAGGTGGTCTGCCGGGGTGACGGCAATAACCGCATCCGGGTCCTCCGCCATGATTCTGAAGACGCCGTAGGCAATGCATGGTGCAGTATTGCGCCTGAAAGGCTCGGCAAGCACATGGTCACTCGCTATGCCAAGCTGGCTGACAACAGTCTCACTGCTCTCCTCATTGGTCACAACATAGATGTTCTCAGCAGGACAGATCTTGCTGAACCGACGGTAGGTCATCTGTATCAGGGTCTCTCCGGTGCCCAGGATGTCAAGGAACTGTTTTGCCTTGTCCTTCCTGCTCAGTGGCCAGAACCGGCTTCCGACACCACCGGCCATGATCAGCAAATAGCGGTTTTTCATCTTTTTCATAGGTAAATGAGCATTATTACAAACTTACACAAAAACACCCGATTTTTACAGGCAAATTATCAAAAGGGCCACCGCCCTCCTTAAGAACTATTTGTATCAATTCCTGCCGTCATTGAACCTCCGGGTTTCAACTGCGGTGAATAATTGCTAAATTTGACAAAACATTTTCTATGACATTCAGATTTTTATCAGGTTTCGGTGCCTACTGGATGCTGCTCGGAAAAGTCTTTTCCAGGCCGGAGAAACCGGTCATCTACTACAGGCAGACAATGAAAGAGCTTGTAAGCCTTGGACTTAGGTCCATAGGTATTGTGACCATCATATCCTTTTTCATGGGAGCAGTCATCACCCTTCAGACGGCATACAACACTGAGAACCCGATCTATCCCACCTACCTGATAGGACTCGGGGCCAGGGACTCGATCATACTCGAGTTCTCTTCCACCATCGTGGCACTGATCCTTGCAGGCAAGGTGGGCTCCAACATAGCTTCCGAAATAGGCACCATGAGGGTCACCGAACAGATAGACGCACTTGAGCTCATGGGCGTAAACTCCGCCTCCTACATCATACTCCCCAAGATTGTTGCCACCCTGATATTCAATCCTTTTCTCACACTGATCAGTATCATTACCGGCATCGTGGGAGGATGGATCGTGGGAACAACGGCCGGAGTAATAACCTCTCCTGATTACGTATACGGCATTCAGTATGCCTTCATACCTTATTACATCACCTACTCCCTGATCAAGACGCTCTTCTTTGCATTCATTATAACCACCGTATCATCATACCAGGGATACATTGTAGAGGGCGGCTCACTGGAGGTCGGACGCGCCAGCACCAAAGCAGTGGTATACAGCAGCGTCTTCATCCTCCTTGTAAACGTCATCCTGACACAACTGCTGCTCTCATGATCAGGGTCGATAACATTTCCAAGTCGCTGGGGGGAAGGGAGGTGCTGAAAGATGTCTCCGCCCTCTTCGAGCCCGGCAAGACCAACCTGATCATCGGCAAGAGCGGCTCCGGCAAGACGGTTTTCCTCAAGTGCATCGTCGGCCTCTTCGAGATAGACAGCGGAGCCATATGGTACGGCGACGTGCTCTTCAATGAGCTCGACTTCCGTGCCCGGAAGGAGATAAGAAAGGAGATGGGAATGCTGTTCCAGGGAAGTGCACTCTTTGACTCGATGACCGTGGAGGAGAATGTGAGGTTCCCGCTCGACATGTTCACAACCATGAGCTACGGGGAAAAACTTGAGAGAGTGAACTTCTGCCTTGAGCGGGTCCACATTACCGACTCAAACCGGCTGCTGCCCTCGGAGCTGTCTGGGGGAATGAAGAAACGGGTGGCGATAGCCAGGGCGATAGCCCTCAAACCGCGCTATCTCTTCTGCGATGAACCCAACTCGGGCCTTGACCCCAAAACATCAATAGTGATCGACGAGCTGATAAGGGAGATCACCGCAGAGCTTAACATGACAACGGTGGTCAATACTCACGATATGAACTCCGTGATGGAGAACGGTGAAAAGATAATCTTCATCGAGGAGGGCGAGAAGTGCTGGGAGGGCAACAAGAGCCAGATACTGCAGTCAGACTGCCGACTGCTCAATGAGTTCGTCTTTGCCAATGCCCTGGCCAAACAGCTGAAGGAGTCCGCCCGGTGAGCACCGGAAATACTCTGGCCAACAGTTGAAAAAATCCGTCTGCCAGGCGTCGGAGACGTTAATGAACCTCAAATGTGAGGTTTATCCGGTTTGCCGTCACATGGGAGGAAGGATCTTCTCCTCAACCTTGTTGCCGAAGACAAAATTCAACCCTATCCTGGCATGAACGGTATTCCAGTTCTCCGGCAGCCGGTAGCTCTCTGTATCATTCACCACCTCATTCCATCGCAGCGGGATGTTGTCTACCAGGGCAAAGAACTGCATAAATCCACCACGTACCGCCAGCCCGAAGCCCAGGTTGTCAAACCGCCTGTTGGCCATAGTGTAGGCCACCGTGGTGGAGAAGATGTTGCCGAAGTTGAGATTCCCGGAGAGGGTAAGAGCCTCGTGCACCTGCTTTCCCTTGAACCTTGTCTGTGAGAGCAGCCCGGCAGTGAAGAAGCTGACGGGTGTGAAGCTGAACCCAGTTGTAACGGTTAGCGGCAGAAAGGTGCTGTAAGGTTCGGGGGCAGGAAGGAGCTCTATTGAGTTCTGAATTGAATCGATGGCCCAGTTGAGCAATTCCCCGAAATCGAGGCTCTCGTCGTAGACATCCTGCATCGTCAGACCGTTGAACTCAAAGGTGGTATTAAGCGATATCTCAGACCTGTCCCTCTTCCACCTGATGAACCCCATGTCAGTGACTGCGGCTGATACTGCAAACATATCATTGAACCTGTATTCAGCCCCCAGCTCCAGACCCAGCCCGGGGTTGGCAGCCAGGCCCAGCCCATAGGATATGTAGTCATTCCCCTCCTGAAAACGACCCTCATCAAAGACAAGGTTGTCAATGATGCCCTCATTGTCCTTAACGAACTCATAGGGAGCACTGAGATTCAGTGACAGGTCGGCATCAACGGTATGAGTGTAGTCATCATTGACGGTAAGGGTCATGCCCCTGTTCCTGAGGCTTCCTGAGACCACACCGGAGAGGTACATCACCCTTGCGCCTACCCTTAGCTTATCCGTGATATTCTTTGATGCCCCGAGCCCTATCTCATGATAGTACTTCACATCGGTCCTGAGCGACGACAGGTCAATGTTCCTGCCTATGAAATCCTGGTTGCCCGAGATGCCGAGCCTGATGAGATCACCGGGAAGCACAATGTTTCCGTCCACTCTCTCCGTAAAGTCAAATGTTATCCTCAGATCCTTGCCCACGGTGAACGCCAGTCCGAAGAGCTGCACCGCAGCCTGCGGCTCCAGTGAGTTTTTGTCGCCCAGCCCCGCAAGAAACCTGTCAAGATCCTCGCCCGGCTCAAGAATGGTAAAAGTTGTGTCGGATATCACCCCGCCAGAGAAGAGGTCTGAGAAGCTCAGGAAATTATTGTCGAGCCTGAATGATATATCAGATATTCCCGGCAGCCCGACATAAGTCCTGCCCGATGGCTGGAAGGCAGGATTAAGGGTTGTCCTCTGCGGCAGGTTCATATAGTACAGGACATTGCTTGTCTGTGCTCCGACATTGGTGACGACTGCTGCAGTAAGCAGCAGCATGACCGTTAATACTTTTCTTTTCATTCGGTTATCAGTTGTTATTTCATTGATTTAATGGAACTTGCATGCAGCCGAAACAATCACTTCCTGCTGCGGGTTGCTGCTCATGCAATTTTCATTCCTTTATAAGCTTTTCCAGTTTGTATGAAGGCAACCATGACACCTTGTATATAAATCCTTATACGAACCACTGCTTATACAGGTTTCAGGTGGCAATGCCTTACCCCGGTCCCGTGCCGAGTTCGTAATTGTAAAGATACGAGTCATTGTCCGTAATCAGCAGGCTCCAGCTGCTTTTGTTCACCACCCTCCCGATATTGTAATATTCTCCCGCCTTCATCGGGAAACCGCTTACAACGTTGCCGTTCCTGCTGAAGAGATGGAGCATCCCTCCTTCGGCATCATAAACCCCGATCCTCCTGTCGCTGCTGCCGGTGGTGAAGATGTCAGGACCCCTGAGCCTCCCTGATCCGAGATCATGTGAGCTGATTTCGCTGCCGTCGCTGCTGAAGATCTTCAGGGTGCTGCCGTCAAGAATAATGACGTCAGCCGTGCCGTCGCCGGTGAGATCTGTGAAATCGGCACTGTGTGACGATGAGAGGGTCCCTGAGCTCTGCCGGCTCACAGTACCGTCGAATGCGAGTCGCACCACGCTGCCGCCCGGCTCCGTGAAGATCAGGGCATTGTCATCACCTCCGCCAGATCTTATGGCTGACCCTCCGGCCTTCCTGAGCGGTTCCTGGTGGGCAACGCGGATGTTGCCGGTACGGTCAAGCACATATATATCCTGATCGTCGGCGGCAACCAGGTAATCCTTTCCCCTGACGCGGAAGAACCTGACAGGATCGGTAACCCTGCCGCGGGTGGTGAAGAGGTTCCATCCCCTGACCGGTGATCCTGCACGGTCGTAGATATGGATCTTCCTGTCCTCACCGGCTAAGCAGAGACGGTAATCCCTGTTGCCTTCGTAATCAAAGACGGCAAGGGTGTTGGAGGCCGGGGAACGCATCCTGACAGGGTATTTGTCCACATAATTGCCGTTGCGGTCTATGAGATGCATATAATCCTTGCCTGAAAAGAGCAACTGGTTCTTGCCGTTCCTGTAGTAGTCAATCATGAAAATATCCCCGGTGATCCTCTCCCTGACGGGTGCTTTCCACAGTATCTTGCCCGATGCGCTTATAAGATAGATATTGTTCCTTTCATCCTGGATAAATATCTCTGTGGCCCCGGTGTTGTGATTAGTGAACAGGAAGGGCTTCACTGCTGCCGCTGCATCAAGTTTCACCCTCCAGAGCAGCTTCTGGCCGGAGTCAGCTTCACTGTGAGCCCCGTCCGCATCGGTCGCCACCCTGTCCGGAGCAGCCTGCCGGCGCTGGTCACGGCTGTCACTGTACCTTACTGAGAGTGCTGCATAGATCATCTTGTTGCTGGGTGTGAGACTCAACCCGACACCTGCGATGCCTGCCAGCGGTTTTTCATCCATTTCTGCCGCCGCCTCAGGTGTAAGGCGACTGCTGATCAGGTCCCTGAGTTCTCCTCCTGAAGAATAGAAGATCCAGGAGCTTTTGGTAGGCATGGTTTTTTCCATCTGCCTGAACTCCGGATCATTGATCATGGTGTTTTCCCTCCCCGATTCCCTCAGGATGTTTGTGAGTGCTTCCGGAGAAGATGAAAAGATCATGTATGACCTGTCAAAAGTCACCCACAGGTCATCGCCTCCCCTGCCGCTCTCTCCCGACAGTATGGACGCCACGCCGGGGAAGGGCATTTTGTAGAGGACCCTCTCTTCGCCGTCGGCATCTCCTGCCGAGGCTATGAAATGACTCTCCCTGAGTCCCATGGCACGGTATTTCCCGGTGAGTCTGTTGCGCAACACCTGCTCTGCCGACTGTCTGTCGGTCATCCTGAAGATCTTCACCTTTTCGCTGCCTCTTCCTGCAGGCACCGTGGCAATGGTGACCTCGGAACCGGTATACGGACTCAGTATCAGGGCCAGGTCACTGGCATTCACCGATGCAGCATCGGAGGCAGTCTCACCCTGAAGTGAAGCCCGTCTCATAACGGTGGTGTAATGCTCTGTCCTTGCTGGCAGCAGCTCATGCACCCCGCTGCCGGCGGGAGGCACCTCCATTACCCTGTCTGCCCCGGTGCCGGTACCGGAGGTGGTAAGAAAGCCGCTGATGAAGAGACCCTCCTCGGTTACGCTGATATCACCCCCTGCGGCAATGGCTGCCGTGGTCACCATGGTGATATTATCGGGAGGGATGAACGGACGGAGAAAGGCGGGCAGGTTCCTGAAAAGGATAAATATGTTGTCGGCATCCTTGCCTGACGCCTGTGCCACAGGGGTGACCCCCTGCTGTTGCCTTATGTCGGTGCCGCCACTCTTGTTGTCGAGAGCTGCTGAGAGCAGTGCGGGAGAAGGTGTTGCGATCACAATCCCGGAGGTGAGGGCCAGGTGTATCTCCTTCACGCTGCTGCCCCTGCCGTAGGTGACACTGTACCTTCTCGTGCCTCCCAGGTCCCTGGCATCGGTGACGGAGGCACCCGTGGCGCTGAGCAGGCTGCTGAGACGTCGCGGAGTGACAGCCGTGCCCGTTCCTGCCACCGCCAGGGGCATGACAGTGCCCCTCTCTCCTGCATGAAATGATATGATCACTCTCTTGTTGCTGAGCATCTCACGAACCTCACGACCGCCGGTGATGCTGTCAATAGCGGAAGCGGCATCCAGCAGTGAAGCCGCCCATGAGAACCCGGAAAGCCTGGTTATCATTCCTGCCGGATCGGTGATCATGGTTAGCAGCTCAGGGAAGTCAGGCGTCTCAAACACCATGAAGGCATCAGAGGGTACCGCCACCCAGGGATCAACAACCACCACCTGCTTGTCACGCCGTATTAAGTATGCCGCCACAGCCAGCGCTGCGGCAAAAAAAGCAACCAGTACTATCGCTGTTCTCCTGCGCATTATTTTTCAGGTAATTATCTGAACTCAAAAATATAAAATATTACTTTGCCTTTGCATATATGGCCGGTGCGATGTGGCACGGATTATCCCGGACCTTGTAGCGGAGAGACAGCCGGAGGAAGAGCCAGGTGGCTGAGAGACAGCCGGAGACTCACGCCGGGGACAGAGCCGGATGGCAGAGAGGCAGCCGGAGCAGCGTGCCGGGGGTTATCCCGCACCGGGTGGCGGAAGAGCAGCCGGGGACAGAGTCGGATGGCAGAGAGGCAGCCGGAGCAGCGTGCCGGCTGGTTATCCCACGGCCTGTTCCCGCAACTGCCCCTGGCATGCTGAGTAACATGACCTGAGTGACATATTATGGAATACTTTTTGTACATGATTTACCGCTTTTTCAATTTTTTAGTGATGAAGAAATATCTGTTCCTCCTCCTTTTTTTATTGCCCTTTGTGACCCTTGGCGCCCAGACGGTGACGGTGCTTGACGCTGATGACGGCAAGCCGGTGGCTGATGTCGCAGTCTACAACGAGTCAAGGTCACAGTTCGGATATACCAACCATGCGGGTAAGGTAAGCCTGAAAGGATTCCCTGCCGGGAAACCGGTCTTCTTCCAGCATTTCTCGTATGAAAGGGTCTCCTACACCCCGGATGAGATCAGAGAGGCCGGCTGGGTAATACGTCTTGAGGTAAAGACCTTTGAGGTCGAAGAGTTCATCGTCTCGGCCAACCGGTGGGAACAGAGATCCGATGAGGTGCCGAACTACATCAGCACCATCCCCCTGCCCTCCGTCAGGATACACAACCCGCAGACCACCGCGGACCTTCTCACCCTCAGCGGCGATGTCTTCGTACAGAAGAGCCAGCTCGGCGGCGGCAGCCCGATGCTGAGAGGCTTCGCCACCAACAGGGTGCTCATTAACATCGACGGAGTGAGGATGAACAACGCCATCTACAGGGAGGGCAACATCCAGAACGTGATCTCTCTTGACCCTAACGTGATAGAACGTACCGAGGTGATATTCGGCCCGGGAGCAACAATGTACGGCAGTGATGCCCTGGGGGGTGTGATGGACTTCCACACCAAGAGGGCACTCTTCTCCACCGGCGACTCCGTCTTTCACAGGGCTGAAGCCATGGCCCGCTACTCCACTGCTGCCAGGGAGCAGACATACCATGCAGACCTTAACGTGGGCGGAAGGAGGGTGGCCTTCTTCACCTCGGCTTCGTGGTCTGACTTCGGCGACCTGATGATGGGCTCCCGGAAACATCCTGAATACCTGCGTAATATGTACCAGGAACGCACTGCCAACGGTGATACCGTGATTGTGAACGACGAACCGCGCCGGCAGGTGGCCTCAGGCTACTCACAGCTCAATACCACCAACAAACTGCGCTTCAAGGCAGGAAAGAACTTCGACGTGATACTCGCAAATCACTATTCCCGCATATCCGATGTGCCCCGCTATGACAGGCTGATACAGGTCAGGGACAATACCCTGAGATATGGCGACTGGTACTACGGGCCGCAGATATGGATGATGACCAGCTCAACGGTCAGCTATAAGAAACAGTCGGCGCTGTTTGATCAGGCCAAGCTGACAGTGGCAAGACAGGATTACCGCGAGAGCCGCCATGACCGAAGGATAAACAGCACAAGCCTGAACGAACAGTTCGAGAAGGTCGGCATCTGGTCTGCAAACATCGACTTTGACAAGCTGAACGAAGAAAACAGCAACCTTCTCTACTACGGTGCTGAATATGTCAGGAATAACATAAAGAGTACCGCAGATGTGAAAGATATACTTACCGGCCTGACAGAGCCTGCCGGATCACGTTATCCCAACGGCCGGAATATCTACAACAGTTTCTCCCTCTACCTCGGCTACAAGTTCAACCTGAGCAGCAGGTTCACCGTCAGCACCGGCGCCAGGTACAATTTTGTCTCGCTCAGTTCGGAGATCGCCGACAACTCCTTTTACAATCTGCCCTTTACCTCCATTGAGACTGCCAACAATGCACTCACCGGTGCTGCAGGGGCTGTATACAGGCCTGACAGCCGCACGGAGCTGACCGCAAACCTCTCCACCGGATTCCGGGCTCCGAACCTCGATGACCTGGGGAAGGTATTCGAATCAGCCCCTGGTGTGCTGGTGGTTCCCAATCCTGACCTCAGGCCGGAATATCTTTACAACATAGACCTCGGCGCCTCCAGGGAGATCGGGAAGATGCTGCGGGCAGACGCTTCGGTCTTCCTCTCATGGCTCGATAACGCCATGGTCAGACGCGACTTCCTCTTCAACGGTCAGCCTACCGTTGAATATATGGGCGAGGAGAGCAGTGTGCAGGCCATGGTCAATGCAGGATATGCCATTGTCTATGGCACACAGATCAAGGCAGAGCTGAAGCCTGCATACTTCATCAGGATAAAGACAGCCCTGACTCTCACCGGCGGCCGCGATAACGAGGATGAACCCCTGCGTCATGTGCCGCCCATGTTCGGCACAACCCATGTAATACTGGAGAGATCCCATTTCAAGGCTGACTTCTACGCCGCCTGGAACGGCAGCGTGACATACGACAGGCTGGCACCCAGCGAGAAGGACAAGGCCTACCTCTATGCCACCGACGAGAACGGCAACCCCTGGTCACCGGGATGGTTCACACTCAACCTCAAGAGCTCATACAACATCAGCAACAGGGTTGACCTTACTGCCGGGGTGGAAAATCTCCTCGACCTGAGGTACCGGCCATATTCATCCGGCATCGCCGCCGCAGGAAGAAACTTCATCTTCTCTGCCAGGGTGAAGTTCTGATGGTGAAACAGAGTCAGGGTCCTGACACCCGGCTCTGACTGCAATACATGATCAGAAAACTGATGCACGGATGTGAGACCGAGGTCCGGCAAAACCGGCGCTTGGCTTTTACGAAATGATTGACTAAATTTCTGCCCTGTTCGAAACTGACGGGGTAATGGTCGACTCTCTCCAGCTTTCAGAAGTAAAAAGCAAAAAGGATATCAGGGAATTCCATGAACTGCCTGCCCGCATCAACAGCGGCGACAGCAGCTGGATCAGGCCGCTGGTGAAAGACATAGAACAGGTCTTCAACCCCTCTTCAAACAAACTCTTCCGGAACGGTGACGCCATCAGGTGGCTGCTGAAGGATGCCTCAGGTGAACCTGTAGGAAGGGTGGCGGCTTTCTACAGCAAGAAGATAGGCCACAAGGATAAGGCCCTGGTGGGAGGCATGGGCTTTTTTGAGTGCATCAACGACAGAGACGCTGCCCACAGGCTGTTCGATGCCTGCCGCGACTGGCTGGCAGGGAACGGCATGACCGTCATGGAGGGACCGGAGAACTTTGGTGAACGCGACCGCTGGTGGGGGCTGCTGGTCGACGGCTTTCTGCCGCCAAACTACTGCATGCCCTATAACCCTCCCTATTACCGGGAGCTCTTTGAATCATACGGCTTCAGAAACTACTTCGAGCAATATACCTATCACATACCTGTTGACGACAGCCGTCTGAGCAACGTCATAAGGGAGAAGGCCGAAAGGATCTTCAGCAATCCCGACTACTCCTTCAGGTATATGACCCGTGGCGAGATGCGTGATATAGCCCGTAACTTCATGATCGTCCACAACAAGGGATGGGCCCGCTTTCCGGGTGTCAAGACCATCAGTGAAGGCCATGCCAGGCTGTTGCTTAAAAGCATAAGACCGGTGCTCGATGAAAAGCTGCTCTGGTTCGGTTTCTACAGGGACGAGCCGGTATGCTTCTTCCTGATGCTTCCCGAGATAAACCAGATAGTCAGGCATCTCAACGGCAAGCTTAACCATATCGGCAAGCTCAAATTCCTGTGGTACAGGCATATCCGAAAGGAACTCGACAAAGCCTTCGGGCTGATATTCGGCATCGTCCCCGAACATCAGCGCAAGGGTGTGGAGGGAGCTCTCATAATGTCCTTTGCCAGGCTGGCAATGTCTAAAGAGTTCCCTTATAAAGAACTGGAGCTCAACTGGATCGGCGACTTCAATCCTTCCATGATGCATCTCGCCGACCAGATCGGGGCCACGATAATAAAGACCCACATCACCTACCGTTATCTCTTTGACAGGAATGCTCCCTTTGAGAGGGCCCCGGTGGTAAACGCCTGACAGCCGGCAGCACCGGCAAGAACCGGAAGTGATTGATCAAACGTTAGATGAGGCAGTGGGAATATCTGACAGCCATGATCGGACCATGCCTGCGATGACCGTCATTGGAGCCTTCAGCAGGCTACCCGGGCTTTGTCCTGTTGATTGTCAGAATGGCCTGTAGCCTATTATCTCCCTCACCTCACTGACGGTGGCGCGTGCGCTGGTCCTGGCCTTTTCTGCTCCCTCGGCCACCACCCTCCTGAGATAGTCCGGGTCATTGAGTATTTCGTTGATACGCGTCCTGATGGGTTCGGTGACCCTGATCACATCCTCGGCCAGTTGCTTCTTCATGTCACCGTATCTTATCTCGCACGAGGCATGCTTCTCACGGAAATAGTCCACCGTTGAAGGATCGGAGACCACCTCCATGATGGTGAAGAGGTTCCTGACCGGCTCTGAAGGTTTCGACCCCGGTTTCTCCGGCCCGGTATCAGTCACGGCCCGCATAACCTTCTTGCGTATTTCGGCAGGTGTGTCAGCAAGGAAGATTCCGTTGCCTTCGCTCTTGCCCATCTTTCCCGTACCGTCCAGTCCCGGTATCTTGATCAGCTGCTTCCCGAAATTGTAGGCATCGGGCTCTGGAAAATAGTCCACACCGTACATGGTGTTGAACCTCCGGGCAAAACGGCGTGTCATCTCCAGATGCTGCTCCTGGTCCTTGCCCACCGGCACCTTGTGCGCCCTGTGAATGATGATGTCGGCAGCCATAAGCACGGGATAGGTCAGCAGCCCGGCGTTGATGTTGTCAGGATGCTGCCGTATCTTTTCCTTGAAGGAGGTGGTGCGCTCCAGCTCACCCACATAGGCATTCATGTTCAGCAGAAGATAGAGCTCGGCCACCTCCGGCACATCGCTCTGTACATAGATTGTAGCCTTCTCCGGATCGATGCCGGCAGCAAGGTACTCGGCCAGCACCTGCCGTATGTTACCATGGATATCGTCAGGATGAGGGTGCGTGGTGAGCGAATGATAATCTGCCACAAAGAAATAACAGTTGTTCTCATCCTGCATCCTGAGAAAATTCTTCAGTGCCCCGAAATAGTTTCCCAGGTGCAGGTTACCCGTCGACCTGATGCCGCTAACTACCCTATCCATCAATAATTCGTTTTTTGCGTCACAAAAATAGGGATAAATAACGAATTTGCTCCCCGCTCAGGCTACAAAGAGGCCGCCGCCAGGTGATGTGCCTGTCACAGGGGAGGCCCGAAGCAATCTCATTCTGCTACCCTCCGCCCCGCTGTCCACGGCAGCATTGGTCCCGGCATCCCACCCACCGCATCCGGGAGCACCGCCCCGGTTTCTGCCGGCTGCCTTCGTCGGCCGGGAGCGATCATATCCTCTTTTCCCCGCCGCTGCAACTATTTTTGTATTTTTGCCGGGTAAATCAACTGAAATGGAATCAACAAGGCAGAAGAAGGTTGCAAGACTGATACAGAAGGAGCTGGCGGAGATCATCCTGCATCATGCCGCCGAGCTGGCTCCCGGAAAGATGATCTCCGTAACCACCGTGCGCGTCAGTCCTGACCTCGCCCTGGCAAAAGCCTGGGTCAGCATCTTCCCCTCCGACAGGGCTGAGGAGACCATGGCAGTGCTGCATGCCGGTGTGCCGAAGATCAGGTACGAGCTTGGGCGCAAGGTTCGCAACCAGCTGCGCATCGTACCGGAGATAGCATTCTTCCTTGATGACAGCAACGACTACATCGACAACATTACCAACCTTCTGAAGGAATAGGAGTGATGGACTACGACCCTGTTAAGGAGCCCCTGGGACGGCTGTTCAACCGGCATAAGCTGCTGCGAAGGCTCTTTTACCTCCTTCTCAATGTTCTTCTGCTGCGCTCATGGCATGTGCGGAAGGCCCTGAAACGACTGGCTCCCTGCCTGCCATCAGAGGCATCAGTCCTCGACGCTGGCATGGGCTTCGGCCAGTACTCCTGGTGGATGGCAGGGAAATTTCCGGGATGGAAGATCACCGCCGCCGACATCAAGAGCGATCAGGTAGCCGACTGCAACAGGTTTTTCGCCGCCGCCGGCGTCGCGCAGAGGGTGCAGGCCATTGAGGCAGACCTGGTTACCTGGCAGGGCAGCGGCAGCTGTGACCTTGTTCTCTGCGTCGATGTGATGGAACACATCGAAGAGGACCGTACCGTCTTCGCTTCGTTCTTCAGAATGATGAATCCCGGAGGTTACCTTGTCATCTCCACACCCTCCGACAGGGGCGGCTCTGACGTTCACTCGGCAGAAGACAGATCATTCATCGGGGAACATGTGCGCGACGGATACGGACGTGAAGAGATAACGGAAAAACTCACCGGCGCAGGCTTTGACAGCGTTTCCGTGGAATATACCTATGGCACGCCGGGAAGCATAGCCTGGCGACTCTCGATGAAATACCCGGTAACGATGCTCTCGGCATCAAAACTCCTCTATATTCTCCTCCCTTTCTATTATCTTGCCGTGATGCCGTTTGTGCTGCTGCTCAACACCGCTGACCTGTTCATGAGACATAAGGAGGGCACGGGACTGCTGGTTGTCGCACGGAAAAGCCGATGAAGCTTTCGCTATACATATCAAAAAGATATCTCTTCGCGAAGAAATCGCGGAACGCCATCAACGTGATCTCCGCCATATCAGTCGCCGGCGTGGCTGTGGGAACCATGGCTCTCATAACCATACTCTCGGTATTCAACGGACTGGAAGAGATGGTGAAGAGCATCTTCAGCACCTCTGACCCGGAGATACGCATCACCCCGGTGCGCGGCAAGGTTTTCACCCCTGATACACTTATGCTGAAAAAACTGGCCTCCGTTGACGGCGTGGAGGTCTTCGCGGAGACAGTGGAGGAGAATGCCCTGCTCCGCTATGACGAACAGCAGTATATAGCCACCATCAAGGGAGTCTCACTCAACTACACCGAGGTCACTGACCTCGACACTGCAATGTGGGACGGCGAGTTTATCCTCAGGGCCGAAAACGGAAGACCCTACGCCGTGGCCGGACTGGGAGTAGCCAACTACCTGGGAATGAGACTTAACTTCGTCTCGCCGCTGGCCATATACATCCCTGACCGGAAAGCACGTCTGAGCGCCAGCCCTGAAAATGAGTTTGCCAGAAGATACATCTTCCTCTCAGGCATATTTGCCGTGGAACAGGAGTTTGATTCAAAGTACCTCTTCCTGCCGATCGACTTCGCCCGCGAACTGCTGGATTATACTGACGAAGTGAGCTCCATCGAGGTCAGGATGAAGCCCGGGGCCGATGAGAAGAAGACACAGGAGGCTATTAGGGAACTCATGGGTGATGATTTCCTGGTACAGAACAGGTATGAACAGCAGGAGATGTTCTACAAAGTGATGAAGGCCGAGCGGCTGGCTATCTTCGTCATCCTCACCTTCATACTTATCATTGCATCATTCAATATCATAGGGTCGCTGACAATGCTGATCATCGAGAAGGAGAGGGACATAAGCATACTGAAGAGCCTGGGGGCCGACAACCGGCTTATAAAGCGCATCTTCATCTACGAGGGATGGATGATATCCCTCATCGGGACGGTCATCGGCCTGCTGGCCGGATTCATACTCTGTGCAGCCCAGCAACACTTCGGGATAGTCAAGCTTGCCGGAGACTCACTCCTTATTGATGCCTACCCTGTGAGAATGCAGCTGGCTGACTTCTTCACCGTGGCAGCCACAGTGCTGGCAATAGGGTACGCCGCTGCCTGGTACCCGGTACACTACCTTTCGCGCAGATACCTCAGAGAGACAAACAAGTAAAACAGATGAGCCCACGGAATATAATCGCGGTTGCTGCCGCCATCCTGATGCTGACAGCATGCGGCAGGGGCGACGGTAACAAGCCGCCGGCAAGGATGCTTATTTCGGAGAACGATCTGGTGGAGATACTCACAGACACCTATCTCACCGCCGGCATGCTCGATATAAGCATTATGAGAGAGACTTGGGCACAGCGAGACTCCATCCTTAATTATATAGACGTCATCAAAAGCCACGGTCACACCCTGGAGCAGTTTGACGCAACGCTCAGGTACTATTTCACTGAAAAGCCGAAGCGACTCTCAAGGCTCTATGACAGGGTTACCGCAAACCTCCTGAGACTGGAGACTGACGTGATGACCGTGGAGTCCCCGGCGGAACCCTCCGCCTCCAGAAACCTCTGGCCCGGCAACGCCAGCTATCTCTTCCCTGAAAGCTTCACCCGCGATCCGGTCTGGTTTGACATTCCGGCAGAGACCCCCGGCGAATACGTGCTAAGTGCAGATATCAAGCTCTTTGAGGATGACAGGAGCCTGAACCCCAGGGTGACGGTCTTCTTCAGCTATACCGACAGCACCGGCAGTGAGAGGCGCGACTACTGGCGCGAGGTGAGGCTTATGAAGTCAGGCGAGTTCGTAAATGTCGTGACACGCAAGGCCCTCGACTCCGTCACGGGAGTGCGGGTACGGGGATGGCTCCTCAATCATGACAACCAGCCGGGCACCTGGGAAAAACACGCGCGCATAGCCAACATCAGCCTGAGGGTTAATGAGTTCGTCGCTCCTGAGTAATCATGAGGAAGATCTCGGCACACTATCTCTTTACCTCAGCCGGAGAACCCCTGAAGCGGGGAGTGATCACCGCCGATGATAACGGCACCGTACTCTCCGTTGAAGATACCGGAGGCGACCTGAAAGAGAGCGCCGGCACAGAGTTCTATAACGGCATCATTATTCCGGGACTGGTCAACTGCCACAATCATCTTGAGCTGTCTCACCTCGGAGGACAGATCCCCGGCGGCGGCGGCCTGCAGCAGTTCATTGCCGCCGTGCGCGGGCAACGCACCGCAGAGCCCCGGGAAACAGCCGCGGCGGCGGAGAAGGCCGAACGGATGATGCTGTCGGAAGGAACGGTGGCCTGCGGAGACATCAGCAACGGCACCGCCTCATTTGAAATCAAGGGCAGAAGCTCCATGGAGTGGATCACCTTCATTGAGGTGTTCGGATCAGACCCTCTCATCGCCGCGGCGAGGATCAGCGAAGCCCTCTCCGTCTCCGCCGCCGCGGAGTCTGCAGGACTGAAACATCATATCACGCCGCACTCCCTCTACTCCTCATCAGAAGAGCTGTTCTCACTTATCCTGTCCCACATTGCTCCCGAATCAATCCTCTCGCTCCACTTCCTGGAGTCGGATGAGGAGCGCACCATGACAGACGACCATGCCAACCGCGCTCTTGAGCTTGCAGCCCGATGCCGGCGGCTGATGCTGGTACATAATACGGCCATCAACCGGGCTGAGGCGGAGCTGCTGGCAGCAGCAGGCAACACCTGGTTCTGCCTCTGCCCCTCCTCAAACCTGCAGATAACCGGCACTCTTCCGCCGGTGCGTCTGCTCAGGGAGGTCACCGGCCGGATCGTAACAGGGACTGACAGCCTTGCCTCCAACAACAGCCTCAGCATTCTCACCGAACTGAGGCTGCTGCAAGATGCCGCCCCCGAACTGCCGCTCGGAGAGATAATCCGTTGGGGCACCCTCAACGGCGCAGCAGCGTTGGGGATGGAGGAGACCCTCGGGTCACTGGAGCCCGGCAAGAGGCCGGGAGTGCTGCTGCTGGAGCCGGTCGACCTGCATCGGCTGCGGCTGCTGCCGGAAACCGGGGTCCGGAGATTACTGTAATCCGGAATCGCCACACTTCAGGCTGCCATACTAAGCCATGGCAGTAAGGCTGTTGCTGACATGCCCAGCACCTCACGCACCTGGTGCCCGGAACAAGCTAAGCAGATTATTGTAAATTTGAAGCCTGAACTTACATCTCCCATGCCGACATTCCTCTTTGACAGCATAGTATTCGGACCGGTGCGCAGTCGCCGCCTTGGCGTCTCTCTGGGTATCAACCTGCTTCCTCTGACCCGCAAGGTGTGCTCATACAACTGCATCTACTGTGAATGCGGGTGGACACACGCCGGCGACGGCAACAGTGAGGCCCTGCCCTCACGCACAGCCGTGCGCGAGGCCCTGCGCCAGAAACTGTCGGAGATGAGGGAAAAGGGAACAGCACCTGATGTAATAACATACGCCGGCAACGGCGAGCCTACGCTGCACCCTGATTTTGCAGCCATCATAGATGACTCCGTCGCCCTCCGCAGTGAGTTTTTCCCTGAGGCAAAGGTCTCCGTGCTCTCCAACGGATCAATGATACACAGGAAAAGCGTTCGTGAGGCCCTGAAACGAGTCGATATGAATATCCTGAAGCTCGACTCTGTCTTTCCCGAAACGGTCCGGAGAATGAACCGGCCCCGCCGTCCCTTTGACCTGGCACGCTATGAGTCTTACCTCGGCGACTTCAACGGTCAGTTCATCATACAGACCCTCTTCGTGAGAGGCCGTTGCGACGGCGAGACAATAGACAATGCCACCCCCGGGGAGATCTCCGCATGGCTGGAGGTCATTGCCCGGCTGAAGCCGCAGTCGGTGATGATATATACCATCGACCGCGATACCCCTGACGGCAATGAGCTCCGAAAAGTGCCTGCCGCTGAACTTCATGCCATCGCGGAGAGAGTGGAGGCACTCGGCATACCGGCGTCAGTCTCCGGATGAAAGGCATGGGCGGCAGAAGAATACTCATCAGCCCCTTGAACTGGGGCTTCGGGCATGCCGGCAGGATGATCCCCCTGGCCGCCGAGCTGAAGAGGAGAGGCCATGAGGTGCACTTCGGAGTCGACAAAAGCCTCATTCCGATGGTCCGCGGCGAGCTCCCCGGAATCAGCATCACGGAGATCAGAGGCGTACGTATACGATACTCGCGCCACCTGCCGCAATACCTGTGCATATTCCTGCAGCTGCCCAGCATCACGGTGTCGTCTGTCAGCGAATATTACCATCTCAGGCGACTGGCCTCACGCCTGCAGCCTGACCTGATCATCTCCGACAGCAGGTTCGGATTCCGCCACCGGAACATACCTTCTGTCTATGTCACCCACCAGCTCCGCATCGCCTTCCCTGGGTGGCTGAGGCTGATGGAGCCACTGGGGGTATGGATCCACAGTATGATCATCCGGAGGTTCGATCTCTGCCTGGTACCGGATTACCCGGGCTCTGTAAACCTCTCAGGCAGGCTCTCGCATGACCTGCCGCTGCCGGACAATACATGCTATTGCGGCCCGCTGTCGAGATTCGATGCCACACCCGCCACCGCTGCCGGCCGGGAACTTCCCCGCCGGCCGTTCTGCTGCCTTATCCTGTCGGGTCCCGAACCGCAGAGGACTATGCTTCTTCACAAGGTGACTGCCGCAGTCACGGAGATGCCGCTGGTCATACTGAGTGCTGCCCCCCTGCATGACAAACCAACAGGAAACCGGAAGATAACCGTTATTACCAGTCCTGACACCGCTACGATGAAAAGATATCTGATTGAAGCCGAAAGGATTATAGCCAGGGCAGGGTACACGGCAATCATGGAGCTGGCGTCACTGGGCAGGGGCGCGATCCTCATTCCCACTCCCGGGCAGACGGAGCAGGAGTACCTGGGCAGATATCTCCACGGACGCCTGGGTTTTGTGACCGTCAGCCAGGGAGAAATCGGGCCTGCATTAT
>CAYPKP010000008.1:25999-35428 GCA_964411345.1 uncultured Rikenella sp. | reverse complement strand
AACAGCACAACGAATTACAAAGCGGAGTTGCCCGACGCTGCCCCTCTGCTGGAGAGGGCGCTGGATATGTTACCTCAGAAGAAAAAGGAGTGAGAGCGCCATTGTTGCCGCCCCGGTGAAGAAGCCGGTCCACACCTCGGTGGGGGTGTGGCCGTTTAGCCAGAGCCTTGATGACATCACGGCACCCCCGGCAACGGTCACCGTAACCAGCTGCCACACTGTGGTTATGTCATAGAGAAGTATCATGAATACTATCAGTGCTATAAGCCCGCCTATGCCGGCTGCATGCAGCGATATCATATAAAACGAAGTGATGATCAGTGTAATGAGGGTTACAACGGCAAGGGAGATAAAATAGGCCCTGAATAGCAGGGGCACCTGCATCTTCATCAGCAGCCCGGCCGACAGGGTGTACATCAGCAGTGCGAAGGTGAGTAGCAGCACTCTCTCATTGCGGTCACGGGCATTGAATGTCCTGATAGCTCCCCTGGTCCAGAGCACGGCAGCCAGTGCCAGCGGCAGCATCACGTTGTTTGTTACTGCCAGAATGAAGATCATACGCTTCAGTCCCGGCGGGATGTACGAGAGCAGCGTCGGGGAGCTGTAGATTATCAGCAGTCCGTACAGCGGCATGAAAATGGGATGAAAAGCCACCGACAGTATTTCTGCCGCCAGCGTCAGCCGTGGCTTTTTCCCGTTATTCATTTTGTCAGCCTCCTCATCCTGTTATCTCCTTTCTCATCCTGGCGACAGGTATGTTCAGCTGCTCACGGTATTTGGCGACGGTACGCCTGGCGATCTGATAACCCTTGTCCTGCAGTATCTTCGTCAGCTTCTCGTCGGTAAGCGGACGCCGTTTGTCCTCATTGCTGAGGCACTCCTGGAGGATGCGCTTTATCTCACGGGTAGAGACCTCGTCGCCGGCGTCGGTCTGCATCCCCTCGGAGAAGAAGAACTTCAGCGGATAGATGCCGAAGTGGGTCTGTATGTATTTGCTGTTGGCCACACGTGATATGGTGGAGATGTCGAGCCCTGTCATCTCCGCCACATCCTTAAGTATCATGGGCCTCAGCCGGGTGTCGTCGCCCTCCTCAAAATACTCCTTCTGGTACTGCAGGATGGCATTCATGGTTAGCAGCAGAGTGTTCTGCCTCTGCCTCATGGCATCGATGAACCACTTCGCTGCATCCAGCTTCTGCTTGACAAACATGATGGCATCACGGTTCTGCTTGCCCGATGCCTTGTCGCGCGAGTAGGATTCGAGCATCTCACTGTATCCCCTGCTGATCCTCAGCTCCGGGATGTTGCGGTTGTTCAGGCTCAGCTCCAGCCCCTCATCAGTCTGGTCAAGAATGAAATCAGGAATGATCTGCTGCGCTGACCTGCTGAAGGCGTCGCCGACAACTCCGCCGGGCTTGGGATTGAGCTTCAGCACCTCGTCAATGACACTCTTCATCTCCTCCTCGCTGATCATCAGCTTCGCCATTATCTTTTCATAGTGCCTCCTGGAGAACTCCTCGAAGTAATCAGTGAGCACAGTACGGGTGAGAGCCACGGCCGGCAACGCCTGTTCCTTACGCTCTATCTGCAGCAGCAGACACTCCCTCAGGTCACGGGCGCCGACGCCTGCAGGCTCCAGATCCTGTATTATCTTCAGGATGGCATTGAGCTCCTCCTCATCGGTGGTGACATTCTGCAGGAAGGCGAGGTCATCAACCATGTTCTCAACCTCACGGCGCAGGTAGCCGTCGTCATCAATGTTTCCTATGATGTATTCCCCGAGTATCTCTTCCCTCTCAGTGTCAGTCCTGAGGTTGAACTGCGATATAAGACTCTCGTGGAAGGTTGAGCCCGACGCATAGGGTATCTGATCGCGGCGGTCATCATCCTTCGAGGCATTGTTTATCTGCAGCCGGTAATCGGGTATATCCTCATCATTGAGGTAATCGTCGAGGCCAAACTCATCCTGCTCCCTCTGCTCCAGCTCATCGTCGATATCCTCCTCCTGATCAGCCCTGACATCCTCATCATCAGGGCCCTCCTCCAGTGCGGGATTCTCCTCCAGCTCCTTCTTTATACGCTGCTCCAGCTGCATGGCAGGCACCTCCAGCAGCTTGATCATCTGTATCTGCTGCGGGGAAAGCTTCTGGAGCAGCTTCTGTTGTAATTTCTGGTCGAGCATCGCCACTTCACTCAAAAACTTTAGAACTCGGCGTTACGGGGAGTACGCGGGAAAGGTATCACATCGCGGATGTTCGACATGCCGGTCATGAAGAGTATCAGCCGCTCGAAGCCCAGGCCGAATCCTGAGTGCGGTGCCGTGCCGAACTTCCTGGTGTCAAGATACCACCAGAGATCCTTCAGCGGCAGTCCGAGCTCCTCAATCCTCGCGGTAAGCTTGTCCTGCTCCTCCTCACGCTGGGACCCGCCGATGATCTCGCCGATGCCGGGGAAAAGCACATCCATGGCCCTTACCGTCTTGCCGTCATCATTCTGTTTCATATAAAACGCCTTGATACTCTTTGGGTAGTCAGTGAGTATCACCGGCCTTTTGAAGTGAGTCTCAACAAGGTAACGCTCATGTTCAGCCTGCAGGTCACGACCCCAGCCTACAGGGTACTCCCATTTGCGTCCGGCCTTCTCCAGTATCTCCACCGCCTCTGTGTAGGTCAGTCTCATGTAGCTGTTGGCCAGCACGAACTCCAGCCTCTCTATCAGGGCGTTGTCTATCATTTTGTTGAGGAATTCGAGATCCTCCCTGCAGTTTTCAAGTGCATACCTTATAAGGTATTTGGTGAAATCCTCCCCCAGGTCCATGTTGTCCGTGATATCCCAGAAGGCCATCTCCGGCTCTATCATCCAGAACTCGGCGAGGTGTCGCGGAGTGTTGGAGTTCTCGGCACGGAAGGTGGGACCGAAGGTATAAATCTCCCCCAGGGCCAGGGCCCCCAGCTCGCCCTCAAGCTGGCCGGAGACGGTCAGGTTGGTGGGCTTGCCGAAAAAGTCCCTCTCAAAATCCACCTTGCCATCCTTGGTGCGGGGTATGTTCTCCAGGTCGAGGGTGGTGACGTGGAACATCTCACCGGCGCCTTCGGCGTCACTGCCGGTGATGATCGGAGTGTGCAGGTAGTAAAAGCCCCTGTCGTTGAAGTATTTGTGAACGGCAAAAGACATGGCGTGCCGTATCCGCATAACCGCCCCGAAGGTGTTGGTGCGAAATCGCAGATGCGCTATCTCGCGCAGGAACTCCATCGAATGGCCCTTCTTCTGAAGCGGGTATGTCTCCGGATCACACCTGCCGTAGAGGGTCACCTCCGATGCGGTGATCTCCACGCTCTGACCCTTGCCCTGTGATGAGACGAGGGTGCCGGTGACAGCCAGGCTTGCCCCGGTGGTGATATCCCTGAGCAACTCGGCAGGGAAAGCATTTATATCAATGACAATCTGTATGTTGTTGATGGTTGAACCGTCATTCAGTGCCACAAAAGCCACATTCTTGATCTCGCGCTTGGTCCTGACCCAACCCTTGACAAGCACCTTCTCACCGGTAGCATGACCGGCAAGCAACTCCTTAACTCTTTTCCTCTTCATGAATACAATAATCCTATACACTCACAAAAATAGCATTTTGTTGGTCCCGGCAGAATGAAGAGCTGACAAATGGCACTGTTTTTGTGCACAAAAGCAATTTTTCGCCATCCGCGTCCGTTTTTCTATGGATATACTGCTATTTGATTAATCATGTAAAAGAGGTAATTTTACTTTTAATAACGGTAAACGCGAACATTATGGAAGTCGACAGCAAGATAATTGTAGTGCCATGGGATTTCACTCCGGTGACGGATTATGCATTGCAGCATGCCATCAAGATATCACGTATGACACACAATGATATCTGCCTTTTGCACATTGTGGAGAAGATAACCACCGAGGGGGGTGTCAAGGCCAAGCAGGCTGCCATGAACATAAAGGGCAACGAGGTAGAGCGTCAATTCGGGGTCAAGGTGAAAACGCACGTTCAGCGTGGTACGATCTTCAAGCAGATCCCTGAATTTGTCAATGACCGCGGAGCATCGCTGGTGGTGATGGGCACCCACGGCATGAGCGGCATGCAGAAGATAACCGGCAGCTGGGCACTGAAGGTGATAGCCAAGTCAAAGGTACCCTATATAGTTGTCCAGACCCCGCCTGAAGACCAGGAGCCTTATCACAATATCGTCTGTCCCATCGACTGGAGGGCGGAGGAGAAGGAGAAGCTCTCCATGGCTATCTTCATGGGAAAATACTTTAGCTCCAAGATCCATATACTGAAAGCCACCCGCAAGGATGAGTCGCTGGCCAAAAAGGCCAACCTGAATCTCAACTATACAGTAAGAATGCTGATACAGAATAACATAGAATATGAGATAAAGGAGGTGCCCTCTGACAGGCTGGCCGAAAGCACCCTTGAGACAGCCAATGAGATGAAGGCTGACCTGATCCTTATTATGACCACCAAGGATATAACCTTTGCCGATTATATAATAGGTGCAAAAGAGCAGTATATCATTGCCAACAGCTCCAAGATTCCGGTGTGCTGCGTCAACCCGACATCGGCATATGCCAATATAGGGCAGTTCATGTATGGTTAACAGAATTTGCGATTGGAGATTTTCGGTTTAGGGATCAATTGCCTTATCAGCCCTGCCATTTGAAAATCGCAATTCGACAATCGCAATTCGCAAATCGCAAATCCCTGATGTCCATTGTTGTCAGCAACGTAACGAAGAACTACGGGCAGCAAAAAGCCCTTGATGACGTCTCCTTTGCCATCCCCGCCGGTGAGATAGTCGGTTTTATCGGCCCCAACGGCGCCGGCAAGTCGACCATGATGAAGATCATCACCGGTTTCTTTCGTGCCGATGCGGGAAGTGTGACAGTATGCGGTTTGCCGGCAGGACCGGAGGCCACGGACATGAAGAAGCTCATCGGCTACCTGCCCGAGAACAATCCTCTCTACCCTGACATGTATGTGAGGGAGTACCTCGGGTATGTTGCGGACATTTACCGGCTCGGCGGCAGGGCGAGGAGTGCCGTCGACTCGGTAATTGATCGCACGGGACTGACCCCGGAGCAGGGTAAGAAGATCGGGGCCCTCTCCAAGGGCTACCGGCAACGGGTGGGACTGGCGCAGGCGCTGATACACGACCCGCAGGTGCTGATTCTCGACGAGGCCACCACCGGCCTCGATCCCAACCAGATAGTGGAGATCCGCAATCTCATCTCCGAGGCCGGCAGGGAGAAGACCGTACTTCTCTCAACACACATCATGCAGGAGGTGGAGGCCATCTGCAGCCGCGTGATAATACTGGACCACGGCCGCATCGTGGCCGACGGCCCTATCGGCGAAATCGCCTCCCTCGCCGGCACCCGCCTGGAGGAGACCTTCCGCCACCTCACCGGAAAATAGTCAGCAGTCAACACTCTTCAGCCATCAGCCGATCTGTCTTGCACCCCTAAGAAGTTGGACTAAAAGTACTAATTGAAAAAGTACTTTTACGTTAATGAAAAAGGAGCATAACAAGAGAACTCTTCAAGAGAAGGAGAAGATCCTGTTAGACATCCAGAGACCAGGTGCCAACGAGGGATGCCGCAAGTATAATCTCGCAAAATCGCATTTCGACAATCGACAATCCCTACTGTCTTTCCAGCCACCTTGACAGGAAGAGATCGTAAACGGAATAATACTTCCCGCTGCTGTCAATCTCCTCATAAATCATCTCCTTGGTCAATAGCGCATCAAGTGCTCTTGTGATTGAGGCAGGTGTCCCAAGGGAATGCATGCTGACGAACTCTCCTGAATGTGGTTTGTATACCTTTCCCTCCTTTGCAACAGCCATAAGAAGCTGCCATTGGTTGCCCGTAAGCAGATTCCTGTACTGAAGGAAGGTTTTTTCCTGTTCATCAAGTATTTCTCCGCAGGTTTTTTTTACAGAGTGAATATCGATCTCTTTGCCGCCGGAGCTGAACAGCGAGTTACAAACAGATTGTGTATAATAGGTATGCCTGCGGGTCCACTCAAGGATAAAACCGATTGCTTCCGGTGATATCTTTCTTTTATTTTCCAGAAACTTCTCCGCAATGAACCGGCTGTAACTTTCCGCTGATATAGGCGGCAGGCTTATTATCCTTGTGCTTGCGAAGAATGGCCTCTTGGAACTGTTGAAGATCTCAGTCATCATATGCCTGTTGCTGCCACTGAACAGGAAATGAACATTATTCAGCGGTTGGATCATCGTCCTGAGCATTGCCTCAGAATTACCCTCCTCATAAGAGGCAATAACCTGAAATTCATCAAAGGCAATATAAACATCGGTTCCCTGATCATTCAGGAAATTAAGAAGAGCGGCGATTGTAATCTCATAATCTGACTGCTCGGAGTATTCAAACCTGACCCCTGGGGCTCCGGTCAGGGGATCATAGGTTATCACCGGCCTTAAGCTCTTCAGGAATGCAAGAAACCGCTTCCCCGTCCATTTTTTCCCGGGAAGCATATTAATCGAAGCTGTTGCCAGTTGTCTGGTAAGATCCTTGATGCTTCTGGTAGGATAGAGGTCCACATACAGACAAATCGACTGTTTTTCCTTTAATATTTGGTTAAATACGTGATATATCATCGCTGTTTTCCCCATTCTTCGAAGAGAAATAAGCGTTGTATTAAGCCCGCTCTGAAGGTTTCCAGAAAGCTTGTCAGTTTCTTTCTCTCTGTCACAAAACATTGATGGTCCGTGATAT
The DNA here is from genome assembly GCA_964411345.1 of uncultured Rikenella sp. Lineage (GTDB taxonomy): Bacteria > Bacteroidota > Bacteroidia > Bacteroidales > VadinHA17 > SR-FBR-E99. The sequence goes on along the minus strand of CAYPKP010000008.1, from coordinate 28,654 downwards.
CCGACTACCGGAAAAGGATTTTTTATAACCATAACTAAGCTTATTTAGCTACAAATATAAACGTTTTTTATACATAATGTATTATACATTTTGCATAACACATTCCGCATAATTATTCCGAAAAGCCATTGAAACGAATGTTTGTAGAATCAAGCCGGGGCATGAAAAGCCAAAGCCATCCTGTCAGCATATGTTCCCGAGGGCTAACCACCGGAGACCTGGTGTTTTAATGTGAAGAACGGCACAAACAATTGAGTAGCCAAGTGAATGCGCGAAAATCGGGAATGCAGGAATTTGAATATTTTTGTAATCATGAAATTAGTGTCATTTCTTCACAATAAGGCACATCTTATCATCATCCTGTCACTGATCCCTGCCCTGGCATTTATGACAGTTCTGACCTCAGGTCATAAAGCCGGTATTCAGGCCGGTTATATTCCTGGTGCCATTACCGGATATCGTACTTTTTATGAGGAGCAAATGAGCAATAGCGATGCCAAAGGTCACCCGATGATCCCTCTCAGAAGGCCTCAATGGGAGAAAGCGACTATTCAAAAATGGTACCGCGGTCGCGCTGCTGTAACACCCCTGAATTATGAAGAGCATTACTTCATCAGTAGCTCCATGAGCCCCTACACCTTCACTTTAGAGTCAATTTCCTTCCTTATGATAAATAAGGGCACAGACGGATCCATGCAGGGAGAAATTGTCTATTTCATTCGTGATGACCTGTCTGTCCCCTCTGACAAGGGCGGGCAATCTCGCTTCACGGGTACCATTCTGGTTGAGAGCTTGCATGGTGAATTCCTTGCAGCATATGTCTGTCAGCCCGACAGCAGTGTGCTGCACTATATTGATTCTGCCGCATCGCTCTCGCCCCGGATGGCAGTTTCCGAAGGTATTGACTGTTACATCTATGAATTATGGCAGAAAACAGACATAGATGGAGGCGAAACTTTGAGCAATCCCGTCCGGATCTCTTCCCATAAGGAATGCTCTTTTGTTCAGGAATCCTGTTCCGGGACCGTTGCTTATGACTACTATGACCTTGCCGAAGGAGGAGATGTCATGCCTCCGCCATCCCGCCCACTCTCTGAAGATGAATTTAAAATGCCGGATTCTGTCCGTTGAGCTTTATCCGGGGATTGAGCAGCCAACAGCGTCATAAACAGAGTGTGAGGCTACACAAAACATGGGTAACCCCCAACAGGCGGGTCTCGCCAGCTATAGTCTCAGCTTGCTTATGACCCGGCAATTTTGAAATATTACATGAAAACAGTTATATTTGTCCCGTTATACGACAGGTGGACAGATTTGCGCTGATTGCAACCACGGAAAAAAATGCTAAAACGGTATCCAACCGCTGCCTTGCCAACAATCCGTCCCTGCCATTGTTAAACGTAAAAAATTAACATATGAGCTATCTATTTACTTCCGAATCCGTTTCCGAAGGCCACCCCGACAAGGTCGCCGACCAGATCTCCGACGCACTGCTTGACAACTTCATTGCATGGGACCCCGACTCAAAGGTCGCATGCGAAACCCTCGTCACCACAGGCCAGGTGGTGGTGGCCGGTGAGGTCAGGACCAAAACCTACATCGACGTGCAGACAATAATACGGGAGGTCATCAACAAAATAGGATACACAAAGGCAGAGTACATGTTCGACGGCAACTCCTGCGGCGTCTTCTCTGCCATCCATGAACAGTCGCCAGACATCAACCAGGGTGTCGTCCGCCAGAAGAAGGAGGACCAGGGCGCCGGCGACCAGGGAATGATGTTCGGCTACGCCATCGACGAGACCGACAACTACCTCCCTCTTTCACTTGATATAGCCCATGAGCTTGTCTACCAGCTGGCAGAAATACGCCGCGGGGGCAGACAGATGAAATACCTCAGGCCTGACTCCAAGTCGCAGGTCACCATTGAATACAATGATGACGGCACACCGGAGAGAGTTCATACCATTGTGGTCTCAACGCAGCATGACGACTTCGACAGTGACGAGAAGAAGATGCTGGAGACAATCAAAAAAGATGTCATCAATATACTCGTCCCGAGAGTTAAGGCCCAGTTCGGCAAGGATGTCCGGAAGCTGTTCGACGGGAACATAATATACCATGTCAACCCGACCGGCAAGTTCGTCATCGGCGGGCCTCATGGCGACAGCGGCCTTACGGGACGCAAGATCATCGTTGACACCTATGGAGGCCGCGGTGCTCACGGCGGCGGAGCCTTCTCGGGCAAGGACCCCTCGAAGGTAGACCGCTCGGCAGCATACGCCGCACGCCACATAGCCAAGAACATGGTTGCCGCCGGCGTCGCGCGCGAGATGCTCGTGCAGGTATCATACGCCATCGGAGTGGCACAGCCGGTAGGCATCTATGTAAACACCTTCGGCACCTCGAAGGTGAAGCAGAGCGACGGTGAGATTGCAAAGATCATTGCAGGGATGTTCGACCTGCGCCCGGCGATGATAGAGAAGGAGTACGGCCTACGCAAACCCATTTATCTTGAGACGGCTGCCTACGGCCATATGGGTCGCAAGCCCGTCACCGTGGAGAAGACATTCAGATCATTCAACGAGAAGCCCGATAAAACAATGAAGGTCGCCCTCTTCAAGTGGGAAGAGCTCAACAGGGTGACAGCAATAA
>CAYPKP010000008.1:21071-25899 GCA_964411345.1 uncultured Rikenella sp. | reverse complement strand
TTTAGAATGAGGCTTTGACAATCCGTGCAATGTTATCCGATCTGCCGAGGGTATAGTAATGTATCCCCGGCACCTCGTTCTTCAGGAGGTCACGGCTCTGCTGCGCAGCCCACTCTATGCCCACCTCCCTCGCCTCTTCATCGCTGCGGCATTTTGAGAGCTCATGCACCAGCTCCTCGGGCATGTCTATATGAAAGGTCTGGGGCAGAAGATTCACATCAGTCATCGCCGAGACAGGCTTGATGCCCGGTATCAGCGGCACTGTCACCCCCATGGCGCGGAGAGCGTCACGGAAGGCATAGAACTTTTGATTGTCGAAGAACATCTGTGTTACGATGTAGCAGGCTCCCGCATCCACCTTGCGCTTCAGGTTGGCCATGTCGCTCTTCATGTTGGGAGCCTCGAAATGCTTCTCGGGATAACCGGCCACGCCTATGCAGAATGATGTTGCTGCAGTGTTCTTCAGGTCCGGGTCAAGATAATGGCCCTGGTTCATGTCAGATATCTGCTTCACCAGCTCATTGGTGTTCCTGTGACCTCCCGGATCGGGTATGAAGGCACGGCTGCCCCGGGGAGGGTCGCCGCGGAGGGCCAGCACATCGTTGATGCCAAGGAAATTCATCTCTATCAGCGCATTCTCCGTCTCCTCCTTTGAGAAACCGCCGCAGAGGATGTGCGGCACCACGTTCACATTATACTTGTACTTCACCGCGGCGGCAAGAGCGATGGTCCCCGGCCGCTTGCGCGTCGTGCGCCTCTCCAGCAGCCCGTCGGGCCTCTCGGTCAGCACCACCTCATTGCGGTGCGAGGTGAAATTGATATATGCCGGGGAATACTCAAGCAACCCCTCAATGGTGTTGTAGATACGCTCTATGCTGTGCCCCTTCAGCGGCGGCAGCAGCTCAAAGGTGAAAAGCGGCTTCTTTGAGCCGTTGATAAGGTCAATGACTGTCGGTCCTTTCATATTGCAAATCTAAAGATTCGGCGCCAGCCACCTGGCAGCTTCCTCAACGGTTATCCCGCACCGCGCAGCGTACTCCTCGAGCTGGTCCCTCCCTATTGTGCCCACGTTGAAGTAGGCTGACTCCGGTGATGCGAAGATATACCCGCATACTGATGATACGGGCACCATCACATAGCTCTCCGTCAGCGTCACGCCTATCGTCTCCGGTGCCCTCAGAAGGTCAAAGATCACCTGCTTGCCGGTATGGTCAGGACATGCCGGGTAGCCTGGTGCCGGCCTGATGCCCTGGTATTTCACCTTGAACATCTCTGCTGCTGTAAGAGCCTCACCGGCAGCATAGCCCCAGTGTCTCACCCTTATCTCGCGGTGCAGCCACTCGGCGGCAGCCTCCGCAAAACGGTCGGCCAGGATCCTCACCATGATCGTCCGGTAGTCGTCGCCGGCAATATCCTCAGGCAGCTTCTCAACACTCTTCACCGTCACCACGAAGACTCCTGCATGATCTCCCCTTTCCGCCACGAAATCGGCCAGGCAGAGGTTATGCTGGCCCGCCTCCTTCTCCTCCTGGTTGCGCAGGAAGCGAAGCCAGGCCTCTCCTGTGCCCGTAATCAGCCTCACGTCGTCGCCGTGGCGCTCTGCCTGGAAGATCCCCGAGAGAGCCTCGGCCACCATCAGGTTGTCAGCTATTATGCGCTCAATCATCTCCAGGGCATCATCATAGAGCTTCTTCGCCTCTGCGCCCTTGACGGGATCACTGAAGATATCCGGATACCTGCCGTTGATCTTCCAGGCAAAGAAGAAGAAGGTCCAGTCGATATACCCGGCCAGAGTCCGCAGGCTCACCGGCCCCGGGTTGACAACTCCCCGCATGGCGGGGGCAGGCATGGGAGTCACCGTGTTAATACCGTTCTGCCTGGCAGCTGCCAGCGATACCAGTCTCTTCTCCTTTCTTGAGGCTTCATGATCGCGGCGCAGCTTCTCATACTTCTCTTTCAGCGACCTGCCCGCGGCACCGTCTGCCGCCGCAAGACCCGACATCACGGGCACCGCCCTCGATGCATCCTTCACGTAGACGGCACTGTATGAATATACCGGTGCTATCCTCACCGCGGTATGTATCTCCGAAGTTGTTGCCCCGCCTATCAGCAAAGGCGTCTTCATGCCGCGCTCTTCCATCAGTGATGCGATATGCACCATCTCTTCAAGCGACGGTGTTATCAGTCCCGACAGCCCGATAAAGTCAACCTTCTCCCTCTCGGCCGTCTCCAGTATCTTCTCCGCCGGCACCATCACCCCGAGGTCAATCACCTCGTAGTTATTGCATGAGAGTATCACTCCCACGATGTTCTTTCCGATGTCATGGACGTCGCCCTTGACCGTTGCCAGCAGCACCTTGCCCGCCGATGATGCCTCGCCGCTCTTCATCTCCGCCTCTATGTAAGGTGTCAGTCGTGCCACAGCCTTCTTCATCACCCTGGCGCTCTTGACCACCTGGGGCAGGAACATGCGTCCCGACCCGAACAGGTCGCCCACCTCGTTCATGCCGTCCATCAGCGGGCCCTCTATCACCCTCAGCGCCCTCTCATACTGCGGCCGTGCCTCCTCTATGTCATCCTCAATGAAAGTGTCGATGCCGTTTACCAGCGCATGCTTTATGCGGCTCACAACATCAGCATTCCTCCACTCAAGTTTTTTTGTGCTCTCCTCCTGCTTCTCCTCCTTCATTCCCGAGGCATACTGCAGCAGCCTGTCGGTGGCATCCTTCCTGCGGTTAAGCACCACATCCTCCGTCAGCTGCAGCAGGTCAGGCTCTATGGAGGTATACACCTGCAGCAGGCCCGGATTGACGATCCCCATGTCCATGCCGGCCCTGATTGCATGATACAGAAAGACGGAGTGCATGGCCTCCCTCACCGGGTTATTACCCCTGAAGGAGAAGGATAGGTTGCTCACACCACCGCTCACCCTGGCGTATGGCAGATGGGCCTTGATATATTCGGTACACCTTATGTAATCGACGGCGTAGTTGTTGTGCTCCTCTATGCCTGTGGCGATGGCCAGTATGTTTGGGTCGATGAAGATGTCTTCCGGCGGGAAGCCGATCTCCTCCGTCAGCAGCCGGTACGACCTGTCGGCCACCTCTCTCCTTCGCTCAAAGGTGTCAGCCTGTCCGCGCTCATCGAAGAGCATGACCACGGCAGCAGCACCGTAGCGACGCACCAGCCGTCCCTTCTTCAGGAAGTCCTCCTCACCCTCCTTCAGGCTGATGGAGTTGACCACCGGCTTGCCCTGTATGCACTGCAACCCGGCCTCCAGCACCTCCCACTTCGAGGAGTCTACCATGATTGGCAGCTTCGCTATGTCAGGCTCACTCATGACCAGGTTTATAAAGCGGGTAATGGCCCCCACACCGTCGATCATGGCGTCGTCCATGCATATGTCAATAACCTGGGCACCGCCCTCCACCTGGTCGCGCGCCACATCAAGCGCAGCCGGGAAGTTGCCCTCGCGTATCAGCCTTGCGAATTTTATGGAGCCGGCAACGTTTGTGCGCTCACCTATGTTGATGAAGTTGGTGTCGGGACGGATCACCAGCGGCTCCAGTCCCGCCAGCGCCGTCAGATGTCTCCTTTCGGGAACGGTCCGCGGCTTCTGCCCTGCCGCCAGCGAGGCTATCACCCTTATATGGTCAGGTGTGGTGCCGCAGCATCCGCCGATGATGTTCACCCATCCGTTCTGCAGAAAGCTCTTTATGATGTTGCCCATATAATCGGGCGACTGGTCGTACTCCGCAAACTGGTTTGGCAGACCGGCGTTGGGATGTGCCGAGACGAAGAAGGGCGCCTTGTCTGATATCTCCTCCACAAAGGGTCTGAGCTGCTCGGCTCCCAGGGCGCAGTTGAGCCCTATGCTCAGCAACGGGTAGTGCGACATGGTTATCAGGAACGCCTCGAGGGTCTGACCCGTCAGCGTGCGACCGCTGGCATCCGTGATGGTGCCGGAGACCATGACTGGAATGTCAATCCCCTTCTCCTCCAGCACGCCGCTGATGGCGAAGAGCGCGGCCTTGGCATTCAGACCGTCGAACACCGTCTCCACCAGTATTATATCAACCCCTCCGTCGATGAGTCCTCTCACCTGCTCCCCGTAGGCTTCCGCCAGGTCGGCAAAGGTGACGGTGCGCACGCCCGGATCGTTTACATCGGGTGACATGGAGGCGGTACGGTTGGTGGGGCCCACTGAGCCTGCCACCCACACCTCCCTGCCTGTCCGGCCGGCATACTGCTCAGCAGCCTCACGTGCCAGGTTGGCAGAAGCAACGTTGATGGCCTGAACACAATCCCCGATGCCGTAGTCTGCCTGCGAGATCCTGCTGGCGTTGAAGGTGTTGGTGCTGATGATGTCAGCACCGGCCTCCAGGTATTCGAGATGAATGCTGCGTATGATGTCAGGCTGCGTGATGCTGAGCAGGTCGTTGTTGCCCTTCAGCGGCTGAGGGTGCGTCACAAACTGCTGACCGCGGTACTGCTCCTCGGTAAGCCGGTGGCGCTGTATCATGGTGCCCATGGCCCCGTCGAGGACCAGGATCCTCTCACCGAGGACCTCTTTGATATCCCGTTTCAAATCCTTGCTCTTTTGGTCTGCAAAAGTACTTCAGGAAGCCTTAAAATCAAAACATAAGATAAACGATCATTATCGCCCTGCAATTCTGCTCCACATCTGTGCCGCCGTGGCGGCGAGGCTCCCTGCCAGGTATGGAAAACGGCGACGCGGAACAGGTATTGTATCTCCCTCAGCCGTCACCAGGGTTACGAGGCCTGCAATAGCCCCGGTGCTGATCCATGGATCAGCCGTCAGCGAGGT
>CAYPKP010000008.1:16243-20971 GCA_964411345.1 uncultured Rikenella sp. | reverse complement strand
ATCACGAAACCGCCGTCGCGCCGCAAAGCCACCACCGTCCCCGGGGCCGGGGTGCTCCCTTCCTCCGGCGGTGATATCCTCACCCTGTCGCCGGGTCTTATCGCCGGCCACATGCTGTAGCCGCCGGCGGTGACGGTGACCGCGTGCCCCTCGCTGAGAATCTCCGACAGGGCCCCGGAGGCCACTATCTTGTCTTCCGTAGTCCTCAGAAGCAGATAATCCCTGACACTGTCGTCAGGAAGAAATGAGAGCCTGCTCACCGGCACCGAGGCCGACAGGTCATCTGCCGCCGCCGCCAGTCGCGCCGCCGCCTCACCGTCCCAGTTCTGCTGTATGCAGTTGGCCATTATCATGGCGACAGCCTCCGCCCCGGCAACGGGCTCCGACACGTTGGCAGCGCCGTGCCTGATAACCCACAGATGGTCAACGGAGAAAGTGCGGGGCTCATCATTGCGGTAGACCGGGGTGCTGTGCATAACCCAGCCGGTGCCTTCACGGCGCAGTACCAGCCTGTCGTCATGGATGACCCTGTCGCCCGCGCCGTCAAAAATCCTTGCCAGCGTGGTCTTGCCGCTGCCGGAACGGCCTGTGAAGAGCCAGCCCCTCCCGCCGGCAACGACTCCCGAGCCGTGAATCATCATGTCTCCGCTCAGAGAACAGAGGAACCAGAGCAGCAGACCGTCGAGGGGCCATGGAAGCGGATCAGCGGTAATATCGGAAACGCCTGAACCGGGATGTTCAGCCGACAGATCAGAGACGTGCCCGTCGCGGACAGTGCCGGCCTCTGGCATTGCCGCAGATTCACTGCCGGAGGAGTGCTTGTCGTGAACAGTTACGGCATGCGGGCTTGCTGCCGGTTTACTGTCAGGGGAATCCAGGTTTACCTGATCCGCCACGTACTCCGAATCCGACCGTAACACTGAATCCGGCCCGGAGGTAAGGATGCCTGCAAAGATCTTCCAGCGCATTTTGCCGTGAGGTATCTCAAGCACGGCGCTCCTCGCAGGATCTTTCAGAAACACCCTCGCGCGGACAGCCTCATCATCCCTGAATACCTCCCAGAAGGGTTCGCCGGTGGCCCTGGCGCCTTCAGAGGTCTCTTCCATGAGCTTCGCATCAAATACTTTCATCGCCCCGGCAGGTATCTCCGCAGGTCCCGGTTCAACATCCACAACCAGGTCAGGCTCAGCCTCAGAAGGCATGAAAGGAATGGCCGCATTGAAAATCCCGGGGTCAGCATCGGAGAAGAGGCCCGGAGCAGTGTCGGCAAGCAGAAAGCGCTCTGCCTCAGAGGGCACCGCAAAAGCCCTGAACCGCTCATCAGGCTGCAGAGTGACCCCCTCCCGCGACTCCAGGCGGATCCTCCTTCCGGCTATCAGAAGCTCAATGGTCACGGCTTCCGGAAATGAAGAAATTCCTGCACCTCCCCGAAAAACTCCAGGACATCCTTTTCAGCAATTTCCCTCTCAACATCGAACTCTTCCACCATCTTTGACGTTATATCACCGACGGAGAGCTCTCCGTCAATAAGCTCCCAGATGAAAGCACCGGTCTCGGTCAGCCTGTAAAGCGAATCCATGTCGGCAATGTTGTCTGTCAGGGGAATCAGCAGAAATTCGTCGTTGATCCTCCGGAAAACGACTGCGGGTGAATGCGACGGTATGGACGAGAGTGATATCATAAGACATATAATCAATTCAAACTTACACAAAAACGCCTGATTATCCAGAGGCAATTGCACAACAGGGCAGTTAACCCGATTATCAGAGGAAAGATAGGTTAATTCGACCTATCTTTGGAAAAGTAAAATCAATCTTTAATGGCAAGAAAAAAACAGGAAAAAAAACCCGGCATCGATCAGAAGAAACTGATAGAGATGATCACCAGGGTTATGGCAAAGAATCCCAGGCAACCCCTTAACTACAAGCAGATAGCTGCAAGGCTGCATCTCACTGAGAAGGAGGAGAAGCGAACCCTCTCCGAGGCTCTTCTCCGGATGAAGAAGGATGGACTGGCGGAGGAGAGAAACCACGGCAAATATATACTCAGGGCTGTCGGCGGATACATTACCGGCACCGTTGACCTCACCAAGTTCGGTTATGGCTTCGTGATATCGGATGAGATGGAGGATGATGTCTTTATCGCAGCCCGCAACCTCAACACCGCACTGCACGGCGACAAGGTGAAGGTGCTGCTCTATGCCCGGCACAAGGGCAAGAGGGCCGAGGGTGAGGTGACGGAGATCATCAGCCGTTCACGTGCCACCTTCGTAGGAACCATCGAACTCACAAAGCAGTTCGCCTTCCTCATCCCTGACAACAAGAACATGCCGTTCGACCTCTTCATCCCCCTCGCCAAACTCAACGGGGCAAAGCAGGGACAGAAGGCGGTGGCACGGATGGTGGAGTGGGACCAGCGGTCACGCAATCCCGTGGGCGAGATAGTGGAGGTACTGGGTGATCCGGGAGAGAATGACACCGAGATGCATGCCATCCTCGCCGAGTTCGGCCTCCCCAACAGGTTCGAGCCTGAGATCGAGGCCGCCGCAGAGAAGATACCTGCGGAGATCACCCCTGAAGAGATAGCGGCACGGCGCGACTTCCGTAAGATACCCACGTTTACCATCGATCCGGAAGACGCCAAGGACTTTGACGATGCCCTCTCACTCAGGAAACTGCCTGACGGCAACATGGAGGTGGGAGTACACATTGCAGATGTGACACACTACGTCAGGCCGGGATCTCCGTTGGAGAAAGTGGCACAGGAGAGGGCCACCTCGGTATACCTTGTCGACCGTACCATCCCGATGCTGCCCGAGAGAATATCAAACCACATATGCTCCCTCAACCCATACGAGGACAAGCTCACCTACTCCGCCGTCTTCGTTCTCGACAGCAAGGCAACAGTCGTCAATGAATGGTTCGGGCGCACGGTGATACGCTCAGACATGCGCTTCTCCTATGCCGAAGCACAGAAGGTGATCGACACCGGCGACGGCGAGATGAAGGAACAGCTTCTCACCCTCCACAACCTGGCACAGATGCTTCGCAGCAGACGCTTTGCCTCAGGGTCTTTTGCCTTCGAGAGACTGGAGGTCAAGTTCAACCTGAGCGAGAAGGGAGTGCCCCTCGGCATCCTCTTCCGCGAGTTCGGCACAGCCAATCAGCTCATCGAGGAGTTCATGCTGCTGGCAAACAAAAGGGTGGCCGAACATGTAGGCAAAAAACTCAAAGGGAAGACCTTCGTGTACCGTATCCATGACAAGCCCGATCCTGAAAAACTGAGCTCGTTCAGCTACTTCATCAAACGGTTCGGATATCAGCTTGACACCGAAAATGTGAAAGGGCTCCCGGCTGCCATGAACAAGCTGATGGATGACGTCTCCGGCAAGAAGGAGCAGAACATCATCGAGACCCTCGCCCTGCGCTCCATGGCCAAGGCGGTGTACTCCACAGACAACATAGGCCATTACGGCCTCTCCTTCAGCCACTATACGCACTTCACCTCCCCCATCCGCCGTTATCCCGACATGATGGTGCACAGGCTGCTCTCCAGGTATCTTGAGGGACAGACTCCGCGCGACCCCGACAAGTACTCGAAGATGTGCGAGTACTCCTCGAAGATGGAGCGGCTGGCCACAGATGCAGAGAGGGCGTCAATCAAGTACAAGCAGGTGGAGTTTATGAGCGACAAGATCGGCAAGGTGTTCGAGGGTGTCATATCGGGCGTCACCGAGTGGGGCATCTATGTAGAGATCATCGAGAACCAGTGCGAGGGTATGATAGCCATCAGGGAGCTGCAGGACGACTATTTTGAATATGACGAGGAGAACTACAGCATCAGGGGCAGACACTCAGGCAAGGTCTACATGCTTGGCGACAAGATCAGCGTGGAGGTGGCCAGGGCCGACCTTCAGAAGAGACAACTCGACTACAGGCTGGCAGAATCATCCGATAAGGTCTAGTAGTATTTCCGGCATACCCGCGCCGGGCTCTGCCTCATGTGTGCATGGCAGCCGGCAGACATGGCTCTCCTGATCCGCTTACGGAAGGCAATGAGCAGTGGCTTCATCTCCCTGGCGGGATGCCCGCCGGTCGTCGGTTTTGCTGATCGCTCTCGATGAGATCCAGCATCTTCTCCAGTGCCTCCGCTTCCGGTATATTCCTGTACACCGCCTCGGTACCGCGGTAGATGTGTACCTTGCCCTCCGCAGCACCCACGTAGCCGTAGTCGGCACCGGCCATTTCGCCGGGCCCGTTGACCACGCATCCCATGACTGCGATCTTCATTCCCGTCAGGTGTGCCGTGGCTGCCTTGACCCTCTGCACCGCCTCCTGAAGATTGAATTTTGTACGTCCGCAGGTGGGGCATGAGATATACCTTGTGCGGGTGATGCGTGCCTCCGTGGCCTGCAGTATGGAAAAAGCCAGCCTCCTCAGTGGCTCACCCTGCACTGCACCGCTGTTTGTGATGCATAGCCCCGAAGGGTGCCTGGCAACAAAGAAGCGACCCGACAGGGCGGCTGACTCAATGGCCAGCAGATCAGGATCATCACAGTGAAAGTGAGCATTAAGCAGCCGGTCATATGCCTCAACACCCTTAACGGCCATCAGCTGATCCGCGGTGACAGTCAGCACGTTACCCTCAAAAAGAGCACCGGACTCATCCCTGAAACGAACTGACGCACCAGCGTTACCCCCGGACTCATCCGCGGAACGAACTGACGCA
>CAYPKP010000008.1:12673-16143 GCA_964411345.1 uncultured Rikenella sp. | reverse complement strand
ACTCATCTTTGACTCTCTCTGTATCCATGTGTATATCTCGGGACTCGCCAGAGAATCCTCCTGATACTTCACTGGTCTGCTCCTGGTCTCCACGGATACCTGCTGTAACAGCATCATAAACCTGCGGCATCCACGGATCACCGGCAGGCCTGCGCTCCAGCGGGGCCACGGGCCTGCTGACCCTTCCTGCTGCGCCGGCCACAGCCCTGATGATGGCCCGTGCCACTGGTATCTCTGCTTCGGGAGGCTCGGAGAGTGAGACCCTTACCGTGTCGCCTATACCCTCGGCAAGCAGCGTGCCGGTGCCTGCAGCGGAGATGATCCTGCCGTCCTCACCCTCACCCGCCTCGGTGATGCCGAGGTGAATCGGGAAAAACATTCCCTCATCCGCCATCATACTGACCAGCAGACGGTTGGCAGTCACCATAGTCAGGGGGTCGGACGATTTCATTGAAACCACAATCCTGTCAAACCCCTCCCCCGTGAATATCCTCAGGAACTCAATGGCCGAGACTGCCATCCCCTTCGGCGTGTTGCCGTAACGGGTCATGATGCGGTCAGAGAGGGATCCGTGATTTACACCTATCCTTATGGCAGTGCCATTCTCCCGGCAGATACTGATAAGCGGCAACAGCCGCTCCCTGGTGCGCCCAAGCTCTGCCATCCACTCTCTTTCGGTGAGCTCATGCCTGATGAACGAAGCTCTCCTGTCTGCATAGTTGCCGGGATTGATGCGTACCTTCTCCACTATGCGTGCAGCCACCTCGGCGGCGGCAGGATTGAAATGTATGTCGGCACAGAGGGGAGTGTCAAATCCGGCCCTGCGCAGCTCCCTCCTGATATTGGCGAGGTTCTCCGCCTCCCTGACGCCCTGGGCTGTCAGTCTCACAAGCTCTCCTCCCGCCTCAATGATGCGGATGCACTGGCTGACGCTGGCAACGGTGTCAAGGGTGTCAGTGCTGGTCATGCTCTGCACCCTCACGGGGAGATCACCCCCCAATGTCAGGCTGCCGATGCTAATTATATCTGATCTGTATCTTTTGATACTCATAATGTTATCTGACTGTCATCACTCCCCTGAGCAGCTGCCTGTTGATCTGCCTCCCTCTGTCCGGAGCATTCGTCATGAGATTATACCCGATTCTATAACCGGCGGGTGATGTCTTATCCGCATATTTCCTGCCGCATTGGCTTTCATGCGGTTATCTCCCAGTCGTACCCGTCCTTACGGTCCTTCACCGTAATGCCAAGCTCACTCAGCCTGTTGCGTATCCGGTCAGATGTCTCCCACTCCTTTCTCGCCTTGGCCTCCTGTCTCATGTCAAGCAGCAGCGTGAGCACCCCTTCCAGCTTTTCATTTCCGGCACTCTCCTCCGCCTTCAGTCCGAAGATATCATGGATGAAAGTGCTGAACACTCCCTTCAGGGCAGTGATGTCATCTGCCGTAAGCTTCTCCTTTCCGTCGCTGACAAGGTTGATTATCCTTACGGCATCAAACAGGTGTGCCAGCGCCACCGGCGTATTGAGATCGTCGTTCATCGCCTCGCAGCATCCCTTCTCCGTGCCGCTGATATCTACCGTTGAGCTCTCAGACGGCACCAGGTTCGCCAGCGTCCTCTCTGCGTTCATCAGTTTCTGCAGTCCCAGTGATGCTGCCAGCAGCGCCTCATTGCTGAAGTCGAGCGTGCTCCTGTACTGTGCCTGCAGCATGAAGAAGCGGATGGTCATGGGCGAGTAGGCCTGCACCAGCAGCTTGTGGCTGCCGGTGAACAGCTCCTCCAGGGTGATGAAGTTGCCCAGCGACCTGGCCATTTTCTGGCCGTTGATGGTGACCATGTTGTTGTGCACCCAGAAGCGCACGGGGGTATGACCCTCTGCCACCGTGCTCTGTGCTATCTCGCACTCATGATGGGGGAAGATGAGGTCCATGCCGCCGCCGTGTATGTCAAAGGTTTTTCCCAGATACCTGGTGCTCATCACCGAGCACTCCAGGTGCCATCCCGGAAACCCTTCGCTCCACGGTGAGGGCCACTTCATGATATGGCCGGGCGAGGCCTTCTTCCACAGTGCGAAGTCGAACGGCCCCCGCTTCTCATCCTGCCCCTCCAGCGCACGGCTGTTGGCACGCATCTCCTCCAGGACCCGTCCCGACAGGATGCCGTAGTGATGCTCACGGGCATACTTCTCTACGTCAAAGTAGACCGACCCGTTCACCTCATAGGCATATCCCTTCTCCAGTATCCTCTCGGTCATCTGCTGCTGCTCAATGATGTGACCCGTAGCCCGCGGTTCTATTGAGGGAGGCAGCGTGTTGAGACTCTCCATGGCCCTGTGGAAGCTGTTCATGTATTTCTGCACCACCTCCATCGGCTCGAGGTTCTCCTGTCGTGCCTTCCGGCTTATCTTGTCTTCGCCGCTGTCATCCTCCTCGTTCTCCAGATGACCCACGTCAGTTATGTTGCGTACATAACGCACCCTGTAGCCCAGGTGCATCAGGTACCGGTAGAGGATGTCGAATGTCACTGCCGGGCGGGCATGACCCAGATGCGCCTCACTGTAGACTGTGGGTCCGCAGACATACATGCCCGCGAAAGGAGGGGCCAGCGGTTCAAACAGCTCCTTCTTGCGTGTGAGAGTGTTGTATAGATAAAGTGTAGGCTTCATTGGATTATCTGATTACTGGTTTATTGGTCCGACAGAACTTACATGACGCATCACTTTGCAACTCATATGTCAGTCCCCGCAAGTTTCATCCGTTCATTATGAATTTAATCAAACGATCGAGTGGAATCTGAATGAAGCTATACGATAAAATCCGCTTGTGAACTCCTGTAAGTTTCATCAGATAGGCTCTCTATGCAAAAGTAATGCTTTTAAGGTAACGGCACCGAAAAAGGGGTACCATAAAACTGCCCCGGGCGAGAGGGCCCGGGGCAGGCTCGCGACGAGGAGTGCAGCGTCTCTCGTCAGAAGCGACGGTCCATGCAGCGAGACTTGACATGAAGCGCCGTTTTGCCCGATTAACCGTTATGCGAATGATGACTTCAGACGAGTAGGTTCCATTTTGCCGCGTTTTAATCCTCACCTAAAATAAAAGCCCCAATAAGACACTGACTAAAATTCAAAAATTGACTAAAGTAAAAATAAGAAATAATTTTCTTAATTGTCAAGAAAAATTCACATTATTTAGTAAAATTTTTGTTTTTGTATCAGTCGTCCTGATATCCACCCCGTTTCCAGCCTAAAATCCAAAGCAGCTTGCCGAGCCTGTGGGGGTAAAACAGAAGGGCTTTCAGCACCGTGCGGCATCCGTACCTGCGCTTCATGAAATCAACAGAAGGGAACATGTCCCCGGCAATGAAGAGTACTTTCTTCCACCCGCGGTCAAACGACCTAAGGTTTCTCAGGAAGAACTCGCGCTGACTGAGTGACGCCACTGACCAGGGCTTTCTTACTTTTTCCATGAAGCT
>CAYPKP010000008.1:11144-12573 GCA_964411345.1 uncultured Rikenella sp. | reverse complement strand
CCGGCCTCCCCGGGCAGTGTCAGCCCCCATACTCTCTCCATAAGTGTCAGCACATCCCTGGTCTCTTCTTCTATTCCTGCCTCCGCAGCAGCAGCAGGAAGATCCTTGCTGATAATCTCGCTATGGTACTTTCGGAGAAGCAGGTATATGTCAATATAGAGCCTCAGCTGAAACTCCCCCTTTATCTCATGCTTGCCGATGTGGCTCACCAGCCCCAGGAAGGCTGTCAGCGGGGGAAGGACGTACAGCTTGCTGCCACCGGCATCTGTCACCTCTGCTCGTTCCATGGCCGTGGCTACCATCTCCGTACCCTCCCTGCCAAAGAGCCTGTGGTGCAGATCTACGGATATGCCTCCGCGGTGCAGCTCGGGAAGATGGTTGCCGATATCGAGTATTATGGGCTTGTAGAGACACGACTTCAGTGAATTTGATACAAATCCTGCCTTAATGAGTATATCCCTGGCTCTCAGCACATCGCGTGGCGATACCAGCAGGTCGGCGTCACTCATCTGCCTCAGTCCCTTTGCTCCGTAGACCTGGTGTTCCAGTGCCAGCCCCTTGAGCAGCACTACCCTGATACCCTCCTTCTCAAGGCTGCCGGCAACCTCCGCGGCAACGGAGGTGATGTACGCCACCCGGGCAACAGACCTTAGCCTTGACCCTTCCAGGATCGCACGATCCGTCTCCGGCACCAGAGCTGCCAGGGAAATATCGCTCAGGCTCTGCCAGACAAGGGCAGCCACCCCGTGCCTCACCGCCAGGTCGGTAAAGCGGGTCCACTCCTTCATGGCGGCTGCCTCTGCCTCGGCACGCTCCCGCTCCTCATCGCTGAAGCCGGTCCTGCAGAGCAGGAGCAGCAGGGATGTTACCCTGTCATGGTCCGAATCATTTGCAGTCATCGGTACATCGATTTCTGGCGACTGTACATCTCATGGTACCTGCCGCGTGCAGCCATCAGCTCATCGTGAGTTCCGCTCTCTTCGATGCGGCCGCGGTCCAGCACAATGATGCGGTCCGCTTCCCTCACATTGGAGAGCCTGTGGCTGATGAAGATGCAACTTCTGCCGTCAGTGATACGGCTCAGGTCAGAAAAGATCTCGTACTCGGCGTCGGCGTCGAGCGATGAGGAGGGCTCATCAAGTATCAGCACCGGGGCCTGGCGGTAGAGTGCCCGAGCTATGGCTATCTTCTGCCACTCACCCCAGCTCATCTCACGCCCGCCCTCGGTATGGTGGCCGAGCATGGTGTCGTAACCCTCCGGCAAACCCTCTATCAGATCAGCTATGCCGGCCCTCGCAGCTGCCTCTCTCACATCTGCATTGTCATTCTCGCCGGCAGGCGGCCCCATGGTAAGACCCGCCCCGGCGGAGGAAGGTCCCGCCACGGTGGAGGAAGGTCCCGCCACGGTGGAGGAAGGTCCCGCCACGGT
>CAYPKP010000008.1:6159-11044 GCA_964411345.1 uncultured Rikenella sp. | reverse complement strand
GTCCCGCCACGGTGGAGGAAGGTCCCGCCACGGTGGAGGAAGGTCCCGCCACGGTGGAGGAAGGTCCCGCCACGGTTTCCGGAAGTTGACCTGCCCTGTGTACCGGATGATAAGCTGCCCCGGCGGAGGAGCCGGAGGGAGATGCCTTCTCTGCCGCCTCCCTCTCTCCAAGGCGGATATTCTCTCCGGCAGTGAGATAATAGAGCATGAAATTCTGAAACACCACAGAGAACAACCTGCGGTATCCGGCAGGATCCATCGTACTTATATCCTTTCCGTTCAGAAGTATGCGGCCACCGTCAGGGTCATACAGCCTGCAGAGCAGCTTCACCAGGGTGGTTTTGCCCGACCCGTTGGGCCCTACCACGGCTATCTTCTCACCCCTGCCGATCTTCAGGTTTATCCCAGCCAGGGCCGGAGCCCGGGCACCGGGATAGGTGAAGGTGACATTCTCGGCCACGATCTCACCAAACTCTGATAATTGCGGCGGCAACTCCTCTCCGCCCATATCGCCCTTCATGTCGAGGAAACTGAACAGATCATTCAGGAAGAGCCTGTTTTCCGCCAGCCCTGCATATCCCGATACGGCATCACGGAGGTATACCAGCGCCTGCCTGAACGCCACCAGGTACATCGCCAGCTCGCCGGCGGTGATCTCTGACCGCACGAAAGCCCCGCTGGCATAGAGCAGGATACCTGCAAAGGCGGCCACCTTCACCAGGGAAGCGGTGCCCTCAAGGAGGGTGTTCTTCCCGACAGCCGCCAGCTCCGGTCTCTTTGAACCTTCAAAATTGCTTCGGAACAACTTCTCAAAGTAACCGCCCACCCCGAAGAGCTTAACCTCACGGGCAGGCTTTTCGCCTGTCAGCAGCCAGCTGAAATATGCCGCCTGCCTCGTCAGCGGGGTGACACTCTTGCGAACCCTGTACAGGCGTGTGGCATTCCTGTACCTGGTCCACAGCAGGGGCAGAAACAGCAGTGCAAGCACCGCCAGCGGAATGATGCCAAAGGTCCTGAGAACATACCCCATGGCAATGAACGATATCACTCCCCGCGCAAGCATGACCATGTCAGCCACCATCGCCGCCGGCCTCCACGAGATGTCCCTGGCAGCACGCGTCATTCCGTCGTGGAACGCCGGATCCTCGAAAAACCTCAGTCCCATGCCTGTGGCATGACCGTGTATCAGCGATGAAATATGACCTTCAACACGGACCGACTGCTTCCTGGTGAACCACGATCCGGCAGCGGCGAGAAGATCATCGGCAAGAAGAGTCGCCGCCATCGCTGCTATCAGTCCTGTCACGGCACTGAGTACCGGCAGTTCAGCCCCGCCGGTAACACCGGTTATCCTGTCTACATAATACCTGATCAGCAATACCCCGACCAGCGGCAGGAAAGATCTGACCGTCAGTATTATAAAGCTCACGGACGTCTCCTTTCCGGAGCTCTTCATCAGCAACCCGAGTGCCCGTGATATGATCTTCTGCTGTTGTTTCATCCTGCCGGTGATATTCACAAACTTACACAAAAAGACCCGGTTTTGTACATCGATACGGCAATCCGGCGCTTTTCACGCTGAATATCCAAAGGAGCTGCCTGCTCTCTGACATACGGGACTGCCACGAAATGACGCCAAAAGTTCTGTTCCTCACCCCGTGGGGCTTTACGGCGCAGGGACGACACCCGGACCACACTCCGCACGCCGGGCTTTTCCGGAAAATAATGATATCTTCCAGCCTGCATCGTTAATATCTAACAGGTTATTAACACAACATTCCTGCCCGGGGTACCGTGACTTTTCTTACTTTTGAAACAAATACGGCTTCTGTCAGTTAAACAAGGTAAATAAAGGGCTATCTATTTAGGGATGAAAATAGCACAACATCAAAGGCTTGGCATAAAGGTGAGTCTTCTGCTCGCCTGTATGTCATTTCTGACAGTATTGCCGTTGTCGGGCCAGCTGCTGGGCGACGGTTCCATGGCAAATCCGTACAGCGGTTTCCTCTCCGGTGATCTTACCATCTCCGGGACGAAGTACTTCAACGGGAACCTGTACGTTGACAATGAGACTCTTACGGTCAGCGCCGGGGCAAAGCTCATAGCTGTCCAGAACAGGGCATCCATTTTTGTTACCGGCACCGGCCGCATACTGGCAGTCGGCACAAAGCTGAACCCGATCCTCTTCTCATGCGATACAGACCTCGACGGTATCAACGGCGAACCGGGAGAATACTGGGGTAACATCAACATCAACTCATCCGGCGCCAGCCAGCTGATCTACTGTACTGTTGAGCGTGGCAGGAAAGATTTTTTCAAGTGGGGACTGATCGGAGGAGGAGTGCGAATTGCCTCGTCAGCGGTTACTGTCACAAACTCCACCATCCGAAACTGCGTTGCTGAACGGGGAGGAGCGATAGCTGTCGTCAACGGCGCCTCACCCTCCATCTCGGCATGCACCTTCCTGAATAACAGTGCCCTTGCCCAGGGTGGTGCCATCTATACCGATGCAGGCTCAGCCCCGCTGATTGAAAATTCCCTCTTCAACGGCAACAGCTCGGCATCCCTGACTCTCAAGGGAGGAACCGTGGCTTCCGTCGCCGCAGCACCTAAAATAGTGAACTCGACCATCGTAAACAGCTCCTCACCCGTTGGCGACGGCACCTCACTCTATCTTGAGGACTCCCCGGGAGCCATCGTTGTCAACACTGTTATCTGGGGAGGATCGAACCATGTGGGACTGAGCGGCACACCCTCGTCCGTGCTGGAATACAATGCCATCGAAGGTGCAACATATGCCGGCAACCTCACTCTCAGCAGCGTTAACAGTGCCGCTGACGGGCCCAACTTCATCAACCCCTCTGCAGGCGACTTCAACATTACATACACTTCTCTCCTCCGCGACAGCGGAGCTGAAACATATCCCGGCCTCACCATCCCTGATCGTGACATCGTCAGGTCATCACGCATACATATTCCCGACAGGGGAGCCTACGAGATGATCTACAGCCGCTGGAACGGCAAGCTCAGCAACTCGTGGTCCCATCCCAAGAACTGGGAGGGAGCCTTTCCTCCCGGTAACAGAAACGTTGTCATCCCTGCAGGACTGGCAACCTACCCCGTTGCTGTTCCCGGTCCCTCCTTCACACTGAATGCCGGACTGGAGATGATCGTCGAAGCCGGGGCCAGGGTGACCTTCGCATCACTGACAAACAACGGAACCATTGAGCTCCGGGCAGACGAGACCGCCATGGCATCGGTAATAACTGACAGCTACTCCGGAGCAGCGGGCAACCTCAACGTGGAACTCTTCCTCAAGAGCGCCCCTCCCGAAATCGACAGATGGCACTATATAGCCTCCCCCGTCACCGTCTCCAAGACTGTTTTCACCGACATAGAACCGGAGAACCTGCTGAGCTACGACGAGAGCAAGGTGGTCACCAGCGTGGCCGAGGGATGGCAGTGGCACGACGGCTATGACGGCACTACACCTTTCAGTAACCTGGAGGCAAGGAAAGGATACAATGTCTTTGTCTTCGAAGATGCCACTATGACCTACAGCAACCTCAAGTCGCTGACAACTTCCCTGGGACAGATTAACCTGCCGTTCAGCGGCTCGGGCGGCGATACCTCTCTCTACGGCTATTCACTGCTGGGCAACTCCCTCACCTGCGGCATCAACTGGGATGCGGTCACCTTCTCCGACAGCAACGTCAGGGACGCATATTACATCCGCACCGAAACCGGTGAGGCCTCATACGTCAACGGTGTCGGCACCAACGGTGGCACGGCTCACCTGCCGCCGATGCAGGGCTTTTTCGTGAAGACACGCGGCACAGGCACCTGGCTCAACATTCCCGGCAACGCCCGTGAACACAATGCCACACCCAGATTCAAGTCCTCAGGACAGATACCCCTGCTGAGACTCACACTGGCTTCACCATCGTCGCAGGACGAGATGGTAATCAGGTTTGAGCCGTCAGCAACAATGAAATTTGACCACGGCTTCGATGCAGGAAAGATCTTTAATCCTGTTGTCAAAAGTCCAAAAATATACTCGGTCACCGGAGGAGAAAACTATTCTATCAACTCCATACCCTGGCCTGAGAAGACGGTATCCATCCCGCTGACGGTAGTGATACCGGAGGGAGGAACCTTTACTATCAGGAGAAGCCAGATGCAGGCCACCGGCAATTACCGCTTCACGCTTACCGACCGTCTTGCAGGCAGGAGCATTGACTTCACTGCATATTCAGAATACAGCTTCTCCGCTGTCGCGGGAACAGACTCCGGCAGGTTCATCCTGACGGTGACTCCCCCGGAGAAGAAGGCAGCACCGCCGGTGCAAGAGGAGACGGTGATCAGCGATCTCAAAATCTATGCTGCCTCCGGCAAGGTCTGCGTGCTCCCGCAGGGACCCGAATGGGACGGCATAAGCGGCAAGGTCAGGATCTTTGACATCACCGGCAGGATGATAATTGCATCCAATGATGAACGATTCAATTCAGGTGAACTGAAGGAGTACCATCCCTCATCGGCAGGAGGCCTTCTTATCGTTGAGGTTGTGACCGGAGGAAAGCGTTACCTGGAAAAGATCGTCCTCACAAGAGATTGAATGAAAGGGAGTACGAACAATTCAGGCAGATAAGTGTTTTACGGGGGGTTTACAGCAAATGTCTATATTTGAGGCGCAATATAATGGATCTATGATCAGGAAGAGAAGAAGATATGTCAGGCCCGGGGTGATCCGGATTGAGCTTGACAATTCCATTTCTCTTGTCATGATGACCTCGGCTCCGCCCAACCCGCCTCCACGACGCCGTCAGGGTGCAGAGAGCGAGCCCGACAGTCCCTTCGCCTCTCCCTTCAACGATAAACCGTTCAG
>CAYPKP010000008.1:0-6059 GCA_964411345.1 uncultured Rikenella sp. | reverse complement strand
TGCAGCAGGGTGATGTCACCCGCCTTCTTGAACGGCCGGCCGTTGGCATACTTGCCCTCCACGAGCCATACATAGACCCCCTGCTGGCAGAGCTGTCCCTTGTAGTAGCCGTTCCACGGCCTGTTGATGTCATAGGTCTCGAATATCAGCGTACCCCACCTGTTGAAGACCTGCAGATGGTACTCAAGCACAGTCTCCCTGATCGGCGGGAAGAAGAACATATCCATGGCGTCACCGCTGTTGGGCAGCTCGTCTATCTCTATCGGACCGTCAGGATTGGGCTTGAAGACCGATGCAAAGACCAGGTCGCCAAAGGGCTCAACGGTAACGGCCGGTGACTTGGTGTAGGTGTCATAGCAGCCGTTGGCCGAATAGGCATGCAGCGTGATGTCATAGATACCCTCGGTGGTGTACCTGTGGAACGGATCGCGCACATGCGATGTGTCGCCGTCACCGAACTCCCAGATGAAGCTGTCGCCGCCCTCGGTGAGGTTGAAGAGCCTCACCTGCTCGTCGTTGACATATACCTTCGCCGGCGATACATCAAAATATGCCCTTGGCGAGGGATAGACACTGACCAGCTGCGAATGGCTGTCGTTTCCGCCCGGACCGGTCACCGTGAGAGTGATCAGGAAAGTGCCAGGCTGTACATAGGTATAATTCGGATTCCTGGCGTTGGAAGTGTGCCCGTCACCGAAGTCCCAGTAATAGCCTGTTGCATAGAGCGAATTGTTGACAGGAGCTATGTTCCATGGCATACAGCCTGACGGTATCGAGTCAAAGGCGGCTATCGGCGGCGTGGGCAGCACCCTCACCGTATGCGATACCGACTCTGTACAGATGTCATTGCTGACCGTCAGCCTGACATCAAAGTCACCCGGGGCAGCATAGGTGTGCACCGGCGAGGTCTCCGTCGAGGTGTTGCCGTCATCGAACTCCCAGAGCCAGCTCCAGTTGCCGGCATTGGTGTTGTTGGTGAAGGTGACGGTGGCAGCCGGGAAGACCTGCGACGCAGGTGTGGCAGTGAAAGCCGGCACCGGTGTCGGATATACCACCAGCGGCAGGGTCGTCTCGCTGATACAGCCGAAGAACGACTCTGTCCTCAGGGTGACATTATAGGTCACCGGATCAGGTCCCGGATTGAAATATACATGGCTGATCACGTTCGATCCTGACTCCACGTTACCGTCGCCGTAGGTCCAGTCATACCTGTAAGCACCCGGCAGCGTCGAGAGCATGACGCTCTCTCCTGAACAGATGGTATCATCACTGATGATGAAATCAGAGAGTAACTCCGGGAAGACAGTGATGTTGTTCTCCATCGAGGAGACGCACCCGTTCGCCGAGGTCACCTCCAGCCTCACCGTATAGTAAGCCAGCGATGCTGTTGTATTCGGATATGTATGGGTCGGGTTGACCTCCGTAGATGTCTGCGTGTCGCCGAAGTCCCACAGCAGCGAGGTGTATCCCGTTGACCCGTTGGTGAAGTTGACCGTAAGCGGCTGGCATCCCGAAGGAGCGTCAACCGTGAACATGGCTACCGGCTTTTCGACCTCTATCACCAGGGTGTCAAGACCAACACATCCCTTGCTGTCAGTCACCTGGTATATCAGCCTGTAATAGCCTGCCATGGAGGTGTTGAACACCGGGTTTTCGACGTTGTACTGGCTCAGCGGCCCGATATCCCCGAACCACCTGTGGTTCGTGTATACCAGTGACCCTCCTGCCGGGTTACCGTGCAACTGCGTGGGTATGCCGCCGCAGACCAGCAGGGTGTCAACAGGAGCGATCTGAGCTGTCGGCCAGGCGTTGACTGTCAGCAGAGCCTCGCGGGTGTAGTATACTCCGCACGGACCTGTGATCTCAAGCCTGTAATGCCATCCGTTCATGGCGTTGACGGCGCTCATGATCACCAGCTGAGGCGTCTGGGTGCCCTGGTAAAGCGCCCCGTCACTCAGGCTGGTCCATCCCGAACCGTCGTTCACCTGCCATACCGTCGTCTCACCCGCGCCGGTGTTGAACACCTGCGAGAAGAATGCCGTGCCGGTCTGGTGACATACCTCGGCATCAGCCGGCTCGGTGATGATGGAAGGCTCCATGTAGACCCTCAGCGGAGCAAAGGAGCTGGTGACAAGCGGCAGACAGGTGCCTGACACAACCACCCTGATAAGGTAACCGTTCATGGAGAGATCCAGGTTACTGATAGTAAGATCAGGTGTTGTGGTGCCTGAATAGGGTCCCCCATCTGTTATGTTGGCAAAGCCTGATCCGCTGTTGACCTGCCACTGGTATGTGAGATTGGTGCCTGCTGCTACAACGCTGTAGGTGGCGCTGCCGCCGGGACAACCCCTGAACTCGTCAGGATGATCCGAAATCTCAGGTGCCGTGTAGACGGTGAGCACTGCCTCATCAGAGATAAGGTCGGGCGAGCAGTCGCCGCCGATGACCACGCGGTACCGGGTGCCGTCCATGGTGCGCGGAGGACCGAAGACCATGAGGTTCGGGGTCTGCACGCCAAGATAGAGCCCTGCGTTGGTCAGGTTGGTCCAGTTGGTCCCGTCGAAGTACTGCCACTGGTATGTGAGGTTGGCTCCCTCAGCCAGGGCGGTGAAGCCGGCGGTCATGAACTCGCAGATCGCCGAATCGGCAGGCTGCTGCGTTATGAGAGTCTCAATCGAGACATCAAGCTGCACCGTCTGCGAGACGGCTTTCGGCAGACAGGTGCCCTCAACCTCTACTCGGTAACGGTAGTTGTCGTATGTACGTGGCACTGCCGTCAGCGAAAGCACATTCGTGGTGGCGCCGGAGTAAACACCGGCGTCAGTGATGGCGCTGAAGCCGCTGCCAGTGTCAACAAACCACTGATATGTGAGGCCAGTGCCCTGTGCGGTCACGGTGAATGCAGTGTTGGTATTCTCGCATATGGTCGAAGCCATCGGCTGTGCAAGTATCTCGGGTGCGGTGTTGACCGTAAGGAGTGCGGCAGTGGAGGTGTCAGGCGGTGTACATGTTCCGGATACAATCACCCTGAACATGTCTCCGCTCATGGTGCGGTGCGTGCCGTTGACCTTGAGATTCATCGTGGAGACACCGAAGTAGGTGGCCGTCTCAGTGAGGTTGTTCCAGTTGGTGCCTCCGTCAATGCTGCGCTGCCACCTGTAGGTTGCACCTGTGGTGACACCTGCATCAACGATAAAGTCGGCAATGGCGTACTCGCAGATGATCACGTCATCAGGATGGTCAACTATCTCCGGCAGCTCATTAACCGTCAGGAAGGCCGGCAGCGAGGTCACACTGGAGCCGCAGCTGCTGTGCACGATAGCCCTGTAGGCACTGTTGTTGTCTGCAGTGGCTGCCGCAGCAATAATATATGATGCATTGGTCTCTCCGGGGATGAGCGCCCATGTGGCGCCGCCGTCACTGCTCACCTCCCACTCGTATGACGGGTTGGTGGTGAGACCGGCATTGACGGTGAAGGTCGCCGTCTGACCCTCGCAGAGGGTGAGACTCACCGGGTGCTGCGTGATCTCTGCCTGGCGGGTCACCGTCAGCGTGACGGGAACCGACTCGGCATAAGGTGCGCAGGTGCCGGATACCCTTACCATATATGAATAACCTGACATGATCTCCAGCGTGCTCACTACCGTCAGTGTGGCGGTGTTGGCTCCCTGGTAACGGGCACCGACAGCCGGAGTCCATCCTGACCCGGTATCAACATACCACTGGTAGGTCGGGTTGGTGGTTACACCCGCATCCACGGTGAAGACAGCATCCTCACCGGCGCAGAGTGTAACACTTGCAGGCTGGACCGCTATCTCCGGCTTCTCATTGACGGTGAGTGTCACGATGTCCGACAGCACTGCCACGGGACAGTCACCAGATATCTCAACCTGGTACTGGTTGCCGTTCATGGCCGAAGTTGCTGTCACAAGAAGAGTTGCGGCATTTTCACCCGCCATCGGCGTCATGCCTGATCCGGTGTCAACAAACCACTGGTACTGCGGATTGGTAGTCATCCCTGCGCTTGTGACGAAGGTTGCCACATCATCCTCGCAGACAGTTGCATTGACAGGCTGGAGAACAATCTCCGGCACTACCTTCACATCAACGGTGGCAGAACCCGTAAGGTCGGCATGCGGTGCAGAGACCGTGCAGCCCTTGCTGTCAGTGACCGAAGTGATGGTGTAGGTTGTCGATACAAGCGGATTGACGGTGATCGGGTCACCGCTTACATAGTTGGGCACCGTCGTGCCGTCGCTGAGAACCACTGTGAAGGGCGATACTCCGACAGTAACCGTGACGGTCAGCGTGGCGGGGTCACCAGGACATACAAATCCTGCTCCTGCAATCGAAGCCACAGGCAGCGGATTGACGGTCACGACGACCTCGTTGCTGTATGCCGGATCACATGCTGCCGAATTAACGCGGCGACGGAAGTGTGTCGTCTGCATGATGCCGGCAGGAGGATCGTATGAAGCCATGGTGGCACCGGGAACAATGTTCCATGTAGAGCCTCCGTTGATGCTGCTCTCCCACTGGAAGAGTATCACGGCCGGACCGCCGGCAGGTGCCGTCACCTCATTGAGCGGCAGCGGGTTGCCGAGGAAGCATACCTCCTGGTCGCCGTCAACGGAGCCAGGCATCAGTTCAGGTGGCTGGGTGATGATTATCGAGGCCTCGGCATAGCATCCGTTGGCATCTGTCACACCTGCCGTGATGGTTCCTGCAGCAGCGCCGGTGAAGGCGAGAGAGGTACCTGTGATGGTCACGCTCGCACCCGTGTTGTCACTCACAACGATCACGGTGTAGGGCGCAGTGCCTCCCGAGACGGTGAACGAGCCGGTGGCAGTGGCGTCACCAAAGCATGCCAGAACCACATCAGGTGTCTTGCCAAGCGTCAGGGGCGCCGGCTCCAGCAGCACGACGGTGGTGACCGAGGTGCAGTTGTTGGCATCGGTGACGGTGACACTGTAAGTGCCTGCCGCCAGCCCGCTGATATCCTCAGTGATGGCCGTGTAACCGGCAGGACCGGTCCATGCATATGCGTATGGCGCCTCGCCGCCGCTGACACCAAGGTCAATGGCGCCGTCGGCAGCACCGTTGCAGGTAATGTTGTACCCGCCGGCATAGACAACCGGGGTGGTGGTAAGCAATATCGGCGGATTGACTGTGATGGTAACCTGGTCACTGGCCGTACAGCCGTTCCTGTCAGTGATGGTGACGGTGTAGGTTGTAGTGGCTGCCGGCTTGGCAGTGGGACTGGCAACATTGGTGTAGTTCAGCCCGGCTGCAGGTGCCCAGTTGTATGTATAGTCTCCCGAGAGCAGCAGCTCTCCTCCGGCACCGACAGCCGTCAGATTGGCAACAGACGCCGGGCAGGAGCCTATGATATAGTCGTCGGCGCTGGCAGTGACTGTCAGCGGCGGCGCAACATTGACCTGCACCTGTGCGGTGGTGGTGCAGCCATTGGAATCAGTTACTAAAACAGTATAGAGTGTTGAAGCTGCCGGCTTGGCAGTGGGATTGGCCTTAGTGGCATCGTCAAGAGTGCCGGCATTGTCCCACAGATATGTGTATCCGCCCTCACCGCCGCTGACGGTCGTGCTCAGATGAGCTACGGAGAGCGGACATTCGCCTATCGGGTCGTCATCAACGGCAGCCGTGGCAGTGAGCGGCGGGGCTATGTTGATGGTGACGTCGGCAGTGACACTGCAGCCGTTGGCGTCGGTGACGGTGACGGTATAGGTCGTATTCATCGTGGGTGACGCAACCGGACTCTTGATATTCGGATCGTCAAGCGTTGCCGCCGGAGCCCAGCTGTACGCATACGGCATCTCACCGCCGGTGACATTGACGTCAAGGGTGGTCGACTGTCCCGGACAGTCACCTATAAGATAATCGGTAGCCGTGGCAACAGCTGCCAGCGGCGGACGCACCTCAATGGTGACGGTGTTGACGGCAGTACATCCGTTGGCGTCAGTGACGGTCACAGTGTAGGTGGTCGTCGATGCCGGCTTGGCAACAGGATTGGGTATGTCAGTTGCACTGAGACCTGCCGA
>CAYPKP010000007.1:79868-84833 GCA_964411345.1 uncultured Rikenella sp. | reverse complement strand
AGCCCACCATGTCCCATACAAAGTGCGAGGCTGTATCGCCAAGGCCGTATCCGATTTTTTCTTTCAGGGATAGTTTTGTAGTGTTTGTACTCATTGATGATCAGGGGTTACAGGGTTTGTTTCAACATTGGTCAGGATCTGCTGAATACCTGAAATAATAAAGACAAACTTGGGTAAATTTTCTCATTTAATCGAATGAAGAGCCCCTTTTTTACATATCAGAACGGCTCTTTCATATCTGAAGTCACCGCTGTCCTTGCAGTTGTTCCGGATGGCAATGGAATTTTAACTGTCTATTTTGGTACAAATACCATATTCTGTTTCAGTGTAATAGCGTAACTTTAGTAATTAATGGCCTGATGTTTCAGCCCATTTGCCGGTTTAATCACATAAATCCATTGTTGAATGACTGCAAAAATCGGAGTATCGTACAGTACAAGCCATGATTCCGGAGACGCCGGCAGGGAAATGGCATCGAAGGCTATGGTTAATGCCGGACTTGAAAGGGCGGATCTTGCACTTGTCTTTGCCTCAACAGAACATGATGCCGAGTCACTTCTCAAAAGCGTGAAGTCAGTCACCGGAGATGATTGCATCATAGCCGGCGGCACCTCATCGGGAGTGATTACAGGAGACTATCTCGGATACGAGGGATTTCATGCAGGCATAATGGTTGTATCTGACCCGGATATAAGGTTCCGGACTGAGGTGATTGAAGGCATTGATTGCGATGAGTACCGGGCCGGAAAGGAGATGGGCCGGAAACTTGCTTTTCTGAATGAGTATGAAGACCCGGCATTGCTCCTCTTCTATGACGGGATGCGCAACCAGCCCGCAAGGCTTAAGATGTTTAACGAGGCAGCCCCAATACTCAGGGGTATGAAGGAAGAGCTCGGCGAACTCCCCACCATGGCTGGTGTCGGGGTACTGGTGGGTATGAATATGAAAAAGACGGAGGTTTGGGATAATCAGAAACCTTACCGCGATGCCATACTCTCCCTGATACTGGATGGAAACATCAGGCTTGACACCACCATCATGCACGGATGCAAGCCTGCCTCAGACTACCATAAAATAACAAAGGCCTCAGATAACCTGATCTATGAGATTGACAACAGACCGGCTATTGATGTTGCGGCAGAATACCTTGGAGATTCAGGACTCTGGGACTGGAAAGACTCGATGTTCATAATAACACTCGGCGTAAACAGGGGAGAAAAATACGGATCGTTCAGGGAAGAGGATTATGTGAACAGGATGGTACTCGGGATTGATGAGGAAAGCGGGGCGATAGCCCTGTTTGAAGGAGACCTGAGGGAAGGCGACGATTTTCAGTTTATGAGACGATCGATAGAAACTGACATGATCTCGGTACAGGCTGAACAACTGCTTGACTCTCTCGAAGGCAGAGAGCCTCTTTTTGGATTCTATATATCATGCCTCGGAAGGATCAGGAAAATTTTCGGGACTGAAAAGGAGGAGTCGGAAGAGATACAGAAAACCATCGGTTCCAGGATCCCCTTGCTGGGAATTTACTCCGGCGTAGAGATAGCGAAAGTTAGGGAAAAGGTGATGCCTCTCGACTGGACGGGAGTGCTCTGTATATTCAGCAAAAAAGAGCCCTGACAGGTAAAAACGGTACAGATGGATCAGGAAAAAAGGATCGAATACCTTCATGCCAGGAACAGGGAGCTGGTAAAGGAGCTTTTCAGACTTGACTACCACCTGACCTTAACGAAAGCGAACCTGTCGAAACAACAGAAAGCCCTCAAATTGCTTGTTGAAATACAGAGGGCAACAGGGTTCTCAAGGAATGACAGGGAGCTGTTCAATGAGGTGGCACGTCTTGTTGATTCCACGCTTGAGATGGCGGCTACATATATTTACGAACCTTCTGAGCTGCATGAGGGGATGTATGAACTGGTAAGTTTTCATGATACCATATCAGACAACAACATTGACCTTAAGGAACTTGAAAGGGTCACCCGGCCCCAATGGCCCGGAGAGGAAAAATACATTTTCATCAACAGCAAAACAGAGAATCACCTGGTTGTTGAAGAGATCAGGAGGATGTTCAGGTTGTCCAGCCTGATAATTTATCCGCTTTTTCATGAAGGGTGCATAAAGCTGATAATCGTTACGGGCCTGAGGGTGACCAATGAATTAACCCATCTTGACCTGACTCCGGAAGATTTATCAGCAATAGAGGCGGTGGTGATTCTTCTGTCGAGTTACTTCAGGAAAACTGAACTCATAAAACTGCATGAAGCTGACAGGTTCAAATCAGAATTTATCTCCAATATTTCACATGAGTTCCGAACACCGTTGACACTGGTTCTCGGATTGCTGGAGCAACTGAAGGCGGGTATGGATCATGATAAAGAAGCCGGAAGGCTGGAATCCCTGAACATAGTGATCAACAATGCCCTGAGGCTGAAGCAGCTGATTGACCAGTTGCTGGATATGTCACGGATTGAGACGTGTATGGAAAAACTGAATGTAACCCGGGGCAGCCTGGATAACCTCGTTACAAGGATCGCACAATCCTTTTTTGCCATAGCCAGAAAAACAGGCATTGAATTCCGTTTTTCATTCTCCGGTTCCAATGAAGAATCATGGTTTGACGAAGACAAGATTGAAAAGATTCTGACAAATATTCTGGATAATGCTTTCAAATACACTTCTGAAAAGGGGACGGTGGAGCTTTCCGTTTTTGTGGAAAAGAGACGTGGCTCTGCCGTTCAGGCTGTTTTCACCGTAACAGATACGGGACGTGGCATTCCTGCCAGAGATAGAGAAAAAGTATTCGAAAGGTTTTACCGGTCGGCTAAAAGCGGAAATGATACCGGAACAGGTATAGGACTCTACCTGGTAAAAAAAATGGCAACACTGCATCACGGAAATGTGGAGCTGAAGAGTCAGCCGGGAAAGGGCGCGGAATTCACAGTCAGGATACCGATAGACCGCAGCTCCTACATTGAAAGTGAGATGCCATCCGCCTTTGCCGATCATATACCTGCTCCTGCTCCGGTCGCGATATCTTTAACGGGCAAAAAAATCCCGGGGAGTCATCCCGGAACTCCCGAAAACAGGTTTTGTATTCTGATCGTCGAAGACAACAGGGAGCTGAACTCATTTATTGCAGGCAGCCTCTCAAAGGAGTGGAAAGTACTGGAAGCTTTTGACGGTGAAGAGGGATTTGCTGCAGCGATTCAGAACATCCCTGACCTCATAGTCACTGACGTGATGATGCCTCTCTGCAACGGCTATGAGCTCTGTCGCAGGATCAGGCAAAATGAGAAGACGGGGCATATTCCGGTAATAATGCTCACAGCCAGGACTGACAGGGAAAGCACAATCGCGGGCCTCGACTGCGGGGCCGAGGATTATATCAGCAAGCCATTTGATATGGTTGAGCTTAAGATCAAGATCAGAAATCATCTTCAGACACTGCTGAAAATCCGTGAAAAATACAGGAAAGAATTCCTTACTGCCCCTGATGAATCATCAATCCCCATGCCCGAAGATGCCCTTGCGGAAAAGGTTGTCAGTCTCATGAAAGAGCATCTGGCAAATCCCGACTTTCACGTCAGTTCGCTCTGCAGGGAGCTATTAATCAGCAGAACCCAGCTTTACAGGAAAATTGAAGCCCTGACAGGATATTCCCCGGCCGGACTGATACGGTCAATCAGGCTTAAAACAGCTGCAGCCATGTTCAGAAAAGGGCATGATAACGTGGCACAGGTAATGTATCGGGTAGGGTTTTCAAATCAATCCGGTTTTGCCAGGCAATTCAGGGAAGAGTTCGGTATCAACCCATCAGCCTATATTAAAAGACATTCTCTGACAGGTTCCGGTACAAAAATGGTTGATTAAGGTACAAATCAGGCAGATCGCCGTTTCGAAGCCCGGTAACTTTGATCCGTAAAATCTTTATTGCCAACTTAATCTGAAATGCTATGAAGACAAATTTGTTTAAGACATTTAAACCATACACGACTTGTATGGTTATGATCACACTGCTCCTGCCTGTATGCATATCTGCATCAGGTCAGGATAATGCCAGGCTTAAGAGTGAAATCGAAGCCATCAACGGCAAGTTTGCCGACGCCTTCCGCAGCGGCAGCGCTGATAATCTCTCAGCCTGGTATATGGCTGACGCACAGCTGATGCCTCCGGGAATGGCTCCCATTTCAGGCCGTGATCAGATTCTTGCATACTGGCAAGGCGCAATGAGTGCCGGCATCGGTAACGTTAAGCTGCAGACATCAGCGGTATCCGGATCCGGCAACGAGGTCATCGAATACGGCAACTACACCATTTTTGCCGGCGAGGACTTTACCGTGGACCAGGGCAAATACATAGTCATATGGAAAAAGGATGGCAGCCAGCTGAAAATCTTCCGCGACATCTGGAACTCGGACAATCCTCCGCCGATAGCCAGGAGTACTGTTAATGACACCATACTTATTATCTATAACTATATTAAGGCAGATAAGGTGGAAAACTTTAAAAAGTTCAACCATGAATACCTGCATCCCCTGTTTCTGAAGGAGAACAACGCAGCCACCAGGTCTGCCAGGATGCTGGAGCCCCTCAGGGCCAATGAGGACGGAACCTATACTTATATCTATCTGATGGATCCGGTAGTCAGCACTCCCGGGGTATATGCGTTTCTTCCTCCTTTCAGAAGGGAGTATGGTGAAGAAAAAGCCAGGGAGATTATAAAGGAAGGATTTACAGATGCCCTGTCCCGCCCGCAGGTTTCCCAGCTTTTTGTAGTCCGGTTAATGGGGCAGTGACCTTTACACCACCGCGGGGCTGCGTTTATTCCGCTACCGGGGTAATGTTGTGGTTCCGGCTTGTTATGATAACTGAAATGAGGGTTGTGCGGAAAAGATATGGTTCCGGTCTCACCTTGAAACTGAAGTGCGGACCGTTCGGAAAAGATGCGGTTCCTGTCTC
>CAYPKP010000007.1:52855-79768 GCA_964411345.1 uncultured Rikenella sp. | reverse complement strand
CTTGAAACTGAAGTGCGGACCGTTCGGAAAAGATGCGGTTCCTGTCTCTTCTGAAAAATGGAGTGCGGGCTTCTCAGAAGAGCGACATCCACCTGCCGGTCCTGCTCTATTTTGATGTTACCTCATACCACTCCAGGTTACTAGCCAGCATCACGTCAATATAATATTTTAACCTGTTGATGTCCAGCTTAATATCCTTGAAGAAATACTCCCCGGTATATTCTGACGACTCATATATCTTTCCATTGTCAAAATAGACCTTGGCATGACAGATGACAACAAGCTTGTCTTTGGTATTGTCAAACTTGTACTGGTAAGGCTGGGGCAGCCAGAAATCATCTGTTGTCATCTTTGGGTCAACGAAGAAAGTCGGATTAAATGTGAAGTATCCGCTCTCCTTGCCGCTGCAGTATATCTTGCGTATGCTTCCGGATATTGTAATTCTGTCGGAATACAGCACATATTGATCACCTAGCTTGAGATCGAGCTTCGGCAGGGCCCTGATATAGACAACAGGCTCCTCGGTAGATTCCATTTTTGTGGCATCACAGTCGTTCTTGCTGGTAAGCAATTCACATGACCAAAAGGTGACCGAGAGAATGATAAATACTGAAAGTAGTTCATACCTGATCTTTTTCATGGAGGAGAATTTTTCGGGTTATTACTGAACGGATAACAATTTATAAAAAATCATCCGGAATAGGTAACCAAATTTGAGCTTGATAACGAAACTGTTGATGAAGAGGGTTACGAATAAAAAAAAATCAATAAACTTACCTTTGGAAACAGCTAAACCAAAAATCATGTCCAGAAGGAAATTCACACAGGCGGTAAGAGGACAGCATGCTGTTGACGGTGCCGGCGTACGTCTGCGCAGGGTGCTGGGCTACAGGACAATCAGGGATTTTGATCCGTTTCTGATGCTGGACGGATTTGATTCATCCAATCCCGATGATTACATCAGGGGGTTTCCCTGGCATCCGCACCGGGGAATAGAAACTGTCACCTACCTGCTCAAGGGTGACATTGAACATGGAGACAGCCTTGGCAACAGCGGTGTCATCGGGGATCTTCAGTGCCAGTGGATGACGGCCGGATCAGGCATCATCCACCAGGAGATGCCCCGCGCCTCGGAGAGGATGCTGGGCTGTCAGCTCTGGGTCAACCTGCCGGCGAAGGATAAGATGACACAGCCTGCATACCGTGATATCCGTCAGCAGGATGTTGCCGAGGTAAGTGATCAAAATGCAAAAGTCAGAGTCCTGTCCGGCAGCTACAAAAACAAAAAGGGCGCCGTCAAGGGGGAGTATGTAAAGGTGCAGTACCTCGATGTAGCTTTGGATCCTGACAGCACCTGGATATACGCGGAGACGCCCAATGACCATACCCTGTTTCTCTACCTTATTGACGGTACACTGGCCGCTGATGAAGCATTGGAAAAATTTGAAGAGAAGGCCTGTGCGATGCTGATGACAGCCTCCTCCTCTGACGGCTCAGAGTATGATGAGGTAAGGGTCAAGGCAGGGCCCGGCGGAGCCAGATTCTTCCTTATAGCTGCCAGGCCGCTGCAGGAACCTGTTGCCTGGGGAGGTCCTATAGTCATGAACACGCAGGAGGAACTGAACCTCGCCTTCAGCGAACTTGAAAGCAAAACCTTTATCAAACACGATAAGCCGCAGGAGTTTTAATGGAACTTAATCCTGACACTATAAGCCACAGGAATCTAAAACCATTTAATATTAAATATTAGCAGCCTCAGCCATGTCTGTTTTACTATCCCAGCTGACAATCAGGGACGTCACCCTGAGGAATCGCATTGCCATGTCTCCCATGTGCCAGTACACTGCTGAGAACGGATTTGCCAACGACTGGCATGTTGTTCATTACGGCACCAGGGCCACCGGCGGTACCGGGTTGATCATAGTGGAGGCAACGGCTGTTGCCCCTGAGGGAAGGATCACCCCCGGCGATCTAGGTCTGTGGAGTGATGATCACATCGGGGACCTGAAGAAGATCACGGATTTCATTCACAGGCAAGGCTCCGTGGCCGGCATACAGCTGGCCCACGCAGGCAGAAAAGCATCATGTGCCCTGCCACGGGAAGGAGGAAAACAGCTTGATCTTAAACATGGCGGCTGGGAGACGGTTGCCCCGTCAGCAGTCGCGTTCAGCCCGGGAGAAAGAGCTCCGGTGATGCTCAGCAAAGAAGGCATGGTAAAGCTGATCTCAGATTTCAGGGCAGCTGCAGAACGGGCCTTCAAAGCCGGTTTTAAAATTGTTGAAATCCACAGCGCCCACGGTTACCTGCTGCAGGAGTTCCTCTCGCCTCTGAGCAACCACCGTACCGATGAGTATGGAGGATCATTTGAAAACCGTACAAGGCTGCTGCTGCAGGTCACTGAGGCCGTAAGGTCAGTATGGCCTGATGAGTATCCTCTCTTCGTACGCATATCCTCAACTGACTGGACAGAGGGCGGATGGAACCCTGAAGAGAGCATCAGACTGGCTGATCTGCTGAAGGGAGCCGGTGTCGACCTTATCGACTGCTCATCCGGGGGCAATATCTTCAATGCGAAGATACCTGTTTCCCCCGGATACCAGGTGCCATTCGCAGCCGCCCTGCGAAGGACCGGGATTATGACAGGAGCTGTGGGCCTCATCACATCAGCTCAACAGGCAGAGGAGATACTGCTGGAGGAAAAGGCAGATCTCATACTGCTGGGACGCGAACTGCTCCGAAACCCATATTTTCCCCTGAAGGCAGCCAGAGAGCTGGGGGATGTGATCCAATGGCCGGACCAGTATATCAGGGCTCAATAAACCACACAGGAGGGACTGACCGAAGCTGGGCCGGCTGAAAAGACAACCGGCACCTATTGCATGGGTATTGTCTCCTTCTCATCGTCTTCCGGCAGATCTTCCGTAACGACCTCCGGCAGCTCCGTCTCCGGCAATTCCGCCACTGCCTTAACTTTAGGAGAGATGATGTTGCCCAGCATCATGGTCAGCATGGTCATCAGTATGACCAGGGTTATCACCTCCGTGTTGATCTCCGGGATGATATAGGCCGAAGGAATGCTGATGAACAACAGGATGGTTATGAGCCCCCGAGGGGCAAAGAGAACCAGCGAAGGACTCTTCTCTTTCAAAACAAACCAGAGGAAAAGCCATCTTATCAGCAGGATACCTATGGTAACAGAGAACGCGATCAGGAGATTCATCGGATAGAAGATCCCCTCAAGTGATGTATAATACCCGAAAATGATGAAGAAGAAGGATCTCACCAGGAATGTGAACTCTGCGAGTATCTTCTTGAACGATTCGATATCCTTCCTGAACTTGTCAAAGTCGACATACCTGTTGATGGGAGTGTGTTCGCCAAGCTCACTGTTGGACAGGGCAAGTCCGAAGACCAGGACCAGCAGCAGCGCTGGAAGATGATACAGCTTTGCCAGTGAATATACCAGCACCATCACGGTCATGATGATGATGTAGTTGATGTGGTATTTGATCTTGTGCAGCAGCATGGCCAGGCCGGAGGATACCGCAATGGCTACCACCACGGTGATCAGAGCCAGCAAAAGGTAATGGGGTATTCCGCCCGACAGGTCTCCCTGGTTGAAGAGGATGAAGTCAAAGGCCATGATCCCGAATATGTCTGAGAAGGAACTCTCATAGACTATGAACTCCTTCTCCCGGTCCTTCAGGCTTCCTGCCGAGGGTATGGCCACTGCGCTGCTGATGATACCCATAGGGATGGAATTCAGTACTGCAGCCGTACCCGAATAATCAAAGAGCTGAACCAGAATAATAGAAGAAGCGGCGGTGACAAGAACAAGAAGAGTCAAGGCCGAAAGAACCGATTTCTGCAGCAGCCTGGCCTTCTTTTTTTCAAGCTTGAGGTCAAGGCTGGCATCCATCACTATCAGGATAAGCCCCAGTGTGCCAATGACCGGCAGAACAGGCTGCATATTCGGGATGACAAACCCCGTTGATTCAGTGATAGCCTGCAACAGGATACCCAGCCCGATCAGAAGGATAACTCCCGGAATCTTTGAATACTTGCTCGTAATGTCAAACAGATACGAGAGTATCACTATAATGCAGAGTACTAATATGATATAGTTTGTCATGTCAGTTGAACCGCAACTGCCGGCATAACCACAAAGTCCCCAACATATTCTAATACTGGAATCCGGCCCGACGCCAAAGGTAGAAAAAACATGCCAAATCAATAATTATCGCCAAAGGGTGAGGTGTTACCCTGCTTTGGACGCAGCCTCTTCGCAGACAACAGATTCTCTGGCACCGGATGGGCACGGCACTTTATGTATGTCAATCACGGTCAGGAGTCTGACCGGATGAGGCACACAGCCTCATGGCTGTTTTCCGTCCCTTATTTCTGCAGAGAGTAGAGATACCTGATCTCCTCCGCCCACAGAGACTCGTCGGGTGTCTCCAGTATGAGCGGTATCCCGTTGAAGCGCGGGTCATTCATTATCAGGGAGAAGATCTCATCGCCCAGCTCGCCCTTGTGAAGGCTGTCATGCCGGTCGACGCGCGTGCCAAACGCCTTTTTTGACTCGTTGAGGTGCATGCCGCGCAGGTATTCAAACCCCACAATGCGGTCAAACTCATCAAACACCTTTTTGAATCCCTCGGCATCAGAGATGTCATAACCTGCCGTGAATGAATGGCAGGTGTCAATGCAGACCCCCACCCTGCTCCTGTCTTCCACCCTGTCAATTATGTGGCGCAGATGTTCAAACCGGTACCCGAGGTTTGTGCCCTGACCGGCAGTGTTTTCAATAACTGCAATCACCCCGTTGCTTTTTGAGAGTGCTATGTTGACCGACTCGGCTATGAGGGTGAGGCACTCCTCCTCCGTCATCCTGCCGAGATGGCTTCCCGGGTGGAAGTTAAGCCTGTCAAGACCCAGTTGCTCGCATCTCTTCATCTCATCATTGAAGGCGTACCTGGAGCGGCCCAGTCCGTCAGGATCGGGATTGCCGAGATTGATCAGGTAGCTGTCATGCGGCAGTATCTGGTGAGCTTTGAAACCGTACTTCTCACAGTTGTTGCGGAAGGCATCGATGCTTTTCTGTGTCAGCGGCGGTGCTACCCACTGGCGCTGATTCTTGGTGAAGAAGGCAAATGCCTTCGCTCCTATCTCATGGGCATTCACCGGGGCATTCTCAACGCCTCCCGCTGCACTTACATGGGCACCTACATATTTCATCTCTCCTGCTGTTTGTTATCTGTCGATCAAGGATTTTTCATAGACAAAGATATCGGAGAATCCAAGACCTGCAAGCTCCGGATAGTAAGGATAGGTCTCCTCCCTGGTGAAGAAGCCCGTTACGACAACCCTGTAGCTGTCCCAGTCCTCGATTATCTCCACGGGCAGGTTAAGCCTGCGCTCTATCTTTTTCTTTGCTCTCTCGGCGTCAGACAGCTTACGATAGTTGCCTGCATGCAAGAGGAATCTCGGCTGGGGTGCCGGCGGCGGGGGAGGCACAATCTCTTCCCTGAACTCAGGAGGCCCGGGAGCAGCCTCGGCAGGCTCGGGTACCACCTGCGGTACCGGTATCTCTTTAATGACGGGCTCTTCCGGAGCCTCTTCCGCCTCCGGAACAACAACCGGGGCCACCGGCACCAACCCCTCTTCGGTCTGGTGCAGTACCAGTATGTCAGTGAAGCCCCGCTCCTGCAGCAGAGGTATGAATTCGCGTATCTCGGCAGTATCAGCAAATCCGGTTACCTGCACCTTCCAGAGACCCTCATCCTGCCTTACCGTTACCAGCTTCTCAGCCGCAGCAAGCAGCCTGTTGCTTATTGATTCCGTCTCTTCAGCCGTCTCAAAGGCTCCAAGCTGCAGGGTATTACCCGAGATGACCATCGGTATCACCGGCTGTTCCGTGACAGTCTCTCTCACGACGGCAAGGGAATCCTCCCTGCCGGTGGTAATCCATTCTCCCTTCACGGCCTTGTTGGTGATAACCCAGATTTCAGTTATACCCTGTCCGTGTATTACCGGAATATACTTTTCAAGATCCTCACGGTCGTCAAAGCCTGTTATGCGCACCTTCCAGAAGCCGTCCTCCTCGAAGAGCTCGACGTTCTTGTCGAGGGCACTCTCCACCTTCTGTTTCATGATCTCTGCATAGAGCTTGTTGCGGAAGGCCCCGAACTGAACGGCATAGTAATCTTCCGTTATAGTCACCAGCTCGCGTGTCACCTCGTGTATCACCAGGTACGAAGTGTCAGTGGTCACCACCCTCTGCGGCGTCGGGATAAGGGCAACAGCCGTGTCTGCCACTGCGGCGGTAACGGTATCTGTTCCGGGCATCATTCCGGCCGCGGGGACAGCAACAGTATCAGCAACCATGACAGGCTCAGGTACTGCCACCGTATCAGCCTCCCCTGGTTTCTTACTCAAGGTGAAGTCAAGACCTTCAATATAGTCTCCCTCGAGGCTGGTCATTATGCTGAAGATCCGTGAATCGGGTTCGGAGGTCATGCCGAGCCTTCTCAGCTGTGCAGTGTCAACACGCACAGTGTACTCTCCAGGCGTCAGCCCGAAGTAACTGAAATATCCGTCCTCCTCCGTCAGTGTCTTTGCCATGGGTAGGCCTTTACTGTCGGTGAAATTTACAATTATGCGGCTCAGCCCGGCCATGCGATCTTCCTCCTCAACCGTCACCGTGCCCGAGGCTTCACCGGAGACGTTAACAGGTATCTCAATCAGCTTCAGCATGTTGGCATCGACAACCACCGCTATTGACTTATTCGGTATCCGCCACGATATGTTGTCGAAGTTGCCTTCATCGACCTCTATGAAATGCCTGACATAGGGCTCCATTCCCAGTATGTGAATAACGGTGTCTTTCTCGCTTCTCTCTATCCGTCCGCTGTTTGACCGGAGGTTTATGCCCGGTGCTTTCGGCTCTCCCGCATCGCGCCTGCCGTTGGCGTTCAGGTCAAGAAACGCAATGACGGAGATGCCGCCCCTTCCGACGTTGGTACGGTTGTCTGCCGTCAGGTATGAGGTCTGACGGTCATTTATCAGGCTGCCCCGCGCATACTGTACAAGTGTGGTGTTTGAATTGGCCTGGCGGGCGGAGATGCCTGCCTGTGCAAAGGAGAAGTCGTACCTGATGCCCAGCTCCGCAATGTGGATCTTATTCCGGAAATTGTACTCGTACGATCCGTTCAGGTATCCCTTTTCGAAGACCCGCTTCTCTATGCTTACGCGGGTTGAAAGGAATTCCCTGCCGGTATAGTTGTATTGAATCTGCGGCATGATGACGAAATTTCCCGGCAGACGGAATCCCAGGCTGAGGTTGCTGTAGAGGTTCGGATCAAAGAATTCCGAAAAGATCCCGTAGGTAGTCAAATTGGCGCTGACACGCGAAAATGAGGTTGCCATAAGCCACTCGGCCGTTGCATATTTTGAACCCGGAAACACGATCTGGTACCAGGAGAGCCGTGAATAGAGTGTCTTTTTCTTTAATTTCAGAGGAAGGGACAATGAGGCTTTTCTCTCTTCAAGATAGTTGTATGATATGGCTGTCTGGTTTCTGTCATAACGGGTATAGGCAAGGTCAAGGCGGATGTTCGAGGGAAGCCTGTAGGCCAGCGTCCCCCTGGCTCTCACACCGTGGGTGTATTCACCTGACAGCAGAAGGTTGTTGGTTACCCTCACGGAGGCATCGGCGAAAGGCATTAGAGGACCGCCGGTGACTGAAGAGAGATATTCAAATCCTCCTCCCAGCGTCAGGAACCTGGTGGCTCCGTAACGTACTGTTGTTCTCGCAAAACGGCTCCATGCCGAATCTTCAACCACCCCTCCGCTCACGGTATACTCCAGTTCCTTATGAGGCAGGAAGTTATATGGGATGCTGATGTTCTGCTCCCGGGTTCTCTCCTCGCCCCAGGGACCGTAAAATTTAAGCCTGACCATGGTATTGCCATATACCAGCGGCACCTCAAAGGTGAAGAACCCCGAGGCATCGGCCTTGACATAGTCTACAAGCACATTGTTGACATAGAGCTCCACGGTCCAGCCCGGCTCGGTGCGGTCGGTCAGGGTGTATGTTCCGAACGAACGCCTGAAGGTGGTGGGCCTGTTGGTAAGCTGCACCCCAACAACAGGATTGTATATTGAGGAGGTGGCCTGGGCGGTTATCTTTCCTGCCAGTATCTGACGCAGCCACGTGCGGTCATTGTTTACGTGCCGCCACATGTAATACTGCTGCTTTTCGCTGAAACTGGTTCCCGTATAGTGTGTCAGCGAGGCGGTTGCCTCTCCTCCTGCGATCACAGCGCCAAGCGCCAGATTGAACCTTCCCTCTGATCTGCCGCCAGGCTGCTCGCTGGCATACACGGACCAGTCGGCCATGCCGAACCTGAATCCGGGATAGCTTCTGCCGATGGTGGTATCAACCCTTACTTCACCCTTTAGGCGGGTGATGTTCCTTCTCATCTCCTCCTGCCTCATCTCACGTATGGCAGGCAGCTCAAGCTTCGTATCAACGGTAACTGCCAGGTCCCTGAAGCTGAAGCTGCAGTCAAGGCCGAAGACCTGTCCGTACAGGTCTGACAGGAGATAGAGGTTTGTCTCTGACCGTATGATGTCTCCCTCCTCAAGCTCAAAGGTCCTGCCCGCATAGACAATGCTGTTGGTGACCCTGTCAACTGAATACGTATCATCAGGGTTGATAAAGAATCCTGTAACAGTTTCAAAATCCGGGGAGACGACATTTTTTATCTTCAGGAAGTCAAAGAAGCCGGAGACAGACAGCCACACTTCTTCTCCACCTATGACTGCATCGATTTCCGAGACGCCTATGTACGGTACCCTGACATAAACGGGGAATTCATCATACTGGAGCTCATCCTGTGCCGTAACGGCTATGTTTGCCGACAGAATCAGACAGACCATTAGTGCAATTGCCGTCCGGAAATAAAGCACAGGCATACCACCCTGGTTTCTTATTGCGGTATTGGCCTTGCTTTCTGTCATAATTACCTGTAGGATCGGGTGCAGATCACCACCTGTCTATTCCTGGACAAAAGTTACGTCTATTGTCCCGCTGTAGCTGCCTGGCGGATTGGCAGCAATGGTTCCCACGGTGAGCGTCCCTCCCACGAGCACGGTTGTCTGCTGCTGCCAGGGTACCGAAATGACGAATGGCGATGCAGGCCAGGTGCCGTCGGTCTGCAGTGTGAGAGTGCCTCCGTTGCTTCCGCTGATAGTCGACGGAGGCCCTGAGAGCAGTGAGATGACCGTCCCCGGGTTTGCCCTCACGTAGAACATGGCGGGAGTATATATCAACCCCATGTTGAGGAGTATGACCGTACCCGAGGAGCTGCGCGTGCCTCCGTCGGGTGTTACCGTGACAGTCCCTCCTGCAGCACCGGGGGTGAAGGCTCCGAAGGCCAGTGGCTGGGAATGATTCACCGTGATGATCACGGGTCGTGGCGGCAGCGGCTGCGCAGTGACCTCCGTGAAGAACCCGTACATCAGGAGCAGGCATGCGGCGATGGCTGCCTTTCTTGCTGCTCCCGTCAAATCTCCCTCTTTTATCTGGCGAACAGCAGTTGCATTAAATTTGATTTTCAGATGCTTATGTAAAATGCTCATCATACCTGTTCCCTTTTATTTACCCTGTACCAGCTTTATGCTCTTCTGCCGGTTTCCCGTCGAATAGGTTATTATGTACACCCCCTGCATCAACCTCAATGACAGGTTATAATCGCCTGTTTCATATACGTTTTCGGAGTAAACCTGCATTCCCGGCATATTGTAGAGCGAAACCGTACCCCTGTCGCCTTCAACAAGTCCAATCCTCACTTTCACCATCCCTTCCGACATCCAGGCGTGGAACAGATCATCAGCTGCCACAGGGTCATCCACTGATGTGGCATTTTTGACAAATGCCAGTAAAAATCTGCCGTGATATTCTCCCTGTTTCAGCTCGACCCTGTATTCACTGCTGCCGAGAAGATTTATGTTCGCTCCTGTCACTGCATCACGGAAGAATATGTTCTCATTTACAGGCAGATTCTCAGCGTCACGGATCCTGAAACTCACCTCTCCGTCCCTGTATATTGTGAGCCCCAGCGGAATGTATAATGCCGTATCGTTGCTGTAGGGCAGCGTATTGACCGACAGCTTCCTGCCTGGTGAGACCACTGAATAGAAATTGGTAATCATCATATCGGTATTGAGCAGCTTGAGTGCATCATGGCTGCCATCAAAGCCGATGCTTGCGTCATTGTCAAAAGAGATGACCAGCGGGTCGGCAGAGGCCGCGTCATCGGTAAAGGCTGCAGTGGCCCTTATAATGGAGCGTATGCCGGTAGCTGCCGACTTGAGGAAAGGATGTGTCAGATCATTTATCCTTGCACTGTTGGTCACTGTCAGTGTTCCCGTCACCGGCCATGCTCCGTCAGAGACATGAACGAAGAAGCCCTGCATGGAGGGAATGATTGCTGTCGCCAGTCCGTCACTGGATACTCCGTTGACATAGCTGCTGTAGCTCCCTCCGTACTGGTCGGTGGTGCTGGCCCTGAAGTAATAGACGGCGTCATCGATACCGCTCCTTGTCCACCCCGGTCCGTCCCAGTCAACCGGGGAGGGATATGGGTTGCCGACAAGGTTGAAACCCTCGGTATACGGCTGGTTGTGATTGTAGAGTGTGGCGGAGTGCTCTCCGTTGCTGACAACGCCTGTAAGGTCAACCGTCATGGGATCGGAAACGTCTCCTAGGTTCAGGGCGTAGCCCTCCAGGGGATTAAGAATGCTCCCGGCACCGACATAATCATCCCATCCGGAGTAGATGCTGTTTTCGTCAAACATGAAAAGCGGCGGGAATGATGCACCGAGGTCAGCTTCATCACCGAATCCGTCAACCGTTGCCGCGACGAAAGGCGAGCTGAAGTACTTGTATCCGAAGCCTGAGGAGAGGTATCTCTGCATCGTAACATTGCCGGTCACCGTCCCTGATCCGGAGCCGTCAATAAGAGCTGTTCCTGCAGCATTTGAGGCAAGGGTTAAATACCCGTCTGATGAGAGAGCTCC
Source organism: uncultured Rikenella sp. (assembly GCA_964411345.1). Taxonomy (GTDB): domain Bacteria; phylum Bacteroidota; class Bacteroidia; order Bacteroidales; family VadinHA17; genus SR-FBR-E99. The sequence goes on along the minus strand of CAYPKP010000007.1, from coordinate 68,682 downwards.
GTTCTGTACATAAACAACACCTGTAACATTAAGCGGTCCCTGAAGGGCAACTCCTGCAGGATTATTGATTGTCAGATCCTGAATGGTATTTCCACTGAAAATGTCAGCCCCGATCTGCTGGGGAGCAGACCCGTTCATTTCAACAGTGCCGTTTGTAGCAGTAAGAGTGCCGTTGTTGGTGATCTGTCCCATGACCCTTATGGTATTCCCTGTTACTGTCAGTGAAGAGCCGCTGTCAATGACCAGATTATTGACTGCTCCTTCTGCGCCTCCATTAATTACCGGTTTATTGGGAACATCTGGTATCCGGACAGACAAGACCTGGTCTGGTATCAATCCGCACAACCAGTTCCCGGAGGCATTCCAGTCGGTACTTACTGCACCGGTCCAGGTCAGGACAGAGGTAATGGTGAAGGGACTTGTTGCCGATACCTCGCCACAACCACCGGAAGGTGCAATGGTATTGGTTACAATATAGCTTCCGGGTGTGCTTGCAGAAATGTCAACCTGCCCGGTAGCTGTACTGACGAAAACCAGTCCCGGAGTGGAAGAAAATGTCCCTGCCACCCCGCCACCGCTAAATGTTGGCAGAGGGTTTGCGGCATTGGGGCAGTAAGGATTGCCGGAATAGCTGAAGGTGGCAACAGGAAGCGGGTTTATCGTCAAAAGTGCCGTGTTGCTTGTCGCCGGAGTGCCACAGGTGGTTGTTACTACGCACCTGTAGAGCCTCCCGCTAAGAGCTGATCCGGGGTTTGTCAGGGTAAGCGTTGAGGTGTTTGCCCCGCTGTAAACGCCACCATCAGAGATATCTGATCCGTCTTCCTGCCACTGATATGACATGTCGTACCCGGCTGCCGTCACAGAAAACGAAGCATTGTTCCCTTCGCAAACAGATGCCGGCTGGGGATGAGCGGTAACCGAAACGCCGTCATATATGGTCAGGCTGACGGTCGTTTCAGGACTCTCACACCCGTTTAATGATTGTGTGACAGTATAATAATAGGTTCCGGGCACCGTCTGCCCTGTCGAAAACGGATTGGCGGTACTTACCAGTGCGCCTCCGCTGTACCACCGGATATTGACACCCGAAGTGGCCTCCAGGAGAGTTATCTGATTTGAACAGTATTCCTTGTCGGATGCGGCCGGGGCTTCCGGATAATCAGTAATTATGAATTCCTTTGTAACAACTGACGGGGCACAACTACCGGAATATGTATACGTTATAAGATACGATCCGGCGGCAGGGGGGGTAAAGACATCTCCGGTAATATAGGGGTTGCCCGAGTATGTACCTCCGGCCGGATAACCAAATGTCAGTGTTATCGGGCCGGCACAGATACTTTCAGAAGGAAGGTTATCGCAGGAAGTTTCCACGGCGTCAAGGGTGTAGAATGTAGAAGGAGAAGACTGGTTGTTGTATTCGGTTCTCATCCAGCCATCAGATCTGACTTTATCAGAGATCCTTATCTCATCAAACATACCGTTGAAATAATACTGTGCCGAGAATGGTTCTTTTCCAATGGTCAATGTATTTGACGCAGCACCCAGGATTCCGGTCTTTTTGAACGGTCGTTCAGGTATTCCGTTTACAAACGTCTTTATTGAATCAAGAACATCTGAACTTATCCCCGCGAGGTAATACCACTGACCGGTGGTCAGCACTGTTCCTCCGGCAACGGCTCTGTTTAATGAAGGTGTATTTGCAGAATTCCGAATCTCAAATTCAACCTTGTTATTGGTATATATCCCAAATTTGTAGCCTCCGCTCGAATTGTTCTGGTTGCCGGCAATCTTCTGGTCACGGTTGGCGGCATTCATCCTGACCCATGCTGATACAGTTATGTTGCCGGCAAAATTAATAGCAGGGTCATTTATGACCTCTATCCACTGGTTGGAGCCGTTCAGTCCCACAGAGTTTGATATAACTCCTCCGGGATATGTTGGGGAATTGAACGGCGTTCCTGCCACATTAGATGAGGTGACATCATCAAGGCTGTTATTATCAAGATGCCAGACGCCCTTGTAGTGACTGTCCCAGACGGTGGTTACAGAGGGGTCCGTGGTTATTAGCGGGTTTCCGTAAAGTAATTTAATAACTGTATTGGATGTTGCAGAAAGGAATGGTATGCGAACCCAGGCAATCAGGTCTCCTGTGGTTCCATTATAATACTCAATCTGGTGATCGAGCTTATTATAATTGTCATCGGTAAATGCAATGTCATAACCATTCGCATCTAATATCTCTCCTGCCGGCGAGGTACGCAGGAAGCTCTGCGATGAAAGATTGACCAGCAGCGGGAAATTAAAAAGATCTGCTCCTCCGGATACCTGCGTATGGTCTATTGTAATATTCCTTTCATGATCAAACCCTAATATTATTTCAAGACAGCCATTGGCCAGGGCAAAATCAAATGATGTTGTATTCAGGCTGGTGACTCCGGTGCGTGAGATGTCATTCCCAGACCAGGTGTCATGCAGGCCCATGGCTCTCCAGGTTGAATTACTGTTATCTCTTCCTGTGATCCTTGTGCCGTCATTGATGGTATAACTGGTGAATCCGTCGCCGGTCAGATTGAGTGAATAGACTGCCACGGCAGGGATTCCGGAGCTGTTAAATCTCCAGTACCCTTCTGTAAATGCATTATCAAGATTGGCCACACCATCAGCATAGGGAACAAATCCTGATGGCGGGGTGGCTATGAATTCAGCGGTTATATCGGCTCCTGCTGATAATGAGGAAAAATTCATTGTTGCCGGGCGGTAGAATGCTCCTGTACCAACGGGGAAAACGTAATCAACAGATAGAGTGGTTGCTATGGCACGCCGTACTTTTCCAATAATTGTCCCTGAAGTACGGATCAGGGAGGCCGGAGAGCTGTTTGCAAGGGCCAGCGTGTATACGCCGGTGGTGATATTTCCCTGGGTCATTGTAAGGATATTGCCAACTGTGACATTACCTGACAGGGTAACACCTGCGGCATTATTAACAACTACACCTCCGGTGCCGTTAAATGTTGCAGGGAGTTCGATGCCGGTTACCTGGGCTGCAGATCCCATATATTGAAGTGTGGCTGCGGCTCCGTAGGCAGGGGCTGAACCGTCAGCCGTGGCAGTACCCTCCATGGATAATACCCCATTGACTGTCACCCCGGATAATGTCTTGGCTCCGGAGCCTGAAAGAGTGAGATTTTCGTAAACGACAGGTGCAATGGTCTGGGCTCCGTTCAGCATGTAATTGACCGTAGATCCGGCAGCAAAAGAATTGGTGCCGCTGAAAATGTTATTATTGATGTTATGATTCTGAAAATAGACCCCTCCGTTGTCAATTTGAAAAGTAGTCGAGGCAGAAAGGGTTATTGCGGCATTGGCCGTCAGCGATGCTGCACTTTCTATCTGGACTTTGGTGCCCGTTCCGGAGACACCCCAGGCCGAGCCGGCTGTCATGGAGTGAGAGGCCTGAATGATAAATGTCTGGTTGCTGTCCGTAAAGTTTGCGGGACTGCTTCCCCCACCCTCTCGTATTGAGTTCCAGCTTGAGAGCTGTGTCGGATCAGTGTTCCGGGAATAAAAAATTAAAGGGGTCGAAGAAATGTCAACAGTATAATCTTCTACTTCGCCATCAAAGCCTGTCTCACAGGAAGCCGGATAACTGGCATATTTGGCTGAAACCCTCATCCTTGCAGTACCCGTGATGGCTCCGGCAGGCACGGTTATACCAAGAGGGCTCAGGCTGGGCGGACCGTTGGCTGTATTTACAGCACTGCCCAGGTCATATGATTCTCCTGCATCATTAAAACTGCCATTACCGTTCCAGTCAATCCACGCGATGGCATATACTCTGTAGTTGCCGTCTGTATTCAGGTTTACGTTCAGATCATATGAGCTTCCCTTGTAAACGGTTGTCACCTGTGACGTGTAATCACTGTATCCTGAGGGTTTTGCGCTTACATTACTGATGGTATTGAAGTTTACCAGGGTTATGCTTGTCTGATAAGCAGTATTGCCGGATGAAGTACAGTAAGTGCCCGGCAGATAACCTTCCACAACTATATCATCTATTCTGTTATACCCCGAAGAATTTACTGTATTACCTCCGATGGAGGTGTTTGAGGTCATTATCCAGCGAAGCTGAAGGGCAGCCTGATTGTCACATGCGGCAGGCAGGGCCAGGTCGCTTAGTACTCCGGTTGTAAAATTATTGTCTACAGTAATTGATCCACCGGGCACCGCAACCCATCCTGAACCAACGTTATATTCCAGCCTGAAATCTCTCGGGCTTCTGTTTGACCCCCAATCACGTCCTCTCTGGGCAGAGGAGACGGTGATGTTATAATACCCCGTCGTTACTATATTGATATACCAGTATTTTGTTCCGCTGCCCCCATTCCAGGAGGTGGCATTTGCACAGTTGGTGGTTGCCCCACTCTGGTCATAGTCGATTGCAGAGGTCCCCCCAACCGTAGAAATAGTCTTAGCCGCGTTGGCGGCAATGCCGCCGTCACAGATTGCATTATCAGGATCGTTGGGAAAATTCCAGGTTGCTAACGTTGTCTGCCCCCATGCCTCGTTGATTAACCCGGATAAGACAATAAGACCGGCGCTGAAAATCAACGTTCTGAATAATTTCTTTCTGCATGGCGGTAGTTTGTTCATTATTTTCTGTGAACCAAAAGTAAATTAGAACAACAGGTCACTTATTGAATTTCAGTCCAAATTCAATTCTGCTTCAGCGTATTTTTCAGGTCTGACATCGGAGGGTGCAGAGAAGGTAACCCGCAATATTCCCGTGCTGAAATCAACGTCAGGCGGATTCTGAAGGTTAAACTCAAATTTTCTTACGGTATTTGGTGTATAAACCGCCAGACCGTTTGCAATGCCCACACGGGTTGTCACACCGGAGGGAGATACATGGTCAACGGCAATATCGCCGTATACGGAATAGTTCCCTGAACGGTTGAATTTAAATGCCACCCTGGGAACAGTGTCACTGACAAAATTCAGTGCCAGATCCGTGAGGGAAACATTTACAGAGGGTTCTCCAACCCTTATTATGACCGGGATGGTAATCCCGAATACAGGCACCAGCTTGATTGATATGGTTGAAGGATCCTGCTGTACCTGCGGTTCTTCACCCAGAGGTTTTTCCCTGGGCACAGCCCTGAAATAGATATGCGACCTGTATTCACCAGGCAGCAACTCCCTTGTTCGTACCGTCTGGATCTTTACCGTCTGCACTTCATCAGGACTTAGTGTCACTGACCGCGGGAAGAACCGCAGATACGGACTGGCGAACTGCTGTCCCTCTTCTGGTTCGGTAATGGTTTCAAAAGCACCCTCTTCGGTCATCCTGATCTGCACGAACGATATGCTGTAGGTGGCCGTGTCTTTTCCGATATTGGCCAGGCTAAGGTCCACCGACCTCTGCCGGGCATCAAGAACCACACGCCTGGGAGTGACGAGAAGGTCGCCCTGGGCCTTTGCAATAAATGGAAAAAAGACCTGAAGTAGGATCAGGCCTGCCGTAAAAAGCCGCATGGATAGCTTTGTCATTATTTCAGGTTTTAATGTTTCTTTCCGCGATCAGTTGAACTCGAATGTTATGTTATAGGTACCTGTATAGACACCTACGGGATTATCATTCAGGGTTCCCACATTGAGTGTAGCCCCCACATATACCACCTGAGATCCGTTTTCCAGCACTCCGGCTCCAGGCTCTGCCTCCGGCAGAGACCGCCAATCTTCCACCGTCATGGTTCTGGCCGATCCCATGTGTGTTATGGTAACCGGATCCGAAGGCAGGCTTACCGTAAAAGCCACCCCCGGATCTCCGGTGACGTAGAAGCTCGCAGCGCTGTGTGTGCCGCTGCCGGGCCATACGCTTCCCATAACCGAAATGGAGCTCCCGGGAGTAAGAATTAACTTACCGCCCTGGGGGCCCGGTGAAAACCTGCCGAAACTGAGCTGCGTGGTCTCAATGGCAGTCAGCGTGGAGATGACCTCGGCAGTTATATGCCCTGTCACGGTGGAAGAAGCCGCTGGCTGGGCTTCCGCCGCAAAGGCAAAAACCAGGTACAAAGTAATGAGGCTTATGGATCTTGTCCCGAGCCTTTTCATCTATCTCCGTTTCGGGCAGTAAGGAGTTCCTAGTTGTAGTTGATGGTCACGGGAAAGTTTGCCGACGTATATACTCCGGCTGCCTGGGCAGCACCAACAACCAGTGTTGCACCTACTGTAAATGCTGCAGCTCCTGTTCCGTCCAGTGACGGAGTACCGCCGGCACTGTGAACAAAATCGTTTGCCGCCATTGAGTTGGCTCCGTTAACAAGCGTGACGTCACCGTTGGCAGGAAGAGTAATGGTGAATGCCCGGCTGGCTTCTCCCGATACTGTAAATGACGCAGCGACACCGGCAGCAGGGGGAACAAGAGCCGGACCAACAGCTGTCCTGGAGTTATCGGTGCCCAGAACAACAGTTCCTGCAGTACCGGTAACTGCAATGGTGCCAAAATCCATGTCGCTGATCTTGGTTAGTGCTAACGGACCTATTATGGTAGCCGTGGCCGTCGTCTGCTCTGTATCACTAGACTGTGCAAAGGTGGCTGCTGTGAACGCGATCATTACTACTGCAAACAAAAGTAACTTTTTCATTTTTGACAATTTTTAGAATTTGTTATTACTATTCGCTATGAAATATTTTGCTCTACATAACAAGAAATTAAAGGATATTATTGTCCGATAACTTATGCTTTTTCTAAAACACCAATTATTCTGTTTCCTATGATCAGTTTAACATGAAACCTTCCGCAAGAGTTTCAATGTTTTTATGAACTGTAAAATTAAACGGACAAACAGGGTATTTTATTTAGACGAACGGTAAATAATTAACAACCTCCTGTACTTTTTAACATTTTCAGAAGCTGCTGCTGCCGTCCCAGCAGTGTGTGCAGAGCTTTTCACGGGGGAGTCCGATAGCCTGCACCAGGTCGTCAAGACGCTGAAACATAAGGGTATCCATGCCCAGCGTTGCGGCTATTTCCTTAACCATTAATGCATATTTTTCAGAGTCGGGATCAAGGTACTCTTCAATGTTCCTCTCCTCGCCTTCCAGCTTTACTATCGCCTTACGTGCTGCAAGTTCCAGGGTTGATCGCGATTGTGAGAAGTTGAGGAACGGACAGGGATAGAGCAGCGGAGGGCAGGCTATTCTCATGTGAAGCTCACCGGCACCTGCTTCGCGCAGGTCCCTGGTGTTGTCCCTCAGTTGTGTTCCCCGCACTATACTGTCATCAAGAAAAACGATCTTCTTGTCCTTTGTGAGCTTCTTGTTTGGTATAAGCTTCATCCTGGCAACGAGATCACGCTGTATCTGACGCTGAGGCATGAAGCTCCTGGGCCATGTGGGGGTGTATTTTGAGAAGGAGCTCATGTAGGGAACGGGTTTCTCGTTTACATAGCCCAGTGCATGCCCCACTCCGGAGTCGGGAACACCGCAGACAAAATCAGCCTTCACCGTATCACGTCTGGCCAGGGCGGCGCCACATCTGTAACGCACCTCCTCAACATTCCTGTCTTCATATTCGGAGGAGGGAAAGCCATAATAGACCCAGAGGAATGCACATATCTGCATCTTTTTTCCCGGAGCCTTCAGTCGTGTGAAACCGCCGGAGCGAAGATGCACGATCTCTCCCGGTCCAAGGAAATACTCAGTCTCGAAGCCGGTATTGGGAAAAGAACATGTCTCTGAAGCTACAGCACGTGCTCCCTCCTTCCGGCCGATTACTACCGGGGTACGGCCCAGCCTGTCACGGGCGGCAATGATGCCATCCTTGGTAAGAACCAACAGTGAACAGGACCCCTTGATTTTTTCGAACACCCGGGTTATGCCCTCTACAAAGGAATCTCCCTCGCATATGATATTGGCAACCATCTCCGTTGGGTTGATGTTACCCATAAAGTTCTCTGTGAAATGCTTCTTCCTGGCCAGAAAATGATCAGCAAGCTCATTGATATTCACGATCCGTGATACGGTGACCAGGGCAAACGGCCCCAGGTGCGTGTTGAACAGTATTGGCTGCGGATCCGTGTCGCTGATCACTCCCATGCCGCTGTTTCCCCCGAAATCTTTAAGTTCTCCTTCGAACTTGTTCCGGAAATATTCATTCTCGAGGTTATGAATGCTTCTCCGGAAGCCTGCCGTGGAATCATAGAATACCATCCCGGCACGCTTGGTGCCCAGATGTGAGTGATAATCAGTGCCATAGAACACATCATCAACGCAGTCCCTGTCGGATACAGAACCGTAAAATCCACTCATAAAGCCATCTTTTTTTAAGCCGGTAAAGCCTGACTAAGATAATCAAACGGCAGAAAAACGCATTGTTCTGTAATAATTAGTAATTTTGCACCGGATAAAATAAAACAGTTATGGAAAATCACGAAAAATATCAGGCTGAACACATTGAGCACAAGAAGGGTGCTCCGGTTGTCATGATAGTGTCTACGATAATCCTGACACTCGGTTTGATTGCACTGGTAGTTCTCTACTACAACCAGAAGAGCAAGATGGTTGAGATGGAACAGGTGCTGACGGAGGAAAAAGACTCTCTGGCCAATGAGCTCCGCATGATGATGTACGGATACGATACCCTCAAGACAAGCAATGACACTCTCAATGCAGAACTGCAGCGTGAGCGCACCCGGATCCAGAAGCTCCTCGAAGTCAGCGCCTCCAATGCACAGCTGATAAGAAAATACAAGGCAGAGATCAGCACCATGCGCGAGATCATGAAAAGCTATATTGTGCAGATTGACTCGCTCAACACCCGCAACCAGCTGCTGACCGCTGAAAACGTCGAAATACGCGAACAGATGACGGCGGTGCAGGAGACTAACGTCGAACTGGAAAAGACCAGGGAGGAACTTACCTCCAAGGTGAGCGTCGCCTCCGTGATTCAGGCCAAGGATATTGTAGCCATGGCACTGAATAAAAAACGCAAGGAGACAGACGAGATCAGAAATCTTGACAAGGTAAGGGTATGCTTCACCCTCAGGGAAAACCCGATTGCTCAGGCAGGCAACAAGATCGTCTATCTCAGGGTGGTAAGGCCCGATCAGCTGGTGATAACCACCTCCCCCGACAATCTCTTCGAAGTCAACGGCGAGCAGCTGATATTCTCTGCCAACAGGGCCGTGGATTATGCAAACAGCGATATCGAGATGTGCATCTTCCTTGACAACACCGGAGATTTCATTCCCGGAACCTACAGTGTTGAGCTCTATCTCGACGGTCAGAAGATCGGCTCGGGAGAACTGATGCTGAAAGGCAGAGGCTGATCAGAGTTCCGTAAGGAGTTCCGCAATAATATTGTCAGAGATCATCCTGCCCTGGTCTGTCAGGGCCAGGGTGTCTCTTTCCCTTTTCATCAGCCCGTAACGGATATACTTTCCTGACATGTTGACAAGATAGTCGTGAAGCTCCTTGTCATAGCTGTTTTCAACATGCGCCAGATCAATGCCCCATACAGTGCGAAGGGCCGTCATGATATACTCATTGAAGAGTGTCAGCCTGTCGAGCTCCTCGCGTTCAAAGGAGATCTTTCCGTCGATTGCCGATCTGATGTACTCCTTTACGTCCGATACGTTCCACTGCCTCGATCTCCTGTCAAATGAATGTGCAGAGGGACCAAGCCCAATGTAGGGCACCTGCTTCCAGTAGGCCGAGTTGTGTTTTGAGATATATCCCTCAAGGGCAAAATTGGAGATTTCGTAATGCAGAAAACCCTTCTCTCTCAGCAGGCTGGTCAACAGCATGAACATCGAGCTGCTGGTCTCCTCGTCAGTCTCGGTAAGCTTCCCCTTCTCCTTGAGGCGGTGGAGTGGCGTTCCCTCGTCAATGGTAAGATGATAGGCTGAAATATGAGTCACCGGAAAAGAGAGGGTCTTCCCGATATCCTGCCTGAGATCTGCCGTCGTCATTCCCGGAATGCCGTAGATAAGATCTGCCGATACATTGGCTATGCCTTCACTGAACACTGTTTCCAGTGCTTCTGCCGACTGCCGGGCCGTGTGCCTTCTGCCCAGGTATTTCAGCCTTCCGTCGTCCCACGACTGCACACCGACACTGATTCTGTTGACGCCGAGGGACGCGAGAGAGCTGACATATCCCGCCCTGATGTCATCAGGGTTTACCTCCATGGTTATTTCGGGATCACTGACAACGCTGAAGTTGGTGCGCACTGCATCGAGGATTTTTTCTGTCTGTCCCACGCTCAGCAGCGAAGGAGTGCCACCCCCCAGGTATATGGTCTCAACCCTCTCACTGTAGATGTAATCCGAACGTAATGCAGCCTCCCGGACGATTGCCTCAACCAGTGCATCCGTTTCACTGCAGTCGGTGACACTGTAAAAATCGCAGTAACTGCAGTAACTTTTGCAGAACGGTATGTGGATATAGACGCCGGCCATGATAAATATATCCTCTAAAAATACAAAAGATTCGACATTAGTTTGCTATTTTCGCAATCTCATCAGCCATACATGCTATATCTTATTATAAAACAATATTATAAGAGCATCATCATAGGGTTGCTGATAACCTGGCTCAGCCTCTCCGGCAGCAAGACGATGGTTCCCGGACGAATGCTCGACATACCGTATATTGACAAGATGGGGCACTTTGCGATGTATGCCTTCTTTTCGGCCATTTTGCTTCTTGACTCCTGCAGGTGGCAGCTGAACCGCAGGTTCAACTATCTTCTGCTGTTAATTCCGCTTCTCTTCGGTGCCCTCATGGAGATCATGCAGATGACGCTGACCACATCGCGAAAAGCTGAGATTGTTGACCTGGTTGCCAATATCGGAGGTGTCCTCTCAGGTATCCTCCTGGCATATCTTGCAAGAGAGGTGCTGGCAAGGCTCAGAGCCTGATTGAAGGATATTTCTTCAGTTGCAGTGCACAGGCCTCGATACTCTTTGAGCTGAAAAACCTTTCAAGGCGTACCTTCTCCTTCCTGAGATCATTATGAAGAATGCACACACCCTTGTCGGGCTCATCAAAGTTGCATTTTTCCCCTGTTATGTAACAGCTGTCGAAGAAGTCCCTTCCGTCTATGGCATCAATGATATCCATCATGGAGAGTTCGGCTGCCGGCACCATCAGGGTAAATCCGCCATGCGGACCTTTAGATGAATGCAGTATCTTTTTCTTTGAAAGTATCTGAAGGATCTTGGCAAGATAGGGCTGGGGGATGTTCAGCTTTTCAGCTATCTCCCGGAGTCCGGTATTACTCTTCTGTTCCGGTCTTGATGCAATGAAAATCACCGCCCGGAGTCCGTATTTGCATGTTGCTGAAAGCATCTAACTGTCCGTTAAGGGTATCTTGTCAATCCTTCTCCTGTGCCTTCCCTCCTCAAAATCGGTTGTAAGAAAAGCCTTCAGTATCACTATCGCCTCAGCCTCCTTCAGAAACCTTCCCGGCAGCGAACAGATGTTTGCATCATTGTGTGACCTTGCCAGCTTGCTTATCTCTTCACACCAGCATACTGCCGATCTTATCTTCTGATGCTTGTTGGTGGCCATGTTTATGCCGTTGCCCGAACCGCATATTGTAATACCGAAGTTGAAGTCGCCCCTCTCCACCGCCTCTGCCAGCGGGTGGGCATAATCGGGATAATCAACGCTGTCTTCAGAGAAACAGCCTATATCCTTCACTTCATACCTGTTTGAAATAAGCCACGAGACGAGCTTCTCCTTAAGCCTGAAACCGGCATGATCCGAGGCAATTATGATTTTTTCCAAAATGTTCTTATATTTTTGTACAAATATAGTCCTGTAATCAATACCAGAAAAGAAAACATACCTGCATTACCATGTTAATAACATGTAACCGCCGGTTTAATTCTTTGTTCATTTTTTTCCGGCAGCCTGCAGGTATTAACAGCATGTATTTTTTTTCTTTCTGCAAAAAGTTTTTCTTACTCCGGCCGGCTTTTATTTCAACCTTCCGTCAACAGCATGAGAGTGATCTTTTGTTAACTTTCACTGTCAACAAAATTGCTGTAACAACTGTTAATTAAGAGGCTAAATCTCTCTTTTTCAAATGAGGTATGCTTTTTGATGTGTTTAAAAGCTGTTATTATTCATTTAACCCCCATTTTTGCAAAAAGAATCGTAAAATTGTTTGAACAGAATTAACAGGATATAATAATCATCATAAATAAAATCTTAAAATCAATAGTATAAAATATGGTTGTTGATAAAGATACAGCAGGCAGGATCAGGGAGCTCAAAAAGGAGAAAAATGCAGTTATCCTGGCACATTACTATCAGACATCTGACATTCAGGATATAGCCGATTTCATAGGAGACAGCCTGGCTCTTTCACAGAAAGCTGCAGAGACTGACGCTGATATGATAGTTTTTGCAGGTGTGAAATTCATGGCTGAGACTGCCAAGATACTTTCGCCTGAAAAGAAAGTCATAATACCTGATATGATGGCAGGATGTTCACTGGCCGACTCTTGCAGGAGGGAGGATTTTGAGAAGTTCATCAAAGACAATCCCGGAAGAACTGTAATTACCTATGTCAACACCACAGCTGACATCAAGGCTGTAAGTGATATTGCATGCACCTCTTCCAATGCACGGCAGATAATAGAATCACTGCCTGAGGATGAGAAAATAATATTCGGTCCCGACCGGAACCTTGGCAACTATATAAAAAGCCTTACGGGAAGGGATATACTTGTATGGGACGGTGCCTGTCATGTCCACGAGCAGTTTTCACTGGAGGCCATACTTAAACTGAAACGCGAAAACGGTGATGCAAAGATAATTGCTCATCCGGAGTGCGAGTTGCCTGTAAGACTTGTGGCAGACTATATAGGTTCAACATCAGGACTTCTGTCATTTGTAAAGAAAGATCCGGGAAAGAATTATATCGTAGCCACGGAACCTGGAATAATATACCAGATGAATAAGGCAAGACCGGAGAAGAATTTTATACCGGCACCGCCGAAAGATTCAACCTGCGGATGCAGTGAATGCAATTTCATGAAGCTTATTACCCTTGAAAAGATATATAAATCGCTTAAATTTGAGGAGCCGGAAATAACCGTTGACCCGTTGATAGCCAAACAGGCACTGGTGCCAATCAGGAGAATGCTGGAGATTTCGGCGAAACTGGGCTTATAAGATGAAGAGACTTTTTCTGATCCTGCTCGTTTTTATTCCTTTTGCCATGACAGCTCAGCAAAACAGGGAGCTGAAGGATGGTTACCAGCAGTTTACCTATCCTAACGGAAATATCTCCAGCGAAGGTTTTATCAGGAACGGCAAGCCTGACGGATACTGGAAAAGTTATTATGTCACGGGAGTACTGAAGTCCGAAGGCAAAAGAACCAGTTTTCTTCTTGACAGCATCTGGATCTTCTATGATCAGGCAGGAGACACGACGGAAAAGATCAGTTACCTGCTGGGAAAGCGAAACGGGTATTACCTGAAGTACAAGAAAGACCCTGTGCACGGGTTGTACGTGCACACTTCGGAACTGTATGCCGGAGACAAAAAGGAGGGTATGGCACGCGTTTTCTTCCCTGACGGAAAGACCAGGCAGACCATCCCTTACATCAACGGACGGAAGGACGGGCTCTCGCGTGAGTATGACAGGGATGGCAAGATAATAACGCTGCTGGAATACAACAACGATTTTCTTATCAGCAGGGAGCGGATCAACCAGACTGATGCGGCAGGGCTGAAGCAGGGAGAGTGGCTTGAATTTTACCCCGGCGGTGCAATCAGGACGGAGCGGAATTACCGTAACGACCTTCTTCACGGCTATTATAAGGAATATGACGAGCGGGGAAGGCTGCTGGTCACACTGCTGTATGACAACGGCAAGGTCACCGGTACGGAGATAGACAACAGTGCAGAGATCGAAATTGAGAACCGGTATGACGATTCGGGAAAACTGATCTATTCAGGTCCTTTCAAGGAGGGTGTCCCGGTGGGGATACACCGCGAGTACAACAGCGACGGAACGGTAAGGATAGCAAAGATCTACAATGACAACGGCGTGCTCATATCTGAAGGAATAGTTGACGATGCGGGCAACAGAAACGGTCCCTGGAAGGATTTTGCCGCTGACGGCACGGTGATGGCGGAAGGGGCTTATGTCAACAGCAGGCGCAACGGAGCATGGAAATTCTATAATTCTGCCGGAAGGCTTGAGCAGGCAGGCTCATACAGCAACGGCCGCATTGACGGTACATGGCGCTGGTATTACCCTGAGGGAGAGCTGCTGAGGGAGGAGGATTACTACCAGGGCAGAAGAGACGGTCAGTATACGGAGTATACACGCACCGGCGAGATAATAGCACAGGGTGCTTACGCTGACGGTGAGAGGAACGGTGAATGGATATTCAAAACAGGTGACAACACCGAAGAGGGTAACTATCTGCTTGGGCTTCGCGACGGTGAATGGAAGGCATATTATCCGAATGAAAAACTCAGGTTTCGCGGAGAATACAGGCAGGGTAATCCCGTCGGCCATCATACGGTCTGGTATGAAAGCGGAAGGATCAGGGAAGACCGCTATTACAGAAACGGCCTCAGAACACGTACATGGAAGAAGTACAGCGAGGAGGGCGATGTGATTCTCTCGGTCACCTACCGTGATGATATTGAGACAAGTATCAACGGCGTGGCTGTCAACCTTCCCGGGAGCAGCGTCAGGCGCATTAAATAGCCGCGTACAATGAGCGAACAGTTTAACCTGAGAAAAGAGATAACCCTTGCCGGCGATGCCGAACTGGAGAAGCAGTTGCGCCCCCTCACCTTTGAAGACTTCCGTGGCCAGCAGCGTATCACAGACAACCTTAATGTCTTTGTCACTGCAGCAGTGCAGAGAGGTGAGGCGCTGGACCATGTTCTTCTGCACGGCCCTCCGGGACTGGGAAAAACCACCCTGGCAGCTATCATCTCCAATGAACTGAAGGTTAAACTGAGAGTCACTTCAGGTCCGGTGCTCGACAAGCCGGGAGATCTGGCAGGACTGCTTACCAGCCTCGAAGAGGGGGATGTTCTGTTCATCGATGAGATACACCGGCTCAGCCCCGTGGTCGAGGAGTACCTTTACTCGGCCATGGAGGACTACCAGATAGATATCATGATCGACAAGGGACCCGGCGCCCGGTCGGTACAGCTGAAGCTCAACCCTTTTACACTCATCGGGGCCACCACCCGCTCGGGCCTGCTCACCAGCCCGCTCAGGGCCCGGTTCGGCATCAAGTTCCACCTGGAATATTATGATACTGCCATCCTGAAGGGAATAGTGAAGAGATCGGCTGGAATACTGAATATTATCATAGATGATCTTGCTGCCCGGGAGATAGCGTCACGTAGCCGGGGAACACCAAGAATAGCCAATTCACTGCTTCGGCGGGTACGTGATTTTGCCCAGGTGAAGGGTACCGGCGCCATCGACCTGGAGATAACGCGCTACAGCCTTGAGGCCCTGAATATTGACAAACACGGTCTCGACGAGATGGATAACCGTATACTCAGGACAATCATAGAAAAGTTCAGGGGAGGACCGGTGGGGCTGAACAACGTTGCCACAGCCGTGGGAGAAGAGAGCGGAACCATTGAGGAGGTCTATGAGCCTTTTCTCATCAAGGAGGGCTATATAAAGAGAACGCCCCGCGGACGCGAAGCCACGGAGACTGCCTACAGACACCTGGGCCTGGTGCCCGGCAGTGACGGAAGACTGTTCTGAACCGGCAAATTAAGAACTCACCTTTTCAAGGCCCTTGAGGTCAATGATCTTTATT
>CAYPKP010000007.1:0-52755 GCA_964411345.1 uncultured Rikenella sp. | reverse complement strand
ACCGGCAAATTAAGAACTCACCTTTTCAAGGCCCTTGAGGTCAATGATCTTTATTTTTCTGCCGCTGAGCTCTATGAGCCTGTCGCTCTTGAATTCGGAGAGAAGGCGTATTACCGATTCGGTGGCAGTGCCGACGATGTTGGCCAGCTCTTCACGTGTAAGGGATATGCGGAGAAACTTCTGCTCATCAAGACCGAAATCGTCCACGAGGTTAACCAGCACCTCTGCAACCCTCTCGCGCACAGTCTTCTGGGCTATGTCGGTAATATAGGAGTTGGCCTCTGCCAGCTCATGACAGGTGAGTTTGACCACCTCGAAGGCGAAGGACGGATTTGTTTTCACAAACTGTATCAGCAGTTCCGAAGGTATGAAGCAGACCTGGCTGTCTTCGATTACCTTGGCTGAGGTGCACGCCGGTTCGTTGCTCAACACTGACCGGTAGGCGATGATTTCGCCGCGACGGGCAAAACGGATTATCTGTTCCTTGCCGTCAACGCCTGTCTTGAAAACCTTTATAATGCCTGAGTTGATGCAGAAGAAACCGCTTATCCGGTTGCCTTCATGATAGAGTATGTCACCCCTTTTGTAGCGCCTGAAATCCTTCTCAAAATTCAATCTGTCAGTCTCATCACGGGTCAGAAAACGAAAGACGGAGTTTGTTTCAAACGCGCATTTTTCACAGAAAGCCATGGACATGTCATGCTGTTTCATAACTCAGGGGGTTAAGATGACAAAGGTGTATATAAATTAATGAAAATCATAGAATTTCAGAACGGAACTGATTAAGGAACCGGATGTCGTTTTCAAAATAGAGACGGAGATCATTAACGCCGTATTTGAGCATGGCGGCACGTTCAATACCCATGCCGAATGCATATCCGGAGTATTTCACGGAGTCGATGCCGCAGGCTTCCAGGACATTGGGATCAACCATACCGCAGCCGAGCAGCTCGAGCCAGCCGGTACCCTTGCATACCCCGCATCCCTTTCCTCCGCACAGATTGCAATTTATATCCATCTCTGCCGAAGGTTCGGTGAAGGGAAAGAACGAGGGCCTGAGCCTGATTTTCACATCCTTGCCGAACAGTTCCACGGCAAAATAGAAAAGCGTCTGCCTGAGGTCGGCAAAGGAGACATTCTCGGCGACGTAGAGCCCTTCAACCTGGTGGAAGATACAGTGGGCACGCGCTGAAACAGCTTCGTTGCGAAATACCCTGCCCGGAGAGATGGTCCTGATGGGGGGCTGCTCCCTCTCCATCACCCGCACCTGAACTGAGGAGGTGTGCGTGCGCAGTAGCACATCATCGGGATGAGACTCCACGCCAGAGCTCTTCCTGATGAAGAAGGTATCCTGCATGTCTCGCGCCGGATGGTCGCTGGCAAAATTGAGCATGGTGAAGACATGGTTGTCGTCCTCTATCTCCGGCCCCTCCGAAACAGTGAATCCTATCCGGCTGAAGATGTCAATTATCTGGTTGCGGACAATGGAGATGGGATGACGTGTGCCCGCATTAAAGGGCCAGGCAGGGCGGGTGAGATCGGTTTCTGAAGCGACAGTCTCGGCAACGGAGATCCGCTCTTTGTGTTCATTGTACTTGTCAGTCGCCAGCTGCTTCAGCTCATTCAGAAGCCTCCCTGTCTCCCTCTTCTCTTCAGCAGGCACATTTCTGAATCCCTCAAAAAGCACAGAAATAGTCCCCTTCTTGCTCAGGTAGGCTATCCTGAACTGCTCCAGAAGGTCAGCCCCCATGATCTGAAAATCCTCAATCTCTCTTCTTAATTCTGCAATCCTGCCAATCATATCCGGTGCAAATCTTACCTTATTATCCTTATTTTTGTTATCCTGATGTCATTTACCGGCCGGTCGGTCATGTCGGTAGCCGCGGAGGCAATTGCATCAACCACATCCATTCCTTCCAGAACCTCGCCGAAGACGGTATAGGCACCGTCAAGGAAGGGTGTTCCTCCTTCTGTCTTATAGGCATTGATATGCTCTTCAGGCATGGTATAGGGACCAGCCTCCTCCATCGCCTCATAGGCTCTGACAATGGCATTTTGCTGAATGACATCCTCTGAAACGGCGGTATCGGCCTGCTGAGCCTCCCGGCGCAGCTCACCCAGCGCCTTGTTGTAGAGATACTGCCTGCGGTTGTACTCGATACGCTGGATGGTATTGGCCAGCTCCTCATTGTTGTATACTTTTCCCTGAACAATGTAGAACTGTGTTCCCGATGAATTGCGGTCAGGATTCACATCATCGCCCATGCGGGCTGCAGCCACGGCTCCTCTCTTGTGAAAGAGTGAGTCGTTGATCTCAGCCGGTATTGTGTAATCATCATTCAGTATGGCGGTATCCTGTTTTGTGGAACCGTCGCCGGTCTGTATCATGAACTCCCTGATAACCCTGTGGAATGTGACGCCGTCATAGAAGCCGCTCTCGGCAAGCTTTATGAAGTTGTCACGGTGCAGGGGCGTAAGGTCGGACAGGGAGATAAGTATGTCTCCCTCGGTGGTTTTGATCTCGGCGCGTACGCCGGTGCCGCTGCCTGATGTGCAGCCGGCCAGCAACACAATTGCTGCAAGCGGTAACAGGATACGTAAGGAACTCCTCATTTTCTTATTATTTACGAATGACAAAGATATATATTTGCAGTAAGAGTTAAGCATGAACGATATACGCAAGCTTGCAGGGCAGACTGTCATCTACGGTTTCGGTACCGTTGTGCCGCGTTTTCTGAACTATGCCCTTCTGACACCCTTCTATACCTATATTCTCGGCAGGGAACAGTACGGTGTCGTGACGGAGCTGTATGCCTGGATGGTACTGGCCCTCGTCATCCTTACCTACGGGATGGAGACAACCTATTTCCGGTTCGCAGGAAAAAAGGCACCGGCGGAGACGGTCTACAGCACAGCACTGGTGAGTCTCTTCTTCACATCGGCATTTTTCATAATGGCCGTCAGCCTGTTCATCACTCCCGTGTCAGGATTTCTCGGTTACGCCCAGCATCCTGAATACATACGGATGTTTGCATGGATAGTGGCTGTTGACGCCTTCTCGGCAATACCTTTTGCCTGGCTGCGAAACAACAACAGGGCCAGGACATTCAGTATACTGAAGATCATAAATGTGGCAGTGACCATCGTCACCGTATTCTTTTTCCTGAAGACGGCACCAACCATGGCCGAACGGGGTAATGAGCTGATTTTCAAAATATATAATCCCGAGATGCAGGTGGGGTACGTCTTCGTGGCCAATCTTGCCGGATCGGTGGTGACACTGCTCCTGCTGCTGCCGTATGTGGTAAAGATACGGCCTGCCTTTGACAGGAAGCTGTTCAGACAAATGCTTGCCTACAGCTGGCCTCTTCTCGTTGGAGGCATGGCAGGGTCGCTGAATGAGGTACTTGACAAGATCCTGCTGAGGAGACTGATAGGAGGCGCCGAAGGTCTTGCCACAGTAGGTCTCTACGGTGCCGGATACAAGGTGGGTGTGCTTATGTCACTCTTCATTCAGATGTACCGCTTCGCCGCTGAGCCGTTCTTCTTTGAGAAGGCCGGAAGCAGGGAGGCCAGGGAGACATACGCGGTAACCATGAAGTATTTTGTGATCACCGCACTGATCCTGTTCCTGGTGATAAACCTCTATATTGAAGCACTCCAGATAATAATTGGCCCCCTCTTCAGGGAGTCACTGGTGGTGGTTCCTATCGTAAGCATGGGGTACCTCCTGCTGGGAATCTTCATCAACCAGAGCATCTGGTACAAGGTAGACGACAGAACCATTTACGGAGCCTGGATAACGCTGGTGGGCGCCGCTGTAACAGTTATCGTTAACCTGCTGTTCGTGCCACGATTCGGCTACATAGCAGCTGCCTGGGCACACGTGGCATGCTACCTCTCCATGGTAGCAGTGTCATATGCGGTGGGCATGAAATACTACCCCATCAGGTACGAGACACTGAAGATAGTACTCTATATCTTACTGGCCGTGGCGTTGCTGGCATTGTCAAGAGTGCTGGCACCGGAGAACAAAATTACCGGCATCGCTTTTGACACTATGCTCCTTTTGATTTTCTTTGCCGTGGCAGAAATTAAGGACAGGTACTTTTCGTTGTTGTTTAAAAGAGATAAATGAAGATCAGAATAGTAAACAGGTCACAGCACCCGCTGCCATCCTATGAGACGGCTTTGTCTGCAGGAATGGACCTGAGGGCTGACATCAGGGAGCCGGTTACCCTGAAGCCCATGGAAAGAAAACTGGTGGCGACGGGGCTTTTTATCGAACTGCCGGCAGGGTATGAGGCCCAGGTAAGGCCGAGAAGCGGACTGGCAATAAAACACGGGATCACGGTACTTAACTCGCCGGGAACCATAGACGCAGATTACAGGGGAGAGATATGCGTGATACTCATCAACCTGTCCGACAGCGATTACACGGTGCATGACGGAGACAGGATTGCCCAGATGATCATTGCGCGTCATGAGAAGGCTGAGATGACGGAAACAGAGGAGATAAATACGACGGAGAGAGGAACCGGAGGATTCGGTCACTCGGGAAGAAGATGAGAAAACAGCTTTCAATAATTGCAATATCGGTGCTTCTGGCAGGATGCTCCGCGGGTACGGTTGTGCCCTCTGCTGAAGCGTACTTACCGGTGAGATCCGACAGCAGGTATGACTATATGCTGACCGAGGCGCTGCGACAGAAATATGTTGGCGATGTCAACGAGGCAGCAAGACTGTTTGAAAAATGCATAGAGACAGATCCTTCCCGTTCTGTGCCTTACTTTGAGCTGGCACAGATATACTCGGCTGCAGGCATGGGAGAAAAGTCCGTTAGCCATGCAGCACTGGCAGCACGTCTGGAGCCGGATAACTACTGGTACCAGCTGGCAGCAGGTTCTCTCTTCACACAGTATGAACAGAAGGATTCGGCGCTGGTATACTTCGCCAGGGCTTTGAAGGCCGACAGCCGGGCCGTTGAGGTTAATTCCATACTGGCAGGACTCTATGCTGAAAGGGGCGAGGCTGATAAGGCGGATTCACTTTTCAGCATGCTGAACAACCAGGGCGCACTGAGTGACGACATGTTCCTGATGATGATATCGGGACTGATAATGAAGGGAGATCTGCAAGAGGCTGCCCGAAGAACTGAACTGCTGATTGAAAGAGAACCGGAGGAAATAAGGTACAAGGCCCTGCTTGCGGATATCAGTTACGAAGAGGGAAACATTGAGAAGAGCGACAGCATCTACAGGTCAATAATAGAAAAGAATCCCGATGACATTGAGACGCAGCTGCTTTACCTGATGAACCAGCTCTATAAGAAGGATTATGCGGATATATCAGTTTTTCTGAATAATATATTTGACAGTGAAATAGTTGAGAGGGAGAGAAAAATATCGGTGGCAGGACGGCTGCTGAGTGACACGGCCTATGTCACGGAAAACTCTCACTCACTGGAGGAGAGCTTGCTTATACTTGAGGCTAATTACCTGAACGACGAGGAGATACTCTCACTGAGACCGGGAATGTATGAGAGCGCAGGTCGAAGGGATGAGGCCATTTCCCGTTATGAGGAGATGGTGAAGACGGTGAAGCCGGGCTTCTACTCTGCTGAGAGACTTATTCTTCTTTATGCGGAAACCCGGGATTACAGGAAGCTGTATGACCTTGCAGCCGTCTATTCGCGGGCGAACAACAGAAGCATAATCGGAAAGGTATATTATGCCATCGCCGCCATGGAACTAAAGGAATACGATGTAGCCGATGCGGAGTTGAAAAAGGCTCTTATACTGGCAGGCAATGACGAAGGAATGAAGGTTCAGGTGCTCTCTATGATGGGAGACCTTAAGTTCAGGATGAAGGACCCGCAGGCAGCATACGGATACTATGAGGAGGCATTGCAGATTTCACCAGAAGAGGTGATAGTCCTTAACAACTATGCATATTTTCTTGCCGAGGATGGGAAAGATCTGAAGAAAGCCCTGAAGATGGCTGAGGAGGTAATGCGAAGGGAGGGAGACAATCCCACGTATATTGATACATACGCATGGGTATTGCATAAGCTTGGAAAGCACAGGAAAGCGTGGAAAGAGATGCAGAGAATCATCGGTGCGGGCGGGGCCGGTGACCCGGAAATACTTGAGCATATCGGATATATTTTATATGAGCTGGGCAGATGTGAAGATGCCGTGACATACTGGAAGAAATCACTGGAAAAGGATGCCACCAAAACTTACCTGGAAGAGGAGATAAAAAAATGCGGAAGGTAGTAGTACCAGCGTTGGTCATAGTGCTGATAATCGTTCTCGCAGGATGCTCTGCATCACGCAGGAGAAGGAGTGCCGTGCCGGAAACGGCCGGAGTCACGTTGAATTACAGCGCAGTGGCAGCAGCGGTCACAGGTTATAATATCACTGAAGGTGGATTCGTTATAAGAAGGGGGAAAATTGAACTCGAAGGAACATCCATTGAAGGAAGTTTCGGATTCACGGCCCGGATAAACAGGGAGGGTGACTTCGTGGCTTCGGTGAGAGGACCGCTTGGAATAGAACTGGTGAGACTTCTGGCTGTGGGAAACGAGATCGCGGCTATCGACAGGTTCAACCGGACAGTCTATACTGGAAAAAGGGACGAGTTCCTGAGAAAGAACGGAATGCCGGAAGATTTTGTAAGGATACTTTTCGGAGATATGCCTGAAGTGGCAGGGGCGGTTTTTGAAGCGGAAACGGCAAACGAGGTACTGGTAAGAATCAGGGAGGAGAAGAGCGAAAGGCTGGTTAATGTGTGCCTGGATGAGATGAAAGTTTGCAGTCAAAAGGTGATATCGCGCGAGTCCGGACACGAGATAACAATGCAGTTCAGTGATTTCAGGAGCGACGGGGTAAAGAAGTATGCTTCTCTCATAGAAATGAAGGAGGGAATGAAAAAGCTGCATGTGACTGTCAGGATTGATGAGCTTGTTCCGGGCTTTGAAGAAAGGATAGAGTTTAATTTGCCGCCGTACAGGAGAAGCACTATATGAAAAGGGTTATTCTGTCAGCACTGTTAATGACGGGCGGGCTGCTTGCCGGCTATGGCCAGTCGCGGGCAGAGCTGGAGGAGATGAGGAAGAAGAACCTCGAGGAGATAGAATATGTTGACAGGATGCTAAAGAGTACGGCAACACAGAAGAGCGAGAACCTTAACGAGCTGAGGGTAATAGGAAAGAAGCTGGACCTCAGGGAGAAGCTTATTAACGAATACGGACAGGAGATATCGCTTCTGGAATACAGGATTTCACTGAACCGTACTGCCGGTGAGATGCTTGAGGAAGATCTGAACAACCTGAAGAGTGAATATGCAAAGTCGATTGTAAGTGCATACAAGGCTACCAAAGGCACACCGGCAGTGGCTTTCATACTTTCATCAACAGATTTCAACCAGGGATACAAGAGACTCAAGTATATTCAGCAGGTGGCAAGGTACAGGAGAAAAGAGACGGAAACCATAGAAACGATATATCTTGAATTGCGAAACACCCAGGCGAGGCTGGAGAGAGACAGGAAAAACGTCAGGGATCTGAAGGTTAGGGAGGAGAGACAGAAGCAGATACTTGGCAATGAAAAGAAGAAGAAGGAGAGACTGGTAAGTACTCTGGGTAAAAAAGAGGCTCAGCTGAAGCAGGATCTTGCACAGAAGAAGAAGATTGCAAAACAGATAGAAAATGAAATTGCCAGGCTGATTGAGGAGGAGAGAAAGAGAAGCGCGGTGACGCCGATGAGCAATGAGATGAGATCGATAGGCGAGTCTTTTGGAGAAAACCGCGGGAGACTGCCCTGGCCTGTTGACAGGGGAGTGGTGACAGGCCATTTCGGACTGCAGCCGCATCCGGTGCTCAAGAATGTTACGGAAGACAACATAGGAATAGAGATTACCTCTGGCGGTGAGACAAAGGCAAAGGCGGTATTCAAGGGAGAAGTTGTCAGGGTCTTTGCAATTACGGGAGCAAACATGGCAGTGATAATAAGACACGGCATATATCTGACAGTATACCAGAACATTGTAAATGTCAGAGTAAAGGCTGGCGATGCGGTAGCCACAGGTGAGATTCTGGGCGATGTTTTCAGCGACAGCGGCAACGGAGGAAAGAGCGTGCTGAAATTCATGATCTACGAGGAGAAGAAAAAACTTGACCCGGAACGGTGGCTGTTAAAAAAATGATTAAATTTTGAAACAAAAAAATTGACCTGTTGGTTTAAAAACCAATAGGGGAACAGGATGGAAAGCATTAAAATTAATTCAGACGTCGAAAACCTGAAGATCGTTGAGACTTTGGTCGATACACTCTCGAAGAAACTAGGGATCCCGGATGAGGTGTACGGTAAGATCCTGATTTCTACCGTTGAGGCGGTGAACAACGCCATACTTCACGGAAACAAGGGAGACAGCAGAAAGATGGTCAAGGTTGATTTCACGGCTGACGGAAATTTTTTCTATGTGACAGTCACTGATGAGGGAGAAGGTTTTGAATACAGCAACCTTCCTGACCCTACAGACCCCAAGAATATTGAGAACCTTCACGGCAGGGGAGTGTTTCTTATGAGAAATCTCTCAGATGAGATAGAATTCAACGACTCGGGTAACGAGGTAACAATGCAGTTCAGATATTAATGTCTTGGTAATAAAGGTCCACTACGATATCGAAAAATTCAGGCTTCGCGACAGCAAGACACTGAAAAGTGCTATAGCCAGGATTATAACAGATTCCGGTATGAAGCCCGGTACGGTGGACCTGGTATTTACAGGCGACAGGAAGGTTTATGAGATAAACAGCGAGTTTCTTGGCCACGACTATTACACTGACGTTATTACATTCAATTACAACAGCGGTAAGACCGTTAACGGAGAAGTATATATAAGCACCGACCGGGTGCGTGAGAACGCGGAGAAGTTCAATGTGCCGTTCAGAACGGAATTGAAAAGGGTTGTTTTTCACGGAATACTCCATTTGTGCGGATATGATGACAGAACAGCTGAGCAGAAGGCAAAGATGACGGAGATGGAAGAGATGTATCTGGCTTTATCATATTCCTGATGAATTTCACTTACGATATAATTGTTGTAGGCGGCGGCCATGCAGGTTGCGAGGCTGCGCACATAGCTGCCGTAATGGGAGCCAGGACACTGCTGGTCACGATGGATATGACCAAACTTGCGCAGATGTCTTGCAACCCGGCAATGGGCGGCATTGCCAAGGGCCAGATAATCAGGGAGATAGATGCGCTTGGTGGTCTGTCAGGTATTGTGACTGACAGAACCATGATACAGTACAGAATGCTTAACAGGAGCAAGGGTCCTGCAATGTGGAGTCCGAGGGCGCAATGTGACAGGATGCTCTTCAGCAGGGAGTGGAGAAGAATTCTTGAGGAGACAGAAAACCTTCACATATGGCAGGAGCAGGCAAACCGGCTGATTATGGAAGATGGAAGGGTAAAGGGTGTCAGGACTGCCTTCGGCAATGAGTTTCGTGCTGAAGCGGTGATCCTTACGAACGGAACCTTTCTCAACGGGCTTATGCACGTTGGTTTCAGTACGATGCCTGGAGGACGCTCGGGTGATCCGGAGTCGGTCGGATTAAGTGAACAGCTCAGGGAGGCGGGCTTTGAGGTGGAAAGGCTGAAGACAGGCACCAGTGCAAGAGTCGACGGCAGAAGTGTAAGGTTCGGCGAGATGACTGAGCAAAAGGGCGACGGCGACGGGAGATGCTTTTCATTTATGAATGACCGCGTGGAGATCAGGGACGAAAGGAGCTGTTTCATAACCCACACCAATGAAGAAGCACACAGTGTGCTCAGGGAAGGACTGAAGTTTTCGCCGCTCTTTACGGGAAGGATCAGGGGAAGGGGTCCCAGATACTGTCCAAGCGTGGAAGACAAGATTGTTACGTTTGAGGGAAAGGAGTCGCATCAGCTCTTCCTGGAGCCGGAAGGCCGGGAGACCAACGAATATTATATAAACGGATTTGCCAGCAGCCTGACGCTTGACACGCAGATCAGGGCACTGCAGAAGGTAAAGGGACTGGAAGAGGTAGTCATCTACAGACCGGGCTATGCAATAGAGTATGACTTTTTCCAGCCTACGCAGCTGAAGCATACGCTGGAGACAAAGAGAATCGGGGGACTCTATTTTGCAGGACAGATAAACGGCACTACCGGTTACGAGGAAGCAGGCGCACAGGGATTGGTGGCCGGGATCAATGCGGTGCTCAGGCTGAGGAACAGGGAACCCTTCGTGCTGCGCCGTGATGAAGCATATATCGGGGTTCTGATAGATGACCTGGTAACAAAGGGTGTTGATGAACCGTACAGGATGTTCACCTCCCGGGCCGAATACAGAATTCTGCTCAGGCAGGATAATGCCGACGAACGACTGACGGGCATGGGCTACGGCATGGGAACGGTAAGTGAGCTGCGGATGCAGAGGATGAAGCGGAAGTATGAGCTGGTCTCGGAACTGGAGGAGTTTCTGAAAACAAGGAGTATTTCACCTGATGAAATAAATTCATTCCTGGAAGAGAGAGGAACCAGCAGGATCAGTCAGAAAACAAAGGCTGTGAATATCGCCACCAGGCCACAGGTGGATCTTGCTGATATGCTGGACAGGATTGAGGGTTCGGGGAAACTGGGCTACAACAGTTCGGAAAGCAAAAGAGATATTATTGAAGCAGCTGATATACGTATCAAGTATTCGGGCTACCTGGAAAGGGAGAGAGGTGTGGCTGAGAAGATAAAAAGAATGGAGGATCTGAAAATCCCCGATGATATAGGATATGATGAGCTGGTTTCCATTTCAACAGAGGGGCGGCAGAAACTCTCAAGAATAAAGCCTGCAACCATAGGCCAGGCATCAAGAATAAGCGGAGTATCAACTTCTGATATTTCAATTCTGATAATGTATCTTGGAAGATAACAGAAAGTGTTCCACGTGGAACACTTTTTCATCGCAATAGTATGAAGATATCAGGAAAAATTGTGGATGTGCATCAGAGGCGCATCTATCAGGGCATTGTCACTATTTCAGCAGGTATTATAGAGAGCATTGAGGAGTGTGAAGCGGGGCCGGATCTGTATATCATGCCCGGACTAACGGATGCACACGTGCATATTGAAAGCAGCATGCTCGTGCCATCGCATTTCGCAGTGGCCGCTGTCAGGCACGGGACGGTAGCAGTCGTGGCAGACCCCCATGAGATTGGTAATGTACTGGGCAGGAAAGGGGTGGAATTCATGACTGACAATGCAGGGAGTGTCCCTCTGAAAATAATGTTCGGAGCACCATCATGCGTCCCTGCCACAGATTCTGAGAGCAGCGGGGCACGAATTGATGCTGATGATATTGTTGAATTGCTTAAAAACGACAAGATAGGTTTCCTGGCAGAAATGATGAACTTCCCGGGGGTGGTTCATGATGACCCGGAGGTTATACGTAAGCTTGAGGCAGCAAGGAAAGCAGGAGTGCCTGTAGACGGACATGCGCCGGGCCTTGCGGGTGACGATCTGAAGAAATATATCAACGCGGGCATCACAACAGATCATGAGTGTACTACACTGGATGAGGCACTGGAGAAGATAGCCGGGGGAATGAAAATATTGATAAGGGAAGGCAGTGCGGCAAAGAACCTGGAAGCACTTGCCCCGCTGCTGAAATCAAATCCGGATGACGTCATGCTCTGCAGTGATGACCTTCATCCGGAAACGCTCGAGAAGGGACACATAAACCGCCTCGTGGCAAGACTTATTGGCATGGGCTATGACATCTTCAGCGTTATCAGGGCTGCGTCGGTAAACAGCGCTGAGCATTACGGGCTGAAGACAGGAATGCTCAGAAAGGGAGATCCGGCTGATTTTATCATTACGGAAGATCCCCGGAAGATGAATATAATGAAGACTTTCATAGACGGAGAGTGTCTCTTTGACGGAGAAAAAACCCTCTTTTCTCCGGGAGAAATCGTGAAGGTCAACAGATTCAACTGCAGTCACCTGCTGCCAGGTGATATAAAGGTTCCCAACAGTGGAAACAAAATACGCGTTATCGTTGCGCGCAATGGCGAACTTATTACAGGATCAGAAACCGCAGATGCTGGTGACGGCAAATATGTGGAACCGCGCCCGGAAGATGACCTGCTGAAAATAGTGGTTAAGGAGAGGTATAACGACAGACCACCGGCGGTGGCGTTTATCAGGGGTTTCGGCATGAAAAGCGGTGCCATGGCATCATCAGTGGCGCACGACAGCCATAATATCATAGCCGTGGGAACCAATGACCGTGACATTTTAACTGCCATAAACATGATAGCCGACGCCAGCGGCGGTATGTCCGTCGTCTCCGGTGCGGGTGCGGAAATTCTCAGACTGCCGGTGGCAGGAATTATGTCCGATATACCGGTTACAGCCATGGCTCGCAGGTATGAACGACTTTCGGAAAGCGTGAGATCGCTCGGATGCAGGCTTGATGCTCCCTTTATGACGCTATCCTTCATGGCACTCCTGGTCATTCCCGAACTGAAGCTCAGTGACCGCGGACTCTTTGACGGACTGGCATTCCGTCACGTTCCGCTCTTTGTAGAATAAGCTGCAGGGCAACAGATAATAACGCTCCTTTCTTCGACGGATAATCCAGGGGTTTGTTATCTGTCTGAGGTAATCATCTTATTGATTAACAGATATATACATGTCATTCGGATGTCTGCTGTCTTCAATTGCTCATTTTTATAACTTTGGAGACAGCAAAAACAAATCAAATCCCGATTGTCAGGAAAGGAAAACATACAATCTGCTATCCCGGACCTCCCCGATAACCCCGGGGTATACCAGTTTATAGATGCCTCCGGCACAATACTTTACGTAGGCAAGGCCCGCAATCTGCGGAAGAGGGTTGCCTCTTACTTCTCAGGCAGCCAGACAGGCAAAACCAGGGTGATGCTCTCAAGAGCAGCGGATCTTCGTCACATTGTGGTTGACAATGAGTCGGAGGCACTGCTTCTGGAAAACTCACTCATTAAAAAGCATCAGCCGAGATACAATATCCTCCTGAAGGATGATAAGACCTACCCGTGGATATGCATTAAAAATGAGCCATTTCCGCGTGTCTTCATGACCCGGAAGCTGACAGCCGACGGCTCTTCATATTTCGGCCCCTATACTTCCGTGCCGGCCATACGCACACTGCTTGAACTCATCAGGCAGCTCTTCCAGATCAGGAGCTGCTCACTTCCGCTTAACGAGAAGCAGATCGCGCAGGGTAAATTCAAGGTATGTCTCGAATATCATATCGGCAACTGCAAGGCCCCATGCACAGGCCTGGTCAGCAGGGAGGAGTATGATCAGAATATATTGAAAATCAGACAGATAATTAAGGGCGACATGAGTTCAGTCACAACGCATCTCGAGAACGAAATGAAAAGATATGCGTCTGAGCTGAAATTTGAGGAGGCACAGAAAATAAAGGAAAAGCTTGACTTGCTCTCCCGTTACAGGAGCAAATCGGTGGTGGTCAACAGCTCGGTGCGCAATGTCGACGTCTTCGGCTGCTCTGAAGATGAGAACTCATTGTATGTCAGCTATATGAA
Source organism: uncultured Rikenella sp. (assembly GCA_964411345.1). Classification (GTDB taxonomy): domain Bacteria; phylum Bacteroidota; class Bacteroidia; order Bacteroidales; family VadinHA17; genus SR-FBR-E99. The sequence continues at coordinate 39,140 of CAYPKP010000007.1, read as the reverse complement.
GGTGGTGGAGGGAGCCGTGGTCCAGACCTGGTCGGTTGAGCTGAAGCTCAGGCTGGAAGAGGAGAGGGAATCAGTTCTGTCAACGGCTGTCACGGAGATCAGACAGAGGGTCTCGAGCGATTCTCCCGAGATAATAGTTCCGGCACAACCGGATATCCGGGAAGAAGGGGTAAAATACAGTGTGCCAAGGCGGGGCGACAGATTGAAGCTACTTCAGCTGGCAGAGCGCAACGCATTGTTTTTCAAGCTTGAACGACAAAAAAAGGCTGCGGCTAAGTCCAGGGAGAACAGAACGGAAAGGAATCTTGAAAAGATGAAGAAAGACCTGCACATGCCTCTTCTCCCTGTTCATATTGAATGTTTTGACAACTCCAACATTCAGGGAGAGTCGGCTGTCGCTGCCTGTGTCGTCTTCCGCAACGGAAAGCCAAGCAACAGGGAATACCGTCATTTCAACATTAAGACAGTCACCGGACCTGATGACTATGCTTCGATGGAGGAGGTGATATTCCGCCGCTACCGCCGGATGCTCGATGAAGGTAAATCCCTGCCGCAGCTGATTGTTATAGACGGCGGCAAAGGCCAGTTGTCATCTGCGGTAAAGAGCCTCGAGCGACTGGGATTGAGAGGCCGGATAACAGTCATAGGGATAGCGAAGAAACTGGAAGAGATCTATTTCCCGGGAGATTCCGTTCCGTTGTACCTTGACAGGAACAGTATAACGCTGAAGATAATTCAGCATCTCAGAAATGAAGCCCACCGGTTCGGCATAAGTTTCCACCGAAACCGAAGGAGCGCCGGCATGAACAGCTCCGTGCTCGATGAGATACCGGGAATAGGCGAGAAGACCAAGGAGAAACTGTTGAAAAGATTCGGCTCCGTCAGAAAAGCTGCCGAGGCCTCTTCAGCAGAGCTGGAAGAGACAATTGGCAGGCAAAAGGCAGAACTCCTGGTCAAAGCACTCCGGAAATAACTATTTTCCACGTGGAACACTCAGGATAACCGGTCGTGCTAATGACCTGATGCAGAGCAATTAATGGTCTTTTTGGGAGTGCCTTAACCTCCTGACATTTGAAAATTTCCGGCTACGCGGGCAGTTCCCCGAAGATTTTCTTCAGAAAACGGTGAACGGAGTGTACTCCGTTCGGTTTCCAGAACATCAGGATGCACTGGTTGTGGATGAAATTCACATCCTCCTTTGAAAATTCCTCAACCAGGGATTTGGTTTCTGCTCCCTGCTGGATCCACAGATCTTTTATACCGTGGTCAATCGCCTCCCTGGCGACGGCGGCCGTCTCCTCCTTCGGTGTCATGAAAATTACCCCCCTGATGTCGGAAGGAAGTTCCTTTACCGAACCGTAGCACTTCACCCCGTCTATAGAGCCGGTATTGGGATTAATGGGAACAACATCCATACCTTTCTTGCGCAGATCCCTGAACATGACATGTCCGAATTTTTTCGGATCGCGTGACACTCCTGCAATGGCATACTTCTCCAGTGACAGGAAACGGGCAACATCTCTCATTTTTTTCTCAGTGTTGAAAATATTACAAATTCCATCATTGCAGATCTGGTCTCCGACTCGGGATATCCTTCAAGGATATGCATGGCCCTGTCGGCATACTCCTGCATTTTTGTCTCGGCATATTCAAGGCCGTTATGATTTTTTACAAATGTAATAACCTCCTTTATCTCGCTGCGTGATTTCTTCTTCTTCCTTATGATGCGCCTGATCTTTCTTCTCTCTGCCGGACCGGCCTCACGCAGTGCATGTATGAGCGGCAGGGTGATCTTCTTCTCCTTGATGTCATTCCCCTCACGTTTGCCCGTGAGTCCGTTGCTGGTATAATCGAGGAGGTCATCCTTTATCTGGAAAGCCACTCCCACATTTTCGCCGAATGATTTCATCTTATCGATGGTCTCCTGATCATCGGTGACGGAGCTGGTGCCGCAGGCGGTGCAAGCTGCAATCAGCGCCGCAGTCTTCATCCTTATGATGCGGAAGTAATCCTCTTCCCGTATATCCAGCCTGCGGGTCTTCTGCAGCTGTATCAGCTCACCCTTTACTATTTCCCTGACGGCGTCGGAGACAATGCCGAGCATCTCAAACCTCTTCCTGGAAACACTGATAAGCAACCCCTGAGCAAGCAGGTAATCACCTACCAGCACCGCTATCTTTGAGTTGTACAGCACATTGACTGTCGGCAGTCCGCGTCTTTCCGAAGCATCATCCACAACATCATCGTGCACCAGGGTGGCCGTGTGAAGCAGCTCAATAAAAGTGGCAGCTATAAAGGTTGTCTCGGTTATCGTACCGTTGAGCCTGGCAGAGAGAAACACCAGCAGAGGCCTCAGCTGCTTGCCCTTACGGCGTATGATATTATTCAGGATGACACTGAAAAAGGGGATATCACTCCGGAGCGTTTTGCTGAAATACGACTCAAACTCGCGCATCTCCGCGGCAACGGGTCTCCTTATATCTGCAAGGGTTGACATCTTTCCGGCCTGTAATAAGCTCAAAAATAAGAGAAAATGTGATACCCGGATAATTTTTCATCGCCGGGTACCGAAATGAACCGGCAATCCATTCTGTTATCACTTCTTCTCTTCGAGAAATTTTTTCTGAAAGAGAAGTATGGCAATCACGCCGCAGGTTATAGATGCATCTGCTATGTTGAATACAGGCCTGAAAAAGACAAATGACTGGCCGGGTCTGATGGGAGACCATTCGGGCCAATGGGTATCTATGATGGGAAAATAGAACATATCCACAACCCGTCCCGTCAGAAATGACGCATATCCGCCGCCTTCGGGGAACATGACTGCCGGAGTGTGCCAGCTCTCACTGAATATCAGTCCGTAAAAGGCACTGTCAATAAGGTTGCCGGCTGCACCGGCGATGATTGCACTGACTGACAGTATAAGACCAATGTGGGCCTTCTTCCTGATAATACCGGCCAGGTACCACGAAATGCCGGCTATGGCCAGCATCCGGAAAATAGAGAGGGCTATCTTGCCGGCCTTGCCGCCCCACTCCATTCCGAAAGCCATACCGTTGTTTTCAAGGAAGTGTATCAGGAACCAGTTGCCTGCCACATGGATCTCCTCGCCTATGACCATATTGGTTTTAATGATGATCTTGAGGATCTGATCAACAAGCAGAATGGAGAAGATCAGCAGCAGCGACTTTTTGGCAACCGACATGGGCAGTGAATTTGGCGCAAATTAGCAAAAAAACCGGAAGAGCATCATCATCAGTCACATATTGAAGGATGTGATTCCGGCATCCGGCAACGGATCAGTAATAGAGGAATCTCTTTATCTTGAGCGTTGCTGTCTTCTGGAACGGTTCCGGCTGGTAAACGACAAGCTGCAACTGACTGTACTTGTTGACCCTGGAATTGACATACCTGCGGAGCTCCTCAAGGTATTCCTCCACCAGCTTTTCTGCATGATCCGTAATATCCTTCTTCATCTGCTGGTATTTTGCCTGCAGTTCCTCTATGTTAACATGTACCATGGCAACAAGCTTACCTTTCTGCTGCACCACCAGAGACTCAATCACATGCCCGAAGTCGTTTATGACTGACTCGATCTCTTCGGGATATATATTCTCACCGCTTGAACCAACTATCATATTCTTCAGCCGTCCCCTTATACTCAGGAAATTGTCTTTGTCGAGGTGTCCGAGGTCGCCTGTACGGAACCATCCGTCCGGCGTTATTACCTCTGCCGTCATCGCCGGCTCACGGTAATAGCCTTTCATGACATTGTCGCCCTTTGCCCACACTTCACCTTCACCGGTAACCGGATCGGGGTTGTCTACCCTGAGCGTCACTCCCTCCATTGCCGGTCCGGTGGAACCCAGCCTGCAGGACCCGACCTTCGTGCCTGCAAGCAGCGGCGAGGTTTCCGTAAGTCCGTAGCCTATGGCATATGGAAAGCCGGCATCAAGCAGAAACCTCTCAACCGTCGGGTTGAGCTTGGCTCCGCCTATTCCGAAGAAGCGCAGCCGGCCGCCAAAGGTTTCGTAAATCTTCTTCCCCGCAATCCTGTTCAGAAGCCTGCGCACCGGAGTCTTATGATAGAGGAAGGAGACAAGCCTGTTCTTTTCGAAAGTCGGCAATACCTTGTTGAAATATATCTTTTCCATTATCAGCGGCACCGAAAGCATCGTCGTCGGCCTTACCGTCTCAAGTGCCGGCAATAGCACCGACGGGGTGGGTGCCTTGCGCAGGTAATATATCGTTGCCCCGTTGAAGAGCGGAAGTATCAGACCGAGAGTCTGCTCGTAGGTGTGTGACAGGGGAAGTATTGAGAGAAAAACGTCACTCTCCACAACTTTCTGAATGGTGAGTACCTGCTGTGCCGTAAAACAGATGTTCTTATGCGTCAGCATCACTCCCTTCGACTTCCCTGTGGTGCCTGACGTATAGATTATCACTGCAAGATCCTCTTCATCAACTGTGTATTCCTTTCCGGGACCGGCTTCCGGATCAAAAACGGCACCGTTGCTTCCGGATATCACTGAGAAATCATCGATTGCAAAAACAGTACGAAGGGTTTCGGATTTGAAACCTTCGACTTTCGGTCTGAGGGCATTGGAGACAAACATTGCACTTGCCCCTGAATGTACAAGCACGTTTGCCACCTCCCCGGCAGTGAAGTCGGGAAGTATGGGTACCACGACAGCACCCATCGAGGTTATCGCCAGGTAGGTCACTCCCCAGTTGGGCATGCTGCCGCTAAGGAGGGCAACCCGGTCTCCCTTTTGCACACCGTATCCTTCCAGAAGGCGGACTACCGCCAGGGTACGGTTACTGAGCTGATGGTATGTAATAACATCCTCTCCCACAAATCCCATTGCCTTGTTGCTGCCGTGCTTTCTGAAGCTCTCTGCGGCAAGGAACGGGATGGTCAACATCATCTTGTTATCCATATTTTATTTCTTTGAGGGAACAAAGGTACTTTATAATCGTTATCTCCGACATTTAAAGTTGTAAATATCAGTGAGAAGTAATGTGATAAACAAAAATCGTGATAAATAGTTTACTTTTGTGAGCATCAACAATTATACTATGTCTGTTATCAGGGTAACCAGGGAATTCAGGTTTGAGATGGCGCACGTGCTGTGGAATTATGACGGGCCCTGCCGTAACGTGCACGGTCATTCCTATCTTCTGTATGTGACCTTGTCAGGCCTTCCGCTTGATGATCCGGACCATCCGCGCAACGGCATGGTTATAGACTTCGGCGATCTCAAGAGGATAGTGACGGAAAACGTCGTTGACAGGTTTGACCATGCCCTGATGATATCAGGACTGGCGCCTGCAGAGCTGGTGGAGAGCTACAGGAAACACTTCAGCAACGTCATAGTCTCGCCATACCAGCCGACATGCGAAAATATAGTTGCAGAGATTGCAGCAATTGTCAGCGGCAGTTTACCGGATGGGGTCTCGCTTCACAGCGTGAAACTATTCGAAACGGCCAACTCGTTTGCCGAGTGGTACGCATCAGATAACCGGTGATGGCAGAGGAAAAGGATAAAAGACTCTTTTTGCTCGATGCATATGCCTTGATATTCAGGGCATACTATGCATTCATCAGGAATCCGCGCGTGACATCCAAAGGGATGAACACCTCGGCGGTGTTTGGCTTTCTCCTCACCCTTGAGGATCTTCTTGCGAAGCAGAACCCGACGCACATTGCCGTTGTATTCGACCCTCCGGGACCTACCTTCAGGAATGAGATCTATCCGGCATACAAGGCCAACCGTGACGCCACCCCTGAAGATATAAAAACAGCAGTGCCCTATATCAAGCGCCTTCTGGAAGCCTACCGTATTCCTATCGTTGAGGTGCCGGGCTTTGAGGCTGATGATGTCATTGGCACCCTGGCACGCAAGGCCTCGGAAGAGGGTTTTATGGCCTACATGATGACACCTGACAAGGACTTCGCGCAGCTTGTCACCGGCAGAGTGAAGATGTACCGGCCGGGGCGCGGCGGGGGCGAGGCAGAGATTTGGGGAGAAGAGGAGATCATGAGGGAGTACGGCGTCGCACCGTCAAATATTACCGACCTCCTCGGTCTTATGGGCGACAGCTCTGACAACATCCCGGGAGCCCCGGGAATAGGCCCGAAGACAGCCTGTAAACTCATCAGCGAGCACGGTGGCATAGAGAGCCTGCTCAGCAGGACTTCGGAGCTCTCGGGCCGGCAAAAGGACATTCTCGAGCAGAACAGTGAACAGATCCTTCTCTCAAAACGCCTGGCAACCATCGAACAGGATGTGCCGCTGGAATTCCGTCACGGGGACTTTCACCGCATGGAGGCAGATACTGAGGCTCTGCGGAAGATATATGAGGAGCTGGAATTCAGAACCCTGGCCTCGCGGCTTCCGGCGTCACCGGAGGGCAGGGCCGGGCAGGCGGCCGGATACGGAGCCGCAGTTACAGCTCCTGCTGGTGAAACAAAAGGCGGCAACGCCACACCCGGCGGCGAGGCTTCTCCTGACTCAGGGACCGGTGACCGGGGGACACTCTTCGGCGATGCCCTCCCCGTACCCGGCACAGACGGTCAGGGGTCACTCTTCGGAAATGGTGCCGCAGCAGAACCGTCCGGCAACCAGGGAACCCTTTTCGGAAACCCCGCATCGTCAGCATCTTCAACAGCCGCCGGAATCAGCAATACTCCCCATGAATATTCCACTGCCGGAAACATGGAGGAGGCAGAAAAACTGGCAGCAGAGCTGGCAGGACTGAAAGAATTCTGCTTTGATACCGAGACCACCTCCCTTGATCCTCTCAACACCTCGCTGGTGGCCATCGCCTTCAGCTGGCAGAAGGGAACAGGAACCATGCTCTGGATCCCTCCTGAAAGGGAAGAGGCACTGCGGATGCTGGAGCCTTTCAGGAGAGTGTTTGAAGATGACAAAATCGGTAAGGCCGGACAAAACCTGAAATTTGACATCCAGGTGCTCTCAGGCTACGGCATCCGGGTCAGGGGTCGCCTCTTTGATACCATGATTGCCCATTACCTTCTTGAGCCTGACATGCGCCACAACATGGACCTTCTGTCTGCCAGCTACCTGAACTATGAACCTGTTCATATTGAGGAGCTTATAGGCGAGCGTGGACCCAGGCAGAAAAACATGCGCGATGTTGACATGGAGCTCCTCAGGGAATATTCAGTTGAGGATGCCGACGTCACCTGGCAGCTGAAGGAGAAGTTTGCACCGATGCTCAAAAAAGAGGGTCTTGACCGTCTGGCAGAAACCATAGAGATGCCCCTGATTGCTGTACTGGCCGACATGGAGAGGAACGGTGTCATGCTTGACAGTGAAGCCCTCAACAGCTATGCCGTCACTCTCCGTGAGAGTTTGATAAAGCTTGAAGCGGAGATATATGCCCTGGCCGGACAGGAATTCAACATCTCCTCTCCCAAACAGCTGGGAGAGATACTCTTCGTGAGGCTAAAGCTTGATGACAAGGCCCGTCTCACAAAGACAAAGCAGTACCGTACCGATGAAGAGGTGCTGCAGCGGCTCTCCTCCAGGCACCCTGTCATCGGCAAGGTGCTCGAATACCGGGGAGTGAAGAAGCTGCTCTCAACCTATGTCGAGGCACTGCCCGGACTGGTCAGTCCCGGTACCGGCAGGATACATACCACCTATAACCAGGCGGTTGCATCAACCGGCAGGCTCAGCTCCACAAACCCCAACCTGCAGAACATACCTGTTCGTGATGCCGAGGGGCGCGAGATAAGAAAGGCGTTCATACCGGCTGAGGGAAAAATATTCCTCAGCGCAGACTATTCACAGATAGAGCTGAGGCTGATGGCTCACCTGAGCGGAGACGAGTCAATGATATCCGACTTTCTGTCAGGAGAGGATATTCATTCGGCCACGGCAGCCAAGATATTCGGCATCGCCCCGGAGGAGGTGACACGTGAGATGAGGGCAAAAGCCAAGACTGCAAACTTCGGCATCATATACGGCATCTCGGCTTTCGGACTCTCCGAGAGGCTTACCATAGGGCGCAAGGAGGCCAAAGAGCTGATTGAAGGCTACTTCAGTTCATACCCGGGAGTGAAGGCCTACATGGATGAGAGTATCCGCCGGGCCCGGGAGTCAGGCTATGTGACAACAATGTTCGGCCGGCGGCGCTGGCTGCCCGACATACACTCGAGAAACCAGGTGGTAAGGGGCAATGCCGAACGCAACGCCATCAATGCGCCATTGCAGGGCAGTGCTGCAGACATTATCAAGATAGCCATGGTCAGGATTGCAGAGAGGCTTGAGAGAGAGATGCCCGAGGCAAAGATGATACTCCAGGTGCATGACGAACTGATCTTCGAGGTCGATGCCGGCACTGTGGAGAAACTAAGGATGCTGGTCACCGAAGAGATGAAGGGTGCTGCTGACCTGGCAATACCGCTGGAGGTTGACACCGGCACTGGTAACAACTGGCTGGAGGCTCACTGACGATGGCAGCAAGAGTTACCGTTCTCTATTTCGGTGCAGCACAACAGGTTGCGGGCCATGCCTCCGAGGAGTATGCGGCGGACGACACTTTATCACTTCGCCGGCAGATTATTGAAAGACACCCGGGGATCGTCAGGGTAACCTTCAGACTCGCCCTGAACAGAAACCTGCTGAAAGAGGAATCACTGCTGAATGAGAATGATATAATTGCAATACTTCCTCCTTTTGAAGGGGGTTAACCTATTCAAATCCGCATAATGAAGAACAGGTATCTGGTCGGGGGGCCGATTACACCTCTGCTTATCTCGGAACTGATGACACTGGGCAATGATGACAACGGTGCCGGTGCTGTCTCAATATTTATCGGCAAAGTGCGTGACGACGATGTCAACGGTAAAAGGATCAAGGCCCTGGAATATTCTGCCTACGGTGAGATGGCGGAGAAGGAGGCTGACGCAATCGTGAAGACGGTGAAGGCTGCTTTCAGCGACGTTCGGAAAGTATTGCTGGTTCACTCCACGGGGTTGGTCAGGGCCGGCGAGGCTTCGCTGTTCATCATGGTTACGGCGGGCCACCGCGACCACTCTGCGCGTGCATGCCGCCATACCCTCGAGATGGTCAAGGAGAAGCTTCCGGTCTGGAAGAAGGAGATATTCTGACCGTACCGTAAGGGGCGGTCCTACAATGCCGGACCTTTAAGCAGGCTGTCATAGCGCATCCTGTCTCCCGCTATCTCCAGCGCAGTCTGCACCTGTCTGTCGCGGGCCAGCGAATATCTCACCGTGCCGGCATCATAAAAATACCTGCCCGCCAGCTCCGACTCCAGCAGTTCAACGATGTCACTCTTCTGTGCTGCCATGTCCCTTTCCAGAGAATGACCCAGACCGGTTTTCAGCTTTTCAATCTCACTGCTGTTTGCCTCATAGAGATTCTCTTCACGGGCCGCCTCCGTCAGCTCCTCGAGCATGAGTTCCGAGCCTGTGCGGTATGAGAAATTCCTTTCACGGAGGAATTGTTCAAAGCGTTCCAGGTCACTGTCGGTCACCTTCAGGCTGTCAAGTGACGACGGCTGAGGTTTCGACCAGTAGTATTCCGTGGCGAAGTCGAAGACCATGTTCTGGACATACAGTTCGCTGGTGAAGCGGCTGAACATGTCAGACTCTACCTGCAGGTCAGGTATGATGCCTCCGCCGTCCTTCACCGGCCTGCCATTTCTTGTGGTGAATGTCTTTATCAGCGAATCAGGTATCTGTCCCACGCTGCCGTCTTCGTTCCTGTGTGAGAAATCGACAGCCTGAATGCATCTGCCGCTGGGAATATAGTATTTTGCCGTGGTTACCTTTAGCTGTGCCTTGTAGCTCAGGGGCCTTGCCACCTGCACCAGCCCCTTGCCGTAGGATCTTTCACCCACAATTATCCCGCGATCAAGGTCCTGCAGCGCCCCGGCCACAATCTCCGAAGCGGAGGCAGAACCCCTGTTTATCAGTACCACCACAGGCATTTCGGGTGCCACCGGGGTTCTGGATGTGCGGAAAACGGCATCATACTGTTTTGCCCTTCCCCTGGTGCTTACCACCTCCTGTCCGGGCCTGACGAACAGATTCACTATCTCCACGGCCTCATTGACAAGGCCGCCGGGATTGCCCCTGAGGTCCAGGATCAGATCACTGGCACCCAGGTTATCCTTCAGGTCGGTGACAGCATCCCTCACCTCGGCGATGCAGTTCTGGGTGAAATTGGTGAAACGGATATATCCGGTGTTCTCATCGATCATCCCGTAATAGGGCACTGCAGAGATAGATATCCTCTCCCGTTTTATGGTTTTCGTAAACTCTTCCCCGTTGCGCCTGAAGATTATCTCCGCCTCCGTCCCCGGTTCTCCCTTGAGCATGTCAGAAGCCTTCTCTGAAGAGACGCCCCTGAGTGAAGTGCCGTCAATGCTCAGCATCATGTCTCCGGGCCTGATGCCGTTCTTATCTGCAGGAAACCCCCGGTAGACATTGGTGACGACGATGTAATCTCCTGATTTCCTGATAAGGGAACCAAAACCACCGTATTTGCCTGTGGTGAGGAAATCGAGATCCTCGCGCTCCTCTTCGGGGTAATATACAGTATACGGATCGAGGGTTGCCAGCATAGCCGTGATGCTTCTGGTGACGAGCTTTTCAGGGTCTATTTCGTCAACATAGAATGCATTCAGCTCCCTGAACAGGGAGATGTAAATATCCAGATTCCTGGTGAGCCTGAAGTCCTTGCTCTCCTGACCACCCATCAGAAATCCGAATGCAAGCAGTGCCACCAGCGCAATTGCCGGTATCAGCCATATCCTTTTCCTGTTGCTTCTCTTCATAAAGATTGTTTTCGCAAAGTTAATATTTAAGGTTCGCCAGTCTGCTGATCACTCCGGTGACGGACTTCAGCACAGAATCATATGGTCTGATCTGAGTGTCATTCCAGATGATGGCAAGGTCCATGCGCCTGCCGCTGGCGTTGAGCCTCTCCGTCAGGGGCATGCGGCTGAGCCTCCATGCCTCCCTGATCCTCCGTTTTATCAGGTTGCGGTCCGTCGCCTTCCTGAAATTTCTTTTCGGAACAGAGATGAGCACTCTGACTGTGCTTACCGATTTGTCGGCCGGGGCAGTCAGGTATATTATTTTCAGGGGAGGCTCGCTCAGAAACTTTCCTCCGGCAAAGAGTTCGCTTACGGCCTTCACGCCGCAGAGCCTTTCACCCTTGACAAATGATGCCTTTTCCCGTGTCATTTCAAAAGAGAAAGCATCAATCCGCGGCAGGGATGGATGCTTTCATTGAGAGTCTCTTTTCAGTAAGCTCTATTTGTTATTCCTGTTAAAGTCACGTATGAAGCAGTCGAGAGCCATTGTCATTGAGGGAGCCTTGGGATTGGGTGCCTGAATGTCAAGCCTGTAACCCTCGTTGGTCACCGCCTCTGCCGTGGTGGGGCCAAAGGCGGCTATCTTTATCTCTCCCTGGACAAATGAGGGGAAATTCTCCTTCAACGACTTTATTCCTGAAGGACTGTAGAACACCAGCAGGTCATAGTCAAGCTCCTCACCGTCAAACCCGGCACTGATGGTTCTGTACATCGTGGCTACGGTGTAGTTGATTCCCTGCTTTTTCAGCAGGTCCGGAATATCAGTATTGTGCGGCTCGGAGAGAGGTACAAGATAAGTCTCCTCTTTGTGCTTAACTATAATGTCAATGAGATCTTCAAATTTGGCCTTGCCGTGAAAGACTTTGCGCTTGCGGTAGACAATGTATTTCTGGAGATAAAAGGCTACATTTTCAGTTATGCAGAAATACTTCATGGTGTCAGGCACCGTGATGCGCATCTCGTCACAGATCCTGAAAAAATGGTCAATGGCCGTTTTGGATGTAAAGACGACGGCTGTGTAATCGGTAGGACTGATCTTCTGATGACGGAAATCCTTTGCTGGAATACCTTCAATCTGAATGAACTGTTTGAAATCGATCTTCAGATTGTGTTTCTTGGCGAGCTCGAAATATGGTGATTTCGGATTGTTGGGCTCAGGCTGCGACACTAATACCTTCCTAATTTTCAACGCCTTAAGTTTTAAGTTCAACCTCCTCTGATTACCTGCCGGTCAAAATACACCGACTATTTTGAGTATGACCAGGACAGGTAAGACTTCAAGGGCACAAAGGTATAAAATGTAATACAAAATCGAAATATGCCCGTTGCGAAAAATAACCAACAGCTTTAAGGCTCTGATAATAAGCAGAATAGCCGATCCGGCGAGACCGGCAACTATGAAAGGAAGCGGATTGTTGAGCGGTGAAAAAATGATAATTGCGTTGAGAGGAAAGAGTATGAGGGCAGTTGTGAACCACACGTTGTAGATGACATTCATATATTCTCTCAGGGGGTTCTTCCATCCTGTCACTTCAGCGGTTACAATGCTCGTAAGGTGTCTCAGCATCAATCCTGCAATGAATGCACCGGCAACAATGGCCGTAAGCCAGGCGAAGCCAGCGGTGCCGTCGGGCTCCACGATTCCGCCGGAAAGGAGAGAGACGGCAGCGAAGAGTCCGATGTTCAGTGCTGAATAGATATTACGTATGACAGGAGGCCAGGTAAGGACTTCCGAGGTAGCCGGGGGAACCGCCAGTGGCTGCCTCCTGAAGCTCAGTGATGATAAGCCGGCAATGACAGTCTTCCGGGCCATGACGATAAGCATGGTCAGCAGCAGGAGGGAGAGCGATAGAATGATAAAACCGAAATCGGAGTTCAGCTTTTCCGCCGGCAGGGGTTCACCGGCAATGCGTTCCGCCTGATGAATGATGTCAGTCCGCAGGCTGTTGCCTGCCGGAGTACCTGGGCCGGTCACCGCATCTTCCACGGTCAGCGGGAGGTATCTGCCGATGCTGAAGGTATTCTCCCGGGCGGCACCTGAAAGGGTATCGCCAGCAGGAGCATTGACAATATCTCCGGTATCGGTGATCATGCCTCGGGGTTAAAAGAAGGCAGGTTTGCCGGGGTAGAGTTCTGCCAGTATATTGTTGGCAAGTCTTGATGCACCGATCCTGAAATAGTCGGGTGTCAGCCACTGTTCTCCAAGCATGTTCCTGACGATGAAATAGTAGACCAGGGCATCATCGGGAGTTACTATGCCGCCTGCCGGTTTGAAGCCTACCATTATGCCTGTCTCATTCCAGTAATCCCGTATTGCACGGCACATCACCCATGCAGCCTCGGGTGTGGCGGAGACAGGGCACTTTCCTGTTGAGGTCTTGATGAAATCAGCACCTGTATCCATGGCAATGACTGCGGCCCTGTAGATATTTCTTTCGTCCTTGAGCAACCCTGTCTCCAGGATTATCTTGAGGGTGGCCTCTCCTGCTGCCTGCCTGACAGCCTTAAGTTCGTCTATTACCTGTTCATATGCTCCTTCAAGGAATGTTCCCACAGGAATCACAGCGTCAATCTCGTCAGCACCCATCCTCACCGCGAGGGCCGTCTCCAGGGTCTTGACCTCGAGGAATGTCTGCGAAGTCGGGAATGAAGCCGCGACAGCAGCCAGCCTGATGCCGCAATCGCTGAGACCCTGGCGGGCAACGGTGATGAAGTTGGGGAAAACGCATAATGCCGCGACATTGTTGATATCGCTGAAACTGTAGCGGAAGGCAGCTGCTCTCTCAGTAAAATTGCCTATTGTTCCTTCACTGTCGGAGGTGTTGAGGCTTGTCAGGTCGATCATGGAAAATATTTCCTTCAGCAGCGGGCCTCTTTCCACTGAAGTGGTCATCAGTTTAGCCTCGTTAATGCATTCACCCATCTCTCCGGGTGAGTAATCATGGTTCAGTAGTTTCTCGTATAATTTGGTCATAATTAATGAAATGTAATGAAAAACAGACATTATCCGCCCTCGGGCAAACAGGGGTCAATTTAATTGTTTTTAATTAAACTTGCATGAACAGCACCACGCATGAGGTTTTAATTGATTCTTCTTCGTGTAAGTTACAGTCGACCAACAAAATAGGAATCAAAAAAAAACAAAAGGCAGAGACAAGGTTACCGGCGTAGATTTTTATTTCGTGCCAGGGAGGCAAAAACACCCGCCAGGCAGAGCACGGAGAAGATGATAAACGCGCTCTTCATTGAGTTCATCAGCTGTGGGTAGTTTGCCGGGCTGATCTTTTCCTGACCCATGTAGAGTGCCAGCAGCATAAGTGCTATGGCCATGCTGAAAGTCTGGCCCACGTTTCTCATGGTTCCAAGCATGCCTGAGGCATTCCCGAGCTGTCTCTTCTCAACGGAGCTCATTATGGCATTTGAATTGGGTGATGAGAAGAGTGAGAATCCCGCTCCCATGATCAGCAGTACGACGATGATGAACAGCAGAGAGGTCTCTTCGGTAAGGAAACAGAGCAATATCAGTCCCGCTGTTGATATGGCCATGCCTATTGAAGCAAGCACCCCCGGGTTATGATGGTCTGACAGCTTTCCGGCCAGAGGAGATATCAGGGCCATGGTCACAGGCCATGACATGAGTACAAACCCCGCATCACGCGGTCCCAGATCCTTGATATACTGCAGGAAGAGGCTGAGGAAGAAGCCTATGGCACTGGTGGCGGCGTAATGGATAAGGGCGGCAAGGCTTGAAAAGGCAAAGACCCTGTTCCTGGAGATAAGAGTTATGTCGAACAGCGGATGAACTGCCCTCTTCTCCCTTATGATGAAGAGAGGCATGAGGAGCAGTCCGGTGCCAGTTATCATCCACCCTGCCGGTGAGGGCAGTTTGGAGAAGCCGTACATCAGCGCAGCCATGGCCATCCCGTAGACAACAGAGCCCGGCCAGTCGAAGCTCTCTCCCCTGGCATCAGCCCACTCTTTCTTCATACGCGTGCGGATGAGTATCAGGCTGATGATCCCCATGGGAATGAGAAAGGCAAAGATGCTCCGCCAGCCCATGTAGCGCGTCAGCAAACCTCCCAGGAATGGTCCTGAGGCCAGGCCTGCATATACCGCTGTGACATTTATTCCCATGGCCCTGCCTCTCTCTCCGGGAGGGAAAACGGAGGTCAGTATTGCCATGTTTGTGCCGAACATAAGTGCTCCGCCAACGCCCTGAAGTATCCTCACGGCGATGAGCCACCGTATGCCCGGGGTGAAGGTGAGCAGTACCATGGAGAGGGTGAAGACAATCATCCCGGCGGTGAATATCTTCCTGCGTCCCAGGATGTCTCCGGCCCTTCCTGCCGGAAGGAGCAGGATGGAGGTGGTGAGCATATAGCTGCTAACTATCCAGTTGAGGGTGACGGCATTGAGACTGAACTCCTCACCGATGGAGGGGAGCGCCAGGTTGACCGCCGAACCCATAAAAGGGGTCAGGAATGAGGCGAAGGCTGTTACCGTAAGCACGGATCTTTTAAACTCTCTCTCCGTCATTCCCTGCTTTTGCTGTCAATGATTACCGTTACCGGCCCGTCATTTACCAGTTCAATTTCCATCAGGGCACCAAAAATACCCGTTGACGGTTGGCGGCCAAGGAGCTCACCGGTGCGCCGGATGAACTCCTCGTAGAGAGGCACAGCCTTTTCCGGCCTCGCAGCCCTGATATACGATGGCCGGTTCCCTTTCCTGGTAGAGGCGTGAAGCGTGAACTGGCTGACAATCATCAGCTCGCATGCGACATCAATGGCAGAGAGGTTCATCACCCCGTTGCTGTCATCAAAAACCCTGAGGTTAACTGTCTTTGCTGCCAGCCACTCAACATCATCGCCGGTGTCGGCCTCCTCAATGCCGGCAAGCACCAGCAGCCCCTTCCCGATGGAGGAATGCATCTTGCCTTCAATGGTTACGGCAGCCCGCTTCACTCTCTGTATTACTATCCTCATAGCGCCAAACAGGGAGGTAAAAATAGCAATTATTACTATTTTTGCAGCCATCCGGCAGTTATGGATCTAATCACAATAACGGCTATAGCCCTGGGCCTCTCGTTTGACAGTTTCGCTGTCTCCCTCTCATGTGGCGTCATCGAATCGAGGATACGTTTCAAAAATGCCATGCGGATAGCATTTATCCTGGCCCTGTTCCAGGGCGGACTGACGGTGGCCGGCTACTTCCTCGGCTCAACCGTAAGCGTGTACATTGAAAAATATGATCACTGGGTGGCATTCCTGCTTCTGATGTTTCTCGGAATAAGAATGGTTGCCGGAGGATTGAAGGACGGGTCAGAACGTCAGCCGATAGACATCAACCGCTGGCCGGTGGTTCTCACAATGGCCGTCGGTACAAGCATCGATGCCTTTGCCGTTGGCATCAGCTTCGCCCTGCTGAAGGTACAGATATGGACCGCCGGACTGATAATAGGAAGTGTCACCTTCCTGGCATCCATGACCGCAATACGTATCGGCAAGTCAGCCGGCGACCGCCTTGGGTCAAGGGTTGAGATCATAGGCGGAATTATCCTGGCGGCAATAGGAATCCGGATCCTTGTCGATCACCTGACGGCTGTTGGCTGAAACCTCAGGCACTGTAGGCTTGCCGCAAATTCTCCTCATTGCTTCCCCGCAGGCACTGTTGACCGCCCCTGACCCGCTCAGGCCGCTGCCTCTGCCCTGCTTCTGCCCTGCCCGAGGAACAAACCACGTATATCCAATTGCCGGGAATATCAAAAGCAGCAAGGTATGCTCAGAACGGTATCATGTACCGTTCCCGGTTCCTGAAGACGGCCATCTCCCGGTATCCGGCCTGCCTGAGAAGCTCATACGCCTCGTCGAAAAATTGCCCTACCCGCCCGGGGAAATGAGCGTCCGAATTGACACATACAGGCACTCCCTGCTCAGCAAACAAGGAGAGGTACCGACGGTCAGGGTAGAAATCCTGCAGCGGCCTGTTCCTGCCGTTGGTGTTCAGCTCGAAGGCAACGTCATGAATACGGAAGGCCGCCGCCATAACCCGGTAGAGGTGGCTGATGTCGCCCTCGGGCCTGAACCGGTGTATCCTGACAAGGTCCGGATGCCCGATGATGTCAAACAGCCCTGTGGCAGCTGCCTCACATACCAGGTTGAAGTAGTTCTCATAAATCAGATCTATGTCTTTCCCGATGTAAAACTCAGGACCCAGGTCAACCGTCTCATCGCCGAGGTAGTGTACAGATCCGATGACATAGTCAAAAGGCAGGGACTCTGTAATCTTCAGGGCCTCATTTTGCGTCCCCGGAATATAATCGAGCTCAATGCCAAGTCTTATCACCATCTCCGGGTACCGGCTCCTCAGTGCCATGATCCTTGCGGCATATTCAGGGAGCCTGTCATGATCCATGCACCATTTGGAGTGTATCCCGGAAGGATGTATGTGATCGGAAAATCCGATTTCACGGAATCCTTGTGCAATGGCAGAGAGCACACTGGCTTCGGGCTCCTCCCTTCCGTCACTGAAAGTGGTATGTATGTGATAATCAGTTTTATATATGGTCATATGGCAGGTGCTTGTAAGCCAATGCTCAAATTTAGGAAAGGTGAACGAATTTGTTGACAGATTGTTCTAAATTTGTACATTTGATGGCCACAATGACTGAAGTACCCAAAAGAAAATGCAATTGTATCTCCTGTGAACTCAGGAACGTGGCATTCACAAATCTCAACGACAAGGATATAAACCGTATCTGTGAGGCCAGGGAGGAGTGGCATTACTCCAGGGGAGAGATTATACACAGGGAGGGGGATGCCATTCACGATTTCAAATACCTGAAACACGGCCTGGTAAAGCTGTACAGGGTAAACAGCGACGGAGACGAGCAGATCATTACCATCACCCGTCCGCTGGAGTTCGTCAGCAACACCAATGTTTTCCACGAAACGCATTACAGATACTCTCTCTCCGCCCTTGAAGATTCCGATGTATGTTGCATACGGCTGGACCTGATAAAGGAGCTGATTGAAGTGAACGGCAAGTTTGCACTCAACCTCATTTCCGTTCTCTCACGTACATCAGAGAACATCATAGCCCTCGGTCTCGAGATCAGGCAGCGCAACCTGGCCGGCAGGATAGCATATGTGCTTCTCTATTTTGCCAATGAGATATTCCGTTCGATGATATTCGACCTTCCGGTATCACGCAAGGAGATAGCCGACTTCATCAGCATGAGTCCTGCCAATGTTATCCGCACCTTCAGCGATTTCCGCCGTGACGGCATTATCAGATCCACCGGCCGCACCATAGAGATTACAAACATTAATAAACTTGAGGTGATCTCGCGCCGCGGCTGACCATTGCCTCAAATTCACTATCTTGATTGCCGTTTTCTCTATTAACCTTAATTCCATGAATAAGTTTACCGGCAGGCTGATTCTCATCAGCACCCTGTTCTTCTCTCCCGACATGTTGCTGATTGCACAGCAGGTGCCGGCCACTCCTGACTCCTCACTGTACACTGTTGCAGGAACCCGGCACGGTGTCAGTTTCTTTCCCCGCGTGCAGCACCCCGGCGTGGAATACACCCCCGGTGATTCTCTCTCCTTCGACAGGTACCACACCTACGGCGTCATCTGTCACTGGATGAAGCAGTGGGCAGAGAATCATCCTGAGATAGTCACTCTGTATGAGGTCGCCCGCAGCTACGAGGGCAGGCCCATCATGCAGATGACCATTACCAGCGGCAAAAACGGATCTGACACCGACAAGCCTGCCGCCTTCTTTGAAGGCAACAGGCACAGCGGTGAGATCACCAGCGCCGAGTCGGTCCTCTGGCTGGCCAGGCACCTCATTGAGGGCTATGGCAATGACCCGGCAGTGACGGACCTTCTTGATCATTTCACCGTCTATCTCCGTCCTGTCAACAACCCCGACGGCCATGATCTTTACCTCAATACCGCTCAGAGCAACCGCAGCACTGTCAGACCTGATGACAATGACAGTGACGGTCTCCTCGACGAGGATCCGCCGGAGGATCTTGACGGTGACGGTATCATACTGACGCTGCGGTGGCCTGACAGGGTGAACGGCACACTTGTACCTGACCCTGCTGATTCGTCGGGAAGGATAATGAAGAGAGTGCCGCGCGGCGAGGGTATATTCGCCACCTCTTCAGAGGGTATTGACAACGACGGTGACGGGCGTATCAACGAAGACGGCATCGGCGGCCTCGATCTGCACCGCAATTACCCGGAAAACTGGAGGCCTGAGAGAGAGCTTACCGGCAGGGGTTTCACCCAGCGCGGCGCGGGAGCGTATCCTCTCAGCGAGCCTGAAACCAGGGCCGTGTTTGGTTTCCTGATGACCCATCCGAACATATACGTTGTCAACTCCATGGACACCACGGTGCCCATGCATCTGCGTCCTCCCTCAACCTCCCCTTCGGAGGAGAGGATGTACCCCGAAGACCTGAAATGGTACAGGTATTTCGATGCCCTGGCAAGCAAAATCACAGGCTATGAAAGGGCCGGTGATGTTTACGATGACTACGGCAGGGGTGAGCCTCTCTTCGGCCACGGTCCCGATTTCGGATACTGGTACTACGGTGCAATATGGTACGGTGACGAGCTCTGGAACGGCGGCCGGGCAAAGGACTATGACGGCGACGGGGATAAGGACCAGGTTGATATGCTGGCCTGGGATGAGGAGGCCAATAACGGGCAGGGTTTTCACGAGTGGAAGCCGGTCAGTCATCCCCTGCATGACAGCGTGGAGGCAGGGGGTTTTCATCCCAAGTTCTTCAGCCAGAACCCGCCTCCGGCACATCTTGAGACCTGGGCCTCAAACCAGGCGCTCTTTAACATGGAGCTGATCAGTCATCTGCCGCGACTGGAGTGGGAGGAGTTCTCAGTAAAGCAGGTAAAGAGATATCGTGGTGATTCTACGGATTACAGTCTCACCGTCAGGTTCAGGAACGCAGGCAAGCTGCCCACAGCCCTCAGCCAGGCTCACCTTGTCAAGATAGTCAGGCCCGACGAGGTGAGGATAACCATTGAGAGTGACACTGCCGGCGGACCCTGCTACAGGGTTATTGAGCCGGTTCCGGTATCGCGAAGGCGCGATTTCATGATGATGTACGGCGAAGACAGTGACGGGCCGGAATATGTTTCCGCCACTGCAGGCTATACCCCCGGCGGCGCCACCGCCGAGGTCCGCTTCATCATCAGACTCTATGGCGACGCCGGAGTGAAAGGCAGCGCAAAGGTGTCAACCACCAGGGCCGGCGTGCTGCCGGAAAAGGAATTCATTATCAGATAATTTATAAATTAAGGGCTCAAATTTATTTGGAGGATCCATTATGAAATTACATCACTTTTCCGTTAGCGACATACCTCGCAGACGATTTCTTGAACTCACCATGAAGGGAGGTGTGGCCGTTGCCGTAACGCCGGCACTCCTTTCACAGCTGACCTCATGTGGTACCGGCGGTGCCTCCGCGGCTGTCCTTGACACTGACAGGGATATGATCTCACGGGTACTGAAAAAGGCACTCGAAAAAGGAGGTGACTTTTCAGAGGTTTACATTGAAAACCGCATCTCCAGGCAGATAGTGATGGAGGAATCCAAATTCCGAAGCGGGCTCTGCGGCATCAGCCAGGGTGCCGGTGTAAGGGTCATCTGCGGTAACAAAACAGGGTATGCCTATACCGATGTGGTTGATGAGGAGAAGCTCATGCGGGCGGCTGAGGTGGCTTCCTATGTTGCATCCGGAGAGGCACCCGCCACTGTGGCAGGCCTTGAGGATGCAGACTATAAATCGTTTGTGACCGTGGAGATGCCTCTCATGGAGATAGCAGACGAGCAGCGCATAGAGATGATCCGCAGGGCTGATGCTGCAGCCCTTGAATATGATCCGCGGATAAAGATGGCTCTTGTCGATTATTATGACGAAGTCAGGGGCAGGGTCATTGCCAACAGTGAGGGACTTTACCTGCGCGATGAGCTGCCGCTTCTCTTCTTCATAGTGCAGGCGATGTCGGATGACGGCAGGGCAAGGCATATGGCGCGGGAGCGTCTCAGCATGCACAGCGGATTCGAGATGTTCTCAAAGGTGACACCGGAAGAGGTGGCACGGAATGCTGCACGTGAGGCAATAGCCATGCTGGCGGCAGAAGAGGCCCCGGCAGGCATCATGGATGTGGTGATGCAAAACGGATGGGGTGGTGTGCTGGTCCACGAGGCGGTGGGTCATCCCCTGGAGGCTGACAATATTGCGAAAGGAATAGGTGCCTTTACAGGAAAGATGGGGCAGAAGGTTGCAAGTGACTGTTTTACCATGATTGATGACGGAACACTGCCTGGCTTCAGGGGAACCGTCAACCATGACGACGAAGGCACACCGGCGCAACGCAACGTGCTGATAGAGAACGGAGTGCTGAAGGGCTACATGACTGACATCCTCAGTGCCCGGCAGCTTGACATGAAACGGACAGGCAACGGACGGAGGGAGAGCTTCAGGTATATCCCCATACCCAGGATGACCAATACTTTCATAGCACAGGGCAATGATGACCCGGAACAGATACTGGCATCAACGCGTAATGGCATCTATGTGCAGAGCCTAAGCGGCGGAAGCGTCAACCCCGTGACGGGAATGTTCAACTTCACATGCCGCGAGGCCTACCTCATTGAGAACGGAAGGAAGACAGTGCCGGTCAGGGGTGCTACCCTGATAGGATCATGCATGGATGTCATATCAAACATTGATGCAGTGGGCAACGATCTGGCTTTCGGTCCGGGTATCTGCGGCAAGGGACAGAGCGCCGAGGTGACAGCCGGCCAGCCGACAGTACGTATCAGGGGAATAAATGTGGGCGGCAGCAAAGCCTAGTGTAAATAATTAATGATAAATGAAATGAACTATTTAACACTTGCAGACAAACTTGTATCGAAAGCCCTGAAAGCAGGGGCCGACGCAGCTGAGATATACATTTCTGCCGGCCGTAACCTGTCGGTGAATATACTTAACGGCGAGATCGAAACCATCGAGGAAGCTGATTCCGCCGGTGCCGGCATAAGGGTAATAGCCGGCGGATCACTCGGCTTCAGCTACAGCAACAGCCTGGATATAAAATCGCTGGAACAGACGATAGAGATGGCGGTTAAGTTCGCAAAGCTGACCACCCCTGATGAGAACAATATACTCCCCGCGCTTAGCGGCGAGACGGATGTCGACGGGCTCTTCGACCCGGAGACAGAGGGTATTCCCATTGACAGGAAGATTGCCATGGCCCTTGAGCTTGAAAAGATGGCCATGAGTGACTCCCGTATCACCAAGAGCTCCGGTTCATTCTACGGTGAGGAGGTCACTGAGATATTCATTGCCAGCTCCGGAGGCTCGCCGAGAAGCTACAAAGCCTCCGGATGCTACCTGGGCGTGAGCGTGGTGGCGGAGAAGGGAGATCAGAAGAAGACAGGAGGAGAATACAGTTCCCGCCGTTTCTTCAGTGACCTTCCGGCTTCCGGCGAGATAGCAGCAAAAGCCGCCCGCAAGGCCTACGAAATGCTTGATCCGCGAATGGTCAGAACCCAGAAGGCTGCTGTCATTTTTGACCCGGATGTGGCAGGATCGCTGCTTGGCGGTGTGATAGCAGCCCTCAACGGCGAGCGGGTGCTGCAGGGTGCCAGCTTCCTGGCTCAATCGCTGGAGAAGCAGTTTGCCTCACCGCTTCTTACCATTGTTGACGACGGCACCCGACCCCGTTCCCTGGGATCGGCTCCCTTCGACGGTGAGGGAGTGCCGACGCAGCGCAGGGTGCTCGTTGAAAAGGGTGTTGTGAAAGGATTCCTCTATAACTCCATTGCTGCCAGCAGGGCCGGAACCGTCAGCACGGGCAACGCCTCCAGGAACGGCTACAGCTCTCTTCCCGGAATAGGGACCCATCATCTCTCCCTTGATACAGGCAAACATAGCCGAAGCGAAATAGTCGCCGCCACTGACAGGGGACTTCTTCTCAACGGTGTCACCGGCTATGGTATCGATGCAGTAACAGGTAACTTCAGCGGAGGTGCAGCAGGCTTCTGGGTCGAGAGGGGCGAGATACTCTATCCGGTTGAGGGGCTTACCATTGCCGGCAGCGCTGATGCTATTCTCAACGGTATAGACATGATGGGTAACGACATTGACATGCACCGTTCATTTGCAGCTCCCACCTTCCGGGTCAGGGAGATGCAGATAGGAGGCCTGTGATCTCAGCATGCCTGCAGGGCAGATGATATGTCAGGATAGCTGAACTGAAATCCCGCTGCTGAAAGACGCTCCGCCGAGATGCGGCTTCCGGTTGTCAGAAGCACGGACATCTCTCCCAGGACGGCATTAAGAAGCCATGCCGGCACATGCGGCAGGAATACCGGCAGCCTTTTCTGCCGGACCACCTCCCTCATCAGCATGTCATGTGTGACAAACTGTGGGGCCGAGGCATTGTACGGTCCAGACATACTGCTGTCTTCCAGGGATTTATGATACACCCTGCAAAGATCGTCAATATGGATCCACGGGAAGTATTGATTTCCCGGCCCCAGCCTCACCACCAGTCCGGCCCTGGCCGGCGCCGTAATCCTGTCCAGAGCCGAGCCTGATGATGCCAGCACCACCGCGGTCCTCAGCTTCACTGTCCGCACTCCTGCCATGGCGAAACGGTCTGCGGCAGCCTCCCACAACCGGCACACCTCGCCGAGAAAGTCACCTGCCGGCGGGTCGGATTCTGAAAAAATATCTTCCGAAATCTCCGAACCGTAATAGTTGACACCAGAAGCGGTAATGAAAACAGAGGGTATGATGCCCGAACCGACGCTCATCCTGTGCAGCAGCTCTGCCGTCACTGTCCGGCTGCTGATTATCTCCCTCCTCCGGGCTCTGGTCCATCTGCCCTCACCTATACTGGAGCCCGCGAGGTGAACTATTGCATCTCCATCCCTGATTGCATCCGGGTCACAGTAGCCTTTGGCGGGGTCCCACCGGAACGAACGGTATTTGCTGTCCTTAGTCTTCCCGCGTGTGAGATGAACCACATGCCATCCCTCCTGCTCAAGCAGTTGGCTCAAGTGCGAGCCTATCAGTCCTGTTCCGCCGGTAATAACAGCCCTCCGCATCTCTCACTCCAATGATTCGATTATCTCAATGGCATCTCGTATGCATTTCTCGCAAACCTTTTCAGTAAGGCCCCCGGCTGCAATCCGCGCTTTTCCCTCCCGGCTGTTGAGATCTTCACCCAGAAGTTCAGAGCACTGGTCGGTTCCGTTCCTTTCGGTGAAGATACTGTTGAACTCCCTCACCCTCTCATAGACCCTCTTCTTGTCCTTCTCAGCCGGCACTCCGGCAGCTCCGTATTTCATCCCCAACCAGATATAGGCGCCGGTTACCGCTCCGCATGTCTTCTGAAGCCTTCCCATGCCTCCGCCGAAAGCCGCCGCCGCCCTGGCAGCCGGTTCACTCTCACCGGAGCAGGCCATGAGCACCGACTGAGAGCAACTGTAGCCCTGCCTGAAGTAGCCGATAGCCTTTTCTGTTAAGTTCATTGGCTTTTTTGCCAAAAATAATCAAATGAGATTAAAACCGGTGCTCCGGAATCAAAGAGGGGTACAAGCACCGAAATCCTGAGTCTGCTCTTCGCGTCCGACGAACCCGGCGGACGTAGCCTACTATGTCGGCCGGAATCCGAAGCTTTTCGTGAAGGTGGATTAAAAAAATAATGTGGTGGCTGATTCCCTTTTTGATATGACTGTGAAATGTCATAATTTTATCACCTTCAATCAAGAGAGACAAATCAAAAATTTTCAAAATGGCAAATCAGAAAAAAATAAAGGGAGTGATCGGTATTCTTACCGGTGGAGGAGATGTGCCCGGACTCAATCCTGCCATCAGGGCGGTGACCATCAGGGCCAACAGGGAAGGTTACAAGGTTATAGGGCTGCGGCGGGGCTGGGCCGGCATACTGGAGATTGTAAGGGATCCCAAGGTCGACAACAGTCACTGTTTCCAGGTGCTCACGGATGATATTGTCAACAAGGCGGGCAGGACCGGCGGCACATACCTGCACACATCGCGCACCCGGCCCAGTCATGTTGCCAAAGCCTATGTGCCCGATCATCTGAAGGATACCTACAAGGATGACATCAACGATCTTACGCCTGAGGTTCTGAAGAACCTGGAGTGGCTGGGGATCGATTTCCTGATACCGATCGGTGGTGATGACACTCTCAGTTACGGAGTGCATCTCTACAAGCAGGGAGTGAAGGTGGTGGCCATTCCCAAGACGATGGACAATGACGTTCCGGGTACCGACTACTGCATAGGTTTCAGCACATGTGTCACCCGTACCATACAGATGACCAACACCCTGCGTACCTCGGCGGGGTCACATGAGCGCATTATGGTGCTGGAGGTGTTTGGCAGGTATGCCGGCTTCACTGCCATGCTGCCCACCATGGCAGGAGCAGCCAACAGGTGCGTCATTCCGGAATACAAGTTTGATATTGAGCTTCTCACAAAGCTGCTGGTAGAAGACCGCAACTCGAACCCGAGCAGGTACTCCATAGTCCTGGTCTCGGAAGGCGCACTGTACAAGGGCGGTGAGATGATATTCCAGGACAGCGAGCTCGATGCCTACGGCCATGCCAAACTCGGCGGCATAGGAGATCTTGTCTCTGCAGAGATCAAGGAACACACTGCAAAATATAACGGCGGCAAAACCATAAATATCATCACGCAGAAGCTGGGTTACATGGTAAGGGGCGGAGACCCTGACGCAGTCGACTCCATAGTGCCGATGGCCTTCGGAAACCTGGCACTGGACCTTATCATGAAGGGCCTGCACGGCAGGGTGGTGGTACTCAAGAACGGCCGCTATGACAATGTTCCCATCGACGTGGTCACCTCTTCAAAGAAGGTTGTGAAGGTATCCGAATACTATAACACCGAAAGGCTCAGGCCTTACTATTCCAATTTCGAGATGAAACCGTTCTTCCTTATGGCGGCAGAGTATTGAAAATAAACTTGTCAGATATAACAGAAGGTGATGCCGGATCACATACGGCATCACTTTCTTTGTTTCAGCGGAAACAGTTTCGGGGGTGAAGGATGGTCTTGTGATAAAATCGACCGGCAGCCGCTACAGGGTGCTCGCCGATGACGGCATTATCCATGAGTGTGTCCTCAAGGGCAGGTTCAGGGTCAGCGGAGTACGTACCACCAATCCTGTGGCTGTGGGTGACAGGGTGACTTTTGACGGCAGGGAGAACGTGATCACATCACTGCACCCCAGACGCAACTATATCATCCGCAGAGCATCCAACCTCTCCCGTGAATCGCAGGTCATCGCAGCAAATATTGACCAGGCCTTCCTGATGATTTCCGTCACCATGCCAGAGACCCCCATTGAGTTCATCGACCGGTTTCTGGCCACGGCAGAGGCCTACCGCATACCGGTATCCATACTTATCAACAAGAGAGACCTCTATGACCGTGAAGATGAAGCACAAGCTGCCAGGATAATGAGCGTATATGAAAAAATCGGGTACACTGTTTACATTCTGTCCGCTGCGGCTGACAGCAGCATAAGCCGGATCACGGATGCCCTGAAGGGGAAGATCACCCTGCTTTCAGGCAACAGCGGCGTTGGCAAGAGCACCCTTCTCAACAGGCTTAACCCGGCGCTCTCGCTGAGAACGGGGGAGATCTCAGAGTATCATGAACAGGGCCGCCATGTGACCACCTTCCCGGAGATGCATCCTCTTCCGGAAGGCGGATATGTAATTGACACGCCCGGCATCAGGGGATTCGGTGTTATCGACTTCGACCGCAGCGAGATATATCATTTCTTCCCGGAGATTTTCCGGAGGTCACCGGAATGCAGATTTTACAACTGTCTCCACCTGGCAGAACCCGGCTGTGCCGTGCGTGAAGCCGTTGCCCGCAATGAAATTGAACCGTGGAGATACAAAAGCTACATAAGCATGATGATGGAAGACAATGATAAGTACAGATAATCGTTATGCTATAGGTAAGAACTGCTCCTTAATGAAAAAAATACCTCTTGTTGCCTGGTCTGCCTTCTTTCTGATCATGCTGGTCACGGGAATATTCTACCTGAGCCTCTACAGGAACCAGATAGAATACTCCAACAAGCTGCTTGACAGGCAGGTGATGATAGCCGGCTCCGATATTGACAATACCAGCATGTATATTGTCAGTGACCTTACGGAGTTGGATTTTTCAGACGATTTCTCCGGGTTTTTTACCGATGAGCTTACCAATGAGCGGGTTACGGAGAGAATGAAGCTTTACTACTCGAAGTATGAGGATATTGTTGTCGGGCTCATGCTGTTCAACACCTCGGGCGATGTTTACACCCTGTTCAAGGATGAGGAGAGGAATGCGTGGCTCGACGGATCGTACAAGGCCCAGTCTGTGCCCGAGATATACAGGACAGAACATCTGGAGTACGAACGTGACCGTTACAGGTACTTTCTGCCTGTACTGAATGACGGAGAGGTTCTCGGCAACCTTGTGATAACAGTTGATTTCAAGAAATATTTCTCCAGGATCTTTACCAAATACAATCTGGAGCAGTATCAGTGGCAGTGGGTGGTAAATGACACCGGCACAATAATCTTCGACAATCACGGCGGAGAGGTTAGTTACAGCCATCTCGACAAGATTGCAGAAGGCGTCACTCTCGGCAGCTCGGGGAGGATCACACACACCATGGAGCACGAAGGCTTCAGCAACGAGGTCATCTCCGCCTACTACCCGGTGACCCTCCTGGGGCTCGATTTCGGGATGGTCTTTTCAGCCCCGACGGATTTTTTCCGGAAGTATATTGTCAGGAACTCATTGATCCTGGGCCTGCTGACGATGCTGACCCTCCTTTTCATCATCATACTTTTCCGGTATGCCTCAGGGAGACAGGAGCGCCGGCTGAAAAGGAGCACCGAGTCGGAGAAGACCCTTCTCTCACTTATGGATAAGATGCCTGCAGGGATCATCGTCTGCAATGCCGGCCGGGAGATCCTGACCTCAAACCGGGAGGCGGCACAGCTCTTCGGCTATGAAAATGAGAGTGAGATGACAGGCAAGCTGGTACCGGACCTGTCGGCAGGAGAGTTTGCCTCAGGACTCGGGGGCGAGGGCGGAAACGGCAATATAATCAGGCTGGGAGGTGCCGCAGGGGATAAGGTGATCTTCCGCAACACCATTCCGGTGGAGTATCACGGTGAGAGTGCCACACTGGAGGTACTGGTCGATGTGACGTCATTGGAGCTGGCACGCCGGCTGGAGGCGGATGCAAATATTGCCAAGTCAGAGCTTCTTGCACGCATGAGCTTTGAGATACGAACCCCTCTTAGCGGAATCCTCGGCATGACCGATATGCTCAACAGGGCTGAGCTGTCGGAGGAGACAAAGGAGGTGGCCATGCTGCTCCGGCGGTCGGCCGACCTGCTTCTCAACATCATCAATGATATCTTCGATGTCTCGAAGGTGGAAACCGGCAAGATGATACTCGACGAGATCCCGTTCCGGCTCAGGGAGCAGGTCGACTATTGCATCAACCTCATCAACAGGGAGAATCCCGACACCCTCGTGAAGATAAACTCATCTGTTGAGCAGTCGGTGCCTGAAAGTCTCATCGGCGATCCATACAGGCTGCGTCAGATAATTACCAATCTGCTCAACAACTCCCTTGCCGGCACAAAAACCGGAGAGATAAATGTAGGGTGCAGGGTCAGAAAGTCGGATGGAAACCAGTTCATACTTGAGTTTACCATAGCTGACACCGGCACCAACTACACCAAGGCCGAGATCAAGAGGCTGTTTGGCGACTACATAACCAACCTGAGCGAACGTTCCGACTGGTCTGAAGACCTGAAGCTGGGGCCTGTGCTTGCACGTCAGCTCACTGAACTTATGGGTGGCGAGCTGCATGCCGAGAGTCCGGCCGGCAAAGACTCCTCGGGGAAAGAGAGAGGACTGAAAGTGACATTCACCGTCATGGTTCATCTCAATGAAAAGATTGCAAAGGAGATAGATCTCAGCCGCTACAACGAGACGGGCAAGATACGCACCCTGGCCATCACAGGCGCACACGGCCGTGATGATGACTTCCTTGGCATCATGCACCGCATCGGCCTCCCGGTATCGGTCACCAGCTTCCAGAAGCATACGGTGTCACAGATAAAAACCAGCCTGGGCGACGAGCAGAACAGGTATATTCTGCTTGTCATCTTTGATGAGCCTGAGGTTGACGGCTTTCAGGCGGCGCGTGAACTGATGGAAGCAGGAATGACCGGCAGGCATATCGTTCTTATGTTTACCTCGAGGGATCCCAGGGGACACTATGCCAAATGCGTTGACATGGGCATTGACCATCTTCTTGTCAAGCCTTTTGCAGGCGAAGATCTCATTGCTGTTCTCAAGGATCATTTCCCCGGTCTCAGGGACCACAGGGGCACCGTATCTTCTGACAGATCTGACCTGCCTGAAATCCTTGTTGTTGATGACAACTATCTCAACAGGAAGGTGGCCGGATCACTGCTGAAGGTTCTGGGCGTCAGTGCCGAATTCGCCTCCGGCGCCGACGAAGCCATTGCCATGGCAGCTGCCAAGAGCTATGACCTTATCCTGATGGATCTTATCATGCCTGAAAAGGATGGGTTCGAGGCTGCAAAGACCATAATGGAGATGGACAAGGCAGCAATCATCGTGGCACTCTCGGCAGATACGATGCCTGAAACCCGTACGCGTGTGGAACAGACGGGAATGAAAGAGCTGCTATCCAAGCCGGTGACGGTGGAGGAACTGAGAAGAGTGATAACCAGGTATCACAGGCAAGACTGACCCATGGCTCTGAACATCACCGGTCTCTCTCCTGAAGAATTTCTTGCCCGCCGGGCGGAGATGCCGCTGGTGGATGTGAGGTCGCCGTCCGAATTTGCCTCCGGGCATATCCCCGGGGCGATGAACATACCTCTTTTTGATGACAGCCAGCGGGCGGAAGTGGGTACTCTCTTTAAGAAGGAGGGCAGCACTCCGGCCGTTCTGAGAGGCATAGAGCTGTCAGCACCGGAGATGCCGGCAAAACTCAGGCTGGCACTGGCGCTGGCCACAGAGAGACAACTGCTGCTCTACTGCTGGCGGGGAGGGATGCGCTCCGAAGCCATGGCCTGGCTCTTCCACACGGGAGGATTGAAACCCATGCTTCTTAACGGGGGATACAAGGCCTACAGGAACTATATCCTGACCAGTCTTGCTGCCGGAAGAGACTATTTCATCCTGGGGGGCCTCACCGGCAGCGGCAAGACCGGAATACTCAGTTATCTGGGCAGTGCGGGGGCACAGGTGACAGACCTTGAGGGGCTTGCATCACACCGCGGGTCAGCATTCGGTGCCCTGGGACAACCACCCCAGCCCTCCTCGGAACACTTTGCCAACATGCTGTATGAAGATCTGTCGGCCAGGAGAGACGGTGAAGCCATATGGCTGGAGGATGAGAGCCGCAACATAGGAGCCGTCTTCATGCCCGACGGCTTCTTCGAACAGATGCAGACAGCACCTGTGGTTGCTCTCATGATGAGCATAGATACCCGCATGCCGCGCCTGCTTGAGGAATATGCCTCCTTTCCCCCGGAACAGATCATTGCCTCGGTGATGAGGATCTCAAAACGACTGGGAGGCGACAGGACCAGGGAAGCTGTCGAAGCCCTGCAGAGAGGCGATTTCGGCACTGCCATAAGGATCACCCTGGAGTATTATGACAAGTCATACCGCTACGGACTCTCAAAACGCCCTGCCGGTCAGGTAATATATGTCGAAACGGACACCGATGACGTGGCAGTGAATGCCTCAAAGGTGGTAGCCGCAGCAGCAGAGCTGGTATCCGGTGGTCACTCTTTCCTGAGTGAAGAGGCCTCAACCCGCCTGAAGACCTTGTCAGAACGCCTTACCTTCACGGGCAGCTGAACGGAGCATAACCCTCCCTTGCTGACGGTATCAGCACTCTTTTCATCCGAGTCCCTCAGTCCGCTGACGGTATATTCAACAATGCCAGTTGTGGGACCTGTTATTATGAGTTCGTCGCCGATACTGAGACTGCCGGTCTCGAGCCTGATCTCGGCAACGTTCAGCCTGCTGAAGAAGTTGGTGATCTTTCCCAGGTAGATCTTTCTTTTGGTGGCTGCGGATCCGTAGGTGGTGCTCCACTCTCCCAGCCGCTGGCCCAGATAATATCCGTCCCAGAAGCCCCTGTTGAAGACGGTCTCCAGACGGCTCATCCAGCCGCTGACCCTCTCCGGCCCGAAGGTGCCCTCCGCCACCGCTGCGGCAGCCTCACTGTAGCACTCAGTGACGGTCTTCACATACTCTGCAGGCCTGGCCCTGCCCTCTATTTTCAGCACCCTGGCGCCGGACCCAATGATCTGGTCAAGGAATCCTATGGTGCAGAGATCTTTGGGTGACATTATGAATTCATTGTCGATATCGAGCTCATAGCCTGTCTCACGGTCGGTGACGGTGTAGCCTCTCCGGCATGTCTGGTGGCAGTTGCCCCTGTTGGCTGAGGCATTGTACTCGTGCAGGCTCAGGTAGCACTTCCCGGAGACAGCCATGCATAGCGCACCGTGGACGAACATCTCCAGCCTGATGAGCCCGCCGCCGGGCCCGCGTATATCATCACGGACGACGGTGTCATGTATCTTTCGCACCTGCTGCAGGTTAAGCTCACGCGACAGGACGGCCACATCAGCCCACTGCGAGTAGAACCTGAGCGACTCACTGTTTGAGATGTTGAGCTGTGTTGAGAGATGTACCTCCAGACCTCTCTCCCGGGCAGCGGTGATGGCGGCCTGGTCTGTGGCTATCACTGCCGAGATGCCGGCAGCAGCGGCAGCGTTGAGTATAGCCCTCAGCTCATCCATCTCATCGTCATACATGACGATATTAAGTGTGAGGTAGCTCTTCATGCCGTTATCCCTGCAGAGCGACACCAGTTCATGCAGATCATCAACGGTGAAGTTATCTGAGGAACGGGCCCGCATGTTCAGCTTGCCCACGCCAAAATAGACAGAATCAGCTCCGCCGGCGACAGCTGCCATGAGCGTCTCGCGTGAGCCTGCCGGAGCCATGATCTCTATGTCGCTTCTCTTCATCACGATACCACTCCTTTGCCTCTCATTTGTTAAGTATGACCCTCATGGAGCATCCGTGGCCGGGCTCGGAACGGAGAACGAATATTTTGCCACCGTGATACTCTTCAATGATCCTCTTCGAGAGGGAGAGACCCAGTCCCCATCCCCGTTCACGGGTGGAATATCCGGGCTTGAATATGGTCTTGAAGTCTTTTCTGGGTATGCCCTTGCCGGTGTCCTCCACATCGATGAAAGCCTCCCCGTCATTCTCGCTCAGGGTGATGGTAATGGTTCCGCTGCCTTTCATTGCATCTGCCGAGTTCTTGACAAGGTTCTCGATAACCCATCCGAGAAGCACTGCATTCAGAGGTACTGCAACACATGCCTTGGTGTTGTTTACCACAGAAAGTCCTACGGTGGAGGCTATCCTCTTCTTCAGATACCCTGCCGTTGTCTCCGCCAGGGCAGGGAGGTCGGAAGGCTGAAGCTTCGGTTTTGACCCTATCAGCGAGAATCTCTCCGCCACCCGCACCAGTCTGTCCACGTCGGCGGGCAGCTCCTCGGCTATGTCAGTGCCCGGATACCTGCTGCTGATGATCTCGCTCCACGCTGAAAGCGATGATGTGGGTGTCCCCAGCTGATGAGCCGTCTCACGGGAGAGCCCTACCCACACCTGGTTTTGTTCCGCCATGCGCGAGGAGCTGAAGGCAACATATGATACCGCAATGAACAGAAGGATCACACCCAGCTGTACATAGGGGTATATCCTGAGCTGTCGCAGGAGGGTGCTCTCACGGTAAAAGAGATAGTTGCTTATGCCGTCGCCGAGCTCAACCGTGATCGGTTCATTGCGCTTCTCCATCCGGCTCAGCTCACGCTGAAGGGCGAGAGTGTCAGATGCAATGCCCGTGGGGATATTCCGGTGTGATATGATGTTTCCGGTACCGTCGGTCAGGATTACCG
Source organism: uncultured Rikenella sp. (assembly GCA_964411345.1). Classification (GTDB taxonomy): domain Bacteria; phylum Bacteroidota; class Bacteroidia; order Bacteroidales; family VadinHA17; genus SR-FBR-E99. Next base: position 6,116 of record CAYPKP010000007.1, on the reverse strand, counting down.
GCACGGTGGTGTTATCCTCGATGATCCTGAAGAGAAACTCGAAGTCGTCAGAGGTGACCAGCCGTCTTGTTGCCTCTGCCCACTGCTCAGCCTTCTTCTTCTCTTCCTGCTTGAGCTTTGCCACAAGCTGCTGGGTGTAAAAGAGTGATCCGAGGCCTATGATAACCGCGAACACCAGAAGCAATATCTTCCATACCAGCTTCTTACGGTAGATGTCCATTGCTCACCTCTTCTTTCTGAGTAAAGTTTTCAGGGGGCTCTCCTTCACCTCCTCCTGGTTCTGGGCGGCGGGGGCGGTGCCCTCCTTTCCCTCTTCCCAGGTGATGGTGAACCTGGGCTTGCCCTCAGCAGGTTTTGTAATAAGTGTGTCTGACCTGTACCAGCCGTACTCCTCGTTGAGTATACCCTTCAGCTCCTGCTTCTCCAGCGCTATGTCGGTCTTGATGTTGTCCTGTGCCTGTCCGAAGTCGTATTTCACTTCCGTCTTGCCACCGACAGACACTATCTTCAGTGGTACGGTGGCCTTGCCGCTCCCGTCGACAGCCACCTGTCCGAAGGCGCTCACGCCGCGGTTGCGGTCACGGGCCTTGCGGCTCATTACCTCCGAGAGGAGGAGGCGCAGGTGATACGAATAGTCGCCGTTGAAATTGTGAGTGCCGTAAAGGGTGAAGTTCACGGCTGAGGAGTTGATGAGCATCCTCGGGATTGAGACACTCTCGCCTTTGATGAAGAGATCGTTCTCCATTCTGGAGAAGGAGATATCCTTAAGCTCATCCAGGTCAAGATATGACGAGAGGCTCTCTGCCGGCCCGAAATCCGTCAGCCTGCCCTCCGTGATCACAAGATGCGCTTCGGCAATGAGCTCCGGCCTGATGATCCTGTAGAGAGAGTCCAGGGGCGCCAGCAGGTTCATGGAACCCGTAAGATTGCCCCGCAGATTGTCACTCACAATGAAGCTCTGCCCAAAGTTACCGAATGCCTTGAAGGCCCCGTTGATATCCGTATCCTCAACATCAAGCCTGACCCTGGCAATGTAATCGCCCTCCTTCTGCTTGCCGAGCATCAGTTCCCCCTCAAGGAGCCCCCCGAGGCCTCTTGCACTTATATCATTGAAGGTGAACACATAAGGCCTGTAATCAATTGAAGTTTTCAGATCTGCCGCCCTGAAGCCTTTGAATACCAGGCTGTCAGCTGCAAACCTCACATTGGCGGTCACTGATGGCGGGAATATATCCCTCTTCCTTCCCTCACTCCGTTCAGCCGCGGTATCTCTGACCGCGAACTTTTCCGGGATAAAGAGGTCTGTCCTGACGTCTCCGATGACATAAAGCATCACCGGCCGTCCTGAGAGCCAGGGGATGAAGTCACGCATGGAGGCATCGATGATGAAATGCTGTTCTCCGTAAGCGAAGGAGAGACTGTCGGCAACAAGGTCATTCATGACTTTGACAGAACCGTTCATCCCGGTGAGTGACAGTCCCTTTTCTCCGAACGAAGCTCCGAAGTCACTGAAGCTAAGCGAAATCTCCGGGTTGAGAAGAGGCAGGGCCACTACCCCGGGTTTCATGGTGTCAGGGAGGGTACCCGAGAGATGAATGCTTCCCGACAGCAATCCGGTCTGGTCATGAATAAAGCCCGGATTTATTATTTTGCCCAGATCGTCAAAGTCGAGATCACCCTCAAGGCTCAGTATTATGTGGGGAGAGGTGAGGTTGTTCAGCATGAATGAGCCTCTCAGGTTGGCCGAGCCGTATGATGCATCAAGCCTGTCAACGGTAAACCGGAATGTCTCCGGACCGTTGCGTTCGCCGTTTGTCATGCCGCCCTTGAATTCAAGGCTGTTGACCCTGAATCCTGATGCCGTGTGACTCATTTTGCCGCCCGACAGCCCGAAGTTCATATCAATATGGGGCCTGCCTGCCTCACCGTAGGGGCCGCTGAGCGTCAATCCAAGGTTGAGTATCCCTGTCGGGGTGAAGCTGCCGGCGAGTGCACCCCAGCGCTCCGGAAGGAGTGCAGCGAGGGAGGAGACATCTATCTTCTGACCGGTGACGGAGAGATCCAGCTTCTTCGCAGAGAAGTTTACATTGCCGTCTATGTCAAAGTCCAGCCCTGCCAGCTCCAGTGCCCCTTTTGCCACTGAGAATGAGTTGGCTGACTTGCGCATCCGGAGGCTGGCTGATGCCGGCAGGTCGCGGAAAGCCATCCCCCCGACGGTGGCGGAATCGACAGTGGCATTGAGAGCAGCATTGAGGAAGATGCCCGTTCTGAATATCTCTCCTCCGAGGGTTGCCTGGCTGATGGTGCCTGCTATCCTCATTTCGCTGCTTCTGTCATGCCACATGACGGCTATGTTCCTTGCACTTATATTCTTCAGCCTGACATTCTTTCCCCCTCCCTTGCTGCCTGCCAGAACCTCGAAGTTGATGTCACCCCTCTTGTCGGTAAGCATGGTGATCACTCCGTCACTGACCGTGATTGCTCTTACTGCCACGGTGCCGGTGAGCAGCGACGGGAGAGAGATCTTCAGGGAGAGCGAGGATGCGTAGAGGAGGGTGTCAGTGTTGTCACCGGCAAACTGTGACCTGTCATAGTAGGGTGACGGCTCAACAAGCAGGTTGTCAAACCTGGCGCCGATGTTCGGGAATGACCTCAGCACCGTTAGCCGCAAGCTGCCGTATGATATCCTGGTGTTGACGGACTCATTGACTTTCCTGGTCAGTGCTTCCGTAATCTTCTCCTGCTGCAGTGAGGTGTAGACAACAAGTACTGCAAGGAGCAGCAGGAGCAGTCCGCCCGCAAGGAGAGCTATTTTCTTCACCCATCTCATCGTCACTGCCGCCGCCGGCGCTTACTTTGGCTTTCTGTCAAGCAGAAAGGAGAGGTCGGAGCCGGGGATCACCTCCACAGGCTCCCTGCCGTACCTGAATATGCGGCAGTTGCGCGGTCCGATGAGGGAGAGCTTTTTATCCTCCAGGAGGAACATGGTTCCCTCGCGTAGTCCGGCCACGAAGATATCCCTGTTGACCTCTATGAACTCCTCTATCCTCTGCTCACGCGTCTCCCCGGCATGGCCTGCAGGGTTGGCGTCAAGGTAATGCGGATTGATCTGGAACGGTATCAGCCCGAAAGCCCTGAATGACGAGGGAGCCGTCACAGGCATGTCGTTGGTGGTCATGATGGTCGGGCATGCCACGTTGGAACCGGCACTCCAGCCTATGTAGGGAGTGCCGCCAAGTACCTTCTTTCTGACAGCTGCAATAAGCCCGTTTTCCCTGAGGCATTTGAGAAGCATCCAGGTGTTGCCGCCACCTACTACTATTGCCGGGGCATCCATGACAGCCTGAACCGGATCACTGAAGCGGTGAATGGATATGACGTCGTGTCCCACCTCCCTGAAACGCGATCTCACCTTCTCCTCATAGGCATCATAGGAGAAGGTTACTGCAGCATAGGGGATGAACAGCGCCTTTACTTTTTTTGTTCCGAGAAAAGTCCGGATGTTGTTTCTTGGATACTCCAGATATGCCTCTCCGGCATTGGTCGAATTGCTGATAAGTAAAAGTCTCATGTCTGTCGGCTTTCCGTTTTATGTTTGCAAATTCAAGGTTCAACGCTCTGCTGTCCGTGCCTCTGTGCCAGATCTGCAGGTCACTGCTGTCCGTGCTGCTTCATCAGGTATACAACGCTCTGCAGCCTGCGCTGTTGCGCCAAAGATACATAAAAAAAGGAGAGGGCATTTCCTTGAAACACCCTCCCCGTATAATGCCGGAGCAGCGACTGCTACGCTGCCGTCAGTCGTTGATCGTCAGGGCTATCCCTACCTCAAAGGGATAGAGTTCCGGTCCTTTGCCCTTTTCGAACATCTGTGACAGGTAACAGGTGCCGTACACCTGAACCATCTCATACCCTGCCCGTCCCGTGACACCGTATCTGAGGACGCTGAGACTGAAATCGTCATGGTTCTTGTCCTTCTGCTTTCCGTCACTGTAATATACCACCTTGGTGTGCGAACCCAGCTTCACCGCACCGATGACACCCGCTCCTATGTTAAGGGTGCTTCTGTGTGACACGGGTATCTGTGCCTCCAGTATCACGGGCACCACTCCGTAGACGGTGGCAAGCTTGCTCTTCTCATAATTTATTCCTTCAGCAGGAAAGTACGGTTCCAGGATACCGCCGTCACCCGATATGACTGAGTTGTTGTTGTCAAACCGGTAGTTGTTGAAGCTGACACCCAGGGCGGAGACAATGCCGAAGTGACGCGACAGCCCCAGGCTTACCGGCGGTGAGATGATGTTGAAGCTGGTCGATTTGGCTGTGTTCAGATCGAGCCAGTCGTCAGCCGTCTGTGGATTGCGGCCCCACTGCCCGGTGGAATAGCTGTTGAAGCCAATCTCAATGCCTCCCAGGTGACCCTCAAAATATCGTCTCCCCGGAGCTGAGTACCCTTCATCATCGTCTTTTTCTGCTTCCTCCTTTACGATTTCAACGTTGTCACCGTCTGTCGTTATCCTGAAAGCCTTTTTGCCGATACGTATAACCGTCTCGTCGTCAGTATCCTCTACGGTGACAATCTCCCCGATGGTAACACGGGCGGTATCTTTATCCTCAACGGTAACATCCATGGTTTCTTCAACCTCCGCAATCACCTCTTCAGCCTCATCCGCGCATAAGGTATCCGCCTCTGCTGTGATGTCAGCCCCGGCTTTCAGGGTATCCGGCGGGGTTGCCTTTCCCGTCTCCGTCTCAAGTTTCTCAAGCTCCTTCAGTTTTTCTTCCTTTTCCTGTGCCTGCACCGGAAGGATCAGCGCAACTGCCACAGCGACTGTAAACAATGTTCTCTTCATGGCGTAAATTTAAATTGGATTATTTGACAGATATTTCATGTTTTGACGGAACTTGCATCAGCTGACCAGCCGGCTCAACTTTTGATCTGTTGCTCATGCAGGTTTCATTCGTTTATTGTTGGGACGATCAGCTCCCCAGGAAAGTTACACTCAGGGGTTACTTTTTTTCGCCGGGGCAGAGAAGGTCAGCAATGAGGAACTGAAACTTGTTGCAAGCGGTTCCCCCTCAATGCCTTTCTCCTGTTCCAGCTCCATTTCCCAGCCCAGCACCCTGTTCACTCCGTTGACACAAGCACTGGCAATGTAGTATCCGTCGACCCTTTTCGGTTCTTTTGTTATGACCTCTGCCAGCAGTGAGAGACCTCTCACTATCCAGTTCTCCTCTCTCTCCGCTACAGGCATTGGAATGATGTTCCTGAGTTCAACAGGCATGAGCCGTGAGGCCTCCGGACCTGCCGCCAGGATGGGCACTGCACCCGCAAAATCATGGGTCATGGCAAAAGAGTGCGAGCGTTCATTGTCATCCCCCGTCACGTTGATGGTTCCCGGATCACTCATGCCATCGGCGGATGAGCTGGTCAGGCCTGCTGACTCCGGCGATCCTGGTTCGCGAACTGATGGTCCGGCACTACCCCTGACCTGTCTCGCCTCCTGCATCCCGGAGGTGAGATCCTCTGCAGGTACGGCCTTGATGACCGGCACGGCCCCGGGGATGAGTGCCTCACCCGTCATCTCTGTTTCAGCTGTTGTTAGTGCCTCACCGGTATTTTGCACCTCAGCCACCGCCGGCCCCTTTGAACCGGAATCAGTCAGCGTCCTGAACGGGCGCAGGATCACCAGGGCTCCCAGTGCCGCGGCGACAGCCAGTGTGACTGTCAGTGCGCGCCTGATGGCGTATCTGCCCGGAGCGGCTTTCAGCATCCGGCTACTGCCCTCCCACCTCTCATTCAGCGGTGAGAGCCTGACCTGCCGGAAACTCTCCGCGCGCACTCTTCTTTCGCTACTGGCGGTGATTGCCTCCTCAGTCTCCGCGAGGCTGTCGCCGCTGAGAGCATCATCGGCCCAGGCTGCTGCCAGCAGGTCAAACTGCTCATCGGTCAGATCTTCCGGCCTGCGGAACAGCCCGTGGCCCGACGGCAGCCTGTCACCAGACGGTGTCAGTTGCGGGAATTCCATATCTTCCGTCATTGCCATACCGATGTCTTTACCAGATAGTTCCTGAGAGCCACGCGCCCCCTGAAGATGTAGGTCTTCACTTGTGCCTCC
>CAYPKP010000006.1:25941-88179 GCA_964411345.1 uncultured Rikenella sp. | reverse complement strand
CCTTCGACTTCAGCCGGTAAATATCTACCATCGCCCTCACAATCCGGTGGCATACTCCCCTCAGCTTGCCGGCCTCATCCTTGTCAGCCACCTTGTCGAGATAGTGGCTGACATCCTTGTCCCACTTGAACCTGTAGCCCTGGTCAAAGAAATCAGGGTATTCCAGCATCTGCACCTTGCCAATTCCTATCAGCCTCCGGGTCTCCTCAAGCAGTCCGAGCAGCATGCTGTTGGTAACGGCGGTGAATCCTGATGTCAGAACCGAAAAATGAAATTTGTTGGTTATCTCTCTCAGTTGTGGTATGATTGCAGGAAAGATGCCGAGCATGATGTCGTCATGGTGCGGCCCGGTATGGAAGAACGTGGCATTGCGCTCCCGCTTCAGTCCCGACTCAATCTTGCTTTTGGTCGATTCTATCACATCACTGACCCTGTCCAGGCTAAGGTCAGGTATCAGCGAGCAGTATTCATCGTTCTGCAGATCTTCCAGAACCAGCTTATGCGCATATTTGTCGATCTTCCGGCAGAGGTCATGGATGGCTCTCTCGGTCTTTTCGAAGGTCCACTCGCCCTCCCTGTAGTATCTCTCAACGGTATCGTGAAGCTGAACGGAAGCACCGTCAGTGATGTAAAAGCGTGCATTCTTCTGTCCCTGGAGCACGGTGGCGGGATAAAGGTTGTCAGGTCCGTTCTCAAGAGCATCCCTGACTACATGTGCCTTGGCATCGCCGGCGGCGAATATAATCGATACCGCATCCGGATCACAGGTAATCGTCCCCAGTCCTATTGTGATCACCAGCCTGGTACGGGAGACCTCTATCCCTCCCAGGTCGCCGGCCGATGCCGCCTGCGTTTCGAAGTTGGTTGCCGTGAGCCTGGTGGCAGAGTTATGGTCACTGCCCCGTGTGTTGAACGCTATATGTCCGTCAGGCCCTATTCCTCCCAGGAAGAAGCCTATCCCTCCAAGATCGCGGATCTTCTTCTCGTATCTGGTGCACCAGTTGTCAATGCTGAAGATCGATGCCTGCTGCAGCCTCTCCAGCGGGCTGAGCGGCTCCCTGTTCCTCAGGCTCAGGTCTATAAGGCTGTCAGGAAAAACCTCCGAATAGTGCCTGCCCTCTGCCAGTGGTATCTCTTCGCTGTTGATCAGCAGTGCTTTGGAAGGATCGAGCTCAAAGCCCTTTATGTAATATTTGCTCACATAATCAAAGAAGCTGTTGTGCTGGCGCGGGTCAATGGGATAAAACTCATCTATCTGCACGAAGTGAAGGCCTCGCAGTGAAGGCTTCTCATCCAGGAAAAGTCCGTTCTCCTCACGTATCTTTACGGCTTCAGCCTTACTCCAGTTCTTCAGCAGGTACTGCGTCCACTTGATGAAGTACTCCGGCGTCTTGCCGGTGGGGAGGCTTATCACCCCGTCAGGGTTGGCGGCGACCCATTCCAGGAATCTCAGCGCCGTCAGCAGGCCAAGACCCGGAAAATTGGGGACCACCACGTATGGCAGTTTTGTCGTTGGCTCTCTCCTGCCCGACCGTTCGAAGAACGACTGTTCCACCTTGCTCAAAACTGCAGTTTTCATACTATTGGTTTGTTTTTGTTTCATTGTTCGAATGCAACCTGAATGAAAAATTATAATCATTCGATCCTGTGAGGTTACTCTCAGGCAGGTTTCATCGATCCCCTCTGTTTGTTTATGCAGACTCTTTTCCGGGAAGCTGCAATCCTCAATTAATCATGTCAATCCTGTTTCTCAAGAGCGTCATACATTATCTCAACCGGATGCAGCGCCCGGCGTCCCGTGCCGTCAGCGATGTGGTGCCGGCAGGATGTGCCCGGTGCAGCTATTACAGTCTCAGCCTCTGCAGCCCGCACAGCCGGAAAGAGCACCATTTCGCCTATCTTCATGCTCAGGTCATAGTGCTCCTTTTCGTAGCCGAAGGCTCCTGCCATGCCGCAGCAGCCGTCATTTATCTCCTCAACGCTGTAGTTGCGGGGCAGCGACAGCATCGTGACGGTGGGAGCAGTCGATGCCACCGCCTTCTGCTGGCAGTGGCCGTGCAGCAGTATCTTCAGGGACCGGTCCGTAAACTGGTCCGGCGTGATATTACCCCTGTCCGCCTCGCGGGAGATGAATTCCTCAAAGAGGAGTGCGTTGCGCGCAATGTTACGCGCATCTTCAGCCAGTGACTCTCCTGCCATGTCAGGATACTCGTCCCGGAAGGTCAGGAGCGCTGACGGCTCGATGCCTATCAGCGGCCGTTCTTCGGAGACAACATCCTTCAGCATCAGTATATTTTTCAGGGCCAGCCTGCGTGCCGACCGTATCAGTCCCTTGGAGAGGAAGGTGCGTCCGCTCTCCCTGTGGCGCGGGATGATGACATTGTATCCCAGTCTCTCAAGCAGCATCACCGCCTTGATGCCAATGTCGCTCTCGTTGTAGTTGGTGAACTCATCGGCAAAGAGGCAGACGGTGCCTTTCGATATGAGATGGTCTCTGCTGCCCAGCAGGTGATCTTCAGTGCCGGAACCGACGGTAGCAGCAGTGACCGATTTTCTCCCGGCTCCATCCGCACTGCCATTAAATCCGACGCTATTTCTGATGTGACGTCTCTGCCATGCTCTTAACGTGACGGGCGAGAGGGCAGGGATGGGTCGTTTCACCGAGAAGCCAATGATGCGCTTGAAGAGAGCCGTTGAGGTCACCAGGTTGGTAAGCGGACGAACCATCATGCCGGGGATGTACAGCCGTGGCAGCCATGCTATGAGCCATGCACGGAAAGGCACGTGGTGGATATCATAATAATGCTGCAGGAACTCGGCCTTGAGCTTGGCCACATCGACGTTTGAAGGACACTCGGCCTTGCATGCCTTGCATGAGAGGCAGAGATCCATCACCCGGTATATCTCCTCATGGTCAAACCGGTTCGTTTTTTCCGATCTCGTCAGGAACTCCCTCAGGATATTTGCCCTGGCGCGTGTCGACTTATCCTCGTCGCCCGTTGCCATGAAAGTCGGGCACATGGCGCCTCCCACAAGGGCGCTCTTGCGGCAGTCGGCCGAGCCGCTGCACTTCTCCGTGGCATAGAGCAGCCCCTCCTCCTCCGGAAAGTCAAAGACTATCCCCGGCACCTTCATCCTGACTCCTGCCGGATACCTCAGGTTGCCGGTTATGGGGGGAGTGTCGGTAATTTTTCCCGGATTGAATACAGAAGCCGGATCCCACGTTTTCTTTATCGCCTTCAGCAGCTCGTAGTTATGCTCCCCGAGCATCAGGGGGATAAACTCACCCCTCAGCCTGCCGTCGCCGTGCTCGCCGCTGAGCGAACCGCGGTACTTCTTTACAAGAAGGGCTATATCCCTGGCCAGACCGTGAAATATCTCTATGTCGGCAGGGTCTTTCAGGTCAAGCAGGGGACTGAGATGCAGCTCTCCGGTGGCAATATGTGCGTAGTATGCGCAGCTCAGCCCGTATTTCTCAAGTACGGTAGTGACATCCTCCAGGTAACCGGGAAAGAGCTCCGGCAGCACGGCGGTATCCTCTATGACCTGAACGCTCTTCTTCCTGCCGGGGATATTGAGCAGCACCCCCAGGCCGGCCCTGCGCAGCTCCCACACCCTCGCCATCTCTTCGGCACCGGTATAAAGCGGAAAATGGTAGCCGTAGCCTGCAGCAATCATATCCCTCTCCATAGCCGAAGCTGTCTTCTCTATCTCCTGAAAAGTCGGCCGGATGATCTCAATCAGCAGTATTGCCTTCGGATCGCCCTTGATGAAGAAGCGGTTTTTGCTCTGCTCAATGTTGTCGCCGGTGCAGTTGACGATATAGTCATCTATCAGCTCCACGGCGGCAGGCGAGTGCTTAAGCACGATAATGTTAGCCCTGACGGCATCCTGCAGGCTGTTGAAGTGGGCGCAGAGCAACCCGGTCTTCTGTTCAGTGACTGGTACCAGGTTCAGCTTCATGACCGTGGTGAAGGCCAGGGTACCTTCCGAACCTGCCAGGAGCCTGCAAACGTTTATCTTCTCACCGTTACCGGTAAATGGATCCGTCCTCAGCATTATGTCGAGGGCATAACCGTTGTTTCGCCGCCGCAGCTCCGGATGAGGGAACTCCCTCTCTATCTCCTCCGCATTTCGCTGATCGGAGAGGATGTCTCGGAGATTTCTGTAAATCTGCGTCTCCAGCAGTCCGGGGTCACCGTCGCACTTTGCGTTGAACTCCTCCCTGGTGAGAGCGCCAAAATGGACCTCTGACCCGTCGGACAGAACGGCATCAACCTCGAGGATGTGGTCTCTCACGCTGCCATGGATGATGGAGTGAGCACCGCATGAGTTGTTGCCCAGCATGCCTCCCATGCAGCAGCGGTTTGCGGTGGATGTCTCGGGACCGAACTGCAGGCGGTGAGGAGCCACATACCGGTTCAGCTCCGCCAGTACCACGCCGGGTTCCACCGTAACCCAGCGCTCCCCCGGGTTGAACTCAAGGATACGGTTCAGATGTTTTGAGATGTCCATGACGATCCCCGGCCCCACCACCTGGCCTGCCAGCGAGGTGCCGGCCCCGCGGGGGATGACCGATGTGCCCTCGCGACGGGCAAAGGCAATTATCTTTTTTATATCATCACGGCCGGCAGGCCTGGTCACTGCCAGGGGCACCTCCCTGTATGCCGAGGCATCCGTGGCATAGAGTATACGCTGTGTAATGTCAGTATAGAGATCACCGGTGATCTCTTCCGCAAGCTTTCTGAACTTCTCTTCCGTTACCATGTCGCTCCCCGATACTGTTATCCTTCGTTCTTCTTGAGTCCAAACCCGGGATCGATCTTCAGGAACAGTATTGAGAGCATCCCCGGAATGGTGCATATCAACACCCAGATAAAGAAGTGTTCATAGCCTATCGCCTCGAATATCTTTCCCGACACCATGCCCGGCAGCATCATTCCCAGGGCCATCAGTGACGTACCTATGGCGAACTCGGCGGTCTTGTATTTGCTCTCGCCCACATAATAGAGCATGAAGAGAGAATAGGCCGTGAACCCGAAACCGTAACCCAGCTGCTCGGTGGCGACGGAGAGATAGACACCCAGGTCGCCGGGCATCGGCTGAGCATAGGCAAGATAGACATATACAAGGTTGGGAAGGTTCATTGCCACAGCCATGTACCAGATCAGCTTCTTCAGTCCGTATTTCGCCGCCAGGATGCCGCCCAGGATGCCCCCTATGGTCAGGCAGACCATGCCCAGGGTGCCGTAGATGATGCCGTACTGTGCCGAGGTAAGACCTATGCCTCCCATGCTTCTGGAATCGACCAGGAAGGGTGTGGCAATCTTCACCAGCTGTGCCTCGCCAAGCCTGTAAAGCAGGAAGAAGGCCAGGGCGGCGACAACACCAGGCTTGGTGAAGAAGGAGACGAAGACCTCAACAAAGACCTTCAGGCTCACCTTCTCACGGATGTCATTCTCCGCAGGCCGGGGAAGAATATAGCGGTTGTAGAGCGCCAGCAGGAGGAGCAGCAGCCCCAGCACCCCCAGCGAGACTGTCCAGCTGAAGGCTATATTCCCGGCGGTGATGCCAAACTCCGCCGTTGTGGCCTCCTTGAGGTTATGGTGCGTTTTCAGCGAAACGGCGGCAGGAACGTCCCAGTTGCTGCCGGTGAACTCGAACCTGCTTACCTGGTTCCTGGGTATATCGATATCCTTGCTTCCGCCTTCGCGGGCGATGTTGACAACGATGGTCTCCCCCTCTTCCGGGGGAGCGGAGAGGGCTATGAAGACAACTGCCGAGTCGAGCTCGGAGACCCCTGCCTCCCACATCGGCACGGTAATCTCTTCAGGGTACAGAAGCAGCCGGGGTTCTCCCGGTTCTTCCTTGATCTCTATGGTTGCAGGATCAAAAGGCTGATAGTCGGCCAGGCTTACTGATCTCGCCTCAAAAGCGAGAGGCTCAAGACCGGTGTTCTTCTGTACTATCCCGGCAACCAGCGGGATAAGGCCCAGCGCCGTGAGCATGGCAAAACGGTAGAAGGTGCTTCGTATACCTACAAAATAGGCCTGCTTGTGCTGGTTGAGGGCATACATGTAGAAACCGTCGGCGGCAATATCATGGCTCGCAGAGGAGATAGCGATGATGGCAAAGATCGCTATGGTGATGGGATAGAACATCGGCAGCTGCATCGCCAGGCCTGCGCCGATGAAGGTGGCCGCTATCAGCAGCTGTGTCCATACCACCCAGTTGCGCTTTGTCGATACGACATCTATATAGGGACTCCAGAGTGGCTTCAGCGCCCAGGGCAGATAGAGGATGCTCGTCCAGAAGGCAAACGAAGCCACAGAGACACCCATGGTCTTGTAAATGAGCCCGGAGGTGGTCATCACTATGCTGTAGGGAATACCCTGGTAGAAATAGAGCGAAGGAACCCATGCCCACGGGGAGCGGTTGGCATTCTTGCCTGCCATGCTTATAACTTTTTGAATGTGTAACCTTTTTCCTGATAATATTCAATCAGCTCTTCCAGCTTCAGGTAGAGCTTGTCCTCCCGCGCCGGATCAGTGCCCGGGTGGATCAGCAGCAGCGCCCCGTTCAGTCCCAGGGGTGAGTTCTCCTCAAACCTGGCAAGCCTCTCAATCAGAAACTCCGATGACCTGTAGTTCGCCATCCCGGGTGTGGTGTAGTCTGCGCCTGTACCGGTGCCCGGAGTGATGTTCACCAGTGTAAGCCCCAGCTCTTCACTCCACCGGCTGATGGCACTGTTGTACCATTCATAGGGCGCCAGGAACCAGCGGGGTTTCTCCCTGACTCCTGCCCGTCCCAGCTCAATGATGTTCTTTCTCATATCCTGGTTGAACTGATCCTTGGTGACCAGCAGGGTATCGCGGTTCTCCCAGGGTATATACAGAAGGTGTCCGTCCGAGTGTGGCCCGAGGTAGTGACCACCGGAAATCAGCCGTTTAATTACAGACGCAAACTGTTTGTTCCTGAGAAAATTGCCTGTCAGAAAGAAAGAGCCTTTGATCATCTTGCGGTCAAGCACATTGAGTATGTGATCAAACCCTTCTCCATACTCATCAGCGGAGAAGAGCAGGTATATTGCCTTTTCTCCGGAGCTCTTCCTGATGAGGGCGCCGTGATCATCCCGGATATCGCCCGAAGCCAGGTCGCGACCCTGCCTTCCCTCCTTCTCCAGCGTGGAGAGGTAATAGCTGAGGCTGGCAGTACCGTCGAGCGTAGGCTCGTTCGTGCTGTAGTCGCCGATGTCATCGTGATAGACTACAGGACCGTTCTGGAAGGCGGCATAGGGATCCGGATTTAGCAAGGTGATCCCTTTGCGGCTCTCATAGATGCCCCTGTATACCGGCCCGTCAACCAGTCCTCCCGTTGTCGTCTGGCCAAGGTATACTGTAACGGCCGAGTGGGGATATAGGGGGTAGTCGCCTCCGGACGGCAGCCCGCATATCATCGATGTCCCCCACGGGTTGCACCCGAAGAGCCAGTCGCGCATCGCCGCCTCCATATGATCAAACCTGCCGTCTCCCGTAATTTCGCGGTAGAGCCTGCACTGTGTCAGGGCTGCGGCCACATAGTTGTTGGAGCACCACACAAAGGGTATCTTCACCTGGAAGACATCATGCTGATCGCGGGCGTTGATAAGGTCGAGCCCCTTCCGCATGAAGTCAATATATTTTTGGGAATACTGCGTGTCTGACATGGCGAGCCGGGCGTGCCCCAGGTTAACAAACGGGTAAAACTGGTAATGGCGTGCCGTGTCTTTCTCTATCCACGGAGTGAATGGTTCGAGCGTCCCCCAGTAGTCGGCCTCGGCCAGGAGCTCCTGATCACCGGTGAGGGACCACAGTTCCCATGCTGCCAGCTGCATGTCATCAACATAGTTGTCCTCCTCATAGAAATAGGGAGAGACGTTGCAGGCTGTCTGTGTGGCACCGGGGTCAGTACGGGCATACTCCAGGGCATCGGCAGCCCTTGACTTCATTAGAGCGGCAAATGAGGGATCACTGCCGGCAAAGATGCGTGCCCCCATGGCAAAGACCGAGGCAAATTTGCCTGCCGTGGAGGCTACTCCCTCGGTGCGGTTCTTGAACCTGGCCAGTCCCTGCGGCTTGCCTGTGACAAAGTAAACCGGCCTGTAGGGCCCCAGCCCGTAGTCGGCCCTGTCGAGGTTCGGCAGCCTGAATCCCCGGTGGTCACGGTCGTCAGCCACCTGGTTGAACATCATCCCGCTGTCGGGGTTCATCTTCAGCAGCCACTCCAGGCCCCACCTTGCCTCATCAAGGATATCGGGAATACCGTTGCTGCCGGGCATACCGGCAGCATCATGGCTGTCGCCGTAGATCTCCGGCGATCTCTCCCAGGCGAACATCATCTGGTAGACCGAAGTGGATGTGGTGGCTGTGTATCTCAGGTGATCACTGGCATCATGATACCCTCCCCTGACATCAATGACCGTTCCTGTAAGGGCAGGATGATCCACAATGACCCCGTCATGGGCATGACATGTGTCGGCCAGGAAGGGATTGTACCCGCAACGCTGCTGCCTGATATAGTTCAGAATGAAGTCAGCCGTACCGTCATAGACCCCATGGCCTATGCGAAATGTCTCCGAGATGGTGTTTCCGTACCTGATATAATAGCCTCCCGGAGATGTCAGTGCCGAGAAGTCAAGCCTGGCTGCGGCACCCATACCCCATGCCGAACCGTCATATAGGGATGCCTTGCCGGTGAATACCCTCTTTCCCGTCAGGGCATCACAGACCGTGAATGTAGGTTTGGCCCCCGGCTCCTGCGAGATGTATACTGCCACCTTCACCGACTGCGGAAGGTATCCCAGCTGGTTGATCCTTATCCATGAGTCTGCCTCTGCGGTAAAAAAAGGCAGGCATAACAGCAATGCAAGTGAAATAATGCTTTTCATCTTAGTATATCTTTTGAAGCACTGAATGTACAAAATAGTGCGAGAGGATCTCCGTGTACCCGAAGCCCAGAGAGCCCATAACCGCGGCTCCTATCTGGCAGAGTCCCACCCCGTGGCCCCATCCGGCGCCGTGAAGTATAAAGGATCTGCCCTGTTCGTCATCTTCTGTCTCTACAAAGAAGGCCGAGCTGTAAAGATGCGACGTTGAGAGTGCCTTTCTGATCTCCAGCTCCTTGCCAATTATCATACTCTTCCTGTCACCCGTGATCTTCAGTTTTATGATGCGCCCGGAGGTGCCGCGTTCCAGCGGTTCCATGGCCGTTATCAAGCCAAAATCGATGCCGGTGCGCTCCCTCACCAGGGCACTGAGCTCCTCCTGCCTGTATGCCACCTTCCAACGGAAGAAGTCGTTGGTCTCCTGGTCATAGCTGTTGAGCACCTGCGACAGGACCGCCCTGTCATTGCTGTTGCAGAAGGCTCCTGGATTACCTTTTATCCATCTGACAGCATTCTCCTCTGTGGTGAGATCCGTGTTGAAGCCCTCGGGCGGACGGACAGCATCCGTGACGCTCTGCAGACAGTCGTGGCTTACCGGCTCCCAAACGTTTTCAAACAGTTCAGTGATGCCGCCGCAGCACTTGGAGTAACGTGCATCACACAGTGCATCGCCTGACATGAGCACCTCTCCGGCTGTCTCCCGCACAGCGCTCTCCACCTCCGGAGTTGTTGCCCTGGTGATCCCCTGGTAACGCTGGCAGTGATCATCAGCGCAAACATCATACTCCCTGTGGTCTTCCCGGTCATACCAACGGATGATTTCACCTGCGGTAACCTGGTTTGCAGCATGCCGCTTTCCTCCTGCTTCGAGGCGTGCGGTTTTGTCGATCTGCGCCAGCAGCCAGCTCCTTGATATCACGGCGTGCGCCTTCAGCAGCTCCACCGATGATGTGGCACTCATCTCCGAGGAGATCACACTGGCAAGGTAATCCTCAACAGGCACCAGATTTACTGCCGTAACCCGCTCTTCAATGATCATGAACTTCAGCTTGCCCACGAAGGTCTGGTCTTCGTTGCGCTCCCAGTGAAAGGCTACGCCTATGGTCACGGCATGGAGGGTGAAGCTGCAGCGCCGGTGATCTGCCGGCACCAGTATCAGCTCCCGGCCTGCCTGTACGGGGGCTCCGTCACCTGTGAGCACGACTCTGCCTTCACTGAATGCTGCAGTCCACTGGCCTTGAATGCTTCGCTCAGCCCCTGAGACATTATACTCTCCGTTGAGAGTGACCGTCAGTGCCTTGCCTGACACTATGCCCACGCTTATTTCGGGAAAGCTTCTCTCCTTCATAATAGTACTTCCGTTAATGATTTCATCTCACCGTCGCTAAGGCATACCTCTCCGAGGATGCTGCTGATATCAGCGGCGGTGATCTTGTTGTAATCCTCTTCCCTGGGGGTGATGAACACCCCTCCCATGTCAACTGACGCCGGGCTCAGCAGAATCCTTTCCTGCTCCGCGGCAAAGTAGCACGACGGCCTGTGAACCCTTCGGGGTACTATATGCACTGTCCATCTGCCCGCGGAGTGGTAAGCAAGCATGTTAAGCATGGGTTCCGGCCGTTCAGGCTGTGTGGCGGCAAACGTACCGTAAAAACGGGAAAAGGCATTGTCGATAGCCCTGCTGTCACTCCCCGCAAGAGTCAGCATCCCCCTGCCATAGCCGCTCCACAGACGTAGTTCAACACCTTCTGAGGAGACCGCGGCAGTGCCGAGGTCAGGTTTGCCGAAATCTTTCTCCACCGGCAGAAAACCCCTGTTGCCGGCCTGGAAATGGAGGTGGTCGGGAGCTGAGGCTCCGCATTGCGGGCCGTTGTAGAAGATGACAAAATCGGGCAGTGCCTCTGCCAGAGAGAGCATTGAGGCAAAGTTGCCTTCAATCTGCTGCGGTGTATGTGCCCTGTTAACGATGGTAAGATGACGCCTGAATATCGGAAAGGGATTGATCAGTATGATGTAGTCGCTGCCAAAGGGCACTCCCCTCTGCTCCGGCGGCCTGTTATCCTCACAGAGGAAGCAGGGTCTCGCTTTGATGGAGCCGGCATCCACCTTCGCCGCTGATGAGACGATCCTCCCGGGATTAAACTGCACGGCGATCTCGTAGCCCGGGAAAGGTATCTTCCTTACCCTCACACCGTCAAGCTGACCATAGTTGTCGCGCGCCAGAGGCCACTCCATGAACTGACTCTCGAAGAGATCATTTACCATATTTGAGTGATCGTGCATATGATTTTCAATTTCCCCTGTGAATACTCCTCAGCTTAAATCTGCTCTTCAGCTTACCCAGCATCTGGTTTTCAGTTTTACCTGCGAATAATTTTCAGGGCGAATATGTTCCTCAGTCCTTATTGCCTATGCTTTCCGGTTTCACCTTCCGCTGCTGATCAAACGTCTCCTGGCAAGAAGCTCCATCGTGCGTATCCTGTCCTTATAGAGATTATGTGCATTCATCCTTCCGACATCCAGAAGGGCATCTGAGTTTTCATCCCAGCGGCGGCAGAGATAAAGGGGTTCATATATCCGTCCTATCCTGTAGTGCCGGCTTATTGCGAGGCCGACGGCATAATCTTCGCCGTAGCTGACGTTGGGGACCCTGACACTGCGCAGGAGAGGCGTGTAGAAGGCCCGGGGAGCCCCGAGGCCGTTGATCCTCAACGCATTGTTCCTGCCGTTGTCGGGAGTCCACTCCCTGTGGTCTATAAGCCCCGGAGGGATATCCTTCAGCTCAAAGTTGACCATCCTGTAGGAGCCTACCACCATGCCGCACTGCTGCTCATGAAAGGCGTCAACGATCCTTGTCACCACCGAGTCGTCGATATAAAGGTCGTCACTGTCAAGCTGTATGGCAAACTTGCCGCACTTATCACTGAAAATAGCCTCGTTCCAGCATCCTCCGATCCCCAGATCATCTCTTTCCGGTATGATATGCACCACCCTGCTGTCGCCTGCAAACGACCTGACAACGTCAGTTGTACCGTCGGTGGAGTGGTTGTCAACGAGTATCAGGTTAAAGCTGTAGTGCGATTTCTGGCTCAGCACCGATTCGATGGCATCACCTATGGTTTTGACCCTGTTTCGCACAGGAATGATGACAGAGGCATCGTATTCAAAGGTCTCATCATCGAATGCCATCTCCCTGAACTGCGGTCCAAGCCAGGCGCCGACCTCCCTGAGGTGATCCGTACAGGCTCTCTCCATCTCCTTCTGAACCTCCCTGTTGCGCGGATCGACATAATCAAACATCTTCTCACCCGACCTGCGGGTGTCCGTCTCCACCTCTGTATAGAGCATCTCCGGGATATGGACCACGGGATAGGACTGCGAGACCCTGAGCCTCAGATCGTACTGCCCGGCAAAGCTGTAATCTTCGTTCATGGCGCTGCAGGCTTTCCTGAAGGCGTCGGCACTGTAAAGGATGACCGAGCCGAAATTGAAGTCGTCGCGAAGGCTGCCCTCCTGGTAATCTATCAGAGGATGGGGTGAGAGCTTCTCACTCTTTTTCTCGAAGTAGTCTGAGTAGACCATGCCGGCACCTGTGCCTTCGCAAACCTGTATCAGCCGCTCGAAGGCAAATCTCCCCGGATCGAGCGGGAAGCCCTTGCTGTATATCAATACAAAATCGGTGTCAGTCACCGCTGCCATTTTCTTCAGGGCGTCGGTGGATGCAAATCCTGCTGACCGAAGAATCTGTGTCTCCTGTATCCCGATATCACCAGTATGGTCAGGGGGTACTACGATGAAGATCCTGCTGACTGCTTCTGAACTCCTGAGTGATCTTACTGTTGCTGCCACTGAGCCGGAGTCAGACCAGGGCAAAAAGCATGTTATTTTTCTCTCCATGATGTCGGATTATTTCTTCAGGATGAAATCCAGTATCTGCTTCATCAGACTGTCTCTCTCTTCCTGCGAGGTTACAGTTTCAAACGGGAAGCCGGTGACAACGGTTCTCACCTCTCCATTATGCCTGACGGCAGCTGACGTATTGTTCTCCGAATAGCGGAATGCTGTGTGCGATCTCCTGTCGGCCGGCTCGATGGCATCGGGTGATTCGGCTGCGTAGATACCAGTACAGGATCCGGTGTTGAATGAAAACCTGCCTGAGAGGTCAGGCCCTGCGATGTCGGTGGCGTAGAATTCACCTGTTCTTACGGCGTGGTTGGTACGGGGTTTGAAATGAAGGATCTGCATCACCTTTGCAGTGACGGCACTGTCAGCCGCGATCACAAGATCGGTGCCGACGTAGGCCCCGGACATGAACAGTGGCATGGAAGCCTCGGAGAGTCTCTCCAGGCTCCGCACGAACTCAGGAGTGTATATCTGAAACTCCTTCTTTTCCGGATCATAAACTGAAGGGATGCTCTTCTCTTCACCGAAGAGCAGGTCAACGGCAGCGTATGGTCTGAGATCGAATCCGGCACTGTTGAATACCTCATCGCTGACCGAGATGAACGACCTGCCGGCGGCCATGATTGAACTGCCGTGGATCGCAGAAAAGTCGAATGTGTTACCAGGGATGATCTTTCCCTCGCCGTCAGACCATGAAGCGCCCCATCCCGGATTGTCATCATCGGTCCAGGGCGACCTGCGGTTAAAGTCATACTGGTCGCCTATGCTCGAAAAATTGTAGCCGTCAGCCACCCCGCGGTCATCCCACCATGCCACGCCGCCCATGCCGCCGCGGTCAAACCACGAGGGACCGGAGATACGGTCAAAACCGTTGACAACAAGCACGGTCTCCCCGGAGTCCGCTACAAAGCCTGTCGACAGCGTCTCCGAGGGGAAGCTCTCTCCCCCTTCATTCAGTGCGGTGACCCTGAACCGGTAGAGCATGTTGAATGACGGAAGCTCGATGTCAAGGGTGGTGCCGGTCACCTCCCTGCCGTTGTCAAAGCCGTTGTCGCCGACAGCCATGTAGACCTTGTATGAGAGCGGGTCAGCGGTCGACTCCAGGGGATCAGTTACCGGCGTCCATTTCAGCCTGATGCTCTTGGTGCCCAGGGGAGCAAGCTCCAGGTGAGAGACGGGCAGCGGATGAACGGTATACTCCGTGCCAGAGGCGGTGGCCAGATAGCGGAGGATACCCTTGTAGACGGCACGGCTCACATGGAAGCGAAAGCGTGGGTCAAACCCGTAACGCTGGTCGGCAAGGTTCTGATGAGAGAGCAGTTCCAGGAGCATGGCAGGCACATCGGGCTTGCGTGCCTCATAATAGGAACGGTCCCACATGGCACGCCTGGTCCAGTCGGGATTGAAGATAACATATATGTCTTCTACGATCTGGGTCTGGACAATATCAGTAAGGTCACGGCTGGCAAGACGACTGGTGCCGTCGGGGAATCTGCCTTCGTTGGTTGCCGTTGAATAGATGCCGAGCGTGCCGATGATGGAATCATCCGGTGTGATGCCGGCATCAGTATGAAATGCAAAGGAGAGGTCCACGGGGATACCCATGCCGTTGCCGCCGGTACTGTCAGGCTTGCGGTGCAGGTAGTTGACCCATTCGGACCGCGACATGTAGTCGTCATTGTAATCGTTTCTCCCATGATTGACCGTATAAACCAGGGTGTCAGGCATGCCTGCAAACTGAAGCCAGTAGCGGGCGGCCTCAAGATACCGCGGCTTGCCGCTCAGTTTCCATCTGAAGCTTTCGGCGGAGGCGTGGCTCTCGTCGTCAGCAGCCTGTTCGCCGGCATTGAGCGACCACTGGTTGGCTATCACCGTTGCTGAGGGGCGGCGGGCTACGTTGCCCATGCCGCCTCCGAAACGGACAACATCAACGGCCACCGGTGAACCGTCGGCAGAGGTGATGGTGACAGAGCCTCTGTCGCGGTCAAGACCCTTATCGAATATGAAGGAGCCAAGCCAGACCCAGGTGCCGCCTCCCACCGACTGGTCTGCAATAAATTCAGTCACCCCGCCGGTGTGAGCTACCCTGAAAAGCACCTTGCCCGCTCCGTCAGTGAGACGCGGCCAGGAGACCGTGACACCGTATGATCCCCTTTCGGGTATCTCGGGAACGAACAGCGCTGAGCCGTCGCTGATGGTCAGGGCAGTGCCCATGAGGAAGGGATTGTCACCGCTGAAGAGCGTATCCCTGACCGTGAAACCGGATCCCGCCTCAGCAGGAGGTTCGGATACCTGCAATACAAACTCGGAGTTGCCAGTAGAACCGTCGTTGTCAACGATAACTTCATTGACCTGTATGTCTCTTTCGCGCGGCAGAAATACCGTTGCTCCGGAATTCTCAAGCATGGGTACAAGGTATGGAATTACGTAGGCCATGACCGAAAGATCCTCCACACTGCCGAAGAGCTTCGCACGCTGCCACTCCCAGCGGTCGAGGGTCATGTCGAAATAGTATCCGTGACTGTGCCACAGGGCAATATACCTGCCGTCAAGACCTTCCGGAGACTCAGGCGACCCGATCCGCTCTACCAGCCGGGGCCTCAACTCCGGTGCGGGAAGTATCCTCCCGGCGTCACGGGGAAGCTCATACCTGAAGTAGTTCGGTATGAGCTCCTCAAGAGGCTGTACACCGCACAGGACTGTGATACCGTACCCGGAGAACCTCCTTCCCAGGCTCTCCCTCACAGAGTTGACAAGCCGGGCGTGAGTCTCTTCCCTGACCGGATTCTGCGCTGCCTCGGCCGGCAGCCAGATGCTGACCTCCCGCTGCCCGTCATCAACACTCACGGAATCGATCCTCATCTCTTCCGGGAAAAGCCACTCCGGGATGGGGGTGACCCACTCACTCAGCCTTGATTCGGCTATTCGCTGCATCCTGCCGGGCTTCTGCCCCGACAGAGGCTGAAACATTACGGGCGCAACAAGGAATAAGAGGAGAGAAAAGAGGAGACTGGATCTTCGCATCTCTGGTATTTTTTTGTTTAAATTAGTAAATATGATTCAAAAATAGAAAGTTTTTATAAATGTGTCATACATCTGACAAAAATCTGTATATTTCGGTATATTTACATACACCTGTAACAAAACAGGGATCAGGTTTAACAGGTCACATTTGTGCATGGTGTATAATAAATTGGTTAACAGGGAAATAGACATCATTATCCGGACATGATACTGATCGCTGACAGTGGCTCCACCAAGACTGAATGGAGAGAGGTTGCAGAGACCGGTAACGGGAAGTCATACACATCTTCCGGTATAAATCCTTTTTTTGTTAACCGTGAGGAGATTACCGGTTTGCTGGGCAGGGAGATACCTGAGCTTGCAAATGCGGGTGTCAGCAAACTCTTTTTTTACTGTACCGGGGTCAGCAACGCCTCAAAGGTTGACGTGGTAAAGGGAGCTCTGACCTCCTTTTTTGGCATTGAAGACCTGTTTATCGGCAGTGACCTGCTGGGTGCAGCGAGGTCGCTCTGCATGGACAAGCCAGGTATTGCATGCATAATTGGCACAGGGTCCAACTCATGCTACTATGACGGAAGAAATATTGTCGAGAATGTCTCTCCGCTTGGTTATATCCTTGGCGACGAGGGAGGCGGTGCCGTCATAGGCAGGAAACTGGTATCAGGCATACTGAAGAAGCAGTTCCCGGATGAGGTGATAGATACCTTCTTCAGGACTTACAACTATACTCCCGCACAGATACTTGAGAGAGTGTACAACATGCCTTTCCCAAATAAATTTCTTGGTCAGTTTTCGCGCTTCATCGCTGACAACCTGCATGTACCGGAACTGCAGGCGATAATAACATCCAGTTTTGATGAGTTCATCG
The DNA here is from genome assembly GCA_964411345.1 of uncultured Rikenella sp. Taxonomy (GTDB): domain Bacteria; phylum Bacteroidota; class Bacteroidia; order Bacteroidales; family VadinHA17; genus SR-FBR-E99. Next base: position 71,461 of record CAYPKP010000006.1, on the reverse strand, counting down.
TAAGGAATGTGCTCTCCTATCCGGAGGCCAGGGATTTCCCTGTCCATTTTACAGGCAGTATTGCATATCATTTCAGGCCATTTCTCGAGAAGCTGCTTATAGAGCACAGGTTGCAGCCGGGAATTTTCTCCCTCTCTCCGATGGACAACCTCGTTAAATATCATATTCAGAATCCAGATGTACCGAAGCACCAGTAAAGCAGGTCTCACAAGACAACAGCTAAGCATTACCGAGTCGCCCTCCAACTTTGAGGATATTGACAAGATGACAGTCAATGAGTTGCTGACCAACATAAATCAGGAAGATGCAAAGGTACACCTTGCCGTCAGGGAGGCGATACCTCAGATTGAGACTCTCATCAACCAGATTTACGGAAGGATGCAGAAGGGCGGCAGGCTCTTCTATCTCGGGGCAGGCACCAGCGGCAGGCTGGGGGTGCTGGACGCCTCAGAGGTGCCTCCATCCTTTGGTGTGCCCGATACCGTGGTTATCGGGCTGATTGCCGGAGGAGAGACCGCGCTTCGCAAGGCTGTGGAGTCTGCCGAGGATGACCCCGCCAAGGCGTGGAGCGAGCTGGAGATTTTCAACATCAACACCAAGGATTCGGTTATCGGAATTGCTGCCTCCGGCACAACGCCATATGTCATCGGAGGGGTACAGAGAGCAAGGGAGAACGGCATCCTGACCGGGTGCATCACATGCAACCCTGACAGCCCGATAGTGAAGGTAGCTGAACACCCCGTCGTGGTGGTTGTCGGACCCGAGTTTTTAACGGGAAGCACACGGCTTAAGGCCGGTACCGCACAGAAGATGGTGCTGAACATGATAACCACAACGCTCATGATCAAGCTTGGCAGGGTAAAAGGCAACAAGATGGTCAACATGCAGCTCACCAACAAGAAGCTGATAGAGCGCGGCACCAGGATGATAGTTGAGGAGCTTGACATCCAGAGGGAGGCAGCCCGCATACTTCTGATGGAGCAGGGATCGGTGAAAAAAGCCCTGGAGTTTTACAGGGAACACTATAAATAAACATAATGACCGGGACAAAACATCTTTGTCCTGATCTGACAAACAACCACTGACATGGCAGAAGACGTCTTCAGTAAAATCGGCTCGGGACTCACTCTCAGCCAGAAAATAGAGAGGAGAATTGAAGAAGCTATAAGGCAGAAGAAGTTGCTGCCCGGATCGAAGCTTCCCACGGAAAAGGAGTTATGCGCCCAGTTTGCGGTTAGCCGCACCGCCCTGCGTGAGGCATTGCGACGCCTGAGTGCACGCGGACTTATCGATATCCGAAAAGGAAGCGGCATGTATATCACGGAGCTGAAGATAGAGGATGCAATCAACTCGCTCCATCTCTTCTATGACCTCAGGTTCAACTCGGACCTCATACTGCAGATCATAGAGGTGCGCAGGCTCTTTGAGCCAGAGGTGGCAAGGCTCGCTGCACGCAACAGGCGTGACGAGGACATACGTACCCTCCAGAAAAACCAGGCGGATCTTGAAAAATGCAATCCTGACAACACCCAGCTTGAGGTCGACCTCATCAACCGGTTCCATATGAACCTCTCAAAGGCTACCGGAAATCCCATCGTCATAATAAGCCTGGAACCCGTCTATTCACTCCTCCCCCGCATGAGAAACCTCATCTACGGAAATATTGAAGGTGAGAAGGAGTACACCATGAAGTACCAGAGAGAGCTCCTTGATGCCCTCAGGAAACAGGACAGCCAGAAGGCTTATGAGGTCTCCGTAACCCTGCTTGAGCGCAATATGGAGATTTATAAGAAGTATTTCAAGGCAACCTGACAATTGCCTCCTCCCTGCCCGCATGCCCGTCAAGATCATACCGGCCCTGATACTCTCCGCATTCATCATGGTGAATGCTGCCGGCCAGGATCCTGTGCCTGATGTCAAAGGCATACATCAGGTTGAGAACGAATACTATGGCAAGAAATATGACTCCCTGTACCAATCAGCAGTTTGGGGCTCCGACATCGGGGGAGACTCAATCCCGACTACGCAGTTCGTCGGGACCACAGTCCACAGTCGGCAATACTCTTTAAAAGCCGGCGAGAAGCCTGCACCGCTGACCGTCATCAAGAACGGAGGCGAAAATACCATGGTCTTCGGATGGCATCCCTACTGGGCCTCTCCGGCTGCGTTTACACATTATGATTACGATGTGCTGACACACATAGCTTACTTCAGTTACGAGGTAGATACAGCCACCGGGGGATATACAACACTGAGAGGGTGGGACACCACCTCAGTCATCAGCTACGCACACCAGAGAGGCGTTAAGGTGATTCTCACTGTAACCAACTTCGGCTCTGCACGCAACACCGCGCTGCTCACCGACACCGTCAAGCAGTGGAACCTCATCAACAACCTGGCTTTTCAGCTGCAGTCACGCAACGGTGACGGTGTCAATTTCGACTTCGAGAGCGTGCCTTCAGCCCAGAAGGCCAATATGGTAAGCTTCTGCCGCCGGGCCGTAAGAGGCATCAGGAGTGCCCTGCCCTCTGCCGAGATATCACTCGCAACGCCGGCAGTAAACTGGTCTGACGGATGGGACCTTGCAGCACTGGCAGGGATATGCGACTATCTTATAATGATGGGCTACAACTATTACTGGAGCGGGTCTTCCACTGCCGGACCGGTAGCCCCCGTTTCCGGTGAGAACTACAACATCACCCGAAGCCTGAATGAGGATTATATCAACGACGGCGTGCCCCCCGGCAAACTGCTGCTCGGGGTGCCATGGTACGGCTACGACTGGCCCGTGACCAGCAGCAACAGAAAAGCCGCCACCACCGGCACGGGTACATCGCGACTCTACAACAACGCCCTCAACCTGGCAGCCAGTCACACTGTAATCTTTGATCAGACAACCGGCGTGCCGTGGATAAGCTACCAGAGCTCCGGGCAATGGCGGCAGATGTGGTACGATGACAGCCTCAGCCTCCAGATAAAGAACAATCTGGCTATGGACCTCCACCTGGCAGGGATAGGCATATGGGCCCTGAGCTATGAGGCAGGCCGCGACGAGCTGTGGAACGGCCTGAAAGCAGCCATCACGGGAACTACCTCTTCAGATGAGGGAACATTCACAGATGATGAGGGTCAGATCATCACCGTTACTCCCAGCCCGGTAAGTGACATCGCAGTAATCGATTACCGCATCCTCCGCAGATCACGTGCAGTCATGCAGGTCTACGGCACTGACGGCAGACTCGTCGCCTCACTGGCAGACGGGATTATGCAACCGGGAATCTACAGCATAACACTTTATGCCGGTGACTACCCCCCGGGGATATATTTCTGCGTGCTGCAGACCGAAACCGGGCGATCAGTATGTAAATTTGCAGTAATAACAGGAAGATGATAAACACAGCAGTTAAAACTATTGTGTCAGTAGTGCTGTTTGGCGGCCTGATGCAGAGCCTGAACGCACAGATGCAGACGGCAGTGGAAAGTATCAGGGACGATTTCAACATAATGGGACTATCCGTTGCCGTGGTCTGTGACGGGAAGCTGACCGGAACATGGCATGCAGGGCTCAGGGACTATGAAAGGAACCTGCCGGTTAACGAGAGCACCAAATACCGCATCGCCTCAATCTCGAAGTTCGTCATGACCACCGCCATGATGAAGCTGCGTGACAGCAGGATGCTGAACCTGGATGAGGACATAGGCACATACCTGGGGTTCCCCGTCAGAAACCCCAACCACCCCGACAAACCCATAACCGTCAGGATGCTCCTGCTGCATACAAGCTCCATCAATGAGGGCAGCGGATATGATCCGTTCCTCATGTATACTTATGAAAATGTCAGCAATCCTCCCTCCTTTACTGAGATGCTGTCGCCCGGAGGCAGCTACTACACTGAAGACATGTGGAGAAAAGAGGCTCCGGGTGTCTACTACTCCTACTGCAACGCCAATTTCGGACTGGCAGGTACCATCATTGAGAGGATCACGGGTCAGAGGTTTGAAGATTTCATCCAACAGAACCTTTTTGTTCCTCTTGGTATAACCGGTTCCTACATTCCCGAGGGAGTGACTGACATAAACAACATGGCAGTGATTTACAGGTACATTGACGGTGCATGGACCCCCCAGACAGATGACTTCAGGGGGGTGATGAGTTCCCCGCGTGATTTCTCAGGATATAAAACAGGCACCAACGGTGCGGTCTTCTCCCCGCAGGGAGGACTGAGGATCTCCGCAGCAGAGCTGGCGCGGATTATGATTCTCCACATTGACGGAGGCAAGTACGGCGGCGAGCGGATCGTCTCCCGCAAAAGCATAAAAATGATGCAGAAACCCCAGTGGACATCCGACGGAAGCAACGGTGAAGCTGAAGAGGCACGGAGCTTCAGCCGGGGCCTCAGTGTTCACATACTTCCCGAACCGGCATCCGATGAACCCCTGCCTGAAGGAGTACGGATGATCGGGCATACTGGTTCTGCATACGGATTATTTTCGGCCCTCTTTTTTGATCCCGCAGGAAAATACGGATTCATCATAATAATGAACGGCATACGCGACGGGGTGTTCAAAAAGCCCTCACACTCATTTTATGATTTTCAGGAGGCAGTCCTGAAAGCTCTCCGCGAGAACTCTCTTCTCCCTTGCAGGTAAAATGACAATTGTATATGAACAACCAGTATAAAAAGATACACGTACTATGAGTGCTGAGTTAATCACGGCAGTGGCAATAGGTATCGGGCTGGCTGCCAGCACCGGCTTCCGGGTCTTCGTTCCGATGCTCGTTGCCGCCGTGGCGGCAAAGGCAGGCTTCCTGCCGCTGAATGAGAGCTTCATGTGGCTTGCATCATGGACCTCCATTGTCATACTTGCCACAGCCACCCTGGTGGAGATCATTGCCTATTACATCCCCGTGGTCGACAACCTGCTTGATACCATTGCCACTCCACTGGCTGTCGTTGCCGGGACGCTGCTCCTGACCAGCGTTTTGCCTATTGACAGTGAGCTGATGAGGTGGATCACCGGTGCTGCCGTGGGCGGTGGCAGTGCCGCCGTCGTCCAGAGCGGCAGCGCCCTGACCAGGCTCACCTCCACCAAACTGACAGCCGGATTAGGAAATCCCGTGGTGGCTACCGTCGAGAATGTCGCCGCCACAGGCACCTCCCTCCTCTCGCTTGTAATACCATTCTTTGTTATTGCCGTCTTCCTGCTTCTGATTCTCTTCGTCTTCACCCGTATACGGCGTAAGCTCAGAAAAAAACAGACGCAAAAGGAGGCAAGAGCTGACATGTATGACAAGGAGTAAAGAACCTGTAGCCCTCTTCTGGTTAAGGCGCGACCTGCGGCTGGATGACAACGTGGGACTTGCCCATGCCCTGAAGTCGGGATACAGTGTGCTGCCGGTATTCATTTTTGACAAGAATATCCTCGGAAAACTTGAAGAGAGGCGAGACCGCCGGATCTCCTTCATCCATGGTGCCCTTGAAGCACTGCAGCAAGAAATCACTGCAGCAGGATCCTCACTGCGGGTGATGCACGGCACACCGGAACAGGCCATACGCCAACTGCTTGCAGAATATGATGTCAGGGCTCTCTATGCCAACAGCGACTATGAACCCTATGCCCTGGAGCGCGACCGGCAGATCAGGACGATGCTCGAAAAATCCGGAGTCCCGTTCCACTCTTTCAAAGACCAGGTTATATTCGAAAAAAACGAGGTGGTGAAGTCGGACGGGACACCCTATACCGTTTTCACTCCCTATTCCAAAGCCTGGAAGAAGAAGCTCACACAGGATGATCTGACTGTCAGCCCGTCGGAGCAACTGATGGACAAACTTGTAAAAACCGGTCCTTTCCCGTTGCCGTCACTTGAAGAGACAGGCTTTGCCGCGACGGACATGCAGTTCAAACCACCTGTTATCGATACCGGCATCATTGCCGGCTATCACACAACACGCAATATTCCGTCAATCGAAGGCACAACACGACTGGGAATACACCTCCGTTTCGGCACGGTCAGCATCCGCAGGCTGGTCGCTGCCGCCGTACCGCTGAGTGAGGCATGGCTCAATGAACTGATATGGCGGGAGTTCTTCATGAGCATACTGTGGCACTTCCCCCGTGTAGTCGACAACTCCTTCAGAATAAAGTATGACAACATCATCTGGCGCAATAACGAGGAGGAGTTTGAGCGCTGGTGCAACGGGATGACCGGATACCCGATTGTTGATGCCGGCATGCGCGAGCTCAACGCCACCGGCTTCATGCATAACAGGGTGAGAATGATCACAGCCAGCTTTCTTGCCAAACACCTGCTCACCGACTGGCGCTGGGGAGAGGCCTGGTTCGCGTCCAGGCTTCTCGACTACGAGCTCTCATCAAACAACGGCAACTGGCAGTGGGCGGCAGGATCCGGATGCGACGCCGCCCCGTACTTCAGGGTCTTTAACCCTTCGGAACAGACAAGGAAGTTTGACCCCGACATGGCATATGTCAGGAGATGGGTGCCCGAACTTGAAACCCCCGAATACCCGGGGGTTATCGTTGAACATGCCCTGGCAAGGGAGAGAGCCCTGAAAACCTATAAAGAGGGTCTTCGGTAATTTCGGCAACCCGACAACCTTTCTCCGTCACGGTTGTTTCCCTGACGGATGGGGAAAAAGGGACAGCCCTTGTTTTTTCATATCTACGATCAGCTGAAATTTGTATGTTTGAACTTCAACCTCCACAGACAGGCCTATGAACCTGACCGCCAAAATCAGATCACTCTTTGATCCAGCCATGTACCAGGGCTGGGGCAACAGGAGGAAATACTTTGAAGGTTGGTACTTCAAGGTGGTGAATGCCTCAGGATCAAGAGCATATGCCTTCATCCCGGGAATAGCAATGGACGAAGAAGGGAAGAGCCATGCCTTCGTACAGCTTCTCGACGGTACAGAAAAAAAATCACGGTACCATTCCTTTGATGCAGCACTGTTCACCCCCTCTGACAGAAAGTTCGGGCTTACTCTGGCCGGCAACAGTTTTTCCGCCTGCAGCATGACACTTGACCTGCCGGATGCCAGGGGAACACTCCACTTCTCTGACACTGTTCCGTGGCCATCGCGGTGGTACTCTCCCGGCATCATGGGCCCCTATACCTTCGCACCCTTCATGGAGTGCAATCACGGCATCGTAAGCATGGACCACGGTATCACCGGTTCCCTGGTCATCAACGGCGAGGAGATTGACTTTTCCGGTGGCAGAGGTTATATTGAAAAAGACTGGGGGCACTCCTTTCCTTCAGCATACATATGGATGCAGTCTAACCACTTTGAGAGGCCCGGTATCTCATTCAAGGCTTCCGTTGCACGTATCCCGTGGGTTACAGGCAACTTCACGGGATTTATTGCCGGTTTCTGGCTCGAAAACCGGCTGTACCGCTTTACTGAATACAACAGGTCGCGGCTCAGCAGACTTTCATTTGACGGCTCTGAAGTTGAAATCCGGTTCAGCAACAGGTTAGGCACACTGAGCGTTACTGCCCCCGTTGATGCTGCAACAGGACTGGCAGCCCCCGTCAGGGGACTGATGGACGGCCGCATAGAGGAGAGCATGACCTCGGTCATCAGCCTGACACTCACCGAGAGAGGCACAGACCGCGTCATCTTCAGCGGCAAGGGAAGGAACGGAAGCATCGAGATCTTCGGCGACAGTGCCACTCTTATGCCACGCTGACGACTGCAACCCCCGGAAATACTCTTGCCTGATTTACATACACCCCGCTCAGCTATGGTTACCGCTACGAGGACACCCGCACTATGTTAAAAAATATTAAACCGTGCAGAGAGCTACAACCTGCTAAAAGTGTTCATTTCAAAACCATATGCGCCTTTTGCCGGGCTTGCTCAAACCGCACCGGCAGCATTCAACTGATGCATTTGCCATAAAACATCTCCCTGCTCTTTTCTTTTGAATATATTTGCGGCTGCTAAATTCAGCCACAACACCTTATGATCCAAAACAACATCAGACTGCTGCTTATTTTTCTGCTTACAACCCTCCTTACATTCACCGCAGCCTCACAGGATAATCCTGCCACTGGCAGAAACCTGAGGCAAAATGACTCTCCGGAAACGGGCATCCCCGCGGAGCAGGCTCCCCAACCTGCCATCAAACTGAGACAGGATGCCGCCAGGGTATTTATCGATTGCAGCAGCTGCGACATGAGTTTTACACGTCAGGAGATCCCGTGGATAAATTATGTCAGGGATGTCCGGGAAGCGCAGGTATACGTGCTTGTCACCAGACAGAATTCCGGCAATGGCGGCAACCTTTATACCTATGTGTTTCACGGCATGGACATTTTTGCAGGTATGGACGATACGCTGACCTACATCAGCAACCCGTACGAAACCTCAACGGAGATCAGGGAGCGGCGCACCAATCTTCTGAAGGCCGGACTGCTGAGGTTCGCCAGCAGGACACCGGTCATTCATGAGATAGATATAACACACGGCAGTGCCATTGAGCAGGAGGAGGTCACCGACAAATGGAGAAACTGGGTGTTTGAGATCTCAACAAGCCCGCAGTATAATTCTGAAGAATCCTATAAGCGGCTGGAACTTGAGAATTCACTCCGGATCACAAAAATCACCCCGGATATCAAGCTTGAAATCGATTTCGATCAGAGATACACGAAACAGAGATTCATCGAGGATGACCTCGACACGACCTACCTCAGAAGTTACGAAAGACTGGAGAACCTCATTGTAAAGAGTCTTGGTGACCACTGGTCTGCCGGACTGATCTGGGAGATGAATTCTTCGACATCCGAGAACTACGATTTCAATACTACGATCATGCCCTCAATAGAGTATGACCTCTTTCCCTACGCCGAGGCAACCCACCGTCAGCTCAGGTTCCTCTACAGCATTGGCTACCAATACAGTAATTACGCAGACACCACCATCTACAACAAGACCAGCGAGAATCTTTTCGGACATCAGCTCAGAGTCGCATACCAGGTGCAGAAGAAATGGGGTTCTATCTACTTTTCTCTCCGGGGACTTAATTACTTCCATGACTTCACCAAAAACATGATAGCCGCAGACCTCTTCACCCGCATAAGGGTATTCAAGGGACTCTCTCTCACACTGAACGTGGAGGCTGCCCGCATAAATGACCAGCTCAGCCTGCGCAAGGGAGATCTGTCAGAAGCCGAAAGACTCCTGAGACTGAGGGAACAGGCAACGGGTTATCAGATTGAAACCGGAATAGGACTATCCTATACTTTCGGTTCAATCTACAACAACATTGTCAATCCCAGATTCGGTAACTGAATCTGAGCAGTGAGGAGCGTCACTGTGTCACCCGGCGGATAGCATTTATCATGAGGGAGGTTTTGTTTCTGCCCCAGGTGATTGTTTCTGCCCCAGGTGCTTGTTTCGGCGAAGCCGCAACAGTTGTTTTATTATCTTTGATGGTGACGGCAGAAGCAGCACTTGAATCGCCATAACCCTATCCATCAGCATATTATGACCAGCAAGACTCTACTTTTCTTCAGAACCTCCGCGGGAAACATTGTCGCCGTCGAGGCAGACAGGCAGCTCTCTGCCGGAGAGACCGACAGGCTCTCATGGCTGTTGGGCAATGCCAGCCCGACAGGCATGGACACGGTTGAGGGCACCTTCATCGGCCCGCGGCGGGAGATGATAACCCCCTGGAGTACCAACGCCGTGGAGATAACCCAGAACATGGCCATAACAGGCATCTCACGGATGGAAGAGTTCATTGCTGCAGAGGAGGAGAATCCCCTTCACGATCCTATGCTGCAGAGGGTCTACCACGGCCTTGACCGGGAGATATTCACCGTTCACCATGAACCGGAGCCAGTGACGGAAATAGATGACATTGCCGCCTACAATCTCCGTGAGGGTCTGGCGTTAAGCACCGAAGAGATAGAGTATCTCCGGCAACTGAGCCGGAGGCTTGGCAGAAAGCTTACTGACAGTGAAGTCTTCGGCTTCTCCCAGGTCAACTCCGAGCACTGCCGGCACAAGATATTCAACGGCACCTTCATCATTGACGGGAAGGAGCATCCCCACTCGCTCTTCAGCCTGATCAAAAAGACCACCCGGGAGAATCCCAACCATGTAGCCTCGGCCTACCGTGACAACTGTGCCTTTCTTGACGGGCCGCATGCCGAGCAGTTTGCGCCGGCCACACAGGATAAACCTGACTGGTTTGCGGTGAGCGATTTCGATGCTGTTCTCTCGCTCAAGGCCGAGACCCATAACTTCCCCACGACAGTTGAGCCCTTCAACGGGGCCTCCACCGGCACCGGCGGTGAGATACGCGACCGTATTGCAGGAGGCAAGGGGGCCATGCCCATAGCCGGTACGGCAGTATACATGACCTCCTATCCCAGGCCTGACGGGCCGAGGGAGTGGGAACGGCATACAGAGCCCCGTCAATGGCTCTACCAGACACCGGAAGAGATACTCATCAAAGCCTCCAACGGAGCCAGCGACTTCGGGAACAAGTTCGGCCAGCCGCTCATCTGCGGGTCACTGCTGACCTTTGAACACTTCGGAGAGATGCGACGCTACGGTTATGACAAGGTTATCATGCTCGCCGGCGGCATAGGGCTGGGGAAAAAGAGAGACAGCACAAAGGACCGGCCTCGGAAGGGTGACCTGATAGTGCTTCTGGGTGGCGACAACTACCGCATAGGAATGGGCGGCGGAGCAGTATCGTCAGTAGATACCGGCGCCTACGAGAGCGCCATTGAACTCAATGCAGTACAGCGCGCCAACCCCGAAATGCAGAAGAGAGTCTACAACGCACTGCGCGCCATGACGGAGAGCGACGGCAACCCGGTGATATCGCTGCACGACCACGGTGCCGGCGGCCACCTCAACTGCCTCTCTGAGCTTGTCGAGGAGACAGGCGGCAAGGTTGACATCGCCAGGCTGCCGGTGGGCGACCCAACCCTCTCGGCGCGGGAGATAATAGGCAACGAATCCCAGGAGAGAATGGGCCTGGTGATTAAACCCGGCGATGTGGACACACTGTCAGGAGTTGCTGCACGTGAACGTGCCCCCCTCTATATCATCGGGGAGGTGACCGGCGACAACCAGTTTACATTCTTTAACGCCGCCACCGGAGAGAAGCCTATAGACCTGCAGCTGAGCGACTTCTTCGGAGAGCCGCCACGGACGGTCATGACGGACACCGCTACGAAAATACAGTTCAGTGAACTGGCATATGACCCGTCAGATCCCGTCAGGTATATAGATGCCGTGCTGCAGCTTGAGGAGGTGGCCTGCAAGGACTGGCTGACCAATAAGGTCGACCGCTCCGTCACGGGCCGCATAGCAAAACAGCAGTGCGCCGGCGAGCTGCAGCTGCCACTGAACAATCTGGGAGCAATAGCACTTGACTACCGCGGCACAAGAGGCATGGCCACGGCACTGGGACATGCGCCGGCAGCAGGTCTTGTCAGCGCGGCGGCAGGCTCCGTGCTCTCAATAGCAGAAGCTCTTACCAACATTGTATGGGCTCCGCTGGCCGACGGACTGAGGAGCGTCTCCCTCTCAGCCAACTGGATGTGGCCATGCAAAAACCCCGGCGAAGATGCCAGACTCTATGAAGCCGTCAGGGCGGCAAGCGACTTTGCCATAGCCCTCGGCATAAATATCCCCACGGGCAAGGACAGCCTCTCCATGACACAGAAATACCCTGATGGCGTGGTCTACAGTCCGGGGACGGTCATCATAACCTCTGCCGCCGGGGTGAAGGATATTCGCGGCATCGTTGAACCGGTGCTGCGTAATGACCCCTCAACAGCCCTCTTCTATATCGACATGAGCAGGATGAGTCCGGCCCTGGGCGGCAGCTCGCTGTCACAGATCCTGGGAAGCCCGGGCACCACCGCACCCGGGGTGAGTGATCCGGAATACTTCGCAACGGTCTTTGAGACGCTGCAGGATATGATCGACAGGAAAATGATCATCGCCGGCCATGATATCTCAGCCGGAGGAATGATCACCACCCTTCTGGAGATGTGCTTCGCAAACCGTGAAGGAGGCCTGGCAGTGAACCTGACAGAGATCGGTGAGCGTGATACTGTTCGGATGCTCTACAGCCAGAACCCCGGTGTTATAATCCAGGTATCTGATGAGATGGATGCAGAGGAGTATCTGTACGAAAGGATGATCAGCTTTTTCTCCATAGGCCACCCGGTAGCAGAGAGGAAGATCTTTGTAGCCAACGGTGAATCACGTTTTGAGTTTGACATTGACGGATGCCGGTCATCATGGTACCGCAGCTCATACCTGCTCGACAGGAGGCAGAGCGGCAACGAGCTGGCAAGAGAGAGATTTGAGAACCACGGAAACAAGAGAGTTGAATTTGATCTCAAGGATTTTGGCGGCAGCTTCTCATCACTGGGCATAACACCTGACCGCAAGCCTGTCAGCGGCGTCAGAGCTGCCATTATCAGGGAGAAGGGTGTCAACGGAGACAGGGAGATGGCTTATGCACTCTGGCTCGCCGGTTTTGATGTGAAGGATGTGCACATGACTGACCTGATCTCTGGGCGCGAGACCCTGGAAGAGATCAACATGATTGTCTTCGTGGGAGGGTTTTCCAACTCCGACGTGCTTGGATCAGCAAAAGGGTGGGCCGGAGCCTTCAGGTACAATGAGAAGGCCCGCCTGGCACTTGAGAAATTCTACAGCAGGGACGATACCCTGTCGCTCGGAGTCTGCAACGGCTGCCAGCTGATGGCTGAACTGGGACTTATTGTCCCTGATGAAGGTCAGATGCCGCGCCTGGATCATAATGCCTCACACAAGTTTGAATCTGACTTCCTGGGGGTGAGAATTCTTCCGTCAGCCTCTGTCATGCTCGCCGGGCTTGAGGGAATGCAGCTCGGCATTTGGGTGGCGCACGGAGAGGGACGGTTTGTTTTTCCGGGAGCTGAGGAGAGCTACAACATAGCCATGAAGTATAACAGCAGCGTCTATCCCGCCAACCCTAACGGCTCAATGTACGATACAGCAGGAATCTGCTCGCCTGATGGCAGGCACCTGGCCATGATGCCTCACCTCGAAAGGGCATATTTTCCGTGGCAGTGCGCATACTACCCGTCAGAGAGACTCAATGACCAGGTCACACCATGGATGCAGGCCTTTATCAATGCAAGGAAATGGGTGGAAGAAAAAACCGATGTGGCAAGATAGGATTTTCTGCTACCAGCAGGTGACCCCGGATCCGGTCAGTTGACTTTCGGTTTCAGGATCACTGAGCTTATAAGCGTGTGCTTGTCGACACTCAGCCTGGATACATCCGAGGGATGCGGCTCCACCCTGTCGCTGATAACCTGTACCTGGTATTCACCCGGCTGGCTGAAAAAAATTGATCCCATATGTGAATCGGCCCTGTACCAGGGCTTGGTGACACTCTTGTCATCCTTCACGATCTGATCGCCCACCGGCATCTTGGCCAGCCTGGTGTCTCCGGCTGTGATGATGACATTGTCCTCATAGCTGAGATGCGAAGTGTCGCAGGTTAGACTGGAGAGCCAGACGTCATAACGTCCGGGTTCCTCAACGGTGAACTGCCACTCAGCAGTGTTATACTGTGGATTGTAATCTACCTGGAGCAGATCAGCATCTTCTATCCTGAGAACTACCCCACCGTCGTTCAGGGCTATCTTGTCACTCCTGCCCTGTTTGCCGGCATCGGCCGATGACCCCCCCTGGTTGCAGGAGGTCATGCCTATAAGCACAGCAAAGGCAAATACGCCTGTTATCCTGATAATTGATTTCATCCTACGGGTCCTTTTGAAACATAAAAAAAACAACAAAAACCATTCCAATGTTCAATCGGAAAAGACAGCCTCAAAGTAAATGTAATTTCCTGATATATGAAACGTCAAATAATCAATTAATTAAAAGTGAGAAAAAGTTATCAACTGCCAGCCAGCGTCCTGACGGCGGCGAGTGAGGCCCGGTTACTGCTCTTCCTGGCTGGCTTAGGGAGGGCTGCGGCAACCAGTTCGGCGATATCACTGACCCTGGTCTCAGTGGCCTGCGCAAAGGTTTTCTTGCAGAGGGGACAGGCAGTTATAAGTGCGTCAGGATCCGACCGTGTGAGGATTCCGGCAGCATCAGCAGCTATCAGGGAACGTTTTCCCGATGAGAGGGTAAGGTTTCCCAGGCTGCCTCCGCAGCAGAGCGACATGGATTTCTCCTCCGGGACCGGCTGAAGCTCCGCCACATAACTGATGACGGACCTCGGCTCCTCGTATATGCCCGATCCGCGGCCAAGGTCACAGGGATCATGATAGACTACCCTGCGATGAAGGTATCCCAGCCTCAACGACCCCTCCTCAATGAGGAGGTTGATGAATTCGGAGTGATGCATCACCTCTGCCTCGAGGTAATAGCTCTCCCTGAATACCTTGTAGCAGATGGGGCATGAGGTAACAAGGGTCTTTGCTCCCGACTTCCAGATGATGTCGGAGTTATGGTTGATAAGCTCCCGCGCCTCCCTGTCCCTGCCGGCAAGCATCAGAGGCCTGCCGCAGCAGACTCCGCCCTGCTCATCCATAAAACGGTACCTCACCCCTGCACTGTCCATTATCTTTTTCATGGCAACGATGACCGAAGGGGTCAGATGGGTCATGCAGCCTGCAAAGAAGAGAACATCTGCCGGCTGTTCCTCCTCGGGCTTCAGGTAGCAGTATGACTGTGTCGGCTCTCTCTCAATGTGCTCCTTTTGCCGCATAAGCCCGTATCTGTCAAAGAATTTCAGCCTGGATGCCGCTCTCTCCCCCTGGCGCCTCTCAATAAGACGCAGCGGGCCGAGTTCAATACCTACGGGACATACCTCATCACAACGCCCGCACATCAGGCAGTTGGCCGTTATTGCAGCTATATCCCTTTCATTTCTCAGGCCTTTGATAAAGTAAGCTGACTGCATGTCGTTTATGCCTGCCGCCCGGCTCATCTGGCAGACGCTGATGCAGACGCCGCATGACGAACAGGCGTGGGTCTGCACCTCGGTATAGGCAGACCACCGGTCAGCTGTGGTGATGCCGGAGTTGCGCATGAATATGAGGAGCAGCTCCACGGGTATGTGAAAGTAGCGCGTTACCGGCAGAAGGAAGAAAAAAGTTCCCAGTGAGAGGGAGTAGAGCCACCAGAACCAGGGGGCAATGTCAGCTGCCGGAAGAAAGGATGCCAGTGCAGCCCCGAGATTGCCGGTGAGGAAGCCACCGCTGCCGTGGGCTCCGCAGGTGAAGCTCTCCGCCAGCAGCCGCGAGGGGAAGATGAGCCAGAGGCTCGTGAGTGCTATGCGGTCACTCCAGGTATGCCTGGTAGTCTTCTTCATGCCCATCATGCCGGGGATAAACCTCTTGACTATCGCCAGCAGCAGTCCTGACAGGATGAAGGCAAGTAGGAAATCCATCCAGTGACCGTAGACGGCAGCCAGACCGGATGTGCCGTGTCCGGGATTGAACCAGCGGAAGAAGATGGCATGGGAGGGCGGATTAAGATGCCGCTCCCCGAAAAAGTCTGCTTCAATGGTACCGAATACTATCAGCAGGAACCAGCCGAAAGCGAGACTCATGTGCATGTAACCCAGTACAGGATTCTTTTTGAAGATCCGGCGATGCAGCAGGCTCTCCATGAATATCTCCCTGATGCTCTGCATGAAGGGCATGCCGAAGAAACCGCGCTGCAGCCGCAGCTTGTCTGCCCGCGACAGGGTACGGAACCATATGGTGCTCCTTACGACACTGTAGATAAGTATGAAATAGAGACCCAGATTAAACGGCCAGATAAATATTTCAGAGTTCATTTCTGTCCAGTTTTCGTAACGCTTCGGCTGTCGCCGCAACCACATTCCGGGTGTTGACACCGCGAGGACAGACGAGCAGGCATTTGCCGCACAGCATGCATCGCGTCACCTCCTCACGAAGGGAGTCTATCTCGCCACGGCGGATTAAGGTATTCATCCTTCTCAGGTTGAAGGGGGCATGCTGCCCGGCAGTACAGGCGGCCGTGCATCCTCCGCAGGCAAAACAGAGCCTGAAGCTCGGCTCCCGCCTGGTGACATACTCCCTGACCTTTCGGTCAGAGGTGTCATAGTTGATGGCCCTGCTGCGGTTAATGGCGAATCCGAACCTGTTTGCACTTTGTTCACTCATTTGCCGGCGAGATATCTTATCGTTTCTTCCACAGCCGCACGCGAATGTGAAATTGTGTCCGTGATGTTCATGGGAGCAGTGCATGTGCCGGCATAAAAAATACCTGACACGCCACTCCTGTTGCTTCCGTAGTGATGGTCAGCAGACTCAAGGAACCTGTTGATGCCTGTGACCAGTCCCGACGCCTCCGCCAGCCGTGCCCCCGGCTTCGACATTTCCATGCCCACCATCAGCACCATCAGGTCGAGCTCCATCTTCAGGGGCCGCCCCGCAAGGGTGTCTTCAACCTTGATAACCAGCCTGTTGTTAATGTTTACAGAGGCTTCGGAGACCTTGCCCCTGATGTAGTTGACGTTATGCTTCTCCTGTGATTCACGGTAGAGCTCTTCATAATACGGACCAAACATCCTCATGTCCATGTAGAAACAGAAGACCTCAGATTCCGGAAGAAGCTTGCGCACCTCTATGGCCTGCTTGACGGCCGTGACGCAGCATACTTTCGAGCAGTGATTGTTGTTTACCTTCTCATCGCGCGAGCCCACGCAGTGAATGAAGCCGATACGCGAGGGGACGGAGCCGTCAGCCCTGACAACCCTCTTCCTGTTGAACATCTCCTCGAGATCAGCCGAGGTGATTACGTTGTCATATATACCGTATCCGTACTCCTCCTTACGGTGGGCATCAAAGAGGTCAAAGCCGGTTGCCACGATGAGGGCATCAGCCCTCTCCTGTGTGCCACCGGAGAGATCTGCTATTATCTCATGGCCATGATGCCTGACTTTTTCAACTGTGGTCCTGGTGATTACATTTATGTTCTCATGGGCGATCCTCTTCCGGAGATACTTCCTTACCTCCTCCGCCGGCCTGCGTCCGGGGAACAGCGCGTGCCACTGCAGGACGTGGCCGCCGGGATCCTCCCCCCTTTCAACAAGGGTAACCCTGATGCCCATCTCTGCCAGCGACCCTGCGGCTTCCATGCCAGCCACACCGCCACCGGCTACAATTACATGCTTTTTCTTCTCCTTCATCCGTTGATAAGATTGGCAGGCTCGGGCAACGGAGTGCCGTCCTTTGCCAAAAAACGACGTGCCGGATCAGCCTTGATACCCATCCTGCGAAGCAGAGGCAACGACTGCACATTGTGGTACTGGAGACCCATATCCCAGGGATCGTAGCCAAGCACCAGCCCGGCTACCTCCTCATAGGTCAGGACTGGTATTCCCTGGCCGTCAGCACCGTAAGTGATGCCGTCAATCTCCTTTATTGTATACTGCCAGCGGTCCATGAACATGGTGCATCCCGGACAGTTGGCAATGATGAGATCAGGCTGATATGGCTCCATCGACTCGAACTTCTTGCGTGAGGCAAAGAGGGAATATCCCCTGTTGGCCTGCACCAGGTACTGCCTGAAGCCGAAGCCGCAGCAGTGACGCCGCTCCGGGTAGTCAATGACATCTCCGCCCCATGCCTCTATCATGCCTATCAGGACATGGGGGAATTCGGCCCCGCCGACGCCGTACTTCGGAAACATCTTTGAATAGTGACAGCCGATGTGCTCCACCACCTTCAGGGGTTTGCCGGTTTTGATGTCGACAAGGTTGTACTTCGCCTTGCGGGCTATCTCATCCCTGAATTTATATATTATGTCACTGGTATGCGAAATGGTCTCAGGCACCTCAAAGGTGCGGCCCGTGGCTTTGTAGAGATCCTCACGCGTGCGGGCCAGGGTTTCAGGAAAGTGTTTCCAGGTCTCCAGTATCTCAGAGTAGATGCCGAAAGAGGTGACGCACGAGATGGCAATATGCCTGTACCCGGCCTCGGTGGCCAGCGCAAAATGACGCGCCACCACCGTCTGGATAGTCTCAAAGGGCACCACGTCACCGTGATACCCGATGCCGGTGCAGGTGGTGTGACGCGGGTCCTCGAAGACATCCTTGCCCAGGTCCTCCCGGAGGATCTTCAGGAAATACTGTTCCGACCCGGCATAGAATGTCTGCCGGATGCAAGACCTGACGTAGAAGAAGTGGTCGTCCGGTATCTCCTTCTGGTACTCGGCCCAGATGCGCTTCTTACCCTCTGGTTTCATATATGTCCCTCCTCACGTCTACCGTTTCGCACTGATGAGTGCCGTTGTCTGCAGACACCACATGCCTGAAGTATTCAAAGTCCCGGCCCTCCTTCTTAAACTCCATGCCCATCTCCTCTGCCTTCTGTTCCGAAGCCTCCTCGATGGCATCATAGAGATCCTTGCCGCCCGTCACCTCAAAAATGCTTCTGAGTTCGTCAAGCACATCATCGGCTATCTTGCGCGTGGGCCCCTCCTTGCCGTTGAGCTCACCGCCCAGCCTCGCAAGCGAATCGTCGAGATGGTTATAGTAATGCTCCCATGCCGGGCCCTGCTCCGGGTGCGTGGCCGGGTCAACGTCATAGGAGACGACACAGTATCCGTGCTTAAGCACATTGTCGCCCACCGTTCTCTTGATGGCAAACTGCTGTCTCCCCTTCTCGGAGTCGGTAAAGTATCCCAGCTCCTGCGACAGTTTGCGCAGTGCCATGATAACCATGCCGGGGGTGTTGCCCCTGGGACAGCGGGTTTTGCAGCTCATGCACTGCCCGCAGTACCAAATGGTTTCGCTCTTCAGCAACTCCCTGATAACGTCATTGTTGCGTGTCTGAACAAGATCCACCACCCTGCGCGGGTCATAGCTGTAATATTCGGCTGCCGGACAGATGCCGGTGCAGATGCCGCAGTTCATGCATGCGTTCAGCCCCTCCTCGAAACGGACATCCTGCATTAGCCTCGAATAGAGATCTTCCATAAGTTCCGTAGTTGCCCTTTTTGGGAAGTTCAAAATTAACAATGACCGGGGAGGGCGGGAACGGGCTTTTAGCCTATTTTTCCATTAGTATTTATACTTAGGAATCAGGGAGTAGCGAATAGGCAATAGGCAGTAGTGAGAGGAATTAAGAAATAAGAATTAAGAATTCATAATCGGGTACTTAGGTTGGCAAGATGCTGAGTGCTGACTGCCGGCTGGCGGCTGCTGATTGCTGACTGCCGGCTGCTGAGTGCTGACTGCCGGCTGGAGACTGAAGACTGTAGACTGAATATGGAGACTACCGTGCTAACAATGCATTCAGCACTCCGTAGTTGACATCGCAGTTCTCAATACGTATGTTCTCAGTGAGTTGCATCAGCGTACGGTGTGCCTCGTCAGGTTCAGGGGCCGGGCCGTGGCCCTTCCAGTAATCGATGATCTGCCGGTAACCTTCAGGCGGAGTGACATTCATGATGCCGCTTTCGGAATCAAGCTTCTTGAGCGTCCACCACGCCCACCCTATGCTGTCAGCTTCAAAAAGCTCCACGGCTGACCGGTACCATTCGTTGTTGTTCTCGCCTGACTCGCCCATCCAGAGGGGGACATTGTACTCATCCCTGATATCAAGATACTTCTGAATGGTTTCAACAGTTGTGGGGTTCCAGTACTTGTGAAAGCTATAGACCATATTGTTATCCCACGGAGGGGTCACGCCCCTGAAATCAGTGGCAAAATGATTGCCTTCGATGAAAATGATGTGGTTGGTGTCAACGGCCCGTATTGCCTCGGTGATTTCGAGAAAGAGCCGGCGGAGCTCAACATTGTCCTCAAGAGGATAATTTGTTTCATTTATCAGGTCATAGCCTCCAATCCACGGTTCATCACTGTACCTCCCTGCAAGCTTGCCCCAGAGGGCAACGGTCTTCTTCCGGTTCAGCTCACTCTCCCACAGATTTGCCTTTGTGGTGTCGACATCGGCAATGGGAATGTCATTCCCCTGTCCTCCCGGTGCCGCATGGAGATCGAGAATCAGGTAGATCTCATTCGCCGCGCACCAGCTCAGAAGGGAATCAGTCATCAAAAAGCCCTTCTCCAGCCAGCTGTTCTCTCCTGCCACGGGCTCCTCCTCAACCGGCGGGGTAAACAGGTTGTAGTGCATGGCAAGCCTCACCGAATTAAATCCCCATGCCTTAAGGGAGTCGATATCCCTGCGCGTGACCATGTTGGCCAGCCAGGCATCGTAAAACTCCGCACATCTCTCCTCTCCCGTCAGGGCGGCTATCCTCTTCCTGATATCATACTGCGCGGAAGCCACCCCGGAGAGCCTGAGCATGTAAGGCTCCTGCAGCATCCAGCCTCCCAGGCCAATTCCCCTCAATAAAACAAATTCACCTTCTCCGTTTACCATATGCCTGCCATCCGAATGAAGGAATCCTTCTGATGAGGGCCTGCATGAGACCATCATGCCGACAACTGCCAGCAATACCACTGCTTTTTTCATCTCTGCTGCTTTAAATCCGGATTGCAATTTAAATATTTTGCCCGAATGTGTAACTTTAGTCCCGGAGCATGCCCGGGGATGCCTTCATCAGCAGCCACTCAGACAGGGATATGATCAATGTTCATAATACAAGTTCCATCCTGCAAACAGAGCAGGTGAAAAGACCTTACAGGAGCAGAAAATCACAAAAGCGAATGATTGTTTTATTTTATGTAAATTCCTTCAGACCAATAAAATAGTAATTAATCATATGAAAAAGAGAATACCGGTAACCGTGATCGCTGCGGGTATGTTTTGCCTGCTGGCAACTGCCTCGTGCAGAAATGACAGGGTGATTACTTTCAGGTCGCTCCTGAAGGAGATGGCGGACCCGGAGGCCATAACCCGCCTCCCCGATCCGGACTACCGGCTGGTGCAGTTCAGTTCCTATGACAGGCTCAGCATTCACCCTGACAGCACCGGCTGGTTTGCAAACAATGATTTTACGCACTTCATCAGGGAGGAGGTCACCGACGGCCGGCGCGAGTATGTCATGCTTGAGGCCGAGGGTCCGGGTGCAGTAGTCCGGTGGTGGATGACCTTTGGCAACGCCAACGCCCTGAACTCATATATCAGGGTCTATATCGATGACGCGACTGAGCCTGTCATTGAAGGCATGGCCCCGGCCCTGCTGGGCGAGGGCCTCCTGGCACCCTGGCCGCTGAGCGGTTCCGTCTCACCCCTGACCGAACCGCAGCGCCGGGGATACAACCTCTATCTCCCAATTCCCTTTGCTGAAAAATGCAGGATTACCCTGGAAAACGATTCTATTGTTATTACACCTGAAAGACGAACCCCTTCAATATATTACAATATAGGCACGAGGCTTTACGGGGAGGGGACAAGGGTCGAGTCTGCCAGGCATGAGACTTTTCTGTCAGATACCCTGGCGATATCGGAATGTGCATCCTCGCTTCTCTCTCATGGCAGCTGCGGCAACGGCACGAATGATGAGATGACAAGATCCGCTGAAGGCATCTTTGCTCCCGGCAGTGACTGCTCCTTCAGGATCTCCGGTAAAGACCTCGCCATAGGCAGCCTGACACTGTCGCTCTCAGCCGCGGACACGGCAGCGGCGCTGAGAGGGGCAGTCATCCGCCTCTCCTTCGACGGCCGCATAACTGCCGAGGTACCTGCCGGTAACTTCTTCGGCACAGGTTATGCCTTCAACAGCTACCGGACGCTCTTCACATCCGCCGGTGCAGACGGCATAATGTGCACATCCCGGCTCATGCCCTTCCGTGACAGCTGCACGGTCAGCATCTGCAACGGAACCCGTGACAGCCTCGGCATAAAGGCTGAAGTGAGCCTGACACCGTACCTGTGGGATGAATCCTCAATGCACTTCGGAGCATCGTGGCGGGAGTATCCGGATTTTGAGACTGCCGGGGCAGTGCGCACCGGGGGTACCGGGTTGCACCGGGATGTTAACATGACTGAGCTCAGCGGACGGGGAGTCTATGCCGGTGATGCAATGACAATATTCAACAGTGCCGACGCCTGGTGGGGCGAAGGCGACGAAAAGATATATGTCGACGGCGAGTCATTCCCCTCCTCGTTCGGAACCGGAACGGAGGACTATTTCGGCTATGCCTGGTGCCGTCCCGAGCGTTTTGACCACCCGCTGATTGCTCAGCCTGCAGGTTACGGCAACTTTCATCCCGGCATGAGCGTCAACATGAGGTATCGCCTCCTGGATGCAATACCGTTCGGAGAATCACTGAAAGCCGACCTCGAGATGTGGCACTGGGTAAAAACCACCGTCAGCTTCTCGCTGACCTCATTTTATTACCTATCACCTCAATGGTAACATAGCGGAACAGCCCCCTGCCGGCAGACGGCAACCACAGCTTAACGGGTAATTCTTGCGCCCCGGTACCGGCTATGGCTGAAAGCCGGGCTTCGCAACAACGGTTACCGCTCCGGTGCCGTCTATGGCTGAAAGCCGGGCTTCACGACCGCTCTCCCCGCCCCGGTGCCGGCTACCAGCGAGGCCTCCTCATCTTGTCCTTTTCGTTTATCGGGTTGGCGTCAAGGACGAACATGCCGCGTCCGTGAGTGGCAATGATTATCATGTTGTCACGGGGGTGCACCTGCAGGTCATGTACATAGGCAAAAGGCAGGTCGCCGAGCACGTCCCATACCGCTCCGCCGTCCTTACTGACATAAACTGAAGCATCCGTGCCAACATAAAGAATATCTTCCCTCACGGGGTCCTCCCTTATCACGTTAACCGGTCCCACGGGTATGTTGCCGGAAATATCGTTCCACGTCTCCCCGAAATCGGTTGATTTCCAGATATAGACCTGGAAATCGTCATCGCGCCTTCCCGTTTGAGTCATATAGACCGTGCCGAGGTTATATTTCGATGCCACGAGACGTGACACCCATCTGACCGGAACGTTTTTCGGCTTCAGCTCTGTCCAGACCTTGCCCCCGTCCCTGGTACGCCAGATCCGGCCGTCATCCGTCCCCGCATAGAGCAGTCCCGCCCTGAGCGGCGACTCATCGAGCGTCTGGATTGTCTGGTAGTTGATGTCGCCACTCTTCTTCGGGTCATTGAAGGTAAGGTCAGGACTGATGAATTCCCAGGTGTTTCCCCTGTCGCGTGACATCATCACATACTGCATGCCGTGATAAACGACATCGGGATTATGGGGTGAGAGCAGCGTGGGGGCTACCCACTGACCTCTCAGCCTCGGCTCGTCAGCATACCTCAACGGAAGCAGATCCTTGCGGCTGGCAGGGTAGTTGTCTATCTCAGCCCGCGCAAGAGCTCCGTAGAATGTGCTGGAGTAGACTGTGTTGTTATCTCGCGGGTCTACGGCATGGGAGCTGCCCTCAGCCCCCAGGGTATTGGTGAACTCCACCGGCATCACCCTGTCGCGTCCGCGTGACAGATCTACGCTGCCGTAGAAGCTGTGATGATCCTGGATTGAGCCAAAGACCCTGAAAGGCACGCTGAAGTCATAGGCTATGTTGTAAAACTGTGCAAGGGGAAGCACATCAATGGGATACTTCCATGTTGCACCTCTGTCGTATGAGATGGTAAGGCCGCCGTCCTGTACGTTGAGCAGGTAATCGGGGTTGTCCGGATCGATCCAGAGACCGTGATGGTCGGCATGAGGACCACGCAGAGGCTTGAAGGTGGCACCGCCGTCGACAGACTGGTGGAGCTGGATGCCCATCGAGTAGACTGTATTCTCATCCTGCGGGTCAACCCTGATCTGACCGAACACCCAGCCGTAGGTAGCCGAGTGGCGCTCCATGTAAACCTTCGTCTCTTCAGTGAGTCCGCTGACCTGCCGCCATGAGGCTCCGGCATCATCACTGCGGTAGACGGTGGCCCCTCTGATGACATCCTGCTTCTGCCTCCCGTAGGAATCGAGCTCACCGGGGGCGGCCTTGTAGGCTGTCTCGTAGTTGTCAAGCAACAGGTAGAGCACATCAGGATTGGAGAGCGAAATGTCAATGCCTATGCGTCCGCGATACTCCGGAGCCGGAAGCCCAACGTTTATCTCCTTCCAGCTTTTGCCGGCGTCAACCGACTTCCAGACCCCGCAGTGACGGGTGTCGGGCGTGGTGCGGGGATCATTCCACTTGAGCCTGATCCGCTCCCATGTGGTTGCATAAATGGTGTTGGGATCGCGCGGGTCAAGAACGACATCAAAGACACCGGTACTCTGATTTACTGAGAGGATCTTTGTCCAGCTCCTGCCGCCGTCGACAGTCTTGTAAAGACCCCTCTCCTCATTCAGCGTCCACTCATGACCGGGGGATGCGACATAAACAATATCCGTATTATCAGGGTTTATCCTTATCCTGCCGATGGTATGCGTGTTCTCAAGACCTGCAAGACTCCATGTCTGACCGCCGTCAGTGGTCTTGAAGACTCCGCACCCGGCGTTGGAACTGCGAAAGATATTGGCCTCGCCGGTGCCGACCCATACAACGTCGGGGTTCTTCGGATCAATTGCGATGTCCCCGACTGAGGCCGTGGGCATATCATCAAATACCGGCTCGAAGGTGGTGCCCTCATTGACCGACTTCCATACTCCGCCGGTGGCTGACCCCACCCAGATAACATACTGTTCTCCCCTCGGAGAGACGGCCTCCACATCAGTGCATCTTCCGCTGATATTGGTGGGGCCGATATACTGCCAGTGCATCTCCTTATACGGCGAAGAAGCCCTCATTTCAGCCTGGGCGCTGAACATTGCAACCCTGTCTGTGCCTTTGAGGACTGGCTGCTTCGACTGCGAAAAAACCCTTGAAGGCATATCGCAAGGCAACTGGACGGACAATGCTGTCATGTCTCCGCTGACAGCATGTGTTTCAGGATCGAGGGCAACATCCATGTCATACCCTGTCAGCCGGTCGCTCAGCGGAGCGTTGACAACTATCTGCCCTGACAGGGCCAGGGGCATAATGAGGCAAACGGCAATTAAAAATCGTTTCATCAGCTTTCAGGTATTGAATAACCCGTAAAAATAAGCCATAATATATTGCGTTTGCTAACTTTGCACATAATTTCCAAAATGTGCAATGGCAAGGAAAAGTACACGGAATATGATCGTTGACGTTGCGTCCAGGCTCTTTGCCACAAAAGGATTGCGGCGGACAACGATGGAGTCCATCGCGGCAGAAGCAAGCCGCGGCAGGCGTACGGTGTACATGTATTTCAGCAATAAGGCAGATATCTACGAAGCCGTGGTTGAGAGAGAAATAGGCCGTATAACGGACCCTCTGCGTGAGGTAGTCAGATCAGACTGCAACTTTGACACAATGCTTCGCAACTATGCCACGGAGAGACTCTCCCAGCTCTGGAACCTGAGAGAGCGAAATCCGCTGCTGCTGAAGGATTTTGCCCAGGGGCACAGCCGCGTTGAGAAGCTGAGGGAGCGACTCAACAGCGATGAGATAAAGCTCATCACACCGCTCTTCAGAAAATATCTGAAAGAGACGGGGTCTCATCATGAAGCGGCAGCTTATGCCATAGTCTTTATTAACATCTTACGGGGCACAGATAAGATTCTGACCCGCGAAAACGGACATATGGAGGCCCTGCGTATTACACTCCTGGGTACCGAGCTCTTCATCAGGGGTACCTCCCCCAAGGATCAGCCGGCAACGTAATTCATTGATTCAATGACTGCCCTGAAGATTCATGGGCATCACACGGGCATCCTTTTGCTCCTCCTGCTACTGCAGGGACTTGTATTTTCTTAATGACCGTTTTGCAGCTTCAGGGGCACCGCAGGCGTTCGTGTGTTCCTGACACTATTGAAGTGACTTGTATTTTTTTAGGATTTCGGAGGCATTCATGATCACGTCTATGTACTGGGCACGCTGGTAGGCTTTCTTGTTGTCGCTCTCCTTCAGCGACAGTTTGCCACGGAACTTTCCTACTGTGTCGTAGCCGTGAGCATCCATCCACTTGCCTGTCTCTTCAATCATCGACTTAACCACCTCAATGCCGTTCCTGTAAAGTGTGCTGACAACCTGAACCGTGTCGGCACCGGCGAGCAGCATCTTCACCACATCATTGCCCGTGTAAATTCCGGTGGAGGCAGATACCGACGCCTCAATATTGCCGTAAAGCATTCCCGCAAACCTCAGCGGCAGCCTGTTGTCTTCGGTATTGCTTAGGTTGTATGGCATGGAATGAGTCTCGGTATAGATGTCAATGTCAGGCTGGAGCAGCCTGTTGAATATCACTATTCCGTCAGCTCCTGCCCTGTCGAGTCCTGCAATGAAACTGAGGGGGTTTGTGTAAAAAGGACTGAGCTTCACCGAAACGGGTATTTTCACTGCCGCCTTGACCTTGCGCAGTGTCTCAATCTGCTTCTTCTCTATTGTCTCCCTATCCTTAGCCTGTTCATTGGGCAATGTGTAGAAGTTGAGTTCAAGCCCGTCAACGCCCGTCTCAGCTGCCTTAACGGCATATTCGAGCCAGATCTCGTCGCTGACTGCATTCAGGCTGGCAATAAGCGGTATTGAAAGGGCCTCCCTGGCCTTCTTGAGATTGAGAAGATAATCGTCAGGCGATTCGGGCACCGAATGGGAGTTGGGGAAGAGGGTGACCTGCTCGGCATGCCTGTCCTCATACTCGGTCTTAAGCTCAAACAATTCAAGGTTCTCAAGCTGCACCTGCTCCTCGAAAAG
Source organism: uncultured Rikenella sp. (assembly GCA_964411345.1). Classification (GTDB taxonomy): domain Bacteria; phylum Bacteroidota; class Bacteroidia; order Bacteroidales; family VadinHA17; genus SR-FBR-E99. The sequence continues at coordinate 44,739 of CAYPKP010000006.1, read as the reverse complement.
TGATTTGTAAACCACTGCGGCAACACCGGAATCCTCAAGTTTTTTCAGGTTCTGAATCTCAGTCACCAGGTTGCTTGCACCTGCAATAATCGGGTTCTTCAGTTCAAGACCCATGTAATTCGTTCTCAGATCTGCCATGACTTTTGGTTTTTATGTAGAACAAACAGTTAAACAAAAAGTTCTGCACTCCATGAACATTTTTAACAGCGGGGATTCCAAGTTTCACGAAAACAACCGGCCGGTGTTTCCGGCCGGTATCTGACTGCTGTTTCGTTTCTGCTTCAACTGTATAGGCTGACCCCGGCTACCCACATCGACGCCTCGGCTGCCTGGCCCGGCAGGATTGTCTCCTGGTTCCAGGCATCAACTTCCCGTCTTCCTGGTCCGGCAGAACTGTCTTCCGGAATACGGCATCAACTTTTCGCCTGCCCGGCCCGGGATAACTGTCCCCGGTCCGGTAAAGCCGCCTCGCCTACTTCGCCTGGGTGAACTGTCCCTTGGTAACCCACATCACCACCTCGTCGGAGAGAGGCTTGACGGCAGGTTTCAGGAATCCGACAAGATTACCGTTCTCATCAATGAGGTATTTCTGGAAGTTCCAGGCCACATCGGAGTCCAGCACTCCGTTTGCCGACTTGCTGGTCAGCCATTTGTAGAGCGGGTGCATGTCGTTCCCCTTGACAGATATCTTTGCCATCATCGGGAAGGTGACGCCGTACTTGCTGTTACAGAACTCCTTGATATCCTCATTTGTGCCGGGCTCCTGGTTCATGAAATTGTTGGCAGGAAAACCCAGGATCACAACCTTGCTCTTATATGCCTTGTGAAGCAGCTCCAGATCCTTGTACTGGGGAGTATGACCGCACTTTGAGGCCGTGTTTACTATCATCACCTTCTTGCCCCTGAGGTCAGCGAAGCTGAACTGCTCCCCGTCTATGGTCTCAACGGTAAAATCATAGAATGAAGCCTGTGAAAATGCCGGAGCGACAATGAAAGCCACCAGGGCTGCAACGGTTATTAATCTCTTTTTCATTTTAATTACTGTTTTGTGTCTAATGTAATAACAAACCCGGTGCCAAAGAGTTCCGGAACAAAATAATATTTCGGATATGCTTATTTATAATTTGTCCAAACAAGATGCAGCAAGTGAATCTCCGGCGGCGGAGAAGAGGATACATGTTCAGCTCTGATCTCTTTCTGGTTCAACAAATTCCATGGTCAGTCAAAGGAGTGTTGGCCGGGGTTACTGAACTCCATGTTCATTGCAAACTCAACCGGAAACTCCTCATCATCAGACAACTCCAGATAACGGGCTCTTGCAGCGATTTCATCTGTTCTCGTGACAAATTCCTTCGATCTGAGATACTGCAGGGCTCCAATGCCGGCGCTGTTGCCAACCGGGTATATTCTGCCAGCAAGCTCATACGGCAGGACTCCTGTCTGGAGGGCAGAGTCAATGCTGATATAGTTGCCAAAGCCCCCCGCAAGAAAAAGGGCATCAATATCACTGAATTTCAGGCCTCTCCTCATTGTCAATATTTTCATTCCTGAATAGATGGCTGATTTGGCCAGCTGGATCTCACGGATATCCCGCTGGGTCACCCGGATATTCTTTGCATCGTCTATCACAAAGTCGTCGCGCATGAATCCCGTCTCATCCACGATGCCGTTTGCCGTAAGCCAGGCTACTATATCCACTATTCCCGATCCGCATATGCCCGTGGGCCCTGTGTTGCCAATGACCCTGTACTCTCCGGGGCTCGTAAATGATGATATGGCACCCTCAGAGGCGTTCATGCCGCATGTGAGGTTTGCGCCCTCAAATGCCGGACCGGCAGCGGCAGCACATGCAAATATCTCATCGCCGGTTACAATGGCCATCTCGCCGTTGGTACCTATATCCAGGAAGAGGTAATTCTTCTCTCTGACGCTGAGTGCTGCCAGTCCGGCAATAATGTCAGCACCGACATATGCGGAGAGCGATGGCAGTGTCACCACCTCAGCCTCCTCGTTCACTGCCAGTCCGGTGGCGGCGCCCGTCCGCCTCTGGCTCTCTGTGAACCGTGGCTTGAAGGGTGCGAGTGCAATGGGTACGGGATCTTCACCAAGCAGCATGTGCAACATGGTGGTGTTTCCGGCAATCACTGCCCTTTCAATGTTTTCCTCTGCCAGCTTCCTTGCCGCAACAAACTTCCGTATCTCCCCGTTCAGTGCTGCCACAATAGCCTGTTGCAATTCCTGCACTCCTTTTTCATGCGTCTGGCACCATGTTATCCTTGAGATGACGTCTGCTCCGTATGCTGCCTGTGGATTGAGCAGTGATGCAATGCCTGCAAGTTGCCCCGTGAGCAGGTCGACAAAATAGAGTACCACCGTGGTTGTGCCTATGTCCACTGCTATACCGTAGGGCTGCGGGGTTAGGTTACGGCGCCCTTCCCCATCATACGGAAGGTCAGAGAGGTATTCGGTCTGACTGGTCAGTATGTTGGTCTCTCTGCTGTCGGGAAGTATGACCTCAATATCCCGGTTAGGATAACAGGAGCATGAGAGCATTGTTCCCTCTCCCTTCACCTGCACGGTGCACTTGCCGCATCTGCCGTTGCCTCCGCAGGCGGCATATATCTCATAGCCGCTCTGCCTCAGGATATCGAGCAAGGATGAGCCCCTCTCCCCTGTCACTGTTTCGGTCCGACCGTCAGAGATGACATTTATCTTTAGCATACCCGAAATGTAATAATTATTTTTTCTACTTTTGCAGATCGTTTTCGGGGTATAGCGCAGTCCGGTTAGCGCATCTGGTTTGGGACCAGAGGGCCGCAAGTTCGAATCTTGCTACCCCGACAAAAGAAGAATGATCGCCCCCGGGAAACCGAGGGCGATTTTTTTGTTGGTCTGAACGTTAGATGCTTGCATTTATAAGTGAAATAGCAACAAAAAATGACCGCCCCTGAGCTGTCGGGGGAGTAATCACTCTCTCCGGATGAAATCAATCCATTATTCCTTCCTGGTACAATAAGATATTAATCACGGTTTGCACTTGTTTGTCAGGAAATCTTTTAGATTTGCCTTAACGGTTGATAAACCAATGAACCATGGAATCAGCAATGATATTTGAGCGGTTCTGGGATCGCTATACTACGGAGAACAGGGGTGCAAAGCGGATCTATGATCTTTTTACGGCCCGCGGCGAGAAGGTTGTACATGACCATATAGCTCTCAGAACATTCGATGACCCGAGAATGAACATTGACGTCATATCACGGGTGTTTACTGAAAACGGCTATGAGGCACGCGGGAACTATGCATTCAAGGCCAAAAAGCTCAGGGGGATGCATTTTGAACACACCAGCGATCCAAAAGCACCAAAGGTGTTCATCAGTGAGTTGCTGACGGATCAGTTCAGCGAATACCTGCAGACAACCGTCCGCGGGTACCTGAACAGCCTGGATGACAGCGCATATGCTGATCCCGACCTGGTCTACGGAGGCAGCATCTGGGGCAAGATACCATTTACCACCTATAACAGACTGCGTGAAGAATCGGAATACGCGGCATGGCTGCTGGTCTACGGCTACCGCGCCAACCATTTTGCCGTCAAGGTCAATGAACTGAAACAGTTCTCAACCTTGCAGGAGGTCAATGAATTTATCAAAGGAAACGGTTACCTGCTGACAACCGTCGGAGGAGAGATCTATGGGACGCCGGAGGAACTTCTCGAGCAGTCCGCTACCTTGGCTGAGATCCAACCCGTTGAATTCAGTGACGGGATACATGAGATACCCTCGTGCTTCTATGAGTTCACCCTCAGGTACGACCGGCCTGACGGGACGCAGTATCCGGGATTCATTGCAGCCAATGCTGACAAGATTTTCGAAAGCACGGACTACTACAACAGGGCTGCTGACAAAATGTAATCGGGCAATTGCAGGCTTTTCCTGCTGCATGTTTCCCGGATGACCATCTCAGGGCAGGATCCTGCCCATCCATGAAGAAAAGAGACTGCTCAATGCTCCCTGATAAGGTATAAACGGTTGTCTTCAACCTTATACATCATGGGAGCGATTACCAGCTTCGGGTATTTCGTTGAAAGACGCTTTGATTCACTGACCACGAAATCAATCTCATTCCCGATCTCGAACAACGGGGCGTAGCTCATGAAGTGCTCCTCAGCCTGCTCCTCCGTCCATCCGGCGTTCTCCACCAGTCCCTTTACAAACTGCTCTTTCCTCGAAGCCAGGTTAACCATCGCACAGTTATTATGAGCAATAAGTGCAATTTGCTGCACCCGCCCCACTCCGATTGCATATGAAACCTTGAATTCGCTGAAACGAAGGTTGGCTCCACCTGACCGGATGATATAGGCAAAATTGTCAGGGATGTGAAGGTGTTTTCTGTTATCCATGCACATACCAACCAGTATCTCTGCCCTCTCATACCTGTCGAACGGCCTGTCAAGATTATGATATTCCAGCAGCAGTCCGACCGGTGTCTGCCTGTATTCCGGGAAAATATCCCCAACGGTTGATACTTCTGCCAGTCTGTACATGCGGCCCGGTTTGTTTTAAGGATTATTACCAGGGTCAAATATAATATCTGCGAGATTATTCTGACAGCTGTGCACTGAAGGTTTTACAGCTATGAAGGCCGGGCCGTAACATTGAATTACGGAGCCTAAGCAGAACTGTATGCTATTTCATAAGCATTTCCATGGCCTTCTCCCTTATCTCTTCCCCTGCCAGTGCGTACTCTATAAGTGTTACTTCCAGATATCTTTCGGCCTTTTCTGCGGACTGAGCGCGCTGTAAATGGAGGTGCCCGGTCTGGGGATTGTTATTCAGAATCGAGGGCTGGCCTTTATACTTGCCGAAGATCACAAAGCTCATCCTCAATCCCCGTGCGAATGCACCCACCCTCGATTTACCACACATTCCCGTAACGTTGTCCCCCGGATCCTGCAATTCATCGTACACAATGGAGGTAATCCTTCCCTCGTTCTGCAGTTCTTCAAGCCTCCAGTAAAGCTCTGATGACTTTGAGACCATACTCGCACCCATAACCAGGTTAATACCAGGACCTTCCTTGCCGGTCCTGCTGAAAAAGTCCGCCAGCATGATCCCAACCTGTGCTGTCAGGGCGGTACTGAAACTTGATGACACAATGCTGATATCTGAAGTATCATCATGAAGACCCTCCATTATCTTCACGAAAGCAATCCCTGATTTCTTGTTCTTTTCGGGCTTCCTCATAGGTTTCTGTCCCCTGCTGAGTGCCCATACCACATTATTGATACTTGACTTGCTGACAGGTTCATCAATGATCGTAAAATCCTCACCCAGAAATTCATTCATAATACTGCAGTAAGTCAGGGTAAATGCATTCGGAGAGTATTTGCTGAAATAGGCTCCACCAGGAATAAAAAAGAAACGATGTGTTTTTACGTCCTCCTGTGCTGAAATATCCCGTGTATACGGATTTGCCAGGTGAAGGATTGCCGAGAGCAAAATCACCTTTACAGACGACAAAATGAAACATGCTCGTTTCACTGGATGAAGGCTTATGTCAACAACCCCGGCATGATAAGAACAAAGGGGAAAATGGTCAGTGCATTTTAATGCAGGTCATTTGCCCGCATTGACATCAAAGTTAATCCAATATTATACCAAAGTCAAGAGTGTACAGGCCGCCGGGAAACCCATCAGCAGAATCAATCGTCCATCATCAACGCTATTCAAGGCAGGTGTGAAAGTGTTGAGGGAGAAAGCTATGATAAAGGTTGTCTCTTTGAGATTCATTGTTTTATTGCCGCAGGATCTTCTCCATCTTTCTCCCTCTTGCCAGCTCATCAACCAGCTTGTCAAGATACCTTACCTGGCGGATCAGGGGATCCTCTATCTCCTCAATCCGGTAACCGCAAATCAACCCGGTGATGAGATGTGCATTTCGGTTCAGTGAGGCTCTCTGAAAGAAAGTCTCAAAGGTTACATTTTCATCTATGAGATCCTGCAGCCTGATGCCGTCAAAGCCTGTTAACCATTCTATTACCCGGTGCAACTCTTCCTTCGTCCTGCCTTTTTTCTGCACCTTCGCCAGGTACATAGGCCAGACAGACGAAAAGGTCATTTTGGCTATACGCTGACTTTGTGTATCCATATTAAATCGTTTTTTGCACTGCAGGATGTTCTTCGGGTAGCCGTCTCCACATCCTGTCAACCATGACTATTGCTGCAGTGAATACAAAGAAAACTATAATCATGATATTCGGCTCAACGGGCTGAACAAACGCGACAACTGTGTTTGCAGATGCATGGGCAACACCTGCTGCAAGTACGCTGCCACGACTCCGGTTATAACACCAGCAGAGAATTATCCCTGAAGGTACGTGAAGCAGGTATGAACTGATCCAGAATGAAAAGGTCATCACATCTCTTCCCTCCCCGATCCAGAGAAAAAGATGCCAGGGCACCCAAAACAGAGCCAATAACAGGCCCGCAATAAGAGGACTGGTCCGGGACTGTAGCCTTGGAAGCACGAACCCCCGCCATCCAACTTCTTCACCGGTTCCGTTGAAGTAAAAGAACTGTGACAGGAATTTCACACTAAACAACAGGACCAGGCCAAAACCTGTTGCCGGCAGAGAGGAAAGTGACGGGGACTCGTGGCCCAGCAACTTACCCGTCAGAGCCGTAATTATTGTCAGAAGAGGAAAAACCAGGAACGCAACTGTGACCCAGAGTATCCTGACACCGGATGTGTGTGACTTCAGCCTGAAACCCTGCACCACCGGGTAACGGGTATAGACAAGATTCACTATGAATGCAACCGGAAGCGCTGAGACAACTACCAGGACCACAAGTGGTGCGGACACGGGCCCCTTGTTGACGAAATACTGATTTGCAATAAAGACCGTAGTCACAACAATCCATGAGATGAGAAAAGCAAGCCACGAAAAACGTTTCCTCTCCGGCTCCGTCCCTGAGTGTGTGATACATGCAACTATAATTCCGGCAAGTCCGGGTCCGCATGTTGCAAGAAACATCAATGGCAGGAAGAGATACTTTTCGCGCATCACCGCTATGTATGAGAATCCCAGACCCCATGTTATCAGGAATGTGATAATGAAGAAAGATGCTACCTGATGCGAGGCAATCCATCTGAACGAATTCTTAATCATAATCCCCTCCTATTAACGGATACCCAAAGTGATGAGGCATTATTATGCTACTGTCCGAAAAAGAACTCAGCTGCCTCCAAAACAGAATGTAAATTTATGTCAAATTCCTGGCGCAAAGGCCTTAGATTATAAAAACTATTCGATTCTCGGCAAAGATTTCCAGATATCAGGAGGGCAATGGATTCACTCCCCTTACAGTTTACTCTCCCCCTAACCTGCCTGATAGAAAAGACCTGCCTCGGGCCCCAGTGGCAATCCTGCCACGATCCACAGTATCAGCAATAATGTCCATGCTATGAAGAACACGAATGAATAGGGAAGCATGGTTCCGATAAGGCTGCCGATGCCTGCCCTGGAGTCGTATTTCTGATAATAGACGATAATCAGGGCAAAGAAGCTCATCATGGGTGAGATTATGTTCGTAATGCTGTCACCTACGCGGAATACTGCCTGTGTAAGTTCCGGCGAATACCCGAGCAGCATGAACATCGGGATAAATACCGGGCCAAGTATTGCCCATTTCGCGGAGGCGCTGCCCATAAACAGATTGATGAAACCACTGAACAGAGTAAACAGAATGACCAGGGGAATCAGGCCTATATCCATGTTTTGAAGGATATGGGCACCCTTGACTGCGAGTATCAACCCGAGGTTGCTCCATTTGAACCAGGCGACAAACTGAGATGCAAAAAAAACAAGTATCAGGAAGGCGACAAGAGATTTGAAACTGGCACTCATGCCATTTATCACATCATCATGCTTCCTGAAGGTCTTGGTTGTGTACCCGTATACAATGCCACAGCTGACGGCCACCAGGAAGAGAACGGCAATGAAGCCCTTGAGAAGCGGTGAGTGCAGGACAGAGTTGTCTTCTCCGCGCAGGAAGCCGTGATCGGGTATAAGCCCGGCAGCAAAGAGAACTATCCATAGAAGCAAAGTGATCAAAACCCTTTTAAGTCCCTTTTTCTCGTCCGGGGTGAGCCTGGTTATGGGTTCGGATATCACGTCGCCGGTGTACTTCCCCAGTCGCGGTTCTACGAATGCATTGTTGACCCAGGTGCCTGCCAGGGTAATAACGACAGTCGATACGGCCATGAAGTAGTAATTGGCCGTAGGCATCACATAGTACTGCGGGTCTATTATCCTTGCTGCCTCGGTAGAGAGGCCGCCCAGCAACGGGTCAATGGTCCCGATCAGCAGGTTGGCGCTGAAACCTCCGCTGACGCCGGCAAAAGCAGCTGACATCCCTGCAACGGGATGACGGCCCAGGGAATGAAATATTACTCCTGCCAGTGGGATTATGACCAGGTACCCCAGGTCGGAGGCTATATTGGACATAATGCCTGAAAAAACTACGATGAAGGTTACCCAGTGACGGGGAGCCCGTATCAGCAGGGCGTTGATCGCAGATTTGATCAGCCCGCTGCTTTCGGCCACCCCGATCCCCAGCATGGCAACCATCACTATTCCGAGAGGGGCAAAACCTACGTAGTTTTCCACCATATCGAGAAGTATGCGGTGCAATCCTTCCACCGATATCAGGTTAATGACAGTTACCGTTTCTCCGTTTGCGGGATTTATCCCGTGCCAGTTCAGCAGGTGCCCGACAAATGAGATGACAAGGACCAGGAGAGCCAGGATTCCGAACAGGGCGGCAGGATGAGGAAGCGCGTTGCCTCCCCTCTCCACAATGCTTATGAATCTGTTCAATGAATTAGCCAATATTCTTTCCATGCAATAGCCGTTTGATCTATTGTTTCAATTACTGCCATTTCTCACTTCCGGATCGTCATTCATAACGGGGGTGACAGAGCTCCGGGTTTCGCGTCGAAAAATATCAAATTTTACGGACGGGGCAATGATTGATGAATGAGTCGACGGTCAATTATCCCTGATGCGGCAGAATATTTTCGCAAAAACCCGGCATCAGCGCCTCTTGTGCCTGCAATGCAGCCGGAGCGTTCCGCCCCTGCCGTCGGGAAATTTCACTATATTTGAGGTTGCCTGCAGACTCTGACAAGCTGCCGGTCAATAAATCCGATTTTTCCAGACAGCCATGAAATACGAAGATTTCATCGTTTCCACCCTCGGCAGGGGCAATGTGACCTCTCCCCTGAAGCAGAACCGGAAGCCCGGAAGCCCGGTATATAAATTCGTCGGCGAGGACGAGAGGGTTCTCTACGATGTCTCCCTGGAGAGCTTCAACAGGTACCGCGGGAACGACCAGACACCCATTTCGTTTGAGAAGGCCGGACCGAAGGAGAAGATCTTCTTCGAACCGGCCAAGACAAAGGTTGGCATTGTCACCTGCGGCGGTCTGTGTCCCGGGCTGAACAACGTCATCCGCAGTCTCTTCAACCAGCTCTACTACAGGTACGGGGTAAACAGGATAGTAGGGATACGTTATGGCTATGAAGGTCTTAACTGCGACTACAACCATCCGGTGATTGAACTTACACCTTCTCTGGTAAACTATATCCACCTCACCGGCGGGACCATCCTCGGCACCTCGCGCGGTCACCAGGAGGTTAGCAAGATGGTAGACACCATAGAGATAATGAACCTCAACATCCTCTTCTGCATAGGCGGTGACGGCACCCTGCGCGGAGCTCATGCCATACATGAGGAGATAAAAAAGAGGAAGCTGAAGATAGCCGTGGCAGGCATCCCGAAGACAATTGACAATGATATCGACCTGATACAGAAGTCATTCGGATTTGAGACGGCCTTCTCAATCGCCAATGATGTCATCAGGCACGCCCACAATGAAGCTGCCGGGGCCTATAACGGCATAGCCCTGGTCAAGCTGATGGGCCGGGAGTCGGGATTTATAGCCGCCAGTGCTGCGCTGGCCATCCAGGAGGTTAATTTCGTCCTGGTGCCTGAGCTTCCCTTTGACCTGCATGGTCCTATGGGATTCCTGAGTGTGCTGCGAAAACGGCTGGAGGAGAGGCATCATGCAGTGGTGGTTGTGGCCGAGGGGGCTGGTCAGGATCTGTTCGGTCAGGAGAACAATGAGAAAGATGCTTCCGGTAATCTCAGGTTCAGGGACATAGGCGTCTTTCTCAAGCAGAAGATAAAGGAGGAATTCACGGCTGCAGGCTTCCCCCATTCAATAAAATATATTGACCCGAGCTATATTATCCGCAGTGCACCTGCCATCGCCAACGACAGCAAGTTCTGCAGCCTGCTGGCACAGAATGCCGTCCATGCCGCCATGGCCGGCAAGACTGATTTCGTGGCGGGATTCTGGAATGACAGGTTTACACTTGTACCTATCCCTGTCACAGTGGCAAAACGAAAAAAGATAGATATCGGCGGTGAGCTCTGGTGGAATGTCCTTGAAGCTACCGGGCAACCTGTGAGCATGAAGAACTGATCACCGCCCCGGCAGCGGGAGGCTCATTGACCGCGGCCGTCAAAATCCTGCAGCCCGTCTGTAAATTTCTCCGTGACAAAATTTTCCCTCCCGGGGGCGGCTGCCGGAACAGTGATCCTCTCCCCTATCTGCTGCCTCCACATGGCATAGTAGAGGCCCTTTTTGCTCAGCAGGATATCATGAGTCCCCTCCTCGATTATCTTTCCCTTTTCCAGGACATAAATGCGGTCAGCATGCATGATGGTGGAGAGCCGGTGAGCTATCAGCAGGGTGATCTGCTGTTTTCCGGCTGACACCTCTCTCAGTGTACCGGTGATCTCCTCCTCTGTAATGGAATCGAGCGCCGAAGTGGCCTCGTCAAAGATCAGGATACGGGGATTGCGGATCAGCGCCCTGGCGATGGCCAACCGTTGCTTCTCACCTCCCGAGACCATCTTACCTCCCTCGCCGAGAAGGGTGTCAAGACCGTTCGGGGAGCTCTCCACCAGCTTCAGGGCCGATGCTCTCCTCAATGCTTCACAGATCTCCTCATCCGTTGCATCCGGCTTGACAAACTGAAGGTTCTCCCTGATGGTGCCCGAAAAGAGCTGCGTGTCCTGCGTCACAAATCCCAGCTGCCGGCGCATCCTGTTGTACCTTATATCCCGGGCAGGTACTCCGTCATAAAAGATGGTGCCTTCTGTCGGAGTATATAGTCCTACCAGAAGCTTCACCAGCGTCGACTTGCCGCAGCCTGACGGTCCTACGAAGGCTATGGAATCGCCTCTGCGGGCACTGAATGAGAGGTCCTCAATGGCATCAGTAACGGCGTTTTTATAACGGAATGTTACCCGGTCAAAGCTGAGGTTTTCAATATCTCCTATTTCGACGGGTTCTTCCGGCCGGTACTCAGGCTCCTTCTTCATGAGGTCGCCGAAGATCTGCAGCGAGGCCTCAGCTTCACGGTATGCAAGGATAATACTTCCGAGGTCCTGCAAAGGGAAGAGGATCCGGGTGGAGATGAATTGCATGGATATCAGTTCGCCTGTGGTAAGCAAATCGCGGAATATAAGCCACAGCAGTATGAAAAGAATGGATTCTTTCAGTAATAGCAATACTGAACTCTGAAGAAAGGTAAGTGTACGGATCTTCTTAACCTTGCTTATCTCCAGGTCGAAAATATTCCTGGTGAATCCCTTCAGCCTCCTGATCTCCGGGTAGGTCAGTCCCAGGCTCTTGACCAGTTCGATATTCCTCAGCGATTCCGTTATTGAGCCACCCATCTTGTTGGTTTCCCGAACGACGGAGCGTTGTATCGTTTTGATCTTGCTGCTCAGAAGTCCGGTCATCCCTCCAAGAACCACGACTCCAATCAGAAAAACAGGTATCAGCATCCAGCTTTTAGTGACTGAATACCATATCAGGAATGCAATGCCAACGAAGGTGGTAAAGAGGGTGGAGATGAAAGATGTTATAAACCTCTCGTTATCATTTCTGACTTTCTGCAGTACAGAGAGCACGTGACCGCTGCTGGTCTCCTCGAATTCGTGATATGGCAGCCTCAGCGTGTGCTTCAGGCCCTCATCGAATACCGACAAGCCAAATTTCTGGACTACCAGCCGGGTGACATACTCTTTAAAAGCCCGTGCGAGCCTTGCGGCAAGGGCTATGCCTACGGCAAGGGCCAGCAACCTGAGGGCACCTGTGATAAGCTCACTTTCTGTCCGGCCGTCGGTGTTTACAGCATAGAGGTCAATAATCTTCCCAAAGATGATGGGGTCGATAAGCTCAAGAACCTGCGATATGGCTGCGAGACCCATCGAAAGAAACAGCAGGCCCTTGAACGGTTTGAGATACTTCCAGATAATTTTCATCAGAAAAGATTAGCTCTTTCCTTCCGGGTAGAAGAAGCAGAGCATAGTTTAACGTTAAGTCTGAAGGTGTCTGATCCCGGACTAAAGGTTCAGCCACTATTCATTGAGGTGGTTCGACGCAACTTAAATGGCGGCTGAAAAGGTGTCCCCCTGGGAAACATCACCTGTCACCCATCCCTTGCGGAGCCAGCTTGAACGCTGGGCGGCAGTGCCGTGGGTGAAGGTGTCGGGAATCACCCGGCCCTGGTATTTTTTCTGCAGAACGTCATCACCGATGGAGGCCGCGGCGTTGAGTGCCTCTTCTATGTCTCCCTCCTCGAGGCTGTTGAACATCCTGCTGGCATGGTGTGCCCATACACCTGCAAAGAAGTCGGCCTGCAGCTCGAGCCTGACGGTAAGCTGGTTGGCCCTCACCTCGCTCAGACGCTGGCGCTCCCTGGAGACCTCATCCAGAATGCCGAGAAGATTCTGTACGTGATGCCCCACCTCGTGAGCAATAACGTAGGCGATGGCAAAATCACCCTGTGCACCGTATTTGTTTGCCAGATCATCACAGAAACTCAGGTCTATGTATATCTTCATGTCAGCGGGACAGTAAAAAGGTCCGCTGGCGGCGGTGGCGTATCCGCAGGCCGACTGCACCTGGTCACGGAAAAGCACCAGCGTGGGTTCGCGGTAAGTAGCCCCGGACTGCCTGAAGATCTCAGCCCAGACATCCTCAACATCAGCCAGCACCACTGAGACAAACTGCGCCATCTGGTCTTCAGCCTCTGAAGATTCATAAGGACCGGTGGCCATGCCGGGGTCCATCTGCTCAATAACACTCTGCGGATCACCTCCCAGAAGCATTACCAGCAATACAATCACCAGCGTGCCAATACCTCCGCCAACGACTTTGGTGCCGGTACTCATGCCCCTGCGGTCTTCAATGTTGTCACTGCCGCGACGTCCCTGCCATTTCATGATATTAGTTTTTAGTATTTCGTAACTTTACCTTATCAGGCTGTCTAAATCTTTTCAAATTTATTAAAAGTGAGGTTGTGAACAAATCTTCAATGACAATGTTTATCAAATAAAACAACAAAACAATGAAAACAAAAGCGCTTTTATTAATCACTTTAATTTTCAGTCTCATAACAGTAAACAACAGAACTATGGCACAAGGATACACATTCCCGGAGCTCCCGTACGGATACAGTGCGCTGGAGCCCTACATTGACGCCCAGACGATGGAGATTCATTATACAAAGCATCACCGGGCATATTTCGACAACTTTGTAAAGGCAGCAACGGAAAACAAGATTGATCATCTTTCGCTGGAAGACATTTTTGCAAAGGTGAGTTCATTTCCGGCAGCTATCCGAAACAACGGAGGCGGATATTTTAACCATATGCTTTTCTGGCAGGTGATGGGCCCCGATGCAGGCGGACAGCCTGAGGGCGCCCTGATGGATGCGATAAACAAAACCTTCGGATCATTTGACAGGTTCAAAGCCGAATTCGAAAATGCCGCCAAGACACAGTTCGGAAGCGGATGGGCATGGCTGGCAGTTGATGCAGACGGCAAACTCTTCATCTCCCAGACCCCAAACCAGGATAATCCGCTTATGGACGTGGCTGCCAAGCGCGGCACACCGATCCTCGGGCTCGATGTGTGGGAGCATGCTTACTATCTGAAGTATCAGAACCGCAGGGCTGAATATGCAGGCAACTTCTGGAACGTGGTAAACTGGAACAAGGTGGCTGAGCTCTACAAGGAAGCCGTGAAGTAGCAGTTACCTGGTAAGACGATTGATTAAAGAGGGGGACACGTTGACAGCGTGACCCCCTCTGTTGTTTTGCTAAACGATATAAGGGGGAACTTCTGAGGCGAGGCGTCTCTTCCAATGTCTGTCCGGATACTGACCCATCGCAGACGGCACAGCATCACCTCTGCCAGTCGGATCAGTTAGGGCAGTTGTAGCAGACCTCGTTTAACAGCTTGCGACCTGCGAAGAAATCATCAATGTTCTTAAGTGTGGTCTCTGCGATGTTGCGGATGGCCTCGCGGGTGAAGAAGCCCTGGTGCGAGGTGATTATCACATTGTTGAATGTCAGAAGCCGCGCCAGCACATCATCAGCCAGCACCCTGTCGGAGAGATCCTCGAAGAAGAACTGGCTCTCCTCCTCGTAGACATCAAGCCCGGCAGACCCTATCTGCCCGCTCTTTAGCCCCTCTATCAGGTCGGCAGTCCTGATCAGCTTGCCGCGACCGGTATTGATGAGCATCACTCCTCTCTTCATCATGCCAATTGACGAGGTGTTGATCATGTACTCAGTTTCCTTCGTCAGCGGGCAGTTGAGCGAAATTATATCTGACCTCCTGTAAAGCTCCTCCAGGCTTACATAACTGCTTTCAGTCTCCGCAGCAAAAGAGGCGTCCGGGTAGTTGTCGGTGAGCAGCACCTCCATACCGAACCCCCGCAGGATCTTTACCAGCGCCCTTCCAATCCTTCCGGTGCCTATCACACCTGCACTCTTGCCATACATATCAAAGCCCAGGAGCCCGTTCAGGGCAAAGTTGGTATCCCTTGTACGGAAGTATGCCCTGTGAACCTTACGGTTCAGCGTCAGCATGAGTGCCACTGTATGCTCCGCAATGGCGTGGGGCGAATATGCAGGCACCCGTGCGACAGTGATATTGTTCAGCGCCGCTTTAAGGTCGACGTTGTTGAATCCTGCCGAACGGAGGGCTATGAGCTTCACACCGTATTCCTTAAGCTTCATGATCATTCCGGAGTCAACGGTGTCATTCACAAAGATGACCACCGCATCATACCCCTGCGCAAGCACAACGTTGTCAGAGGTCAGATGGAATTTGAAATATTTGACTGTAAAACCGTAAGCAAGATTAACCTCGTTGAATGATTCGATATCATAAGGTTTGGCATCAAAAAAAGCGATCTTAATGTTTTTCATGACTTTATATTGCGTTATAAGGATAACACTGACGGTTGATTTTTGTTTTAAGGTGCTTGTTCCTTTAGCCGGGCATTTTGATTGCAATAGCGGATTTGCTATTTTCATATCCTGTAATTCACTGATGTATCAACAACACCAGATAACAAGATGAAAACAAAACTGCTTTTCCCTGTTTTTCTGCTTATAACATTCATTGCATCAACGGTTCTGGCCGCCCAGGACGCCAAACCATGGTATTTCGGTGACCCGACGTCACGTCCGGATCCTGACCCGAAGGCAAAGAACCTCCCCCTGATAAAGGTGCAGGGCAACAAATTCGTCACTCCGGACGGAGAGAATGTGCTGTTCCGCGGAGTGTCGATCTCCGACCCCGACAAGATCGAACGGCAGGGACACTGGAGCAAGGCTCATTTCGAGCAGGTCAGGAAGACCGGCGCCATGATCGTCCGCATCCCTGTACACCCCGTTGCCTGGCGCGAACGTACTCCCGAAGAATACGTTGCACTTCTGCGGGAAGCGGTGGAGTGGTGCACCGACCTGGGCATGTATGTGATAATCGACTGGCATTCCATCGGGAATCTATGGATGGAGCTCTTCCAGGATCCGATGTACAACACAACCAAAACCGAGACCTTCGAATTCTGGAGAACCATTGCACGCAACTTCGCCGGGCATAATACCGTTGCCTTCTACGAGCTCTTCAATGAGCCCACCATCTACAGAGGTGAACTGGGTTCACTGCCCTGGACGGAGTGGAAAAAGCTTAATGAGCAGATGATAAGCCTTATAAGGGCTTATGACAATGAGACCATACCGCTGGTGGCTGGGCTCGACTGGGCCTATGACCTCTCCCCTCTCCGCGATGACCCGGTAAATGCCGAAGGCATAGGCTATGTGACACACCCTTATGCCTTTAAACGAGGTCAGCCGTGGGAGCCCAGGTGGGAGGAGAACTTCGCATTTGCTGCCGCTTTTGTGCCTGTGGTAGCCACGGAGTTCGGGCTGCATACGGATATGGCATCGCCTGATTACCAGGATTATGGCAATCGCATCATCCGATTCCTCGAAGAGCGCGGCATAAGCTGGATGTGCTGGATATACGATCCCGAATGGTGGCCGCAGATGCTGAAGTCGTGGAATTATGAGCTGACCGACGGTGGCATCTTTTTCAGCAAGGCTATGCAGGGCAAACTCGATTTCCAGAAATAGCAGAGTGACACTCAGCAACAAACCGGCATATCAGTATCATAAATTGAGGTCTTCTTAACCGATGACCGGCAGAATCGTGTCAAATAGCAAGCCGTATCTTACGGTCAGTTAAACTTTGATCAGGAAGAGACCGTGAGGCGGCGCTTTGCCAGGCCGGATTGCGGCCAGGTGCGGCCACGGCATGTATGGCTCAGGCCCTGAAGAGCGGGATTCCCCTGAGGGCCTTCTCTTTTATTTCGAGCACCTCTGAACTGTCCAGGGGCTTCAGCCTGTCAGCAAGACCCAGTGCCTGCATGAAGAGGGTTTCATCTCCCGGTGGGATAGCTGCTGTCACCGGATGCGAGAGGGTAAACCGCAACCCCATGATAATATCTTCTTCTGTATGAAGAGGCTCATACCAGCATTTGGGCCAGGCCGACCGGTCCGCACCCTCAGGCCACGGGCCTCTTGCCATTGCCTTCAGGGCCAGGATACCCATGTTCTTCTCCCTGGCTTTCTGCATCACCTGCGGCCCGAAGTTGCCGGCATGCCAAGCGGTATAATTGAACGGAAAGAGTATGGTGTCAAAGTCAAACCTCTCCATCAGAGCCATGGCAGCCTCAACGGAGTGTGCCGAGAACCCTATAAACCGTATCTTTCCGGCTTCTCTTGCCTCCAGGAAAGCTTCCATAGCACCTCCCGGACCAAGCAGGGTGTCAACATCCTTCAGCTCCGTCACCGCATGATGCTGGTAAAGATCGAAGTGATCTGTGCGCATGTTCTGGAGCGATTGTTCCAGCTCCTTCCGGGCTTCGGCCCTTGTTCTCATGGTGGTCTTGCAAGCCAGGAAAACATCTTTCCGGTAGGGTTCAAGAGCAGGACCCAGCTTTAGTTCCGCATCACCGTATGAGGGGGCCACATCAAAATAGTTGACCCCGGAATCTATTGCCTTCCTGACCCGCTCAGAGGCTTCTGCATGGGTCGCATTCATAACCACGATCCCTCCGAACCCTATTACGGAGAGCATCTCTCCGGTCCTGCCAAGGGATCTTTTCTCAAGCTTTCCCGGTACCGTCTGCCTGGATATTCCCGACAGATCCGCGGGGAACAGGGTGATGGCCGGTACGGCAGCAGCTGCAGCAGCAATAAACCTTCTTCTTTTCATCCGATTGAGTTTTTATTTTTCCGGTGGAGTAGCACTTGCAAAAAATGGTCTGATTAAAATCTTTACCTGGTTCCTGCTCAGACAGGTTTATTCTCACCTGGCTTTAACAGGAGCCTCGCTCAGGTCAAAGAACTCATCCTGTAGTTGCTCTATGTCATTGTTGTTCTTGAGATAACGTATAAGGGCGGCCAGCTGTTCGGCATCCTTTTCAATAAGTAGCTCTCCGAGCCTGGTGTTGGGTTCCATGAAGTCTCCTGCGAAATGGTTGGGATACCTTGCATACCAGTGAATGCCTGTAAAGGCGTTGGGCATCTGCGACAGCCTTCTGAGGTCAGCACCCGATTCCTGGCCGATGACATCAGGATGAACCAGGTCAGGCCTGATATATGACATCATCGCCGTCTCCTCCTCTCCGGCATGGCCATCCAGCTTCGCCTTCTTCATCGCGTTTATCTCCTTGTCATAATCGGGATCGGCTCCCGGTTGGAAGAGAACAACCACATAGTCCTTTCTCTCTGCCAGTTGCGACTGGCAGAAATATTGCAGGAAATAGGTGCTCCCGCCGTGTCCGTTGAAGAGGATGATCTTTTTCATTCCGTTTCGTGACAGCTCCTCGCAGCTCTCCTCCAGCATCTGCCATATCAGGTCATTGCTGTAGGCAATGGTTCCCGGCTGATGCTTCGCCTCGAATATCTGTCCTGCATAGTAGGGCGGGAAAACGACTGCATACTCTTTTCGGGCTGCCGAGATGACGGCGGCACGTGCCTCATAGAGATCGGTACCGAGAGGCAGATGCCTGGAATGCTTTTCGATAATGCCGAGAGGAATTATGCATACTCCTCCCGAAAGCTCCATCGCTTCAGCAAACTGTGGAGAGGTGAGCTCTTCGAGCTGGCATGGCAGTGCGGGTGCGTTATCCTGGGCTGACATGGCTGCAGTGGTCAGAATTAATAATAACAGGATGATTGGTCTTATCATGATTTCAGAATTAATTGCTTAAAGAGGTTGATATAAATATATGAAAAAATACCGCATCTATCGGCGGTATTCCGTGATCGGGTTGCAGGGACTCGAACCCTGG